>JANMGQ010000252.1:0-80166 GCA_031374735.1 Hyphomicrobiaceae bacterium | reverse complement strand
CTCGAGCGCGAGCGCCAGCGCGCTTCGGAGCGCGAGCGCGAGCGGCTGAAGCTGCCGACCCGCCGCAAGGGCTACACCCAGAAGGCGACGGTCGGCGGCCACAAGGTCTATCTCCACACCGGCGAGTACGAGGACGGCCGCCTCGGCGAGATCTTCATCGACATGCACAAGGAGGGCGCGGCCTTCCGTTCGTTGATGAACAACTTCGCGATCGCGATCTCGCTTGGATTGCAGTACGGCGTGCCACTCGAAGAGTACGTCGAAGCATTCACTTTCACACGCTTCGAACCGGCAGGCTTGGTGCAGGGCAACGAGGTGATCAAGAATGCGACCTCGATCCTCGACTACATCTTCCGCGAGCTGGCGGTATCCTACCTCGAGCGTAACGATCTCGCCCACGTCGATCCGAGCGAGATCGTCACCAGCGGAACGGCACTGGGCTCTTCGGACGAGGAACTCGAGGGCGAGGCGGCGCACGCAGCACCGGCAACCAAGTTGGTATCGCGCGGTCTGGTACGCGGATCGGTCGCCGCACAGCGGGGCCTGGTATCTCGCAATGTCGGCGGTGGATCGGCCTCGGTGCAAGGCGACGCGGGTTCAAGTTTTGCTGCTAGTGCATCGTCGGCCGGGCAAACCATCATGTATGCGCGCAGCACTTCGACCGAGCTGTTCGGAGCGACCTCTGCGGGCGCAACCCAGGGCAATCTCGCCCTGAAGATCAATCCGGCCGAGGACCTTCGCGCGCAAGCTCGCATCCGTGGCTACGAGGGCGAGGATTGCCGGGAGTGCGGTAACTTCACGCTTGTGCGCAACGGCACCTGCCTCAAGTGCGACACCTGCGGATCGACGACGGGATGTTCGTAACCGAAATGATGTTTTGCAATCCATGCTTGTCTAGCACTGAGAAGCGCCATGAGCACCGAACGCTATTGCAGCACGGAGGAGATTGAGCGCCGAGCCGACGGCTGGTTGAAAGTGCTCAACATCACCTCAAGTGATCGTCCGGACATGTTGAGTGTGTTGCACACTCTACTGTCCGGACGCTTCAAGATCCTTGATGGCTTTGATCTCTTGGTTGTGCCCGACAGCCAAATGGGAGAAATGGAAGCGTGCGAACAACGCTGATCAATAGATTGATTATTCACAATTCATGCTGCGGCTTGGTGTTTCAAGTATGTGGCTGAAATATCATGACCACAGCATTGGTAAGGGAGAGGTCGGTAGTTCAATCCTACTCGGCAGCACCAGTGCGTCATTCGGGACCCCACAAATTTAACAGTCTCGCGCGCCCGTTAATCAAGGCCTTGGCACGTCAAGGGAAGACGTTCTGGCCATCGATGCCGTGACTCCGCTCGCGCTCCCCCGGTTTCCGCCAATGCGGCAATGCGCTATGTCACCCACGGTCGCGCTATGCCCGGCGCGAGGGAGCCATTTAACTATGCGTATGCGCCTGTTGTCGCTCACACTACTTGCTGTCGCCGCATTGCCGAACCCGACCCGTGCGGCAACCCTCGACGGGCTGGCTGTCGAGGTGACGAACGCCTCCGAGCCGGTGCTGTGCGCAGAAAAGGACAATGTTACGCTCAATCTTGCCGGGCGCGATGTGAAGTCGTTCCGCATCGAGGCCGCCCATCCCGCCTACATCACCTCCATCCAGCGCGACAGTTTCGAGGCGGATTGGACGGCCTGCGATATGAAGGGTGATCCAGCCTTTGCGCCCCCGTCGGCGCCGACTGTGCCCAAGCGCGTTACGGTCTATGAAGAGATCGAGATGTGGGTGGTCGGCCTGACATTCCCTACCTTCTGGCGCCCGGCTGAGGCGACGCTGCGCATCGGCAACCGTGTCGAGAAGGGCCTGCACCTGATCCAGGTCTGGATGATCCGGCCCATGGGCGGGGAAGAAGTCCTGGTGCTCTATCCGCAAGACGGCTATTGGCGCATCCGGCCGAAGGCGCCGGCTGGCATGGCGCCGACGGCATTCGGCTCGTCGTTCCTCGTCGGCCCGATCGAGCAGGACGGGCGACCGATCGTGCGCATCAAAGAAGTGGCCTTCGATCCGAAGGCGCGCACGTTTACGCTGTCGTTTGAGCGAGGCGGCACCGCGACAATCAAAATCGCCACTGTCGACCAGAACCGGCACACGCTGGATGTGGCCTTCGACACACCCGTGTCGGCTCAGCCGTTCGCGGCGCTGCGCTCGATGTACATCACCGATTTTAACAATGACGTGGCCCGCGTCGCCGTGCGCGAAAAGGGCGGCAAGGGCTGGCGCGAAGACAACATCATGTCGTTCCAGCGCGCCACCGCGACCGACATCTGGGCGGGGCGCACGGCGATTTCACGCCACAACACATCGTCGCCGGATATGGTGTTTTCAAACTTCTCCGACGGCAAAGGTGCGAAGTAGAAGCGCGCGGCACGATCTCAGGGAGCAGCGCCCCTATTCCACAAGCTCATAGGCGTAGTTCTCGATCACCATGTTCGCCAACAGATCTTTGCACATGCGCTCGACGAGGGCTTTGGCTTTTGTCGTGTCAGTCTCGGCAATATCGACCTCGATGAATTTGCCCTGGCGCACGTCGTTCACTCCGGCGATGCCCATGGCACCGAGCGCATTCTGGATGGCCCGGCCCTGAGGGTCGAGAACGCCGGTCTTGAGCGTGATCTTGATGCGGGCTTTCATGGGCGAACCTCAGGCGGCTGTCGGCTGGACGACGGCCTATATCATCAATCGGGCGCCCTGCCAGGGCGGTCTCACCAGGGCGGTCTCAGATGACAGTCTTGTAAGCGCTGGCTTGTAAGCGCTGATCCGACACGAATTCTGCTACACTGCATGGCGTCGAACCAGGGCACGCCGATCTTCTGTTTGGCCCGTCGTAGTCCAGGAGGTCTGCACTGCGCCATCTCGCGATCATGCTCCTTTTGGGATTTGCCCTCAATCAGGCTGCCGCATCGGCTGAGCCGCTGTCGGTGCGAGTGGCGATCGCAGCCCCGATGAGCGGTGCACGAGCGCCCATGGGTCGCGCCGTCCACGCCGGGGCGGCGCTTGTCGCGTCAGATATCCATGCAACGGGCGCTGTCCGCATTGAGACCGTGGCCGTCGAGGACACCTGCGCCAGCGCCGATGCCGTGCGCGCTGCGGAAGCCTTGGTGGTGGCGAAGTTCGATGCGGTGATCGGCTTTCCATGCCGGGCGACGGCACAAGCGGCAGCCTTGGTCTTTGCGCGCGCCGGTCGAATACTCATCGCAACGGCCCCTATCGCGCCGCCCTTCGGCCTGACTCAGGCCGGGCCAACCGTGTTCCGCCTGCCTGTCGCGGCGACGTCGCAAGGTCAGTTCATAGGCCAATATCTGGCGAAAAAGCCTGCAGCACCCGAGACGCGCATCGCCATCGTCCGTGACAAGACGCACCAGGCGATCGGCTTGGCCCAAGCGGTCGATGCCGGCGTTCGCGCGGCCGGCCGCACCGTCGCGACTGTCGAGATGTTTACTGGCGGCGATAAGGCCTTCGGCCCGCTGGTCGCGCGGTTGAAGGCGCTGGGGATCACGCATGTCGCGCTGTTGGCGTATCCCGTAGAAGCCGGCTTGATCGCCGCCGAACTGGTCACGGTCCGACCGGGCATTGAGATTGTCTTGCCGGATTTCGCGGCCACCGATGAGACGCCGCTCATTGCCGGCGCGGCGGCGTCGCGCCTGCGTGTCGTCTTACCAAGCGGCGATCCGCTGGGCGCGGCGGAAGCTGGGCAACAGCTGCTGGCGCGGCTGAAATCGCACGGCATGATTGCCGGAGGGGCTGAAACTCTCACCGTCGCTAGCGCGCTCGAGGCCTATGGGGATGCAGTGCGCCGGGCCGGCTCTGGCGAACCGGCCGCAGTTGCAGCAGCCTTGCGGGAGGCACCCGGGCCGCTTCGCTACGGCGCGACACCGTTCGACGCGCGTGGTCACCGGGCTGTCCGGTACTGGGCCGTGTATCGATGGGGCGACGACCGCCGGTTGATGGAAGAGCGGTAGCCTCAGCCCCCATCGCCGGCTGACATCAGTCGCAACTCGCCGATTTGCATGTCGAACCGATGGTACTCGGCGACAACGCGTGGATCAAAGCCGGCGCCGCGGCGCACGAACACCGAGATCTTGTCGTTGGCCGGGCGCGTCTTCAGCCAGTCATGCAGGTCTGCAACGGTGTTGAAGCGCTGCCCGCCGACCTGATCGAGCATGTCGCCGGCTTGAAAGCCGACGCGAGCCGCTGGTTCGCCGGGCTTGATGAACTCGATGCGGAGGGGCGGCAGAACCGAGTCCGCAAGATCAAGGAACTGACGATCAGAGACCAGCAAGCCGGACATGATGAGGGCTTGCCGTTTCAGCGGCGGCTTGCCGGGCAGCAAGGCGACGTTGATTTCCTGCGGTTTGCCGTCGCGCAGTACAGTGAGCTTCACGCGGTCGCGCTTGCCGCGGAGCGCCGCAAACAGATCCGGGACGCTGGTGATCTTTGGCCCGCCGACGATCCCCTGAACGGTGTCGCCGGCCTTGAGTTCCCCATCCTGGGCGACGCCTGCCGGCTTGGGATAGGGAGCCGCCACGGTGAGCGTTTCGATGCGGCCTTGCTTCAGCCAGTACACCGGCACCGTCGGGACGCTTGGGTCGGCCCCAGCGGCCAACAGGTCGACGACTGGGCAAACGTGACGGATAGCAATGGCCAACCCCAGGCCTGGTGCGCCCGGAATATTCAGCGTGTTGATGCCGATAACCTCAGACGTTTCAGCCGAGATCAAGGGGCCGCCGGAATTGCCCGGATTGATGTTGGCGTCCATCTGCACATATTCTTGCGCGCCCATGGTGCGGACACTGGAGACGATGCCGCGCGTGGCTGTGAAGCTGAGGCTGATGGGGTGACCGTAGGCGACCACTGTTGCGCCTTGCTTGACGTTGAGCGTGCAGCCCAGTTTGGCGGCCACCGCGTCTTCAGGCAGCTTGTCCCTGGCAACCTTCAGCACAGCGAGGTCGAGATGATTGTCGACGAACACCCGCTCGACGGGGATCCACTCGTTCTCGGCGTCACCGACCGCAATCTCCACCGTCGATGGCGACTTTTTGGCGACATGGGCGTTGGTGAGGATCCAGCCCTTTTCCTTGTCGATGATGAAGCCGGTGCCGAGGCCGGTGCCAGCCTGCTCCGGGGCGAAGGGCCAGACAACCGTGCCGCGCACCTTAACCGTAAAGCGCTGAGCCTGCCCAAGCATGGCGCCGAGGTCAGGCGTGGCCTGCTGGGCTGCGACGGGTATCGACACGCACGCGGCGGCGGTCGCGAGCAGCAATGAACGCAAACGATACATGTGCAATGGTCCCCGGGCGATCAGATCACCACCATATGAGCAAGTCGCGTCTCAATTGCGGCGGCACCTCTGTCTGAGGTCTGAACCGCGCATGCGCAAGTCGGCAGACGCACATTCTGGGCATAGGGGACCAAGGCAGAGACCATGCGTCAAACGGAACGGTTGGAGATTCGTCCGAAATGATGGTAATACTCCCACGTTGCCCCTATATCTGCGGCGCAGCCCCCAATACCTGATGGCAGGCCTGTGGCGATACGTAATCTTCTCACATTCCAGCGCCGTGCGTCAGTCAGGCCACCTGTAGTCAACCCCGCGACCCGAAAGAACGCAAAGGAAACGTATGAGCGGTTTTAAATATCCAGACCATAACGATCGCCGCACCGCCGCTGACGATGCGCGCAAGGTGATCCTCGAACGCATGAAGACCCGGATCATCCCAGGCCATCCCGATTTCGAAAAAGTCCAGGCCGAGCGCGTCCGCGCCGCAGCCGAAAAAGAAGAGCGCATCAAGCAGGCCAAAGAAGACAAGATCCGCAAGGAAATCGAAGAGAAGGCTGCCAAGAAAGCAGCTGAAGAAGCAGCCGTCCGTGCCGAGCGGGCCGCCTATCAGGCCAAGCTTGCGGCTCAGAAAGAGACCGAGCAGAAGCAAAAAGTGGCGCGCGACGCGCGCTATGCCCTGCGCAAGGCCCGCAAAAAGGCCTGACGCTCCGGCTGATCGGATCAAGACTTGGCGTGGCGACGGATCCGTCTCCACGCCATTTTCATGTCTGCATCTGATCCGTTTGACCGATGCCGCTTCCGCACCCGCCCACTGGATCGCTGCCGATGAGACCTGTATGCAAGCGGCGCGGCAGTAGACCGCGACCCCAAGGGAGGATGCATATGTCGAGACGGAACCTGGCGTTGGCGGCGGGCGCGGCCCTGCTCGTCGGGCTCGGCGGCGCGATCGCGCAGCAGGCCAAGCAGCTGACCATCGCAACCGGCGGCACCGGCGGCGTCTACTATCCGCTGGCCGGCGGCTTCGGCGCAATTCTGGCCAAGGAAGTGCCGGGCCTCACGGCAACGGCAGAGGTCACCGGCGGCTCCGTCGACAACATGAAGCTGATCGGCGCCGGCAAGTCCGATGTCGCGTTCACGCAGGTCGATACCGCGCTCGACGCCATCAACGGCCGGGACAAGTTCACAGGCAGTGCCGTCCCCGTGCGCGCGCTTGCAGTGATGTATCCGAACATCATGCAAGTCGTGACCATCGAAGCCTCCGGCATCACGAAGTTCGAGGACCTGAAGGGCAAGCGCGTGTCCACGGGGTCGCCGGGCTCCGGCACCGAGATCTACGCCTTCCGGCTCATCGAAGCGGCAGGTCTCGACAAGGACAAAGACATGAAGCGGGAGCGCCTCGGCGCCGCCGAAAGCGCGAACGCACTAAAGGACGGCAAGATCGACGCCTTCTTCTTTGTCGCGGGTGTGCCGACGTCGGCCATCACGGACGTCGCGGCCAGCCCGGGCATGAAGATGAAGCTGATCGACCACGATCATCTCGTCGACAAGGTGAAAGCAAAATACGGTGCCGTATACTCTGCGTCCGTGATCAAGGCCGGTGCCTATCCGAACCAGGCCGGCGACGCGAAGATGACCGCCGTATGGAACATCATGGCCGTCAGCGAGAAGATGCCCGATGATCTTGCCTATACGCTCACCAGGACCATGCTCGAGAAGCGCGAGGACCTGGAAAGGGTCCATAAAGAGGGTGGCAACATCAAAGCCGAGATCCAGAAGTCGTCTAATGCCGGCATCCCCTGGCACCCAGGCGCGCTGAAGTACTTCGCGGAAAAAGGCATCAAGCTCGATTGAGGTCATGGGTGTCTGACCGAGGTCAGACACCCGCCTGTTTCGCACACGCGGATGCTTCATGACCTCAACCCAAGTCGCCATCATCGGCGGTGGACCGGCGGGCTTACTGCTCGCCCGGCTTCTCCAGCTATCCGGCATCGACTGTATGCTGCTCGAGAAAAGGAGCCGCGCTTACGTGCTTTCACGTATCCGCGCAGGATTGCTGGAACAGGGCACGGTCGATTTACTGAAAGACGTCGGTTGTGGCGAACGCCTGCAGCGTGAGGCCATGTTCCATCACGGCTGTGATTTCGTCTACTTCGGCGAGACATTGCGCGTGCCGCTGACAGACCTCACCGGCAAGGTCGTGACGATCTACGGCCAGACGGAGGTAACGCGCGATCTCATGGACGCGCACGCGGGCGCCGGAACGCCGTGCCACTACGAGACCGACGTGGTCCGCATCGACGACGTCACCGGCGACCGGCCACGCGTCGTGTATGTGCAGGACGGGCGCGAACACACGCTGTCGTGTGACTGGGTCGCTGGCTGCGATGGCTATCACGGTGTGGCACGCCAGAGCATTCCAACGGACACCTTGCGCACGTTTGAGCGCGTGTATCCCTTTGGCTGGCTCGGCATTCTTGCCGACGTGCCGCCATGCTCGCACGAATTGATCTACGCCAACCACCGGGACGGTTTTGCACTTGCCACCATGCGCTCGGCCACGCGCACGCGGGCCTATATCCAGGTGCCAAACGACGCCCGCCTCGATGACTGGTCGGACGATCGCTTCTGGGACGAATACAAGCGCCGCCTGGGGCCCGCCGCGGCCAACGTCGTCACCGGGCCGTCGATCGAAAAGAGCATCGCGCCCCTGCGCTCGTTCGTCGCCGAACCGATGCGCTATGGTCGCTTGCTGCTGGCGGGCGATGCGGCGCATATCGTGCCACCCACAGGCGCCAAGGGGCTCAATCTCGCCGTTGCCGACGTACGTCGCTTGGGCGAGGCATTGGACAGCTTCTACCGGACAAAGTCCCCAGCTCTCATCGATGCCTACTCCGACGCGGCGCTGGCTCGGGTCTGGAAGGCCGTGCGCTTCTCCTGGTCGCTAACGCGGCTGATGCACCTGTTCCCGGATATGGACGGCTTCGACCGTGCCATTCAAAGGAGCGAATTCGACTACCTCAAAGGCTCGCGCGCCGCTCAGACAGCACTGGCAGAGAACTATGTCGGCCTGCCCTACGTGTGAGCTATCGCGTTGGCCGCCGGCGGGTCAGGTCGCCTTCGCCTGGCTGTGCCGGAGGTGCGCTGCCGGGTTGAGCGGGCGGCTGTCCGGGCCGAGGCGTGCCAGCAGGACGGCCGGCGGGCGTTGGCCCCGCAGCCGCGACGCTCTTTGGCTTGGAGCAATCTGTCAGCCACACATCGTAGACCGGGTGTTCGACAGCGTTCAGCCCTGGGCTTTCGGCAAACATCCAACCCGCGAAGATCTTCTTTTCCTGCCCGTCGAGCTGGATTTCCTGCACCTCGACGTACGTCGAGGTTTTAGGCGGCTCGGTCGGCTGGCGCGTGTAACAGCTGCGCGGCGTGACCTTCAGCGCGCCAAATTTCACCGTCTCGCCCAGCGGCACCTCAAGCTTTGAAATGCGCGCCGTCACTTTGTCGAGGGCCGCGAACACGGCAACGCCGTTCTCGATCCGTGCCGACGTGTCGATGCGTTGCGCGGCTGCCGGCGAGATCATCGCTGCGGCAAAGCCAAAACTCGCGGCCGTCTGCCAGATGAGGCGCATGCTGCGATTTCGTCCCCTGCGTCGTCACATCTGCGCCGCGCATAGCCTGCGAAGCCCGATCGTTCAATGCGATATCCCCTGAAATTAGGGCGCAAGCGCGGCCGTATTCACTTCCGCAACACCGCCCGGTCCGACGTGAACAGGCCGAACAGCACGCCCGAGATGTCCTGTTCGTCTGTCGCGGCAAAATCTGTCACCAGGCGGCGCAGCAGCGGGTCGTCGGCTGGCTCTTCGTTGCGGCCCATGTAGTAGCGGAAGGCCTGACGCACGAAGCACTGCTTGAACATGGCCGAGTTGGTCAGCAGTTTCAGGGCGTCGACCGAGGTGCGGGTCTTGGTTGGGTCTTCATCCAAGAAGTTGATCATGGTCGACGGGTCGACCGGCGCGCCGTTGTCGGTGGTGCGGACGCGGCCGAGCGGATCATAGCTCTCCTGGAAGAAGCCCAGCGGGTTGATGATCTTGTGGCAGCCCGCGCAGGCGGCGCCACGTGTGAGCGCGTGGACTTTCTCGCGCTCGGTCACGCCTTCGGCTTCGCTGACTTTGCCCTGCTGTTCGGGGGGCGCTGAATCCATTTCGCGGCACAGAACCTTGCGCGCCCAAAACGCGCCGCGCTTGATCAGGCGCGTGTCGGTCGGCCCCGAGTGCGAGGCGAGCACCGCCGCCTGCGAGAAGATGCCGAGGCGCTTGGCCGTATCAAGCGAGACGGGTTTATTGCCGGCGTCGTCGGCTGATTTGGTGTCGTAGATCTTCTCTAGCGCCTTGGAGATATAGCCGTCTGTCGCCTGCGTGATGTCGCGCAGTTTTGGCGCGGGCACATTCAGTTTGGCGCGCAGGAACTGGTCGGTTTCCTTGACCATGGCCGCGGCAAGCTGCGGCGTGAACTCCTTGAAGATTTCCGTTGAGATCGTGAACTCTCCAGGTTCCTTGACCTCAAGCCAGGCCTTGAAGAAGCGCACCAATTTTTCACGACCCTGTGGCGACGCGATCACCTTGCGCAGCGTCTCCTGGGCACGGCCTTCCTCGAACAGATACTCTGTGGCCTTGCTGGAGCTGAGTCCAAGCGCTTCCGGCGGCGCATCGGCGAGCGTGTAGGTGACCGCCTGCAGCAACTGTGCGGGCGTCAACTCGCGGCTCTTGGGGTTGATTTCGTATTCGCCGCGAAACAGGAATGTCGGTGTGTTGAGCACGAGTTCCACGAGATCGCCGGTGCCTTGCTCGAAGCTCGTCGCCGCAACGCGATCAACGTAGAGCTTGGCGAACTTCGCCAGCCACGTCTCATCGATATCGCCACGCAGCGCCTTCACCACGAACGCGCGGGACTTTTCAGTCAGGCATGCGGGCACGGCTGGCTTGCAGTCGATCACCGCGGTTGGTTGTTTGCGCACGCGGGCTGCGATGTCGGCGATCCAACCTTTGAGCGCACCCATGTTCGAGGGGTTCACGCCGATCATCTCGGCATATTCGTAGTTCGACTGCAGCGGATCGCGTGGGATGGCGGTCTTCACGGACGGGTAGCCGAGGCTCGACGGCACCAGCGCACGCACCGTGATGTCGAGCTGATCACGCGTCAGGCGGAAGATGCGGCGCTCGGCAGGTGGCTCAGCATCGCCCGGAAAATACGTCTTTGCGAGCGGCTCGAACTCGCCGCGCTTGAGCATGGCCGAGATGTCGTCGGCTTGGGCGGGTATAAAAAGGGCGAGCGTTGCCAGGACTGAAACGAACAACACGCGCCGCCCTTCCCCTCTCACCCTCTTCAGGGGGAGAGGGGGACCGAAGCAACGGCGCAAAAGCCGTTGCTTTGGTGGGTGAGGGGCGGCCACTTTCTCCATCGAGGCTGCGACCGCGACCGCACACACGCGGATCTGCCCGCCGCGCTGCCTTGGGTGGTGCGGATGCTGCCCCTCACCCACCATGTCAATGTCGCGCGCGACTTTGACATGGTCGCCCTCTCCCCCTGAAGAGGGGGAGTGGGGAAGGGCGCGTCGTATCAGTTGGTACAGCATCCCCGCCCCCATCAGATGATCGGCCCTTGGCAGAGGCTCGCGAGGCCGAACGTCTTGGTGTCGACGCCGGCGGCGTTCAGGCAGGAGATGTGCAGGTCGTTGTTGTTGCGGCCCTTGGCTTCGACGATGCGGCCCGTCTTGAACCGGCCGCCGCCCTGGCCGGCAAACACGAACGGCACGTTGGTCAGATGGTGGCCATGCGAGCTGTTCGACCAGCACTCCATGCCGAGGAACACGGAGCTGTTCTGCAATGCCGACTTGCCGCCGCCGTCATCGACCGATTTCAATGCCGTCAGCAGACCTGCGAACTTTTCGGAGTAGTACGTATCGATTTTGACGAGGCCAGCCACATCGCCGTTGTGTTCGAGCTTGTGGTGCGGGGTGTGCACACCACGGCTCGGCCACGTTTGTCCGCTGGAGGCGCCGGACAGCGTGAAGGCGACCACGCGCGTCAGATCATTGGCGAAGGCGAATTTGATCAACTGGATCATCTGGTCATGGACGGGCGACAGCTGATCGAGGCTGAACAGGTTGGCGCCGTTGCCAGACGGGCGCGCTTCGCCAGCGGCGCAGGATTTGGCAGCCGCGGCTGACGCCGTTTTCACTTCGTTGCGTTTGCGATGCAGCTTTTCGAGCTGGCTTTGCTCTTCAAGGATGTGGTCGATCTTCGACGCCGACACGGGATCCATGCGCGCCTTGACGGCCTTGGTGTAGGGCATCAGCGCATCGACCAGCCACGTGTCGCCAGCCAGCGCCGCGTTCGTCTGTTGCACCACGCCCCGCGGCTGGTTTGACTGCGCCGCGCAACTGGCCGCAGCTGAGCGCATCAAGAGGTCATAGACCTGACCGGCATCCTGCATGGGCTCGATGGCGTTGCCATAGCGCGTGTCGTCAGGTTTGCGCTGGCGGAATGAGATGAAGCGGTTGCCGACGCCGACTTTGTCGGCATCCGAATGCGCGCCGCCGCCGATGTGCAGGCTGGCGAGTGGCACGTCCTTCAGGTCCGGTCGCTGCTTGTAGTGATTGGCGATGCGGACATCGATCGACTCGTTGTCCGTGTAGGCGAAGTAGGCGTCGTTCTTGTAATATTTGTAGCTGTTGCCGGTCGTGCAGCCATAGACGCCGGCTGCGTGCTCTTCCTTGTAGCCGTCGCTCTTGGGCGAGCCGGAGTGGATGTTCATGCCCTTGAACAAGATGATGTCGTCGGCATGCGCCTGCAGCGGCGCGATGGGCGTGCCTGCGAGATCGCCAAGGCTGGTTGGGTTGGTCTTGGCCGGATAGAAGGCGCCGCCCTTGAAGAACAGCACATATCGGGGCGCGTTTGCGAACGGCGTCGGCGCAGCGTAGGCAACGGAGCGCAACACAGGGTGCATCAACAGACCCGCGAGGCCGAAAGACTTCAGCAGATCGCGGCGCGACAGGGCTTCGCTCGGCTTTTTCATCTGCACTGTCCTCAGACCGCACGGCACCGACGTCCGTCCCCTCCCGACAAGAGCAGGACTAGTCCTCCACGGTTAACAATTTGTTCGCGTCCGGAGCGGGGCGAGATTCCGCCGCTGATGTGGCGGAGCGTGCGACAAAGGGATGAGACTTGGCTGGACACAGCCGCGGCCCAACCTCATATCTGCTGCATGCCCCACGAACCCCTGATCCGCCTCGGTATCTTCGCCAGCGTATTAACCGGCATGGCGCTGTGGGAGGTGCTGGCCCCCCGCCGGCCGCAGGCGCTTGGTCGCCTGCAACGTTGGCCGAGCAACCTCGGCGTAGTTGTTCTCGATACGTTGCTGGTGCGCGTACTATTTCCGATGGGCGCCGTCGCGGTCGCCCTGTGGTGCGAGGCCAACGGCTACGGCCTGATGAACGTCTTCGCCGTGCCGATGTGGATCGCCGTTCCTCTGGCCGTGATCCTGCTGGATCTATTGATCTACGCGCAGCACGTCACGTTTCACGCTGTGCCGGTGCTGTGGCGTCTGCATCGCATGCACCACGCAGATACGGAATTTGACGTCACCACAGGCGCGCGCTTCCATCCCGTTGAAATCATCCTGTCGATGCTGCTGAAAATCGCCGTCGTGGTGCTGCTCGGCGCGCCGGCCCTGGGCGTGCTCGTGTTCGAGGTCTTGCTGAACGCAACGGCAATGTTCAATCATTCCAACGTCCGCCTGCCGGCGCCGCTGGACCGCGTGCTGCGTCTGTTCGTCGTCACGCCGGACATGCATCGCGTCCATCACTCCGTGGTACCGCAGGAAACGCACGCGAACTTCGGCTTCAACATGCCCTGGTGGGACCGCCTGTTCGGCACCTATCGCGATCAGCCGGAGGCCGGCCACGACGGCATGACGATCGGCCTGCCACAGTTCCGAGATCCGGCCGAACAGCGCCTCGATCGCATGCTGACGCAGCCGTTCCGCGACGAGAGCAAGGGCGAGCAGGCGGCCGCTATGCCGCCACGTCCCTGATCCGCGCTGTGACCTCGATCTCGACTTTCGCCGCCTCAACCGGCAGCGGCACACAGATCGTTGTATTTGCAGCCCTCGCCGGACCAATCCGGCGCGCGATCACCTGCGACACGGCGGTAACGTCAGCACGATCGGGCACGAACACACGCACGCGCACGATATCCGTCAGCGATGCGCCCGCTTCGGCAAGCGCCCAGGCAATCGTATCAATTGCGGTTTCGGTCTGGGCGGCTGCATCGGGGGCGAACACGCCGGTCTTCATGTCGGCCCCGACTGTGCCGGACACAAAGATGTCGCGCCCATCGACGACCGCGCGGCTGTAGCCGGCCAGCGCCTCCCACGGCGATCCCGTCGAGATGAAGCGGCGTGTCATGGAAGCTCCCGAATCGGCGGCAACGATCATTGAATGAATCCTAAATGATCCCTTAACCCGCCCGTGTCACTGTTCCCACAGTTGTACACGACGAGGGTTCAGATCATGGGTGCCGCCGATCTCACCAACTGGCGCCGCCAGAACAGCGACCCTCAAACGCTTGTCATCACACTCGTGGACGGGCGCCGTCTGCGCGGCAACATTCTGGTGGCACGCGACAAGTCTTTGACCGACACGTTCAATATGCCGATGCCGTTTGTCGAGTTCGAGGATTTCGACCAGGGGCCGATCGTTATCGCCAAGTCGTCGATCGCATCGCTGCGCGTGCACAAAATGCCGGCCGCCGACCAATTGGACAAGAAAATCACGGCGCTCGACAAGGGCGACCCTTACAGGGTGCTTGGTCTCGCCAAGACGGCGACGCGCGAGGAAATCCGCAGCGCCTACCTGGTTTTGGCGCGCCTGTATCACCCAGACCGTTTCGCCTCGACCGAGCTCCCGTCCGAGGTCGCCGACTATATTGATTCCATGGCGCGGCGCATCAACATCGCCTACGCTGACATCGCGCCGCCAACGACCGGCGAAGCCGACGACAAGGTCTGATCTGAGGGCATTTCGCCCAACATCCGCCCACCCGCCCAAAAAAAACTCACACCAGCACCCAAGGAACCGCCACGGTGGTGCGTCATAGAGTGTAACCATGGCCCGACGGCTCGAGGTGACACGTGCTGGACGGCGAGGCGAGCGAGCTGATCAAGCGGGCGTGCGCGGGTGACGCGCTGGCCTTCGGATTGCTTGTGTCTGAGCATTACGACCGCATCTACCGGCTGGCGTGGCGCTTTGCGGGGACGCGTGAGCGGGCGGAGGACATCGCGCAGGATGTCGTGGTGAAGTTGGCCGCCGCCATCCGCGGCTTTCGGGGCGAGTCAGCGTTTTCGACGTGGCTGTTCCGGCTCGTCTACACGACGGCGACGGACAGCCTGCGCAAAAGCCAGAAGCTGTACCTCGTCGATCCGGCCAAGCTCGCTGAGATGGCCGACGGGCCAAGCGGCGAGACGCCTGAGACGGCGCATGATGGCCGCGAACTCTGGGCCGCCGTGCGTGCCTTGCCGCCGCAACAGCGCGACGCCGTCACCCTCGTCTATGGCGAGGACATGAACCACGCGGAAGCGTCGAAAATCATGGGCTGCACAGAGAAAACCGTCTCCTGGCACCTGCACGAAGCCAAGAAGCGCCTGCGCACCCAACTGGAGGCCGCGTGATGATCGACCGACAGCTCCAGTCTTTGAAGGACACACCTGTTCCGCCTGCGCGCGAGGATGCCAAGGCACGCGCGATGGCGGCGGCTATGGCGGCCTATGCCGCGGCGCCTGACGCCGAGCCGGTCCGTAGCGGATCGCGACCGTTCGCGATCCGCCATGGCTACAAGATTGCGGCCTCGTTGGCGGCTTTGGCCGTGATCGGGCCGATGGTGGCGCTGCTGCGCGCACCGGAGCCTGTAGCTGTGCGGGATCAGTCGGCGGCGAAGACCAAGATGCAAACGTCGCCTGTTGCGAAACAAGCGGCAGAATCAAAAGTCGCGCCGCCGGTGGTGCTGGTGGTACCGGATGCGCAGCAGTCGGCACAACGTCGCGTCGCGCAGGCGGCGCGCGGCGCTGCCGATAGCGCGACAAGTCATCAATCTGTGTCTCCACCGGCTGCGCAAGCGGCTGCTCCGCCCGCTGCTACGCCTGCGCCTGCAACGCCGCCTCCGGCTGGAGTGCCCCCACCCGCGAAGCTCGCCGCTCCGTCTCAGCAAGCCATGCGCGCTGCCCCGGCCGCGAAGGCAGCGCAGGCAGAGTGCCCGACAGGGCGTGTGTGTGCGACGGTGGAAGCAACAGTGCGGAAGCGGGAAGCTACAGATGCGAACGCACAAGTTAAGAGTGCTATGTTTGCCAGCCTCTCCTTGGCGTTTGAGGCGGGCCGCTTGCCGGAACGGGGGGCAATAGATCCCTTGTCGCTGATAAATGCGTTCGACTATCCGTTATTGGGCTTTGAAGGGATCCCACTGACAATCGTATCCGTCCCTTGGTCTAAGGTTCGACCGATTGTAAGCTGGACTGAGGGCATCCTGGACCAGACGGCCGAGGTTGTTTTCACCGTAAGTTGCGACCGCGAAACCGTAAGAGGACTCCACCGCGATGTGCACCTTCGACCGCGGGGCGTAGCGGGTTACTCGGCGGTGGGTGAGGAGACAAAAGATACGCCGGCGCTTCACCGCGTTGTTGGGATCTTTGCGGTTGATCATATTGGCGCTGGGTGCCGCCCAGGCCTTAAGCCTCCGCCTGGCTCGAAGAAATTTTCGGCTGTGCTGTCTTTTGATGCTGTAAGCGCGGCGGTCCCATTGGCCGCCGCCCAAATCGACGTCCGCTTCGTCATCGCCGTTGCCCGCTTTGCGGATCTGCTCCGCGGCACAGCCGAAAACGCTGCCGCCTTCGGCTATGGCGAAACCATCACGCTCGCCGAGGGCGCCAAGGGCGACGATCCCTCGGGCGAACGCGCGGCGTTCATCGCGGTCATGCGCAAAGCGCAGGCGTTGACGCGATAGTGCTTGCGCACAGCGCGCCCTACCATTGACGCCCCCTATCAGTGGTGTAGGGATCGGGGCATGGTTGATGGTACAGCATCGAGCCCGCCGCGGGCGAGAAAGCCATCGCGCGAACGTGCGCGAAAGCTGGTCCTCGCCTTACCCAATATCTTGACCTATGGCCGCATCGCCGCCGTGCCAGCGATTGTCGTGTGTCTGTATGCATTCAAGACCGATCAGGCGCGCTGGCTTGCCTTGGCGCTCTACGTGCTGGCCTGCGTGACCGACTGGTTCGACGGCTATCTCGCCCGCATCTGGGAACAGCAGTCCCTGTTGGGCCGGATGCTCGACCCGATCGCCGATAAGCTTCTGGTTGGTACTGTTCTATTGATGTTCACCGCCGACGGCACCATCAGTGAAGGTCACGTGTTTGCGGCCGCCATCATCTTGTGCCGTGAAATCCTCGTCTCGGGCTTGCGTGAGTTCCTGGCCAACCTGAACCAGAGCGACAAGATCAAGGTCTCGCAGCTCGCCAAATGGAAAACGACTTTGCAGATGGTCGCCCTCGGTGTGCTGCTGGCTGGGCAGGCGGGTGAAAAGATCATTCCGGGACTGCAGGCAATCGGCCTCGGCCTGCTGTGGCTGGCTGCCCTGCTGACGCTGTTTACCGGCTATGATTACCTGCGTGTGGCCATCAAGCACGCCATCGACGACTGACTCCCCTGAGCACCGCCCCCTGAGCCATGCCATGACCGTCCGCCTCGTCTATTTTGCCTGGGTGCGCGAACGCATTGGCCGCGCGGGTGAAGACGTTGAACTGCCCGCTACCACCAAAACGGTCGCCGATGTGATCGCCTGGCTCTCAACCCGGGGGCCGGAATACGCCCATGCCTTCGAGCGGCCAACTGTCATTCGCGCCGCCCTCGACAAGGTGCACGCACAATCCAGCGCGCCAATCGCCGGGGCCAAGGAGATCGCGTTCTTCCCGCCGGTCACGGGTGGCTGACGCCGGTGCCTCTCCCGGCCTTCTTTACGACCTTCATATTGCATTCATCACGGCCCTGTCACACAACTGTCATCGTGTGGCAGTGCGGGTCGGCGAATGTCGGACGAAACGGTTGGTTTGCGTCCCCTGACCTGGGGAGCGTGGGGGTGGTCGTGGGCTTACGCCCTGACACCCCGTCGGATTGAGACATGGTTCACGTTGGCCATCGCGGTGCTGTTCATCGGCTACGCGTGGCGCCTTGAAGGCACCACGGAGAACATTCTCTACACCCTCGGCGTCTCGCTTGTGCTCGCGGCTCTGCTTGCGGTTGCAACCGGCCGCATGCTGTTTTCAGCGACCGTCGTCGCAGCTCTGGCCATCGCCATTTATCTCGCCGCGTCCACCAAGCGCGCCGTCATGAACATGGTGGTGCACGCCTATGATCTGTTCTTCTATCTGAGTTCCTGGTCAACTGTCACATTTCTGGTGAAAGACCAGCCTGTCATCGTCGGCAAGGCCGTTGGCACGCTGGCCGTCCTGGTTGCGCTCGGCTGGTTCGTCTGGCGTTTTGACCGCACGCGCGTGTCACGCACATCGGCGAGCCTGGTTGCCGTCGCCGGTCTGCTGGTCGGCATGTATGGCTGGGCCGGCAAGGGCGAACGCCGGCATATGCAGTTTTACTTCGAGAACCTGTACCTGTCGTCCTTTTATGCCTCCTGGGGCGAGACGGCAGCGACGCTTTGGCATGGCTCCATGATGGACGCCGGCCCGCGCATCGGCGCAACGCCGCTGGCACTGCCAAAGACCTGTTCGCCGGATGAGAAGCCGCCTCACATCGTGCTCATCCATCAGGAATCACTCGTGCAGCCGGAACTGTTTCTGCCGGGCTTGAAGTATGACCGCTCGGTTGACCCTATGTTCCGCTCACAGGACGGAAATCTGCACAAGATGCGCGTCGAGACCTATGGCGGCGCGTCGTGGCTGACCGAGTTCTCGCTGCTGGCGGGCGTATCGACCCAGTCGTTTGGCGGCATGCGCCAGTTCGTCCAGACCTTCATGGTCAACAAACTGCAGGACACGCTGCCCCAGCGGCTGGAGCAGTGCGGCTACAGGAACGTGCTGTTTTATCCGGTGCTGCGCAACTTTGTCTCCAACGACAAGTTCTATGCCTCGATCGGCATCAAGGACGTGCGCGACATGAAAGACCAGGGCGCCGCCACGTCGCACGAGCGCGATCACGTCTATTTCCGCAACGCCGTGCGGGACCTCGAGCAGCACGTCAAAACGTCGGACAAACCGAGCTTCACCTACATCCAGACCATGTCGGCGCACTGGCCCTACGACTGGGTGTTTGAGAAGGACAAGCAGGTGCCAGGCGGTGGGCCGGGCACGCATCCTGACATGCACGAGTATCTGCGCCGCGTGTCCATGGCCAAGATCGACTACGACGAACTCATCGCGTCGTTGAAAGCCAAGTTCCCGGGCGAGCGCATCCTGGTCGTGCAGTACGGTGACCACCAGCCGGCGGCGACGCGCATGCTGGTCGGCTATGGCGATGATGCCGATATCGAGGACGTCAAAATAGACGACGGCCAGAAAGGCTTCATCACCTATTACGCCTTCGACGGCATCAACTATCAGGTGCCGGATACGCGCCACGGCGTGCCGGCCTCACAAGCGGTCGACGTGCCGTATCTTGGAGCGTTGATTCAGTCCGCAGCAGGCCTACCACTCACGGACGCCGGCAAAGAACGCTTGCGCCTGATGCAGGTGTGCCAGGGGCGCTATTTCAACTGTTCACGCAAGCAGGAGATCCTGGCCTTCCACCGGCGCCTGATCGACAGCGGGATCATCGTCGCGCGGTAAGGGAGGGTCAACAGTGACTCTACTGGCCCGCGATGGTACAAAACGCCATGGATTGGCAAAAGCACATCACCCATAATGCCGAGATCTGTAACGGGCGCGCGACGATCAGAGGCACACGCGTGCTGGTTTCTGTCGTGCTCGACAATGTTGCAGTCGGCATGGGCGAGGAAGAAATCCGCCGTCACTATCCGGTGATCACCTCAGATCACATTCGCGCCTGCCTTGCTTATGCGGCAGCACTCGCGCGCGATGAAGTGATCGAGCTACCGAAGGCTTCGGCTGCGTGAGATTCAAGATTGACGAAAAGGCTCGACCGATCCGATGCTCGCTTCAATCTGCGAAAGTGAGGGCCGAGCGATCGTGACCGCTGATCTGGATTTCGCGGATCTGAGGCCTGGGGCGCCAACAAGCTCTCACGTCGTCATCGTGCTGCGCCTGGCGCAACAAATTGCACCTGCGCAGATCGCGGCCGTGTCCCGGCTTATTGCGATACTCAAGATGAAACCGCTTCACGGCAAAATTTGGATCGTAGACGACCAACGTGTTCGCATGCGCGACCTTCCGATCGCGCATTGATGAACTGCCTCGTTTCCTACTCCACCGTCACAGACTTCGCGAGGTTGCGCGGCTGATCGACATCCGTGCCCATGAAGACGGCCGTATGATAGGCGATCAACTGGACGGGCACGGAGTAGAGAATTGGCGTCGTGAACGAGTGCGCCTTCGGCATTTTGATGTGGCTCATGAGACGGCAGCCGGACTTGTCCGTTGGCGCGTCGGAGATCAAGATGATCTGCCCACCGCGTGCGGCCACCTCCTGCATGTTCGAAACGGTCTTGTCGAACAGCTCATCTTCCGGCGCAACGACGACCACGGGCACGTTCTCGTCAATGAGCGCGATGGGGCCGTGCTTGAGTTCGCCAGCGGCATAGCCTTCAGCGTGGATGTAGGAGATCTCCTTGAGCTTCAGCGCGCCTTCCATGGCGATCGGATAGCTCGTGCCACGACCGAGATAGAGCACATCTCGAGCCTTGGAGATCTCATGAGCGAGGCGCATGTACAGCGTTTCGTCCTTGAGCAGGTTGGCGATCTGGCGGGGTAGCTCCGTCAGCGCCTTGACCAGTTCCTGTTCCTTGGCACGATCGATCGTACCGCGGGCGCGGCCGATGGCTATGGCGAGACAGGCGAGCACCGAGAGCTGCGAGGTGAAGGCCTTGGTCGACGCAACGCCGATTTCGGGGCCGGCAAGAGTTGGCAGCACCGCATGCGATTCACGCGCGATGGTGGAGGTGCGCACATTGACGACAGCCGCGATGGTTTGGCCGTTGCGCTTGCAATAGCGCAGCGTCTCAAGCGTGTCGGCAGTTTCACCGGACTGCGTGATGAACACCGCGAGACCACCGGGCGTTACAGGAACTTCGCGATAGCGGAACTCCGACGCCACATCGATTTCGACCGGCAGGCGTGCGTAACGCTCGATCCAATACTTGGCAACCACGCCCGCGTAATAGGCGGTGCCGCAGGCTGAGATGGTGACGCGATTGATGGCCGCGAGATCAACGCCCATATCAGGGAAACGCACGGTCGCCGTGCTCATGTCGATGTAGTTGCCGAGCGTGTGCGAGATGACCTCGGGCTGCTCGTGGATTTCCTTGGCCATGAAGTGGCGGTAGTTGCCCTTCTCGACAATCAGCGAATTGGCCTGCGACTTGATCTTGGGGCGGGTGATGGTCTTGCCGTCGAGCGAGTAGAACGTCACGCCCGAGCGTGTCAGCACGCACCAGTCGCCGTCCTCCATGTACGAGATCGTGTCGGTGAACGGGGCGAGCGCAATGGCATCGGAGCCGAGATACATCTCACCATCGCCATAACCGATCGCGAGCGGCGGGCCGGAGCGGGCGCCGACCATCAGGTTCTCATCGCCGGCGAAGATGATGCCGAGCGCAAAGGCACCATGCAGGCGCTTCAAGGCAGCGTGTGCCGCGTCTTTGGGCGTGTAGCCCTTGTTGAGGAAATCGGTGACCAGATGCAGAACCGTTTCCGTGTCCGTCTCGGTTTCGAACTTGAAACCCTTGGCCGTCAGTTCCGCCTTGAGATCCTGGAAATTCTCGATGATGCCGTTGTGCACGACGGCGACGCGATCGTTCATGTGCGGGTGCGCGTTGCGCTCTACCGGGCGGCCGTGGGTGGCCCAGCGCGTGTGGCCGATGCCAGTGACGCCTTGCAGCGGCTGGTTTGACAGGCGCGTTTCAAGATTGCGCAGCTTGCCTTCAGCGCGGCGGCGGTCCAACTGGCCACCCTCGATGGTGGCGACCCCAGCTGAGTCGTATCCGCGATATTCCAGGCGCCGTAGCGCATCCACGATATCTGAGGCCACCGGCTTGGAGCCGAGAATGCCGACGATGCCACACATGCGTGTATGTCCCCGATTGGTCTGCCCCACCTACAACGCGTACAGTGCGTTGGTAGGGCCAGTCCATTAACACTTTGTTTCACTTTGCCGATTGGTCGATCAGCTACGGCGAGATGTGAGCAACTCTTGGGCCAAAGTGACTACCCTGCCTTGCGCCACTCCATGACGAGGAAGTACCGCGCCCGACGATACTCGCCAGCTTTCACCTGATCGCCGCCGACCGGCGTGGGTTCGTCAAAAAAGGTCAACGCCAATCCTGCGCTCAGACAAGCTTGCATATAGTACTTCATGGGCCGATGGTAGTTTGTGATCGCGATGGCGCCGTTGCGCCAGCCAACCTGCTGGCCGCGTTCTTCAAGGTAGCGGTCGACCGGATAGTACAAAAATGCGCCGTTTTCGTCGCGGACAGAGCCGTGCTCTGCCGTCGATGTATTGAAGCTGGTCAAGTTGGCGATGAGCAGCGTTCCGCCGGGCTTCAGGACGCGCGCCATTTCATGAATAGCGGCCCTGGCATCGGCCACGTCGATCAACATCAGGTAAGACACAACGAGATCGAATGTGCTGTCAGCACAGCCAATGCGTTCTGCGACACCGCTTCGATAGTCGCCGCCAGGGTCTTTTGCGCGCGCCGCGTCAAGCAGCGCCGCCGTTGGGTCGATGCCAATGACTTTGAGACCCTGTGACTGCATCCACCGTGTGAAGCGGCCTTCGCCGCAGCCAATATCGAGGGCTGTTTCATATCGGCCAAGACGCACGCGCTCTTGCATGACAGGATCAAGCACGAAAGCGCGACCGTAGTCGCCGGTCTCGCCGAGCCCGTCTATCCATCCAGCGGCCGAGCGATCCCAGTCGGAACTCACGACTTGGCTTTCTTTTTCCGGCTCATCAGCTCGCGAAATTTCGTCGCCCAACCGGGCCGCTCCTCTTGCGTGCCGCGGGCGACGGCGAGGCTGCCGGCTGCGACATCGCGGGTGATCGTCGAGCCAGCGGCGATCATGGCACCGTCACCGATCTTCACGGGCGCAACGAGGGCGCTGTTTGAACCAATGAACACGCCGGCTCCGACATCGGTGAAGTTCTTGTTGAAGCCATCATAGTTGCAGAAGATGGTGCCCGCGCCGATGTTGGCTTTGGAGCCAACCCGTCCGTCGCCGACATAGGCGAGGTGATTGGCTTTTGCGCCGGCTTCCATGGTGACGTTCTTGACCTCGACGAAGTTGCCGATGTGCACGTCGGTGCCGAGCTTGGCACCGGGACGCAGCCGGGCAAACGGACCTATGCGTGCGCCATTGGCAATTGTCGCGCCTTCGATATGGCAGTTGGCATTGATCTGCACGTTGTCGCCGACACTGACGCCGGGGCCGAAGAACACGTTCGGCTCAATGACGACGTCACGGCCGATCTTGGTGTCGTGTGAAAACCAGACGGTCTCAGGTGCGATCAGCGTCGCACCATCCGCCATGGCGCGCAAACGCGCGCGGGACTGGAGCACGGCCTCGGCTTCCGCGAGTTGCTGGCGCGAGTTGATGCCAAGCATTTCCTCTTCCTCGCCCGTCACGGCGACCGCCTTGAGCCCGCTCGCACACGCCAGCGCGACGGCGTCGGTCAGGTAGAGTTCGGCCTTGGCGTTGTTGGGCGTGATCTTGTCGAGCAAGGCGACGAGGTCGGGCACGCGAAAGGCCATCAGTCCCGAGTTACACAAGGTGACCTTGCGTTCGGTTTCATTGGCATCGTTGTGCTCACGGATGGCTGTGAGAGCACCGCTCGCATCCGTGAGCAGGCGCCCGTAGCCCGTTGGGTCGGCTGCGTGAAAACCCAGCACGGCGACGTTGGTGCCGGCATCCAGAGCCGCAACCAGTTTTTTTGCCGTGGCCGCGGTGATCAGCGGCGTGTCGCCGAACATGACAAGCACATCGCCCGTGTTGGCCTTGAGCGCTGCGCGGGCGGCGAGTACGGCGTCAGCCGTGCCACGCTGGTCGGTCTGGACATAGACCTCAGTGCCGGCAAGATGTTTGCGCGCTTCCGCTGCAACGTCGTCCATACCGGGGCCAACCACGACAGCAATCGACGACGTCCCCGTCTCCTTGGCGACGGCCACGACATGACCGAGCATCGAGCGGCCTGCGATCGCATGCATGACTTTGGGCCGCGCCGATTTCATGCGCGTGCCCTTGCCGGCACCGAGAATGAGCGTGAGCAGTTGCGCCATGAGTCGTCCCTCGCGATTCGGTGTATCGGTTTCTCACTGACACCTACAATCGGCAAGAAGCGCCGTCGGCAAGGAGCATGCCACGCCGACACGGCTTTGCGTATGCATTAAAAGTCAAAAGAGCAGAGACCCCGTTCACGATATCCAGTGATTACACACACACTCCCCGCACAGGCCCATACGGGACCCGTTGTCCCATCTTCCAGATCACGTGCGAACACCCTATTTAGCGAGTCTCGCCTTGTGGGCCATCACTGGCTCCTATCGCCAGACGCCTTGCTTCAGATCCGACCGCTGGAAAGCCTCCCCATGACCATCTTCCCGACTTCGGCCGCCTACTGGCCTGCCGTCATCGAGCAGACCAACCGCGGGGAGCGCACCTACGACCTGCCCTCGCGCATGCTGCAAGATCGTATTATTTTCGTTGTTGGCCCAGTCGAAGACCAGATGGCGTCTTCGATCTGCATGCAGCTGCTGTTTCTCGAGGCGCAGAACCCCGCCAAGGAAATCGCCATGTACATCAATTCGCCGGGCGGTCTCGTCACGGCGGGCATGGCGATCTACGACACCATGCAGTTCATCAAGAGCCCCGTGGCGACGCTATGCATCGGCCAGGCTGCGTCGATGGGCTCGCTGCTGTTGGCGGCAGGCGCTGCCGGCAAGCGCTATGCGCTGCCGCACGCGAGCATCATGGTGCACCAGCCGTCTGGTGGTTTCCAGGGCCAGGCCTCCGACATCGAGCGCCATGCCGTCAGCATCACCAAGACCAAGAAGCGCCTGAACGAGGTGTACGTAAAACACACCGCAAAGACCTATGATGACATCGAGCGGGCGTTGGATCGTGACAATTTCATGAGCGCCGATGAGGCCAAGGCCTTTGGCATCGTCGACCGCGTCCTGTCCAAGCGCGAAGATATTGAACAAGTTGGTAAGGCATAATGAGATTTCGGCTGAGGTGCGACGTTCAAGCATCTCAGCCTTTCGGGTTTGCGCTATAGTCTGCCGAAATTGAAACACTATGAGAACCTAGAGAAAACTATGTGCGGACGACTCTGCACTCACCGCGCAGAATGTGTATCGGCCATGATCTTGGAATGAGAACATTGCGCGTTTGTTCCGCAAGCTGCTGTGCGTTCTACTGGGTCCGCCTTAATCGCTTCTTGATCTTGCCCGCGCTAGCGTGCTCTGTTCCTGCTAAGAAGTGCGTCGCCGGAACAGACAAAGTACATAACGGCACTTTGCCGGAAACGTGAGTGCGGCAAGCGAATTGCTTACCGGACAAGGATCGAACAAGAGCCCCAACGGGCTAACCCCTTAAGCGGGGTCAATCCCTTAAGTGGGGCCAAACCCTTAAACGGGGAACGTGAGGATCGGATGGCCGAGAAGAACACTCTCTACTGCTCGTTCTGCGGCAAGAGCCAGCACGAGGTGCGCAAGCTGATCGCCGGTCCGACGGTGTTCATTTGCGACGAGTGCGTCGAGCTGTGCATGGACATCATTCGCGAAGAAAACAAGAACACTCTTGTCAAATCCCGCGATGGCGTGCCGTCCCCGCAGGAAATCTGCGCAGTGCTCGACAGTTATGTCATCGGTCAGATGCATGCCAAACGCGTGCTCGCTGTGGCCGTCCACAACCACTACAAGCGCCTCAATCACGCGGCCAAGAACAACGACGTCGAACTGGCGAAGTCTAACATCCTGCTTGTCGGCCCAACCGGTTGCGGCAAGACATTGCTCGCCCAGACGCTGGCCCGCATCCTCGACGTGCCCTTCACGATGGCGGATGCCACGACGCTTACCGAAGCCGGCTACGTCGGAGAGGACGTCGAAAACATCATCCTGAAGCTGCTCCAGGCCGCCGACTACAACGTCGAACGCGCCCAGCGCGGCATCGTCTACATCGACGAAATTGACAAGATCAGCCGCAAGTCCGACAACCCCTCCATCACCCGCGACGTCTCGGGCGAAGGCGTGCAGCAGGCCTTGCTCAAGATCATGGAAGGCACCGTCGCCAGCGTGCCGCCCCAAGGCGGCCGCAAGCATCCGCAGCAGGAGTTCCTGCAGGTCGACACCTCGAACATTCTCTTCATCTGCGGCGGCGCATTTGCTGGCCTTGAGAAGATCATCTCGCGTCGTGGCCGCGGCTCGTCGCTTGGTTTCGGGGCGACTGTCACCGGTCCGGATGAGCGGCGCACGGGCGAAGTCCTCAAGAGCGTCGAGCCGGAAGACCTGCTGAAGTTCGGCTTGATCCCTGAGTTCATCGGCCGCTTGCCTGTTATCGCGACGCTTGAGGATCTCGATGAAGCCGCTCTGATCCAGATCCTGACCTCGCCGAAGAACGCGATCGTCAAGCAGTATCAGCGCCTGTTCGAGATGGAAGACGTCAAGCTCACCATCACGCAGGACGCCCTGAAGGCGATCTCGCGCAAGGCCATCGATCGCAAGACCGGCGCGCGTGGCCTCCGCTCGATCATGGAAGGCATCCTTCTCGACTCGATGTTCGATCTCCCGGGTCTTAAGGGCGTGGAAGAAGTCGTCGTTGGCCCTGAAGTGGTCGACGGCAACGCAAAACCGCTGCGCATCCACACGGACCGCGTCGCCGAGGACAAGCCGGCGACTGCCTGATTGCTCGCAGCGCCGAGACCGCGTCATCCCGGCCCTCTCCGGGATGACGTGCAGTATGCTCGGCGGAGTCTAGCAAAGTGTATGCAGCCTGCTGAATTGGCGATCGCACTCGGGCGACCACATCATGCATCGGCACTAGGCCTTGAGCAGATCTTGCAGGTCAAGACGCCGGGTGAACATCTGCAGTGCCGCCGCATCGTCCTGCGGCCAGGCCTCACGTGGCTTGTCCCAATACAGTTCGACGCCGTTCTGATCAGGATCACGGAGATACAGCGCTTCGCTGACGCCGTGATCACTGGCGCCGTCGAGGGGGATGCCGGCCGCCTGCAGACGGCGCAGCGAATCGGCCAATGCGGCACGCGTCGGATACAGGATCGCCGTGTGGAACAAGCCTGTCGTGCCAGGTGGCGGCGGCGAACCACCAGCGCTCTCCCAGGTGTTGAGTCCGATGTGGTGGTGATAGTCGCCGGCTGAGATGAATGCGGCTTGGACGCCGTAGCGCTGCTTCAACTCGAACCCCAGCACACCGCAATAGAAACTAAGCGCGCGGTCGAGATCGGCCACCTTCAGGTGCACATGGCCGATGCGCGTGCCGGCGGCAATGGGTTGGGCCGACGTGCTGGTTTCAATCGGCTTCAGGGGGCGGATGCTCATGGGTGTCCTCGATGGCTCGGTGTTCGCCTCGTCGTACAGACACTAACGCACAGACTGGCCCTCTATTCCAAGCATCACACCTCGCGCCGGATCCAGCCCTGCGGGGTGAGCATTTCTTGCGGCTTGAAACGCTCCTTGTAGCTCATCTTATCCGAGCGCTGAATCCAATACCCGAGGTAAAGATAGGGCTTGAGGCCGAGGCTTGCGATCGCATCCATGATCATATGCGTGCCGAGCGATCGCTCGGCGAGGTCGGGATCGAAGAACGAATAGACCATCGAAATGCCGTCCGAGAGACGATCCTGCAGAGCCACGGCGACCAGCCGGCCGCGATCCTGGTGTGGCTCTTTGGGCAAGCGGTATTCAACCACCATGGTGTCGACCATCGTGTCCTCGACCATACCCGCATAATCGAGCACGCCCATGTCGGACATGCCGCCGTCGGCGTGACGTCGCGCGATGTAATGGCTGAACAGGGCAAACTGCTCAGCCGTCGGCACAGGCGGGCGCCGCTCGGCGCGAATGTCGTGGTTGCGCATCAAAATGCGGCGCTGGCTGCGCGAGGGTTCGAACTCACGCGCGATCACGCGCACTGAGACGCACGCGTGGCAGCTGGTGCAGTAGGGCACGTAGGCGATGTGCTGGCTGCGGCGAAAGCCGTTGACCAGCAGCGTATCGATGTTGGCGCGCGGCTTATCGGGCGTGATGTGTGTGAACAGCTTGCGCTCGAAACGGCCCGGCAAATAGGGGCAGGGTGTCGGCTGGGTAACGAAGAATTCCGGGAACTTCGGACGCTCGGACATACAACATGCACACGCCGCGAGGCGCCCCCGACTCCGGCCGAACGATTGGCCTTGGCTTATCCGTAACCGCACCCGAATCGGCCGGCAAGATGTGCGCCAACGCATTGCTGCTGCAATGTGAGGCATAACTTGCCGATCGCTGCGGTAACGGCCTCGATAACCGCAATGTGAGTGTCGCGTGTGCGGCAGACGCTGCTATCTGACCCGATGGAAGGTCAGGTGGCTCGTTGCAACGATATCAGTCGCTCGATGCTGCCAAGGGGAGACACATCCGTGAGCGTTGCCGCACTCAAATCGCCTGCCAATAGCATGCGTGCGTTGCAGAAATTCACGGACCCCGACATCACAGCCAAAGGCGAGCGCCGCGCCAGTGTGCCGCTTGATCGTCTGTCGACGCTGTGGATCAACACCGGTACGCTGTGCAACATCACCTGCCAGAACTGCTACATCGAGAGCAGCCCGAAGAATGATCGGCTCGCCTATATCTCCCGCGCCGAGGCTGCGGCATACCTCGACGAGATCCGCGATCTGAAACTCGGAACGCGTGAGATAGGCTTCACCGGCGGCGAACCGTTTCTCAATCCTGACATGCTCGGCATGCTCGAAGATGCGCTCTCGCGCGGCTTCGATGTCCTTGTCCTCACCAATGCCATGCAGCCCATGATGCGGCCCAAGATCAAGGCCGGCCTGCTGAAGCTGCGCGAGCGCCATGGCGCAAAGCTGACCATGCGCGTCTCGCTCGACCACCACACGCAAGCGCTCCATGAGGCAGAACGTGGGGCCAAAACGTGGGCGAAGGCACTCGCCGGGCTCGATTGGTTGGCCGCAAACCGCTTCAAACTCGCCATCGCCGGTCGCAGCTGTTGGGGGGAAACGGACACGGTGGCCCGCACCGCTTATGGTGCGCTGATCGAGGCCAGGAAGTGGCCGATCAACGCCTCCGACATGCAGGCGCTCACTCTCTTGCCCGAAATGGACCTCAACGCCGAAGTGCCTGAAATCACGACGGCCTGCTGGGGCATTCTGCACAAGAAGCCAAGCGACATCATGTGTGCCACCAGCCGCATGGTGGTGAAGCGCAAAGGCGCCGACAAGCCAACGGTGCTGCCGTGCACGCTCATCCCCTACGATGAGCGCTTCGACATGGGCGCGACACTTGGCACGTCGATTGCGGCCGACGGTGGCATGTTCGACGATGGCGCTGTGAAACTGTGCCATGTGCATTGCGCCAAGTTCTGTGTGCTCGGCGGCGGCAGCTGCAGCTGACGTGAGAAGGCATGGATCGCCGACGCGCGGTCAGCTACACTCCCCTTCGGCGTGCGTGCCGAAGGGACCACTTGATGCCGACGTATAGCCACATCCTCGTGCTCACCGGTGCGGGCATTTCCGCCGAGAGCGGCATTTCGACATTTCGCGACAAGGATGGCATCTGGGCCAAGTACGATGTCGAGGAGGTTGCGACGCCGCAGGGTTTTGCGCGCAACCCGGCGCTGGTGCATGAGTTTTACAATGGCCGCCGTGCGGGCCTGAAGTCCGTGAGACCGAATGCCGGCCACGTTGCGCTGGCACATCTGGAAGCTGAAGCCAGCAAGCGCGGCGTTGCGTTTCATCTGGTGACGCAGAATGTCGATAACCTGCATGAAGCAGCAGGCTCAAAAAGCCTTATCCATATGCACGGCGAATTAATGAAGGCTTGGTGCACGAACTGCGACCAGCGCATGGTCTGGGATGCGGACATGTCACGCGAGACCAAATGCCCGCAGTGCAAAGCCAAAGGCGGCCTGCGCCCCGATGTCGTGTGGTTCGGTGAAATGCCCTACCACATGGATCGACTGTACGATCTCGTTGCGGCGTGCGACCTGTTCATATCCATCGGCACCAGCGGCAATGTCTATCCGGCGGCAGGCTTTGTCAGCGGTGCGCGGGCTGCCGGCGCACACACGGTCGAACTGAACCTGGAGCCATCGGAGGGCGTGTCTCGCTTCGCCGAAGCGATCCATGGGCCTGGCACACAGATCGTACCGGCTTACGTCGAAAGGCTGTTGGCGGCGCTATGAAGTTTGCCACGTTCGCTCTCGCAGATGCGGAGGGCGCCATGCTCGCCCATAGCGCACCTGTAGCAGGCGGCGTGCTCAAGAAGGGCCGCCGTTTGTCGGCGGCCGACATCACAGCGCTTCGCGCAGCCGGCATCGTAACCGTCATGGCAGCACGCCTTGAGCCGGGCGACGTCGGCGAGGATGTAGCCGCGCGCCGCTTGGCCGAGGCCTTGGCGGGAGCTGGCGCGCGCGTGGCTGAGCCCTTCACCGGCCGGTGTAATCTCTACGCGACGGCGGCAGGCATTCTACAGTTCGATTCCCTGGCGGTTGCGGCCGTCAATGCAGATCCGCGCCTGACAGTGGCAACGCTGCGGACTGACGTGCGCGTGGCCGCCGGTGATATGATCGCAACTGTTAAGATCATTCCGTTTGCGGTTCCTGAAGCCGCACTCGTGACGGCTCAAGCCGCCGCGCGACAGGCCCCGATGAAGGTCACAGCCTTCGCGCCGCGTCGCATAGGGCTGATCCTGACGACACTGCCAGCGACCAAGCCGAACGTCTTGGCCAAGCGCACGAAAGCGATCGAAACACGGGTTGCTGCGCTCGGCAGTTTGATCGCGGCCGAGGTGCGCGTACCCCACACGATCGAGGCCGTCGCGGACGCCATCCGCTCATTGATCGCACAAGGCTGTGATCCGGTGCTCGTGTTCGCCGCATCAGCCATTGTCGATGAAAGCGATGTCATCCCCGCGGGCCTTGTGGCGGCTGGTGGGCGCATCGAGCGTCTCGGCATGCCCGTTGACCCCGGCAATCTCCTGCTGATGGGCGCACTTGGGACAACGCCCGTCATCGGTATCCCGAGTTGCGCCAGTTCGCCTAAGCTCAACGGTTTCGACTGGGTGCTGGAGCGTGTGCTGGCCGGCATCACCGTGTCGTCGGCCGATATTGCGCGCATGGGTGTTGGCGGCCTGCTCAAGGAAATCCCGACCCGGCCGCAACCGCGCTCTGGCGATGCAGCTGTCAACGAACCCGGACCGCGCCAGGCCGCGCGGATCGCGTGCGTAATCCTCGCCGCAGGTCGTGCAACGCGCATGGGCATCAACAAGCTTGCGGCTGATCTCGCGGGCAAACCCATCGTGCGCCATGTGGCCGAAGCCATTGCCGCCAGCCAGTGCGCGCACATCATCGCCGTCACCGGCAACGAGCCGGAGCAGGTCGCGTCCGCACTCGCCGGCCTCGACGTGCGCCTCGTACACAATCCCAACTTTGCTGCAGGCCTCTCGACGTCGTTGAAGCGCGGTCTCGCCGAACTGCCCTCGGACATCGACGGCGTCATCGTCGCACTCGGCGATATGCCTGAGGTGACGACGCAGCATCTCGACCGGCTGATCGCGGCTTTCTCGCCCGCCGACAACCGCTCGATCATCGTGCCGACGCGGGGCGGCAAACGTGGCAATCCCGTGCTGTGGGGACGTTCGTTTCTGGCCGATATGGCCAGCGTAACCGGCGACACCGGCGCGAAACATCTGCTCGGCAGCGCGTTCGACCAAGTGGCCGAGGTCGAGATCGACAGTGACGCCGTGTTGGCTGACATCGACACGCCTGAGGCACTCGCGGCGCTGCGCGCCCGCTTTGCGGACCCAAAGACATGACAGATATACCAAAGCCTGGTTGGCCCGATGTCGAGGCTGTCTATGCCTCGCCCAAGGCGAAACTCAGCAATGCACGCAAGCTCTGGCTCGCGGATGGCCCGACATGGTCGACCGAACAGCCGCTGACCACAGCGCAATCGACGTGGCTGTGTGCGCAAGGCTTCACGCCATCCAGCCGTCGCGCGGTTGTCGTGCCAGGCCCTGAAGGCGAACCGGCTGGTATTGCCATTGGCTGCGAGCCCAGCGCGCGCGATCCGATGCAACGCGCCGAGGTGCTGGTCGGTCTCGTGCCGCCGAGTGCACCAAAGGCCAACTACGCATTGTCGGGCAACGTGGCGCAGCCCGAACTCGCGGCCATCGCCTGGGGCCTCGGCGCCTACAAGTTCGGCCGCTACAAATCCAGCGCTGGCGCAGTCGACAGCCCACGCCTGCACATCCCCGCCAATGCCAATGCCGACCGTGTGAAGGCCATCGTCGAAGCCGTCTGGTTCGGCCGCGACCTCGTCAACACGCCAGCGAACGATCTCGGTCCGGCCGAACTCGAAGCCGCCGCGCGTCTGCTGGCCGCACAACACAAGGCCACTGTAACAGCCATCGTCGGTGATGATCTGCTGACGCAGAATTTTCCCATGATTCATGCTGTCGGCCGTGCAGCGACCCGCGCGCCGCGTCTGATCGATATCACCTGGAACGGCAGTGCCGACGGGCGGCGCGTCACACTCGTTGGCAAGGGCATCTGCTTCGATACGGGCGGCCTCGACATCAAGCCGGCGTCGGGCATGCTACTCATGAAGAAGGACATGGGCGGCGCCGCGGCGGCCCTCGCACTCGCACATATGATCATGGCGGCGAAGCTGCCCGTGCGCTTGCGCGTGCTGCTGGCTGTTGCCGAAAACGCGATTGCGGGCAACGCGTTTCGCCCCGGTGACGTGTTGCGCGCGCGCAGCGGGCAAACCGTGGAGATCGGCAATACTGATGCCGAAGGCCGTCTCGTGCTGGCTGATGCGCTTTCAGCTGCCGACGACGACAAGCCCGACGTGCTGGTATCTCTTGCGACCCTCACCGGAGCCGCACGCACGGCCGTCGGGCCAGAGCTGGCGCCATTCTATTGCGACGACGACGCGTTCGCGGCGGCACTGCAAACGGCGGGCCATGCCGTCGCTGATCCGCTTTGGCGCATGCCGTTCTGGACACCCTACGAGACCATGTTCGACAGCCCCGTCGCCGACATGAACAACGTCTCCGAGAGCGCGTTCGCAGGCTCCATCATTGCGGCCTTGTTCCTGCGCAAGTTCGTGCGCCATGCCAAGACCTACGCGCACTTCGACATCTACGGCTGGCGCCCTTCAGCAAAACCGCTCGGGCCGCGAGGCGGCGACGTGCAAGCGGCGCGGGCGCTGTTCGAGGCGTTGCGGCTGGGCTAGCTGTCGGACAGCCGCTCTAATACCAGCGGCCAACATTTGTGACTGACCAACTATCATCGTCATCCCGGATATGCCGGTCGCGCCGAGGCGCGACCGGCATATCCGGGATGACGCCGGTGGTTGTGATAGGTCAGAAATTTTGCTCGCCGCCCTAATACCCCCATGCATTCAATAGGCAACCTTGCGCTCGATGAAGCGGAACTGCACGGCTGTCAGCGCGACGACGAGGAACAGCAGGATCACCGATTGCGCCGCTGATCCGCCGAGATCGCCGCCAAGACGGCCGTCGGAAAACACCTTGTAGACAAGCGTTTCCGTCGCCTTCGCCGGGCCGCCGCCCGTGATGACGTCGATGATGCCGAAGGTGTCGAAGAACACGTAGACGACGTTGACCACCAGCAGGAAAAACGAGGTCGGCGACAGCAGTGGGAAGATGATGGTCCAGAAGCGCCTGCGTGGCTTCGCCCCATCAATCGCCGCGGCCTCGATGACCGCGCGCGGGATAGCTTGCAGCCCCGCAAGGAAAAACAGGAAATTATAGCTGATCTGCTTCCAGACCGACGCCATGACGACAAGCGAGAACGCGTGATTGCCATTGAGCAGCGGGTTCCAATCGAGACCCGCACGTTGCAGCGCCCGCGCGATGATGCCGAGCGAGGGATGGAACATAAACAACCACAGCACGCCCGCGACAGCTGGCGCCACGGCATAAGGCCAGATCAGCAGCGTGCGGTAGATATTCTGCCCCTTGATATGCTTGTCGGCCTGCACGGCCAACGCGAGCGCACAGCCGAGCGACAGCACAGCAACGGAAATAGAAAACAGCGCCGTCGTTGCGAACGATTTGTAGTAGTCGCCGGATTTGAACAGGTCCTGGTAGTTCTCGAACCAGACGAACGACGTCTTCAGCCCGAACGCGTCCTGGACCAGGAACGACTGCCACACCGCTGAGGCGCCGGGCCAATAGAAGAAAATGAGCGTGATCGCGACCTGCGGCAGGATCAGCATGGCCGGGATGAACCAGCCGCTCAGCGATGCGCGCTTCTCCATGCCAGTCCCCCTCAGCCGCAGCCGCCCCTATCGCGTATGGTGCAGGATTGCCGACGGATCCGCAATGCTGCGAGCGGCGTGTGAGCGACACCCCATTCCGCCCGACACGGTGTCAGCCCTTCTTGCCAAAACGCGCGCGCATATCCTCGCACGGATTTTTGCGCTCCGCGCGCGGCGTGAAGAACGCCATGCCCGTTTCGATGTAGTCGCGCGGGTCGTTTTTGCCCTCCACGACTTCGAGGAACTGGATCGCGGCGGCCTTCACGTCCGGTCTCATCAGCGACAGGGCATAGGGCACGCCGCTGTCGCGGACATGACCGTTGCCAGCAAACAGGATGACGCGTTGGCCCGTCTCCCGTGCGGCCAGCACTTGTGCTGCCAAGTACGCGTCGCGATAGCGCTGCGCCAGCGCCATGTTCGTGAATGCCGTCTTCGGCATCAGCCCGCAATGGCTGGCTTCGAGTTCGGTCAGCAGCGCATCCTGCATGGCAGGCGGAAACGGCTGATCGAGTTTCAGCCGCGCGATGTCCTCCGCTGGCAACGCCGCCAGCCCGCGCTTTGCAACATCACGCACGGTCGCGCGCAGCGGATCGCCATGGGCGATCCTGGCGCCCGAGCGCAGAGCGGACTCAATCAGCGACTCAAACATCGCCTTGTCCGGCCAGCCGGAGGTGTCCCAGTCGAGCGCCTTGAACAGATCCGCAGCGCTGCCGCGCGTGGGCTTGGTCAGGTCGCCTGAATTGAAGGGGATGAGTGCTGCCGCTTGATCGGCACGGATATGTTCGAAGATGAGGGTCTGTTTGGTCTGCAGTTTATCTATGAGCCAAGAGCGATAGCGATGATGCCAGATGTTGTCGTGGACTTCGCCGAGGAGGACGATGTCTCGCGAATAGTGGCCGAGCAGCTGCCACAAAGCTTCTCCCTCTCTGTATGTGGTGCACTTGATTGGTCCGTGTTGGAACTCGGTCAGAGTGCCCGCTTGCTGCGACGCTCCCGTTGGCAACGGCCACGAAAACGGGGCTAAGAAGCTAATTCGAGGCTGCAACGGTTGGACTGGCTCGACGCACACCGGGCGAGTATTAGTCTGAGCCAAAACACCGGCGCCAGGGAAGGCAATCAACGTCGATACAAGCAATATCGACCAGATTGTCGTTCGCGCCATCATCGCAGATGCCTCTTGAAATCCATACTGGCGTGCAAGATTCGCACGATGTCGATGCCATCAGGAACACGCGTGTAGAACACGACGTGCGAGCCGGTCGGATACATCAAGAACCCGCCTTTTGCGCTGAAGCGTTGTCCACGGCGTGGGTCGGCGGCGACAAACTCTATCGCCCGCTCAATCTGCAGATTGTACTTTTCCGCTTGTTCCTCGCTCCAGCGCCGCTCGGTGAATTCCCAGATGTCCCTGAGATCCGCTCGCGCACGCGGTGAAACGACGAAGCGGGTCATGAGCGAGGTCTGGCCCGCATTTCGGCCCTGAAAGCGTCAAAATCGAACGGCTGCGACGGGCCGCTCGCTTCGCCTTCGGCGAGCGCGGCTTGGAGGGCGAGCAGGCGCGGATCGTTGTCTTCGAGCAGCGTGAGCGCTGCCCGGATCACTTCGGCCGCGGTCTTGTAGTGACCGGCCGCGATCTGATCGGCGACCATACGCGCTTCATCGTCCGCGAGGGTGACGGTGATCTTGTCGGAGAGCATCTGATCCATGTCGGCAGATTATCCGCTGGTTGCTCCCTCGGCAAGTTGCACCTAAGCCCTGCACCTGAGTGCTCAATTGATGTCCGGCTCAACCACCGGCGCGCCGAAGGCGGTTTCGAGGAAATCGAAATCGCAGCCGTCGTTGGCCTGCTTGATGTGTTGGCTGAACATCCAGCCGTAGCCGCGTTCGTAGCGTTTGGCCGGCGGTTTCTGTGCGGTACGGCGTTTGGCAAGCTCGGCGTCTGAGACCTCCAGGTGGATCGAGCGCTTCGCCACATCGACCGTGATCCTATCGCCCGTTTTCACAAGACCCAACGGCCCGCCCACGTAGCTCTCGGGCGCGACGTGCAGGATGCAGGCACCATAGCTTGTGCCGCTCATGCGCGCGTCTGAAATGCGGATCATGTCGCGCACGCCTTTTTTCACGAGCTTCGTCGGGATCGGCAGCATACCCCATTCCGGCATGCCCGGGCCGCCCTGCGGGCCCGCGTTGCGCAGCACGAGGATATCGTCCTCGGTCACGTCGAGATCCTCGCGGTTGGTGTCCTTCTTCAGCGCGGCGTAGTCATCCCAGACCAGTGCGCGGCCGGTGTGCTTGAGGAACTTTTCCGCGCACGCACTCGGCTTGATGACACAGCCATCGGGCGCGAGATTGCCGCGCAAAACAGCGAGAGCGCCCTCGTTGTAGATCGCGTTGTCCAGGGGGCGGATGACGTCGTCGTTGTAAACTTCGGCGCCTTTTAGAGACGTCTCCCACGTTTCGCCGGACGCGTTGACTTGCGTCAGATCGAGCTGCCCCTTGAGGCGCGACATGAGGCCGAGCAGGCCGCCCGCGTAGTAGAAATCCTCCATCAGATACGTGTCGCCGGACGGGCGCACGTTGGCGATGACGGGCACCTTGCGACTGGCGCGATCGAAATCGTCGAGCCCGATGTCTTGGCCGGCGCGGCGCGCCATGGCGAGGATGTGGATCACGGCGTTGGTCGAACAGCCCATGGCCATTGCAACGGTTATCGCATTCATGAAGGCGGCGTGTGTCATGATCCGCGTCGGCGTCAGGTCCTCCCAGACCATCTCGACGGCGCGTCGGCCGGTGGCAGACGCCATGCGCACGTGATTGCTGTCGGCGGCCGGAATGGACGATGTGCCGGGCAGGCACATGCCCAAGACATCGGCGAGCCCGGTCATGGTCGAAGCCGTGCCCATGGTCATGCACACGCCGTAGGACCGCGCGATGCCCATCTCCATTTCGCCCCAGGCCTTGGCGTCGATATTGCCCGCGCGCCGCTCATCCCAATACTTGAACGCGTCGGAGCCGGAGCCGAGCGTCTTGCCGTGCCAGTTGCCGCGCAGCATGGGGCCAGCCGGCATGAAGATTGCGGGCACGCCCGCACTCGTTGCACCGAGGATCAAGCCCGGCGTGGTCTTGTCGCAACCGCCCATCAGCACGACGCCATCGACCGGCTGGGAACGGATCAACTCCTCCGTCTCCATGGCAAGGAAGTTGCGATAGAGCATGGTCGTCGGCTTCACGGTGCTCTCGCTGAGCGAGATCGCTGGCAGCTCCACAGGAAAACCACCCGCCTGCAGGATGCCGCGCTTCACGTCCTCGACGCGATGCTTGAAGTGGGCATGGCACTGGGCGAAATCCGACCACGTGTTGATGATGGCGATGATCGGCTTGCCCTGGAATTCCTCGACCGCAAAGCCGATCTGGTTCATGCGCGAACGATGGCCGAACGATCGGAAGTCGTCGGGCGCAAACCAGCGCGCGGAGCGGAGATCGGCTGCGGATTTTTTGCGGGTCATATCTGAAGTCCGTTGGTGGTGTCGCGCATCTTGCACACGGCATGCGCCCGAACCAGTGGATGACAGCGGTACGCGAACGACAGCCGGTGTGTGCAAACAGTCGAATGCGTTGACACCACGCCTGTGCCTTGGCACGCGGCGGCTCACAATGCTGAGCACAGGCGAGCACATGCTGCGCGATATTTATCTTCGACCGCTTGGGCTCTATCCGGTCGCTCAGGCCGAAAACGCCGTTGAGGTGTGGGAAAGCTTGCGGCTTGCCGGTGGCTGGCTCGACTACACGGCGCTTGAGGCGATCGAACGCAACGGCAGCCGCGTTGAGCGGCGCATCATCGGCATGGGTGGTTTCCTGGAGCGCGACTGGGGCCGTCGGACGATGACGGCGTCGGACCTGTTCGAGGCCATGCGCGCGCCACGTCCGCGTCTTGCGGGGCTCGCCTTGGACCGGCCGCGAATCATGGGCATCGTCAACGTCACGCCGGATAGTTTTTCAGATGGTGGGCGACATACCGGTCGGAAAGCGGCGGTTGCGCATGCGCTGCGCCTCGTTGAGGAGGGCGCTGATATCATCGATATCGGCGGGGAATCGACACGTCCGGGTGCTGAACCCGTCAGCGTCGACGAGGAGTTGGAGCGCGTGATCCCGGTCATCGAAGCGCTGTCGGACAAGGCCGATGCGCTGCTCTCGGTCGACACGCGCAACGCTGCCGTCATGCGTGCCGCGGCTGATGCGGGCTGCGATATTCTCAATGACGTTTCCGCGCTGACGCACGACCCCAAAGCCCTGGCGACGGCCGCCGATCTCGATTTGCCCGTCATCCTCATGCATGCGCAGGGCGATCCGCGCACGATGCAGGAGGCGCCGAAGTATGATCACGTGCTGCTCGACGTGTTCGACTATCTGGAGGCGCGCATCGGCGCCGCCGTCATGGCCGGTATCGGCGTCGAGAACATCATCGTCGATCCCGGCATCGGCTTCGGCAAGTCGCAAGAGCACAATCTCGCGCTGATGGCGGGGCTGGCGCTGCTACATGGGCTCGGCGTGCCGCTGTTGTTTGGCGCCTCGCGCAAGCGCGTGATTGGCGATCTCACCGGCGTCGCAACTGCGGCGGAGCGAGTGCATGGCTCCGTCGGCGCGGCGTTGGCGGCTGTTGCACAAGGTGCGCAGATCATCCGAGTGCACGATGTGGCCGCGACCCGCCAGGCGCTGACCATGTTCCAGGCTGCATCGAGCGGATCCGCCAACGCATAAGGCCAATCGGAGGCTGGACTGATGTGCAATCTCTATTCGCTGACCAAATCGCGCGAGGCGATCGTGCGCCTGTTCAAGGTGCCGCACAATCGTGCCGCGGCTTTCGATCCGGTGCCAGCCATCTTTCCCGCGCGCTCAGCCCCGGTGATCCGGCCGACTGAGGATGGCGCGCTCGAACTCGTGATCATGTCGTGGGGTTTTGTGCTGCCGCAAGCTGGCAAGGCGCCCCGCCGGGTGACGAACGTGCGCGACGACAAGGCACGGTCGTCGTCGTTCTGGCGCGACAGTTTCGAGACTCGCCGCTGCCTGGTGCCGGTGACGTCGTTTGCCGAACCGCACGATGGCCGCACGCCCGCCACCTGGCATTGGTTTGCGCTCACAGGCGAAGATCCGCGGCCGCTGTTTGCCTTCGCCGGCATCTGGCGGCGCTGGAAAGGGCCGATCAAGAAAGACGGCCCTGTGGTGGAAGTCGACACTTACAGCTTCATGACGACTGAACCGAATGCGCTGACATCGGGCATCAATCACGAGCGCTCGCCCGTGGTGCTGGCAACGGACGCCGCGCGCGACACGTGGCTGAACGGTTCGGCCGATGCCGCGTTCGCCCTCGCCAAGCCGTACCCGGCGGATGGCATGCGCATCGTCCGCGAGGGCTTCGAGAAGGCGGATCTGCAGGCGTGACACCGCAGCGCCCGGACTTGACGCCGCTGGACACTTGTTCAGGAAATCTAAGCCTTTCAAGGTCATACCTGATGGCAACGCCTCGTCCTCGCCGCTCGCGAGGATGTGGCTTGTATCGTCGCGTTTTGTTGAGAGGTTCGGGGCAGGCGTGGGTGCGCCGTCTCGTAAAGCGTCATGCGTCAGGGCGTATTGAAGGCAGCCATATTGGCTGCGGTGTTGGGCATGCAAGCCGGGCCGGCTGCCGCGCAAGGGTTTCTCCAGCAACTGTTCGGGTTGGGCAACCCGGCACCCGCGCCACAGGCCGCGCCAGCGCCTTTGATGACACCGGGAGGCCGGTCCTATACGGCGCCCGTCGTTTCAAACCACGGCGCCTTCTTGAGCCGGCGACCCCACGGCGATGACGAGGACCATGACCAGCGCGCGTCCGGCGGCTATCGGACGATCTGTGTGCGCACCTGTGACGGCTATTACTTCCCGATCTCCAACAGCACGTCGAAGAAGAGCCTGTATCGCGACAACATGAGATGCCGGTCGCAATGCGGCGAGGATGCGCGGATTTTCTTTCTGCCCACCAAGACAACGGAAGTTGACGGCGCCGTCGATCTGCAGGGACGTCAGTACGGCCGTATGAATACGGCCTATGTGTATCGCAAGACGCTGGTTGCCGGTTGTCAGTGCAAGCCTGATCCGTGGGCCGACTCCGAGTTGGCACGTCACCAAAAATATGCCGATGCGGAGCTCGAGAAAAAGCTCGCGGCACTGCCCAAATCCGAGACCGCGGCGGACGTCGCGGCTGCCAAGGTCGAGACTGCGGACGCGTCGAATAAAGCTGACCAGACAACGATTGCCGACGTTGCTGCTCCGAAAGCGAAAGCCGCGACCTGGAAAACGACGACCACACGTCAAGCGCCAAAGCCCAATCAACAGATGGCGCGTCCGGCGCCGCAGCAGGCGGCTGCAACTGTCCCGAGCACGTTCGGTACTGGCATGGGGCTCGGCGGCGGACAGCTGACGTGGCCGGGCGACACGCCACGCCGCCCCTGACGCGGACCGCGCCGTTGAGACGCGGCAACGCCTCTCGATCGCGCTTAAACTTCCAGCCATTCCCGGCGCACATCGGCATTGGCCTTGAGATCGGCAGGCGTGCCTTCAAAGACCACGTGACCATGGCCCATAACGTAGACCCGCTTCGAAATCTCAAGGGCAATCGAGAGTTTCTGCTCGACCAGCAGGATCGAGAGGCCGCGCTTGGCAATCTCGGTGATCAGTTCGCCAACCTGCTTGACGATGAGTGGCGCGAGGCCCTCGGTCGGCTCGTCGATCATGATCAGATCGGGGTCACCCATCAGCGTCCTGCAGATGGTGAGCATCTGCTTCTCGCCGCCGGACAACACGCCGGCTGCCGTGTCGGCGCGGCGCGCCAGGTTTGGGAAGCGCGCCAGCATGTCTTCAAGTTTCCAGCGCCCTTCCACTTTCGGGTCCTTGAGGCCGAGCATCAAGTTCTGGCGCACGGTCAAGGACGGGAAGATGTCGCGATGCTCCGGCACATAGCCAAGCCCGAGCCGTGCAATGCGGTAGCTCGGGAAGCCCGCGATGTTTCGACCCTTGAAGCTGATGACCCCCTCAGGCTTCACTTCGCCCATGATGGCTTTGACGGTGGTCGAGCGGCCGACGCCGTTGCGGCCGAGCAGGCTCACCACTTCGCCGGCGCCGATGGTGAGATTGACGCCTTGGAGAATGTGGCTCTTGCCGTAGTAGGCGTGCAGGTCGCGGACTTCGAGGATGGGGCTGCTCATGCGTGGGCCTCCTCGCCGAGGTAGGCTTCCTTGACTTTGGCGCTGGCGCGGATTTCTGCGGGCGGACCAGAGGCGACGATCTCGCCGTAGACCAGCACGGAAATGCGATCGGCAAGGCCGAACACGACGCTCATGTCATGCTCGACGATCATCAAGGTGCGACCCTCGCTGACGCGTCGGATCAGCGACACGGCGCGCTCAGTCTCATGGCGGCTCATGCCAGCGGTCGGCTCGTCGAGCAGGATCACATCGGCACCGCCGGCAATCGTGATGCCGATTTCAAGCGCGCGCTGTTCGGCGTAGGTCAGCACGCCCGCGATCACGTCGCGGCGGTCGGCGAGGCTGATTTCCTCCAGCACCTGTTCGGTGCGCTCGCGCACATCCCGCGCGCGCTCGACCCCGCGCCAGAACGTGTAATGCTGCCGCTTTGACCACAAAGCGCCGCAGCGGACATTCTCGAACACGCTCATTTTCGGGAAGATGTTCGTGACTTGAAAACTGCGCGACAGACCGCGCCGGTTGATCTCGTAGGGCGGCAGGCCCGAAATCGGTTCGCCGTTGAGCGCGACGGTGCCCGACGTCGGCGCGAGGAGGCCGCTGATCAGGTTGAACAGGGTCGACTTGCCCGCGCCATTGGGTCCGATCACGGCGTGGCGCTCGCCTTTGGGGATGACGAGATCAACCCCGCGGATGATGTCCACGGGTCCGAAACTCTTGCGCAGCTGAGCGAGGCTGATGGCTGGCGCAGCGCTGATGGCCGCCGATGAGACTGAGGCGGTCATATGACGATGCCTTTCTCGCGCGCTGTTGCTCGCGCGCGATCCCAGGCGCCGCTCATCATCGGGCTGACCCAACGGAACATGGCGACACCCGCAGCGATCAGCGCGATGGCCACCAGCCACGGGATCGGTCCGTGGGCGTTGAACGTCACCCCGAACATTTTCATGATCGGGCTGCTGTCATGCTTGACGCTCAGATGCACCGTCATCTCGATCAGCAGCGCGAGCCCGACGAAGATCATCGCGCCGGGACTGATAGCCGCGCCATAGGATGGCATCACGGTGCCAAGCGCGCCGGCCTTCCACAGCGGGCGGTGCATCAATATGAGCCCCGCCAAGCCTCCCGGCGCAAACATCACGACGGCGATGAACATGATGCCGAAGTAAAGCTGCCACACCTCGGTCAAGTCGCTCAGCATGACCTGCAAATAGCTGACGAGCACGGCGCCGAGGATCGGCCCGAAGAACGTGCCGGCACCGCCGATGAAGGTCGCGAGCAGAACGGTGCCCGAGTTTGCGGCCGAGAACAGTTGCGCGTTGGCGATCTCGAAGTTGATGGCGGTGAGGCCGCCCGCGATACCGGCAAAGAAACCGCTGATGCAGAAGGCGATGTAGCGCACGACTTGCGGATTATAGCCGACGAACTGCGCTCGCTCGGGATTGTCGCGCACGGCATTGCACATGCGGCCGAACGGCGTGCGCGTCAGGGCGTACATGACGAGTGCGGCGAGGATGCACCAGCCGGCAATGACGTAGTAGACCTGCAGCTGCGGGCCGAAGTTGAAGCCGAAGATCCGACCGAGCTGCGTGCGGTTGGTGGTAATGCCTTCCTCGCCGCCAAAGAACGTGCGCAGGATCAGCGAGCTTGAACCGACCAGCTCGGCAAGCCCAAGCGAAATCATCGAGAATGCCGTGCCGCTGCGCTTGGTCGAGATCCAACCGAACAGCATCGCAAACACCAAGCCGGCGAGACCGCCGATCAAGGGCATCACCGGCAAGGGGACCCCGATCTTGGCGGCGATGACGGCATTCATGGCGTGTACCACGAAATAGCTGCCAATGCCGTAGTAGACCGCGTGGCCGAACGACAGCAGCCCCGTCTGGCCGAGCAGCAGATTGTACGACAGGGCAAACACGATCGCGATGCCCATCAGGCTCATGACGGTGAGGCCGGTGCCGGTGCGAAACACCAGCGGCAAGGTGAGCAGCAGGGCGGCCCCACCCAGCCACGGCACCAGCGGCAACCAGCGCGAGGCCGCTGGCGCGACCGCTGCGGGTTTAGACGGCGTCGCAGTCGAAGGGGCGGAGATGGGCGAAACAGTCATGAGTCGCGGTTCCCGAGCAGTCCTGTCGGCCGGACGATGAGGATCAACATCAACATGATGTAGGGCAGGATCGGCGCGATCTGGGCGACCGTCACACGCCAGAGATCGCCGAGCATGGTCTTGGGCGCAGGGCTGAAACCGGAGCCCGCAAAAATGTCGGCGAGCGAGATGTTCGACGAGATGGCGAACGTCTGCAGCAGACCGATCAGCAGCGACGCAACGAACGCGCCCTGCAGCGATCCGAGCCCACCGACGACCACCACAACGAACAGGATCGGCCCGAGCAGAGCGGCCATACTGGCTTGCGTGACGAGGGCCGGGCCCGCAATCACACCCGCGATGCCGGCGAGCGCGGCGCCAACGCCGAACACCATCATGAAGATCAACGGTACGTTATGGCCGAGATGGGCGACCATATGCGGATGCGTGAGGGCTGCCTGCACAATCAGCCCGACCCGTGTCTTGGTCAGCATGGCGAACAGGCCGACGAAGATCAGGATAGAGATCGCCAGCATGAACAGTTTGTAGGCGGGATAGTTGGTGGCAAAGACCGTAAACGCTGGAAAATCCAGGATCGCCGGTACGCGGAAATCAACTGGCGCCTTGCCCCAAATGATCTGCACCACCTCTTCGATGACGAAGGCGAGGCCGAAGGTGAACAGCAGCTCGGCGACGTGGCCATGCTTGTGCACATTGCGCAGGCCGAAGCGCTCGACCAGTGCGCCGATGGCGCCAACGAGAAGGGGTGCGATGATCAACGCCGGCCAGAAGCCGGCCCAGCGGCTGATCTGGAAGCCAATGAACGCGCCGAGCATGTAGAAGCTGGCATGGGCGAAGTTCAGCACGCCCATCATCGAGAAGATGAGTGTCAGGCCGCTGGCCATCAAAAACAGCAGCAACCCATAGAGCAGGCCATTCAACGTCGAAATCAGGATAAGCTCGGCCACCTGACAGGTCCCTTCCACCGCTGTCCCTCCCCGCCGACGAGCGGCGGGGAGTTCAAGTCAACATCCGCAGGTCACGTCGCCGCGTGTTAAGGGCGCGTCATCTTGCAGGTGGTTGGCAGCTCGGTGTCCTTGGTGGGGAGGGTCGCAATCGTGCGCCAGCCCCAGCCCGTGCCTTCCTCGTCGAAGGGCTCTTTGGCGGCGTCGCGTTCGCCGAGAGAGGCGATGTACATCGGCTGGAAGAACTGGTGGTCATCCTTGCGCATGACGCCTTGTCCGCCACTGAACACCTCAAACGTCATGCCTTCCAGTGCCGCCGCGACTTTGAGAGAGTCGGTGCTGCCGGCCTTGTTGATGGCTGCCGCCAGCATGCGCATCTGGTTGAAGGCGCGAGGATAGAAGATCGAGATGCCGCCGAACTTGGCGCGGAACGCCGCCTCGGTGTCGCGCGAGGCCTTGTGATCGACGTTGGCGAAACCTTCACCGACGGCAAAGACGCTGTGGTTGAGGCCGGTCTGCTTGACGGCCGTCGGGCCGCCCGTACCGCCGGCATAGTAGGTGTACCAGTTGACCTTGAGGCCTGCGTCGGCGGCGGCTTTCAGCAGCAAGGCAAAGTCCTGGCTCCAGTTGCCGGTGATGACGGTGTCAGCGCCGGAGGCTTTGATCTTGGCGATGTAGGGGGCGAAGTCCGTCACCTTGAGCAGTGGATGCAGTTCGTCGCCCACGACCTGGATGTCTGGGCGCTTGGCCTTGAGCATCGAAACCGCAGCCGTGCGTACCGCTTGGCCGAACGAGTAGTCCTGGTTGATCAGGTAGATCTTCTTGATCTCCTGTTTGCCCTTCATGTAGTTGGTGAGGGCTTCCATCTTGATGTCGGAGTTGGCGTCCCAGCGGAAGTGGGCGTAGGTGCACTTGTCGTTGGTGAGCACCGGATCGACGGCCGCATAGTTGAGATACAGCAGTTCCTTGCCGGGGTTACGGTCGTTGTACTTGGCGACCCAATCCGCCATCGCGGCTGCGACCGATGAGCCGTTGCCCTGAGTTAGGATCCGCGCGCCGGCGTCGACGGCCTTCTGGGCCTGAACGAGGCTTTCCTGAGGGTTGGTTTTGTTGTCGAACGGCAGGATCTCAAATTTCTTGCCGGCCGCGCCACCTTTGGCGTTCAGCTCGTCGGCAAGAAACTGGAACGTCTTCAGGCCGACTTCGCCAACTGTCGCGCCAGGGCCCGATAGCGGGTCGATGTAGGCAATCTTGATGGTATCCTGGGCCTGTGCCGATAGCGACAGCGCCGTTAGTGCAGCCAGCGCCAATCCGCCGACCGCAACTGATCTCTTCGTGAGCATTCTATTGCCTCCCGTGTGGCGCACATGGCGGTGTTGTCGACCGCATCTATGGCGCGCTTTTGTTTGAGCCGTGCCGCCTCTCCGGGCAGCTTGATCACTTCTTACGCTTACATGCCGGCCGCCGTCTGTGAAGGGTCAAAAGACCAAGAGGCAATGCACGCGCAACCGGACACGCCCCCGACCAATGGATGCATAACCTGCTGCGCCGCTTACGGACCTGCGTCCCGCTTGTTCGGCGGGAGAGCAGAGTGCCCATTGTAGTCGCCGGGTGCGATGGAGTTTGCCGTTGAAATGTGAACGGGAAGCCTGTTGTGATGAGCAGATCGTGACGCTCGATGGCCCCGGGCGCTGTGTTGCGCAGCGCTGGGGCACGTGTGGCGCCAGCGGAGAAAACGGATGCGTCTTCGACGGGAATCGCAAAGACGCTACGTTCGCGATGTGTCGATCCATGAGAAGTGCCCTGATGACACCACTGGCTGAGAGCACATGACACCGACACTCGCGTCCGTGGTCACCGCGTTTGTCGTCCTGTGTGCCGTATTCCGGCTCATCGAGATGCTGCGCCCGCCGGAACGGCGGCTTACCATGCTGAGGCAAGGGTTCTGGACGGATCTTTGGTACTGGCTGTTAACCCCGTTGGTGACTCGGGTTGTCACGCGCGTCTCGATTCTGCTGGTGGCAATTCCGATCGCCTACCTGCTCTACGGCAGGGTCGACGGTGATGTGCTCCAGAATGGTTTCGGGCCGCTCTCGCAGCTTCCACTTCCGGTGCAGGCTTTGCTCATCTTGTTGATCGCTGATGTCTTCGGTTACTGGGGTCATCGGATGTTTCACACCGGTCGACTATGGTCGTTCCACGCCATTCACCACTCCTCGAAGGATCTTGACTGGTTGTCGTCTGTGCGTCTGCATCCTATCAACGACGTTCTGATGCGCGTGCTGACGACCATCCCGGTCCTGGCACTCGGGCTGAAGCCTGTTGCCGTCGCGGCGCTGTTGCCGGTCATCACGCTGCTGTCGATCGTCGTGCACGCCAATGTCGATTGGGATTGGGGGCCGCTGCGCAGCGTCATAGCCTCGCCGCGGTTTCATCGCTGGCACCACACTGACGAAGCCGACGCGCGGGACAAGAACTTTGCCGGGATGTTTCCGGTCTGGGACATTCTGTTTGGCACATACTACATGCCGCGCGACCGCGTGCCTGCGCGCTTTGGGACCGAGACGCCCGTTCCCGAGGGGCTGATCGGGCAGCTGATGTTTCCTTTTCGGCGACGTTGATGTGGTATCACTGAAAGCCTTTGCAGCCGCAGCGGATTGAACTACGTCGCAGGTATGACTCCGTCTCAAACAACACACGTTCCTAGCGCCATCGCCTGGCAGATCAGCGATACCCCCGTCGCCTACCCTGATGCGGTGGCTGCCATGGAGGCGCGTGTCGCTTCTATCGCCGAGGGAACTGCGAGCGAGCTGGTCTGGCTGTTGGAGCATTCGCCGCTCTACACATCAGGTACCAGTGCGAAACCACAGGATCTGTTGACGCCGGCGCGCTTTCCCGTGTTCGAGGCTGGCCGTGGCGGGCAGTACACCTATCATGGCCCAGGCCAGCGCGTTGTCTATGTCATGCTCGATGTGCGACGCCGTGGCGGTGACGTGCGCCAGTTCGTCGGCAAGCTCGAGGCCTGGATGATCGCCACGCTCGACACCTTCAACGTCAAGGGCGAGACCCGCGCAGGCCGCGTTGGTGTCTGGGTTGCTCGGCCAACCCTCGCGCCGGGCCGCGAGGACAAGATCGCCGCCATCGGCATCCGCGTACGGCGCGGCGTCTCGTTCCATGGTGTCAGTCTCAACGTTGAACCAGACCTTGAGCATTTCACGGGCATTGTTCCGTGCGGCATTCGCGAGCACGGCGTCACCTCGCTGGTCGATCTCGGCTTGCCCGTTACGATGGCCGATGCAGATGTGGCGCTCCGAGCGACGTTCGAACGTGTTTTCGACACGCTGACCGTGTCGCATGTTCCTTGATGATTGTCGGATCGATGGAGGCAGACGTAGCGTGCAAGCCGATGCAGTTCCAGAAGGGGCTCAGCCTCGTGGCGTTCTTGCGCGACTATGCGAGCGAGGAGCAGTGTCGGTCGACGCGGCCACACCCGTCGAGCGCCACCGCGAAAGCAGCTGTAACCCCACGGCGTGCATTTGAACGGCAGATGATAATTCTGCGAGGGGGACGTCGATGCCGAGGCACTACGTAACGACGTCGAGAAACGGCACGGGCGGTAACGCCACGCCAGCAGATCGATAGTAAGCCGCGATATGTTGGTCGAGCAATCAGCGAGTTTTGCCCTAATTCACCGGCGCGACATTTATCGCAACGCCTGCGCGTACCGGTGGACCGCATCGGCAAATAGAATTTTGTCGGTGCCATTGTGCGCTCCGGCAAATCGGCACTCGGAACATGGTCTCAGATCGCATCGGAGGAGTGCATCGACATGCTTGGCCCCGCCGGGCTCGACTTCACCATCGTCGATTGCGAGCACGGCGCCTTCGGCATCGAGATGGCCGTTCGCGCGTCATCATCGCGGTCGCAGATTGTACGTCGGCCGCAGTGGTCGTGAAGCCGCCGCCGACGCAGGTGTGCTCATTCAACCTACCGTTCCATAATGTCGATCACGGCCTTGCGAAGAATGGCCTCGTCCGCAGGGGAAAAGCGCGGATTGCCGGCACGATGCCCCCAGATGGATTGGATCGGCTGCAGCTCGGCGTTCGGCATCTGTCGCGTCTCGATGGCGCTGTCCTCGACGGTGAAATAGAGGTCCGTCGTCGAGGGCATGATCAGGGCACGAGCGCGAATGGCGCCGAGGGCCTTGCTGATATCGCCGTGGTAAATGGGATTATCGGAGATATCGGAAGCGGTCCAGGTGTCGAGCATCGAGATCAGATCTTCGCCTGCGCGGCGCAGGAAATTGCCCTCCCAATCTCGGATCAGATAGTCTTCAAGGCTCGTGTAGCCCATGCCGCGCCACAGTTCCTCGCGATAGAAGGTTTGCGACAGGGCCCATCCCGCATAGCAGCGTGCGAATGCACGGAGCGCTGCGACAGGCCGTTCGGTGAAGCGGCCGTTGCGGTAGTTGGCGTCGGCCGTCAGGACGGCACGGATGCCCTCAATGAAAACTTTGTTGTGGGGGCTGGTGCGCGCCGACGTGCAGACGGCCACAATGCGTTCGACCCGATCGGGAAAAACAGCGCCCCAATGCAAGGCCTGTTGTCCGCCCATCGACCAGCCGTAGATCAGCGGCAGATGCGTAATTGAGAACTTCTCCCGTAACAGCCGCTCCTGGGCATGCACGTTGTCCCAATGCGTAAAGCGCGCATTGCGGCCAAGACCGTAAGGCTCCGCGCTGTTGCTTGGCGATGTCGACAGGCCATTGCCGAGCTGGTTCGGAATGACGATGAAATATCGCGTGGGGTCGAGGATGCGGTCCGAGCCGATCAGCCAGTCGATGTCCGAGTGGTGCGCGCCGTACGACGTGGGATAAAGAACGATGTTGGACTTGTCCGGCGCCAGCGTGCCGTAGGTTTGAAAGGCCAGATGCGCTTTCGGCAGGGTCAGTCCGCATTGCAGCGTGAGCGGCGACAGCTCAAAGATCTGAGGGGACATCATGAGGCTCCGCGACGGGCAGCTGCTTCGGTGACGCAGATCAGAGCATGCGCGCGCCATCAACGCCATGGCTTGGAAGCGCAGCGCTTATGATCTCTGGCCGCAATGGGTCGCGGATCGTCGACGATCATCAAGACCCTACCGCCGCAGCACAGCCTGCGGCACATCGTAGGCCTGCAGCGCCGCCCAGTGACGCTCGATGTCGGCTTCGAACAGGCCCCGCGTGAGCCCTGAGACCAACTTCGGCACGATGGTGGTCATCGCATTGATCGACGATGGCGCTTGATTTCGCAACTGACGGCGTGCGCATCAACGCCCTGGTGCCGGGCGCCATCGACACCCCGATGCTGAACCGCAGTTTCCATCGCCGCCCCGATCCGGCCGCCGCTCGCGAGGCCTCTCGCGTCCGCCATCCGCTTGGCCGCTTTGGCCGCGCGGAGGAACTGGCGGAAGCCGCGCTGCACCTCGCCAGCGATGCCTCGGCCTTCACGACCGGAACGGCGATGGTTGTCGATGGCGGTTGGCTCGCTGGTTGAAGCGCGACAACGCTTGATCCTTACGCCACAGATCCGATGGCGATACGCTCTGTCAGCAGCCGCGCGGTCCGCAGCAAGCGGGCGTCGTCATAAAGTGCCCCAACGAGTTGCACGCCGAGCGGAAGTCCATCGCACTCCAACAACGGCACCGTGACGGCGGGCAAGCCAAGGTAGGTCCACAGCGCATTGAAGATCGGATCGCCTGTCGTACCGAGATCCCTGGGCGCGAGCCTGGGAGCGAGCCCGGGGGCTGCCGCTGTCATGATTGTCCCATGGTCGGCGAACAGTGGATCAAGCGCCGCGCGCATGCTGCCGGTCGCGTCGCAGGCGCGCCGATAATCGCTTTCGGTCACACATCGGCCAAGTTCGATGTCGGATGCAAGCCGAGTCGAGATCTGTCCGGCGAAGCGCTGCAGGAACGGGTCGAAACTCTGAGTGCGCTCGTAGGCCTGAACGACCTGCGCCGCCGCGAGCCCCGTCTCGACGATCAGGTCTATATCCACGTCAACGACATCTGCCCCAAGCGTCTCTGCAAGCTCAGCGAACGCGTCGCGCATGATCGAATCGGCCCCCTTCCACTGCGGTCCCTTGACGAACGCAAAGCGTGGCGCGAGCGGCCACTGCATGGCAGCCGTCGGGCTCAGCGGCGCACGGCGCTTCCCGTTGCTTGCCGGATCATTCGAATCGAAGCCCTGAACAACATCGCAAACCAGTGCCAAATCGTCGATCGACCGCGCCAGCACGCCGATCGTGTCGAGCGAGGGAGCATACGGCAGCACGCCGGTGCGCGGAATGAGGCCATAGCTCGGCTTGAAACCATAGGTGCCGCAGAACGATGCTGGCCTGATGACGGAGCCTGCGGTTTGCGTGCCAAGCGCGATCGGAACCATGAAATCTGCCACCGCCGCGGCCGATCCGGCGGAAGACCCTCCGGGCGAATGTTCGAGATGGCATGGATTGCGCGTGACGCTCGGTGTTGCGGTGGCGAACTCGGTCGTGACCGTCTTGCCAAGGATTACGGCGCCGGAGGATCGCAGTGCCGCGACACAGGCCGCATCCTTTTCCGGTTGCCGGCCCTGGAAAGCCGAAGACCCGTATTCAGTGCGATAATCGCTGGTGTCGATGATGTCTTTGACACCCACGGGCACGCCGTGCAGCGGGCCGAGCATGCGGCCGGAGCGCCGCCAGTCGTCAGCGGCACATGCATCTGCGAGCGCGCGTTCCGGGTCGACGTGCGCCCACGCCCTCACGTCACCGTCCCGCACGATAATGCGTGCAAGACATGCCGACACTAGGTCTCGCGAAGAGATGTCTCCGGACGCGATAAGCTTGGCCGCAACCGTCGCTGTCAGGCGCTGCAGGGCTTCCACGTCCATTTGTGCTCCTCAGCCTTTGCCATAGAGGAACGTCGGCAGCCACAGTGTGAGGCCCGGCCAGAGGTACATCAGCACCATACATAGGATGACGATGAGCATGTAGGGCATCATACCAGCGAAGATCTGATTGATGGTCACGTGCTTTGGCGCAACCCCCTTCAGATAGAACGCGCTCATGGCGACCGGCGGCGACAGGAAAGCCGCCTGCAGGTTTACGAACACCAGCGTGCCCCACAGGATAGGGTCGATGCCAAAGTGCTTCAGCAGGGGCAGGAAGATCGGCACGAAGATCACGATGATCTCGGTCCACTCCAGCGGCCAGCCGAGCACGAAGATGATTGCCTGCGACAGGATCATGAACTGTAGCGGCGTCAGGTTCATCGACAGCACCCACTGCTCGATCAGGGCTTGACCGCCGAGCAGCGCGAACACGCCGGAGAAGATCGCCGAGCCGACAAACAGCCAGCACACCATCGATGTGGTTTTCGCAGTGAGAAACACTGCTTCCTTGGTGCGCTGCCAGTTGAGTGAGCCCGAGGACAGCGCCAGCAGGAATGCGCCGGCCGCGCCGACAGCGGCACTTTCGGTCGCCGTCGTGATGCCGAACAGGATGACCACAAGAACGACGAGCGTCAGCAAACCAAGCGGCATGATCGACGTGGTCAGCAGCTTCACGACCTCAAGTTTATCAGCGTTCATGCGCCTGTAGTAGACCATCATGATCGTCGCCATGATGGCTGCAACGATGAAGAACCACATGATGAAACCTTCCGGCGGCCCCACCGGAACGGCGGCTTCGACAGGCGCCGCGCCGAGCGGCTGCAGACCGCCGTCGTCGACCTTGTCGACGGCCTGCTGGTGGATGATGACATACCACCACGTCAGCAGGAATGAGCCGACCACGAATGACAGCGGCACCAGCGAATAGAGGAAGTTGCTGACGATCGTGGCGTAGCCGATCGGCTTGCCATTGATATCAATGGCGCGCGCCTTGCCGGGCGCGAACATCGACTTTAGCAACCCGACGAACATGTTGTTGCCATAGGCCGCCTGGAAGGCCAGCATCCAATCTGGCACTGGTACCTTCTGCTGCTCCGGCGGCAGGCGGGGCGCGATCTTCGGATTGATCAGTGCCCAGCCGATGATGTAGATCAGATACAGGAAGGCCAGGAAGAAGCCTGGGAACATCGCGGCCGCGTAGAGTTTGACGACTGACTGTCCGGCCACGGCGGCGTAGACGATGATCATGACCGACGGCGGGATCAGAATGCCGAGTGTGCCGCCAGCCGTGATCACGCCCGCGGCGAGGCGGACGTCGTATCCGGCCTTGAGCATCGGATTGAAGGCGATCACGCCCATCAGCACGACGACGGCCCCGACGAGGCCTGAGGCAATACCCCAGAACGTGCATACGATCAGAGTCGCGACCGCGAGCGAGGCCGGCACTTTGCGGAACGCCAGCTGGATCGAGTAGAACATCTTGTCGACGAGTGCCCCGCGCTCCATCACGTAGCCCATGAGGACGAACAGCGGGATCGAGATCAGCACGTCATTGGTCATGGCTCCGTAGGTGCGTTGCACCATCAGGTCGAAGACGAGGTTGTCGGAAAACGCCTGGCCACTTTTAAAGTAGGCCATGAAGCCGAACATGATGCCAAGGCCCATCAGCGTGAAGGCCGTGGGAAAGCCGAGCATGATCGCAACGACGATCAGGCACAGCATGAGCATGCCGAGATATTGGCTGGCCATGGTCGTTATTCCCCCCGGCCGCGTTGACGTGCGGCTTCATCGATTTTTGCGGCATTGGCGATGGCCGCGTCGCGCGTGGCACCATCGACGTGTTCGCTCGCCGAGAGCTGCTGCTCGATGACGTCGGCTTCAGCGACGTCTTTCAGGCGCGCCGGCCATTCGCCGGTCTTGAGACACAGCACACAGCGGATAACCTCGGCGACGCCCTGCAGCATGACAAACGCGCCGGCGATCGGAATGATCGCCTTGAAATGATAGACGGGCGGGCCGTCGGAGGTGGTGTTTGAGTGTTCGTTGATTCGCCAGCTGATGGCGGCGAAATCATAGCCTGCGTAGCAAAGCGCTGCGATGCCTGGGAAGAAAAACAGGACGTAGAGAACAAGATCGAGGCTCGCTTGCGTGCGTGGCTTCATCGACGAGTACAGGAAATCGCCCCGCACATGCGCATTCTGAGCCAAGGCATAAGCGCCGCACAGCATGAACAAGGTGCCGTAGAACATGTTGGAGGCATCGAAGATCCACGCCGTCGGTTTGTTGAGCGCATAGCGCTTGAACACCTCGCCGCAGACCAGCAGCATCAACCCGATGATGAGCCACGCGGCGCCTTTGCCAACGAACGTGTTGATCCGATCGATGGCGTGGATGAGGCGCACAGCGCTCCCGTCACCGCGTGTCGTTTCAGCTGACATGCATTGTTTCCCCAAGACTGGGGCCCTTATACCGAGCGCATTTGCGGCTGCTGACATGATGGTGCAGAGGCCGGGCAAGCCGCTACCCGATGGCCACAGTGCTTTGGTCTAACGGTGGTCTACAGCGTACACATAGTCGCGCTTTTCGACCCGGCTCGAGGGGCAACCGCTCAAAACGAACGGCGCGGCCGAAGTTGCCCCCGACCGCGTCGCACGAGACCATGTTGTGATCAGCCCTTCTTCACGCCGTTCGGACCGAAGTAGTGATCGTAGGCCATCTTGCGGCCGACGACGGTGTCCTGTTCCCACTGCGTGACGCGCTTGGCGAAGGCGACCTGGCTGGCGACGATTTCCTTGAACAGCGGGTTATCGACGCTCTTCTTGTCGACCACCTGATCGTAGACTTCGAGCTGCTTCTTGAGGATCGCGTCCGGGGTCTTGAAGAAGCGGACTTTGTCCTTGGTCTGCAGTTCGATGTAGTCGGTGGAGTAACGATCCACCGCCTTCCAGCTCATATCGGACGAAGCTGCTTCCGTGGCGTTCTCGATGATCGCCTTCATCTTCGCTGGCAACGAGTCAAACTTGTCTTTGTTGAACGTGATCTCGAACTGCTCGGCGTTCTGGTGATAGCTCTGCAGCATGCAGACCTTGGACACGTCGGCGAAGCCCAGCAGGCGGTCGGACGTGGCGTTGTTGAACTCGGCAGCATCGAGCAGGCCGCGGTCCATGGCCGAGACGATTTCACCGCCCGGCAGTGCGTTTACGGCCATACCCATGGCTGTGAACACGTCGATCGAGATGCCGACGGTGCGATATTTGATGCCGTTCATATCCTCGAGCTTGGCCATCGGCTTCTTGAACCAGCCGAGCGGCTGTGTCGGCATCGGGCCATAGGGGAACGACACGACGTTGGCGCCGATCGAAGCATACAGTTTTGCCAACAGTTCCTTGCCGCCGCCGTACTTGTGCCAGGACAGCAGCATGTTGGCGTCCATCGCATAGCCCGGACCTGAGCCCCAGAGTGCCAGCGCGTTCTGTTTGCCGTAGTGATAGACGAGCACGCCATGGCCGCCATCGAGCGTGCCCTTGGAGACGGCGTCGAGCAGCTGGAACGCCGGCACCACAGCGCCTGCCGGCAGCACTTCAATCTTGAGGTCGCCGCCGGTCATGTCATTGACCTTCTTGGCGAAGTCGTTGGCGTATTCGTGGAAGATGTCCTTGGCCGGCCAAGTGGACTGCCAGCGCATCGTGATGGCGCCCTGCGCCTTGACGACGTTGGGCGCAGCAACGGCGGCCGCGGCTGCAACGGCTGAGCCGCGCAGGAATTTTCGACGGGATGCATTTTCGGTTGTCGTCATGTCTTCCTCCGATTGCTGGCTGAGCGTTCTCAACGGGCTCGACCTTGCGGGATCAACTAGTCCGTATCTGGCCGTCCAGACAAGGGCCGGCAGCCCAAATAGTCAGGGCACAATGAAAGTACTTCACCTGGGCGATCGGTGTATGCGAGAAGCCACTGGGTGCCACGCCACCAAAACGGCGGCCGTCGCGCCGTCAGGACGCCGGCACTTTGGCGCGGCTCTTCGCTTTGCCTGCCGTGCCCGGTGCAGTCCAGCGCGCGTTGAGGCGCTGCGCCTCGGCCTTCAACATGGCCAGAAATACTTTCGCAGACTGCGACATTGTTCGTCTTGCCGGTTCGATCAGCACAAGGTCGAGGTCGAGCTGTGGATCGACGATGAGGCTCGTCGACAACCGGCCCGCTGGATCGTCGATCGCCATCATGATCCCCGGCAGGATCGTGCGCCAATCAGACCGGGAAACCAGATCCAGGGTGCCGAGCATAGCATCCATCTCAACAAGACGTATGATATCGGCGCCGATCGCGCTGCAATAGGTCTCGATCAGCTGACGGCGCGTGTTGGCCTTGCTCGGCAAGACCAGCTTCAACGGTCCTTGATCGGCCAGCCGCACCGGGCGCCCGTGCATGGATTTGCCGATTGTCCCTGAGACAAGGACTTCCGGCGTGCGCAAAAACAGCTCGGCTTTGAGACCCGACAATCCCGGAAACGTCGGCACAATAGCGAAATCGAGTTCGCCCGCCCGCACCTGTTGCGTCAGCGGCGCGCTATAGCCCTCGACGATACGGATCACCAGGTTTGGATGCTCGGCTGCATAAGCCGCCAAGACCGGCGCCAACATGCATCGCGTCATGGTCGGCATCAGGCCGACGACGAGCACACCGTTCAATCCGCCAGCGAATGATTTTGCTGTCTCGGTCGCCCTGTCGTGGGCGCGCAAGACTTCGATACAGCGCAGATAATAGCTATCGCCCGCAGGCGTTGAAGCAACCTGGCCCTTTTCGCGCGTGAACAGATTGACGCCGAGACTGCCCTCCAGATTTCTGATGTGCTGCGAGACGCCGGACTGGGTCGCGTGTTCACGATGGGCTGCGGCTGTGAAGGAGCGCTCTTCATAGGCCGCCACAAAAAGCCGGATATCTCTCAGACTTCCAGACATGTGTGGTTCCGCCCCTGGTAGATGAGATGATGACCGATTGACTGGTCATCGAAATTTCTAATTCATATAAGACAATCTAATCATTTGGTCTACTGCATGCTTCAGCTGAAGTTACGCTGCCGGTTATCCCCTGTTGCTCGCCTGGGCTCAGTGGCGCTGGCACGAACCGTCAGCTCACGACGTCGTCAGCGCCAGCTCAACCTTTGCGAAGGAACCGACTGTATGTCTCAGCTTGACCCCAACGGTTCCAGGACGCCGCAACAGGCGCCGGCGGCTGGCACCGTGGATCGCGCAGACCTGCGGCGCGCGATGGGGCGGTTCGCGACGGGCGTCACCGTCGTGACAACGTGTGGCCCAGGTGGCAAGTTCGAAGGTGTGACATCGAACTCATTTGCGACCGTCTCACTTGATCCGCCGTTGGTGTTGTGGAGCCTGGCGCGCCGCGCGCGCTCGTTCGACGGCTTTGCCGCGGCGTCGCATTTCGTGATCAACGTCCTCGGATTGGAGCAGACCGACCTCAGCAAACACTTCGCCACGCCAATGCCTGATAAGCTTGTTGGCATCGCCTATCACAAGGGCCTGGGCGGATGCCCCGTATTGGCCGGCACGATTGCGCACTTTGAGTGCAAAAAAGAAAACATGTTCGATGGTGGCGACCATGCCATCTTCGTCGGTCGCATTCTGCACACCACCTATCGCGACGGCGAACCGCTTATTTTTTCCAATGGCGGCTATCAGCGGGCGCAGCCGCTGGGCTAACGTGCGGGACACGAGACATCACGAGACATGACGCCCGAACGACACGGGCGCGCTAGATAGGAGTCGCGGCAGTCATCGACTGTGGTTTAATGACTCAGTAAGACTAGGGACGGGCACAAGGCATGACACAGACAGTGGGCGTGATCGGACTTGGCATCATGGGTGGTGCCATGGCGCGCAATCTGCGTGCCGGCGGCTTCAACGTCGTCGGATATGATCTCGATGCGACGGCCATCGCAGCCGCCAAAGCCGCTGGCGTGCAGGTCGTCGCCAGTGTGGCGGCGGTCAGTGAAAAGGCACAGCAGATTATCGTCAGCCTGCCGAGTGCCAAGGCTGTCTTGCAAACCGCGTCGGCGATCGCTGCGGCGCCAGCCAAGATGCGGACGATCGCTGAGACATCGACACTCTCGCTCGCCGACAAGACGACGTTCAGCAGCATATTGACTGAAGCTGGCCATATCGCCTTGGATTGCCCCCTGTCAGGCACCGGCAAGCAGGCACAGACCAAGGATCTGGTCGTGTTCGCCAGCGGCGACACAGCGGCGATCACGCAGTTCGATCCCGTGTTCCATGGCTTCGCCCGCAAGGTCTATGATCTCGGCGCCTACGGCAACGGCAGCAAAATGAAGTTCGTTGCCAACCTGATGGTCGCCATCCACAACGTTGCGAGCGCCGAGGCCATGGTGCTTGGCATGAAGGCCGGGCTCGACCCAAAGCAGATCGTCGAGGTCGTGAGTTCGGGCGCGGGCAATTCGCGCGTTCTAGAACTGCGCGGCCCGATGATGGCTGAAAACAACTATCTGCCGGCTACGATGCGCCTGCGCACATGGAAGAAAGACATGAGCGTCATCGGCGAGTTCGCCTCAAGTTATGATTGCCCGACGCCGCTCTTCAAGGTGACCGAAGGCCTCTACGATGCCGCGCTATCGATTGGGCGGGACACGGAAGATGTCGCGGCGGTGTGCGCGGTCATGGAAATGATGGCCGGCGTGAAGCGATAGCACGGCGGCGATCACTGAACCTTCAGCAGCCGCTTCATCTTGCGGACGGCGCTGTCCGGTGTCGTCAGCACGGGCAGCCCTGTCGCCTTCGCAATCGGGCCCGCCGCTCGGGCCAGGCTAAACTGGGCGAGCGCGATGACGTTGCAGTCGGACACGGATTTTGCCGCCTCGACTGCGATCCGGTCATGGTCATCGGGGCGGCCCTTGTCGAGGGCCGCCAGTGCGCCATCCGCCAGCTTCAACACGACATCGGTGCCGTGCGGAAACTCCGATTGCATCGAGACAAGGGTCGGCGGAAACGTGGCGAGCAGCGAAATGCGGCCACCCACGGCCAGTGCCTCCTCAATCATCGCCTCATTCGGCTTCAGGATCGGCAAACGTGCCAAGTCATCGGCAACGGCCTCGATGCATGGGCCGAATGCGGAGCATGTGAACAAGATGCCGTCCGCCCCGGCGCGGGCGACATAGCGACCAAGCGTCAGGAAACGTTCCGTCATGGCATCGGTGATTTTCCCGTCGCGTGCCCGATCGACCGACAGACTGTCGTCGAGCAGGTTCATCAGCGCCGCCTCTGGCCATAGGCGCTGAAAGGCGTCTTCGATCGGCGCGACCGAGTGCTTCAAGGCATGAATGAGCGCGATTTTCATGGGTCCGCTTTCCGCCGCCTCAGGCCGGTTGTCGCTTCGGCCAGTACGAGGGCAAGTAGGCTGCGTCGCGTTTGCCCCAGCCTTCCTTTGCCGCGCTGTCATAGACTTCGAGCGTCCGCGCCGCGACCGGCAACGAGCCGCCGCGCGTCGAAGCCTCGGCGATCATGGTCTGCAGATCTTTGCGGATGCTGTCGATGTCGAATGTGGGCGTCCCGGGCTCGGCACCGGAGAGCGCTGCAGCAATTGCCGGACCGCGCACCTTCAGCACGTTGGCGCCACCGGACGTATCAGAAAACAGCTCCATCATTGCTGCATTGTCGAGACCCAGATGACGGCACAGTGTGAGGGATTCGCCAAGCGCCTGATAGAAGACGAGCAGCGGCAGGTTGATCGCCAGCTTCATGCTGGCACCCGAGCCAACCGGGCCGAGGTGTTCAACGCGGCGGCACATCTGGTCGAGCAGCGGGCGGGCGCGGGTGACGTCTGCAGCGTCGCCACCGGCGAGCCCTAGCAGTTTGCCCTGCCGCGCCGGCATCGTGGTGCCGCCTACGGGGCATTCGACGTAAACGGCGCCTGTGGTTTGCACTTTTTGGGCGAGTGCGCGTTGGTCAGACGGCAGAACAGTGCTCATTTCGATGAACAGTTTACCCTTCACGTCGCCTGCGAGCAGGCCCATTGCGCCGCCGTAGACGGCCGTCAATGCGTCGACATTGGTCAGGATTGAAATCACCGTGTCGACGCTATTGGCGAGATCTTTCGGGGATTCTGCAAGCTTCGCGCCGGCCCCGGTCAACGGCTCGGTCTTGTCGACGGAGCGGTTCCACACGGTGACCTCGTGCCCAACGTCCATCAGGCGCAACCCTATGGCCGCGCCCATGCGCCCGATGCCTGCAATTCCAACGCGCATGTCGTGTGTCTCCAAAGTCGAACCGATCTCGCCCGTGCGGGGAGATGTGTGTCAGCTGATGGGGCTCAAGCCAAGAAATGGCGCGACGGCTGCATCGAAGCCTGCGGCGTTGTCGATGTTTGGCAGATGCGCCGCATTGTGGACAATCGCGAGACGCGCACCAGGGACACGCTCGGTCATCTGCTGCATGGCGGCGACGGGCGCGCCAAGGTCTTCGCGGCCGACCACAAACAGCGACGGCGTGGTGATGCGGTGCATGTCTTTGAGGTAATCCAGTCGCTTCAGTGCCTGCGCGCAGCCGACATAGCCCTGTACGGGTGTCTTTAGGATCATGGCTTTGACACGCTTCACGACGTCGGGATGTGCCGCGCGAAACGATGGCACCAGCCACCGCTCTATTGTTCCGCTCAGGATCGAGGCCATGCCGCCGTGGGCGAGAGCCGCAATGCGGTCGTCCCAGCTCTTGACGAAACCTTCAGGTCCATCGGCGCGCGCATCACACACGACAAGTTTTTCGAGCCGGTCCGGGTGTGCGAGTGCCAAGCCGATGCCTGTCATGCCGCCGAGCGACAGGCCCATGTAGGTGGCCTTGGCGATCTTCACATGATCCATGACGGCGACGACGTCGGCGACCAGCATGTCGAAGGTGTACGCGCCGGCGGGCGCGTCACTCTCGCCGTGGCCGCGCGTGTCGTAGCGCAGCTCACGGTATTTTTGCGTCAGGCGCGCAATTTGCCCGTCCCACATGGTGTGGTCGGATGCGAGGCTGTTCGACAGCACCAGCCAGGGTGCGTTCGACTGCAGGTCGCCGTCGAGACGAGCAAAGATCTGCCCACAGCTGACTGGAATACGCATGGGCAGACGGCCTCTGTTGAGTTACTCGGCGGCGACTTTCGATGACGCGCGGATGACAGCATTGATGGCCGGCATGACCTTTTCGGCCATCAGCACCATGGACCGGCGGCCAAGCGTGATATCAGCCCAATCATGGCCTGGATAAAGCAAGGTGCCGAAGTCGCCAACCTGTTCGCGGAACGCCAAGATCTTGTCCACCACTTGGTCAGGCGTGCCGTAAATGATGAGGTTGTCGCACACATAGTCGATGGTTACGGCGCTGTCGGGCATGTCGCGTGACGTCTTGAACAATTCGGCGCGGCCATTCTTGATCAGCTTAGTCGCGAGCGAGGCATAGTATTGGCGATAGGGGCTCATCGCACTCATGGCGTAGTCCCGTGCCGTCTTGGCGTCGTCGGCGACAAAGATGCTTTTCGCGACGCGCCAGTTGGCCGGGTCGGCAGGTCGGCCAGCTTTCTGGCAGCCCTCGACATACTTGGGCCAATGGCTCTTGACCCACACGGGCATAAGGAAGTTCGCCGAAATCGGCTCCCACCCGCGGGCTGCGGCTTCCGTGACACCCTTCGAGTGCGGTGCGACGGCTGTGACCACGATGGGCGGATGCGGGCGCTGCAGGGGCTTTGGGATGTAGCCCTGGCCGATGTCGGTGACGAGTGTGCGTTTGGTTGAGATTTTCCAATACTTGCCGTCGAGATCATAGGGCGGTTCGCTCGACCAGAGCGCGAGGATCTGGTTGATCGCCTCGATGAACATCTCGTTGCGGTTGGCATCGAGATTGCCAAAGATTTCCGCGTCCGACAGCAGGCCACCCGGCGAGATGCCGAAGATGAAGCGGCCGTCCATCATATGGTCCAACATGGCGATGTTGGCAGCCACATGGGCGGGGTGATTGTTCGGCAGGTTGACAGTGCCGGTGCCGAGCTTAATGTTCCTGGTAACGTCGGCCAGCGAGGCGATGAAGATCGCGCTGGACGTGATGTTTTCTGCACGATCGGTGACGTGCTCACCAACATAGCCTTCGCTGAAGCCGAGTTCATCAGCGAGAATGAAAGCCGCCCGATCTTCCTTCAAGGCGACGCGCCAATCCTTGTCCACGGGGTGGATCGGCATGGTGAAGAAACCAAGTTTCATGGACGCGCCTCCGGCATCAACAGACTCTTCGCTGTCCGAGAGGTAGCGGAGTTCATGGGCAGACTGAAATCATAAAATTGGCGGCCACGTATCTCGATTTGTGATGTTGGCGCGGTCTCAGTCGCGGACCTGGCGCAGCAGATGCGCTGATCGAGATCATCACGGAGATTGATAATGTTCACAGGTGTCCGCGCAGCTGATAGCTGTCGGCAAGTTGCGAAGCGACGACACTCAGGAGATGCCCGATGGCCGTTTACGAAAACATCGCGCCCGCTGGCTCCTTCGATGACTGGCCCCCGGGCATGCGAGCGGAAATGGCGGACAACGCCATGAGCCCCATCGTCGGCTCGACGCTCGTCTCAGAGACGGACCAGGTGCGCGTCTGGCATCTGCTCATTCCGGCTGGCAGGCGGTGCTCGTTCCATCGCCACGTGCTCAACTACTTCTGGACCTGCCACACGCATGGCCGCGCCCGCGGATACTATGAAGACGGATCAATCACCGAGACCTCGCACTTCCCCGGTGACACCAAACACCACGTCTATGGCAAGGGCGAATACCTGCTGCATGCCGTCGAGAACGTCGGGTCGACTGACCTGCTGTTCACCACCGTCGAGTTCCTCGACAGCGCGAACGCGCCGCTGCCGGTGCCGGATGGCGTTCGCCTCAAAGTCGCAGCCTGATTTGCCAACAGTTGAACGTCGCACAAGATCGAACGGACACATCGCATGACGCAGTGGAACAAGTATGAGCCGACGGCCGCGCGCGCGCATGGCAAGCCCGGCCGCGAGGTTCGCCCCAAGAGCATCACCATCGATATTCACGCCCATGTCGGCGTGGCGGCGGCGGCTGATATTGCCAAGCCCTACCTCGACCCAGCGACGATCCCGCTGTTCCAATTCGCCGATGCCGAAACCCGCGCCCTGAACCTCAAGCAGGAAGCGGATATCGTCGCGCGCGCACCGCTTGCGAACCGCATCGCCGATCTCGACGCCATGGGCATCGACATCCAGGTCGTCATGCCGCCGCCGCCGCAGAGCTATTACACCGTACCGCTCGAAATCGCCGTCAAAGCAACGCGTGTGCTGAATGATGGCATGGCCGCGTTCGTGGCGCAGCGTCCCGACCGCTTTGTGGCGCTGGGCAGCGTGCCGATGACGGACGCGATCGAGGCCGTGAAGGAACTCGAGCGCTGCATGGGCCCGCTCGGTCTCAAGGGCGTGCAGATCCTCACCAACGTCGCGGGCAAAGAGCTATCAGACCCGATGTTCGCGCCATTCTGGAAGCGGGCTGAAGAGCTGGGCGCTCTGGTTGTGCTACATCCCCTCGGCTTCACGAGTGGCGAGCGGTTGAAGCGCTTCTCGTTCAACAACGTCATCGGCAATCCCTTGGAGACGACCATCGCGCTCCACTATCTGATCTTCGACGGCGTGCTCGAACGGCATCCGAAATTGAAGATCCTGGCCGTGCATGGCGGTGGCTACTTGGCATCGTATTCGGGCCGCATCGATCATGCCTGGGGCGCGCGCTCGGACAGCCATGGACACTTGCCGCATCCGCCGACGTCGTATTTGAAGCGCGTAATCTTCGACACGATCGTGTTCACGCCGCACCAATTGCAGGAACTCGTGCGCCTGTACGGCATGAACAACATTGTGCTCGGCACGGACTACCCGTTTGACATGGCCGACTACGACCCGGTCGGACATGTCGTCGGTGCGGGCTTCGATGCCGCGACGACCGCTGCGATCTGCGGCGGCAATGCCAAGCGCATCCTCGGACTGTGAAAGATCAGAGCCTTTTTCGACCAATGTCACTATATGGGAGTCGTCGGATAGGGGTTTTCCTGACCTATCTGAGCACGCCCGCCGCGACGACCATACTCAAGGCACGTGGCCTGACGCCGGGCTAAGAGCCCGATGCGGCGTGTGTCGATGCGGCGTGCCTGGTTTCGTGTCCCGGATGTCGCGACTGGGGTGTAATCCGACGCTCAGGCCAACTTAACCACAGACATTCTTGCGGCTCACCTTGCGGCGCAAATTGACCAAGCCCTAAGTGTGGCTGAGTAATGTCTCATCTGTGGCGACTGTAATTTGCGTCGACGCCACCCGTACAGGGTCGTAGGCACATGAACCGCGAAGTCTCTGCGCCCGTTCTGAGCGCCATTTTCATCGACTACGATAACATCTACTTGTCGCTGCGACGTAAAAACGAAGACGCAGCCAAGCGCTTTTCGAAGGACGCGGGCCTTTGGCTGCGTGCCATCGAGGAAGGTCGCCTGGTCAGCGCCAACCGGCCGGTCATGGACAACAGTCCGCGTCGGATCGTGTCGATCCGCTGCTATGGCAATCCTGCGCCCCGCCGCAATCCGCACGACAACACGACCGATATGAATTCGTTCTCCTTTGTGCGGCACAACTTTCTGCGTGCGGGTTGCGAGGTGATCGACTGTCCGCCTCTGACCAACCAGCAGAAGAACGCGGCCGACATTCGGATGGTCATGGATCTGCGGGATTACTTGACCCATCCGACATACTTCGATGAGTTCATCATCCTGTCGGCTGACGCCGATTTTACTCCAGTTTTGCATCGTTTGCGCCAGCATGCGCGCCGAACGGTGATCTACACCAACGACCACATGGCCGCCGCCTACATGGCGATCTGCGATGGTGAGGTGCGCGAGACCGATCTGATCTCATTGTTGCTGGAAGGTCAGCCGCAAATCGAGCAGCGGCCGCCCGTGCCTGCGGCCGTGGTTGCGCCAGCCCAATCGGCTGCCCCGCACGCCGCGCAGCTGCGCATCGAAGATCTGCGTCAGATGATCATGGGCGAAGTGGTTGCGGGCGTTCGGGCCGCCTCTGGCCCGGTGCCGTTGGAAGCACTTGCCGATCGCGCCATTCGGGCTATCGGCCATGAGCGCACTGTTGGTACCGCGTGGGCCGGCACGGGATCATTCCGTGAGCTGATGCGCATTGGTCTGCCGACCGACCTCCGCCTGACTGAACACCCGCCGTTCTATGCCTTCGACCCACAGCGCCACGGGCAAACCGCGCAGCCAACGGAACCTGCGGCGCCGGCGCCGCAGATGGCTGACGTCGCTCCGACCAGGCTGGAGCCCGTGGCAACAGTACCGGTCGAGCAGCGCATGGCGCCGCCGCCGCGGCTTGCACGTCAGCCTCAAATAGCTACCGCACTGGCCCAGGCGCCTGTTCAGCAGTCCATGGTCCAACAGGCGGCGCAGCCAGGCCCCGCCCAGCAGAGCGTCGCACCGCCCGCGCCCTCAGCTCGCCCGTCTGCGATGTCGCCCGCCGCCCTCTCGACGCGCCCCGCCTCAAGCGAGCCTGTGCTGCATCGTGCCGCCGCACAGAAGACACCGATTGCCCAGCAGCCGCAGCGGATGGATCAGGCAACCGCGGTGCAGGCCGTCATCGCCCGCGTGCACGAAGCATGTCAGGCGCCGCCACTTGGCCCGCAGGAGTATCGCGCGGTGTTCGAGGCTGCAGCGGCCGAGATCAACGACAATGGCCTTGCGGGCGCTCAAACTTTGACCGCCATTGTGGAGCGTGTCGGCGTGCGCGGCGCCAATGTCCGTCGCGAAGATGTGCGCTTCGTGCTCGATGTCGTGAGTGAATCAGACCCCTGGTTCGAGAACGGGGCCACGGCCAATCTGTTTGCCGGCCGCTTCCGGAATTTCGTCGTCAGCCGTTGCCGCGATCAGGGGCTCACTCTGTCGGCCAGCGAACTCGACCTCATCGATGCCTGGTTTACAGGTTCGCCCATGCCCGATTTGACGGAGCAGCGGGTGCAGCCGACAGCGGTCGTACGTCGACCGGCCGAGACGCCTCCGTCTGTCCCGCCGCAACCGGCACAGCGCCAGATCGCGGCACCCGCTGCCCAGCCAGCACCGGCTCCGCGCGACGCAGGGCGAGATGCGCCCAGGGAGGCTCCACGTGAATCGGGCACGCGGTGGTGGTCACTCGAAGAAGGCCGTCAGTATGTTGCCGAGCGGAATGCCTCTGCAGCAGCAGCGGCTGCCAGCGAGGACGACTTGCCGCGCATTGTGCGGACGCGTCGTGGCTGAGCGCGCTGTGGCATAGAGGATACGAGGTGCACCGGTGACGGGCGGCTGCGCCTCGTCTGGCGTCGCAGTCTCTGGACAGATGCGCCCGGCGTGTGCCCCATAGTGGGGCACACCGAAAGAGATCTTGCCCATGACACGCCCACGCGGCCGCCTGTTTTTCTTCGCTCCGGGGCCAACGAACATCCCCGATAGTGTTCTCGGTGCCATGCACCGGGCCACCATTGATTTTTTTGATCCCGGCTTTCTGGCCGTCCAGACGCAGGTGATCGACGGCATCCGCAAGGTGCTCAAGACCAAGCAGCATGTGCTGCTTTATGCAGCCAACGGTCACGGCGCGTGGGAAGCGGGCCTGGTGAATTGCTTTGCGCCCGGCGAAAAAGTGCTGGTGCTCGAAAGCGGTCACTTCTCGGCCAACTGGCGCGATATGGCGCATGATCTCGGCCTCATCACCGAGACATTGCGTGCCGATTGGCGCACCGGTGTCGACCTCGTGGCGCTTGAGAAGCGCCTGAAAGCCGACAAGGGGCACGAGATAAAGGGCATCCTGGTCGTCCACTCTGAGACGGCGACTGGCCTTGCCCACCCCATCGGAGACATCCGCAAGACGATCGACAAGGCCAAGCACCCGGGCCTGCTGCTGGCCGACACCATTTCGTCGCTTGGGTCTTTCGATTTTCGCATGGACGAGTGGGGAGTCGATATCGTCGTCGGCGGCAGCCAGAAGGGCCTCATGATGGTCACTGGCATGGCGCTGACGGGGATCAGCGAAAAAGCCATGGCCCGTTCACAGACCAATGTCACCAGCCGCCGCAGCTATTGGAAATGGGCGGATATGATGAAGATGACGCCGCATCGCATGCCCGGTACGACGCCGGTGCATCTGGTTTATGGGCTGCAGGAATCGATCCGGCTGATCGAGGAAGAGGGTCTCGAAAACGTGTTCCGCCGGCATCGCCGCTTTGCCGACGCGACGCGTGCGGCGATTTCGCATTGGGGTGGCGGCAAGAAGAACAACGTCACGATTTCGGCCAATGGTATCGAGGGCGAGATTTCAGCGCTTGAGCTGTTATGCCAGGACGCCTCGCGTGCGGCCGACAGCGTGTCGGCGATCCTGGTGCCGGATGGACATGATGCCAACGCCCTGCGCCAGCTGGCGCTGTCGCGCTATAATCTTGGGCTCGGTGGCGGCCTTGGCCCGCTCGCCGGCCGCGTGTTCCGCATCGGCCATCTCGGCGACCTCAACGAGCCCATGCTGCTCGGCGCCCTGGCGACTGTCGAAATGGCACTGGCCGAGAGCACGATCCCTCACAAAGCGGGTGGCGTGACAGCCGCCATCGCGTCGCTGCGGGGGTGAGTGCCAAGGCAAGACTGCAGTCGCACGCGTTGGGCCAAACGCGGCCATCGCACGCCCCTTCAGAACCGCTTTCTTGACTTGGACACGAAGGGCCCGAGGATATCGGAATAGTCATCGGTCCAGGCGCGCAGCGTGCCGGGATCGAGTTCCGTGGGCGATCCGGTGACGCGATAGGCGTCGAGCGTGTCTTTATCTCGTGAGAACAGGGCGACCGTCGATGTCGACTGTGCGTAGCTCGTGGTGTCGGCGGTATCGTCAGAAATGATCAAGCCCAGCAGGCCCGGGACGGACGGCGCGGTGGCGGACAAAACCCCATCGAGGTCCAGATAACGGTTGGAGATGTGCAGCAAGGCCACGCCGTCCGGCTTCAGCTTGGCGACGTACATCTTGAGCGCTTCAGCGGTCATCAAGTGCACCGGCACGGCGTCTGACGAGAAGGCATCGACGATGATCAGGTCGAAGGTGGCGGTTGGCTGCTTGTTCAAAGTGAGCCGAGCGTCACCGATGACGATGTCGGCGTTGGGCTGGCAGTTCTCCATGTAGGTGAACATGTCGGACTTGGTGGCGAGGTCGATCATGACGGGATCGATCTCGAAGAACGTCCACTTTTCATCGTCTTTGGCATGGCAGGCGAGCGAGCCGGAGCCGAGGCCGATGACGCCGACGCGGATCTTGCGGCCGGCGGCCGTGGCGCGTTCGCGCGTCACGTCGACCGTTTTGCCCATCGGGCTTTCAGGGTGATAGTACGTGGACGGCGTGATGTCGGCGATGCTCTCGCCCTTTTCGTCGCGCACGCGCTGGGCGCCGTGCAGCGTGGTGCCGTGCACGAGCGTGTTCCATTGCCCGTCCGTCGAGGTCTGCAGTTGCACGCGGTAGATACCGAAATAGCTGCGCTGCGCATTACCGCGGTTGACGCTGGTTTCCTGCGTCAGCATCACGGCGACCATACCGGCAGCAAGCAGCATCTGGCCTACGGGATAGCGCGGGATCGCGAGCAGCAGCAGGCCGAGCAGGCCGATAACCAGGCCCGGGGCGCCGAGCGCGAACAGCCAGTCCAGGGCGCGGCCGAGCTGCGTCAACGGCCAGGTGAACCACAGCGCAGCCTTGGACGGGATTGATGCGGTGTTGGCGAGACGTGACCCGGGGTTCGGGTACTGATCGACGAGGTATGGCCCCCACAGATAAATGAGCACGGCAGCGGCGAACAGGATCCAAAGCACAAGCCCGCTCTCAAGCAGGCGCTTGGTGTCAAAGGGCGCGAGCCCCTCAAGCTTCAGGGCACCCGGCCGGCAGGCCATCGAGAGCGCGAGCAGGATCGGATACTCCCACACCTCGGAGAAAAGCCGCGGGGCGAGCAGGGCTGCAGCCAAACCACCGAGCGCGCCGCCAAGCGACATCCACAAATAGAACTCGGTCAGATGCCGGGGCGCAGGGCGCGCTTCGTAGAGTGTGCGATGGGCGACCATGGCCGACGTGAAGAAAACCAGCACGCCGATCGGTGCGGTGACGAACCAACCCTCGTTGCGCGTCTGCGCCAGGGTGAGCATGGCCGCGACGACGGCAACGACATGAATGGTGAGCAGCCATTGCCGTGGTGCCCAGCCGCTCCAACGATAGGCGACACCGAACGCCGCAATCGAGAGCAGGCCCACCTGGAGCAACGATCCCATCCAGGGGGAGCCGTTCAGCTGTTCGATCAGCAGCGTGAGCAGCGCGTTGGGCCGGCCAAGCGCGGCCAGCAGCGTCTGACCCCAGGTCGTCGTGTCATTGGAGAGCAAGGCAAGTTTGTCGGTTGCGATGTAGTAGGACGTGGCCCCAAGCGCCGCGACGATGACGGCCAGCGGCAGGAAAGTTGCCATCCGCTCACGGAACACGAGCACGAACGTCAGCAGATAAAGGGCCAGCGGCAGCACCCACAACAGCGGCGCAGAGGCGACGTCGGTTGTCACGTGTGTGGTAAAGGCGGTCAAAAGCGCGGACGGCACAAACGCCAAGCCGATCCAGGCGAGACGCTTCAGCCATGTTGGACGAAGGGCTGGATCAGCGGGCGCTGCGTCTGCGACGCGCGCGGCCGGCGTCTTGGCCTCGTTGGTGCGCATGACGAGCCAGAACAGCAAGGCGATGGACGCGACGAGCAAGCCAAAGCCGATCGCCCAGAAGCCCGCAAGCGCACTCACGCCATAGGCTGGCTCGAGCACAAAGGGATAGGCCAGCAGGGCAATGAGACTGCCGAGATTGCTGGCGGCGTAGAGAAAATACGGGTCCATTGCATGTTTGTGGCCGGTGCCGGCAAACCAGGCCTGAAACAGCGGTGCGTTGGCCGCAACGGCGACAAACGGCAGGCCGACGGCGACCGCGAACAGGCCGATCTGCCACAGATAGGGCTCACCCGACGCTGGTGGTTCGCCGAACCATTGCGGCACCTGGATCGGCAGCGCGACGAACGCCAGCAAGCAAAGCGCCAAATGGATAAAGCCCGAAATGCGGGTCGGCACGAACGTGATCAAGGCGTGGGCGTAGCAGTAGCCGATCAGCAGGGCGGCCTGGAAAAAGAACATCGCCACCGCCCACACCGACGGCGAGCCGCCGAGGACTGGCAGCACCATCTTGGCGAACATCGGCTGGATCGAAAACAGCAACAGCGCCGACAGGAACGTCGTCAGCGTGAATGCCCACAGGGTTCCTGCACCACCGTCCGCGGCCCCATTGCCCGCCAACGGGGTGGCCGCATCGTGCGGAGATGGAGCCGGATCTTGTTTTGCGTCCGTCATGCTTTAGGCAACTCACTCAACTTGCGAGACTGGATATGGCCTCGCGCTCGCGGTTTACGAGTGCCCCGCCCGTATCGAAAGCTCTGACTTCAGGCCAAGGTTAACGCCGCGCCGACCTTGGGAACAACCACGTTGTGGCCCTTCATTTCGGCTGCGAACGCGTCTGCATTCGGGGCGAGCATGCCAGCGAACGTCCCGTAGTGGCAGGGTATGATCGTCGAGAAGGTAAAGAAGCGGCGGCAGGCAAAGGCCGCAGCCTTGGCGCCCATGCTGAAGCGGTCGCCGATGGGCACGACGCCGACAGTCGGCTGATGGAAGGCCGCGATCAGCTCCATGTCTGCGAACATGTCGGTATCGCCCATATGGTGCTTAGCCCTTCCCGAATAGAGCTGCGGCGTCAGCCGTAGTTTTCTTTTTCGCGGCGATGGTCTGCTCTATGCGCACGATCTCGGCTTTCAGAGCCGCGATGCGCTCGTCAAGCTCGACCACCGACAGCTTGGCGAGATCTTCGCCGACGCTGAAGCCTTTGGCCGTCTTCGCTTTCGGTTCGTCCCAGTCCATGGGCCACTCCTTCGAAGTCTCCGATCCAGCTTGTGCTCGTCTTGAGGCTCGGGCATCACCGCCACAGTGATTTCCTCCTGCAACGGATCTCCATCATGCCAAACTCCGCCCGCAAAGCTCCCGAAATGATGACAGCGGTGACGCTGGCAGGCAAGGGCGGGCCAGAGGTGTTGCAGCCGGCAACTGTGCCGACGCCGACGCCGACGGCCGGCCAAGTGCTGATCAAGGTCGCCGCGGCCGGCGTCAATCGCCCGGATGTGCAGCAGCGCATAGGCGCGTATCCGCCGCCGCCGGGACACTCGCCCTACCCGGGTCTCGAAGTGTCCGGCCACGTGGCGGCCGTCGGCGACGGCGTGACCCGCTGGAAGGTCGGCGATCCTCTCGTCGCACTCGTCAATGGCGGTGGCTATGCGCAGTATTGCCTTGCCGAAGAGACAATCGCGCTGCCGGTGCCTGTGGGTCTCTCGATGGTACAGGCCGCGGCCGTGCCGGAAACGTTCTTCACGGTCTGGAACAACGTGTTCGAGCGCGGCGGACTGAAGGCCGGCGAGTGGTTCATGGTGCACGGCGGCACATCCGGCATCGGCACAACGGCGATCCAACTCGCCAAGGCGTTCGGTGCCCAGGTGATTGCGACCGCCGGTTCCGACGATAAGTGCCGCGCCTGCCTGGATCTCGGCGCCGACAGGGCCATCAATTATCGGACCGAAGACTTCGTCGCGATCTGCAAAGACGTGACCGGCGGGAAAGGCGTCAACGTCACGCTTGACATGGTCGGCGGCGACTACACCGACAAGAACATCATGGTCGCTGCCGAAGACGGTCGCATTGTCCAGATCGCCACGCTCGGCGGCATGGACGTGCGCCTCAACATCGCGCGCATGATGATGAAGCGCGTGACCTTGACCGGCTCGACGCTAAGACCGCGCACGCGCGAAGTGAAGGCCGGGTTCGCCAAAGCGCTGGAGCAAAAGGTCTGGCCGTTGATCGCCGCCGGCAAGGTGAAGGTCGTGATGGATTCGACCTTCGGCCTTGCGCACGCCGCCGACGCGCACCGCCGCATGGAAACGAGCGAGCATATCGGCAAGATCGTGTTGACAGTGTAGAGGCGGCGGTTTGTGGCGGCGACGTGACGCGGAGGCAGACATGTCGCTTGAATTCTGGATCACGACGTTGATCGTCGTCGCTTCCCCAGGCACGGGCGCAGTCTACACGATCGCGACGGGCCTTGGGCGCGGTGCACGCGCCAGCGTGTTCGCGGCCTTTGCGTGCACACTTGGCATCGTGCCACATCTCATCGCCGCCCTCCTCGGCCTGACAGCTGTTCTGCACACGAGCGCGCTGCTGTTTGACGCCATCACGTATGCTGGCGTCGCCTATCTGCTGTGGATGGCGTGGCAGGTGTTGCGCGAAAAGGGTGCCATGAAGATCAGCGCGGACAGCACACCGCGTTCTGCGCGGCGCGTGGTGATCGATGGCATTGCGCTCAACCTACTGAACCCGAAACTGTCGATCTTCTTCGTGGCCTTCCTGCCGCAATTCACCGACAAGGCGGCCGCAAACCCCATGATCGAGATGCTCGCTCTTTCGGCGGCGTTCATGGGCGTGACGTTCGTCGTGTTCGCTCTGTATGGTCTGTTCGCGGCAGCGATGCGTGATCACGTCGTGTCTCGTCCAACCGTCATGGCGTGGATGCGGCGCAGTTTTGCGGCAGCCTTCGGCGCGCTCGCCGCGCGACTCGCGCTGATGGAACGGTGAGATGCGTGCGGGATAGCTGGAACCCGAGAGACGACGGAGATATAGCTAGAGCCAAAGGTCGCCCGTCAGCGCGAGGACGAGATGTCGAAAATGCAGCCGGTTGTTGAAGCTGAAATCACGGACGCCGTCCGTCGGGAAGCCGCACCAGTTGTGGTCCTGGACGTGAAAGTTCGCGTCGATGATGATTGGGAGGGCGACGAGGCCATTTTCGTGGATGTCTGTTATGACGCTTGGCGGCGGTTGCGTGATTGATCCTGGCGAACTCATCGCATCGTCGCGAAAGCTTCTGGACGGGAAGCCGAGCGAGGCGGACATGCGGCGTGCGGTCAGTGCGGCTTATTGTGCCTTGTTTCATCACCGATCGATGCATTTCAGCGCGATCCTGATCCGACCTGCACCAACTGCATTTACGCGGGCCTGGTTGCCGGTCTACCGATATCCGGACCATGGACCAGCGAAACAGCGCTGCATGGAAACAGCGAAACATGGCTTTCCAGTCGCGTTTGTAAGGTATGCTTTGATCTTTGCCGATCTTCAGCAGCGGCGCATCGACGCCGACTATAATCCCGTCCTTGCTGTGACGCAGCAAGACGCAGAAGCGGCGATCTCGACCTCGGAGCAAACCATGGCCTTGTTCGACGCCGAGCGTCCGGATCACCAGCGTGCCTTTGTATTGTTCCTGTGCTTGAGACCAAAATCGCGCTGAAGAGACCGCCATGCAAACGCCAGCTTCCAACACAATCACCGACGACCGCGCGGAACGCGTTGCACATATGGCTGCACGGCTTGCGGGGGCGCCGCTGATGAGTGCCGAGCACATGGCGATCGCGAGTGCCGAGACGCTGGTCGAGGTCAAAAACCTCTCGCGCGTGTTCGACGTGTCAAAGCCCTGGCTCAATCGGATGATCGAGCGAGAGGAGCAGAAGTTCCTCAAGGCCGTGACGGACGTGTCATTCACCATCGGCCGCCGCGAGACGCTGGCGCTGGTCGGCGAGTCAGGCTCGGGCAAGTCGACCGTCGCCAAGATGGTCGTTGGTCTCCTGCAGCCGACGAAGGGCAGCGTGACCATCGACGGCGTCGACATGTGGAACGCGGGCGCCGAATTGACGGCCCTGCGGCGACGCATCCAGATGATCTTCCAAGATCCCTACGCCTCGCTCAATCCACGCTGGCGCGTGGATCACATCATCGCCGACCCCATCCGTGCTTTCGGCCTCGCCAAGGACAATGCCGAGGTCGAACATCGCGTCGGCGAACTGCTGCGCCTCGTCGGGCTCGATCCGGCTGATGGCACGAAGTATCCGCACGAGTTTTCAGGCGGCCAGCGCCAGCGCATCTGCATTGCCCGAGCGCTCTCGTCCAACCCGGAGTTCCTCGTCTGTGATGAGCCAACGTCGGCACTCGATGTTTCAGTGCAAGCGCAGATCTTGAATCTCATGCGTGATCTGCAGGATCGCCTCGGCCTCACCTACCTTTTCATCTCGCACAATCTGGCGGTCGTGAAGCACATGGCGACGCGCATCGGCGTCATGTACCTCGGTCGCGTCGTCGAACTTGCGCCGGCCAAGGATCTGTTCAAGGCGCCGCAGCATCCCTACACGCGCATGCTGCTCGATGCGGTACCCGATCTCGCCATGTCGGGCCGTGCGCGCAAGATGATCGAGGGCGAAATCCCAAACCCCATCGACCCGCCGACAGGCTGCGCCTTTCACCCGCGCTGCCCGCTGGCCGATGCGCAGTGCAAGTCAGATGTGCCGCGCGTGGTTCCCCATGGCCTCCGGGCCGTCGCGTGCCATGCTGTCGAGACTGGGCGTAGGTGATCGCTTGAGGCTGTTTTTGTAACGGTTCTCGTGCAACTCGTGCTATAGTCTCGGTGGGTATTGTCCCAAGTCTCGGTCCTCCCATAGGAGCCTATCGATGCTGAACAGACTAGCTTTCGCGACCCTCGCCCTGGCCTTGAGCACCGGATCCGCTCTCGCGTGCGGCGGCATGAAGCCCAACGAAACTGCGCAAACCCCCATCCCATCCGTTGCGCAGGCCCCGCAAACGCCGATCCAATCGGAGCCCGTCAAGCAGGACGTGGCAGCCGTGGTCGTGAAGCCGGAAACCACGGCTCCAAAGACGAACTGATCCTATCACTTTATCTCGGGCGGCCTCTCACGCTGTGGGTGGCCGTTTTCGTTTTGGTGCGATCGGCTCATCGCGCAGCGTGATCTCCCACTGTGCACAACACCGAAGATCGGCTAGCTTCCAGGGACTGGGGCTATACTTGCAGGAGATGTGCAGATGAGACGCTTACGCAGATTGAGGTCGAGGGCTAGCATCGTCACTGTCGCCGTGGGCGGCATGGCTGCGTTGCTTTCAGCGCCGCACGATGCCGGGGCCCAGCAGCAGCAACAGCCGCGCACGCAACAAGCGCCCCCAAAGCCGCAAGTGCGGCAGGTGACGCCAAAGCCCACTCAGACGGCGCGGCCATCCACCACCGGGCAGCGCCGGGAAGTGACAAAAGTCACGCGCAACACGGGATCTGGTGACGTCAAAAAGCCGACGTCGTCATCGTCATCCAACGCCCCAAAGCCGAGGGAGCAGGTATCGAAACCCGTTGTTCGCGATGCCACGTCCACGCCCAAGCCGAACTCCAACACTGCCAATACGAACAAGACGCCAGAGCCAAACAAGAAAACTGGTGACATTCCCAAAAAGCTCGAGCCCATCAAAAAGCCGACAGACGCCGCGAAGGTTGATCAAAAGACACTTGATCCGGTGAAACGGGCTGGTGATCTGACAAAGGTTGATCCGTCGAAGGGACCACCGAAGCCGAATACGGCTGGCCCGCTGGGGCCCGTGCCACCCGGTCCAAACGCGAACAAGCTCCCGCTCGGCTCGAATTCGACGCCGCCCGGCGGCACCATCCCCGGTCAAAAAACGGCGACGCCGATCAACAAGATTGTTGCGCCGCAAGCGCTGATCCACACGCCGGCAAAGGGCTTGAACATCAAACCATTGGCGCCACCTAAGGTGGCATCGGTCAATCTGCTCCTCTTCAAGCCGATGCGCCCGCCCGTGCCGCCGCCGCGCCTCATCGGACCAGCTTGGTATCAGCCAGCGCCGCGCTTTTCCTGGTATCCCTGGGGTGGGCGTAAATACTTCCCGTACTTCTTCGTTGGCACCATCGTAACGGGCGCCGTGGTGGTCGCGGGCTACAACTATTGGACCCCGCCGCCGCCGTCTTGCTACGCTGGCGGATCGACCGTCTATTACTATCCCGGAACGCGCGTCTGCTACGACTTCTCGGTCGCCCGCGAAGATGACGAGTTTGAGTGCCACGGCAAAGTGTTCCGCTATCGTCCGTCACGCTACCGCACGGTCGAGACGATGATCGAGAACGAAGCGCCGTCTGCGGTGCCCGTCACGACCTGGGCTCAGTCGGCACCTCCAGAACGCAAAGTGCAGGTGCAGGCGGCCATCGACCGTGCAGCAGCACGCGCGCAAACGATCGCTGCGGCTCCACTGGAAAAGCTCGATTGTTCGGCCTGTCTGGCGGCGCTTGGTCCCACCGAAGGCGAGGACGGTCAGGCAACGGTCTCCGTGGTCAACAACTGTGACCACGATGTCACCGTGAGCGGCGGTCTGGCAAAGACAGGCGCTCCGGCGGACACGCCTGCGGTCTGTGAATTCCAGGGCGACGTGCCGGCTGGGCAAGAAGTTGTTGCCTGCACCAAGCCGACATCAGACTTCACCGAGGCGCAGGTGTTCCTGAATGCCGTGGTTCCGGTTGCGGGCACGGCCAAAGCGGCGCCGGCCTGCCGCATTCCGGATCAGCCGAAGGCGAACTGAACTCTCGCAAACTGGGAGGGGGAAGGCACACGCCCACCAGATTCGGGCCACAGGCTGCCCTTCCTTCCCGCCCGATGTCCGCGGTCTAGCTAGACTGGTATAGGATGCGGCGGCGTCCAATGCGGCGGTGCACTGGCAGAGCGCTATGGAGCTGGGCCACGCTATGTCGCTAAATGCCGTAACTGCGGGAGTGCTCGAAGTCGCCTACGTCGAGGCCGGCCCGAGCGACGGCTGGCCGTGTGTTCTGTGTCACGGCTTTCCCTATGACGTGCAAGCCTATGGCGAGGTTACGCCACGGCTTGTGACAGCCGGCGCCCGCGTGATCGTGCCTTACCTGCGCGGCTATGGCCCGACGCGGTTTTTGTCGGCCGATACGCCCCGATCGGGGGAACAGGCGGCACTGGGTGTCGACCTGTTGGCCGTGCTCGATGCCCTCAATATTCCGAAGGCCGTTTTGGCCGGCTACGATTGGGGCGGACGCGCAGCCTGCATCGTCGCGGCACTCTGGCCGGAGCGGGCGACGGCGCTTGTGTCTGGCAACTCATACAACATCCAGAACATCGCCCGCGCAAACGAACCCGCGTCGCCCGGACAAGAGGCGGCGTTCTGGTATCAATACTATTTTCATACCGAGCGCGGTCGACGCGGCTTGGCTGCCAACCGGCGTGGCGTGACCGAACTGTTGTGGCGTATGTGGTCGCCGCAGTGGGCCTTCGATGCTGAGACACTCGAGAGAACTGCGTCATCCTTCGACAACCCAGATTTCGTCGACGTAGTCATCCACTCCTACAGGCATCGCTATGGCCTCGTTTCGGGAGACCCTGCTGTCGCCCATGTCGAGACACGCCTAACAGCCCAACCCGCTATCACTGTGCCGGCGATCACCATCGATGGTGATGCCGACGGCGTGCTTGTTGGCAGCACGGCAAGCCATGCAAAGAAGTTCATCGGACGGCACGAACATCGCATCTTCGCAGGTGCGGGGCATAACCTGCCGCAGGAGCGCCCCGCTGCGTGGGCGCAAGCCGTGTGCGATGCGCGGCAGATGGCACAGCTTACGTGAACACACTACCGCGTGCGTTGACGCGACGTGCAAACTGGTGTCCGTTTCGACATCAACAATCCACAAGAGCTGCCATGTCCGCCTCCAGGCCAAATCCGTCCTCCAGCAACACCTCGTTCAATGGCATGAGCGTGCAAGATATCCTTGGCCACCTCGTAGCTTTCGACACGACCAGCGCAAAGACCAATATCCCGTGTGCTCAGTGGATCTGCGATTATCTCGCAGCCCACGGCGTCGAAACGCATTACCTGCCGGCCAAGGATGGCATTCACGCCAGTGTGTTTGCGACCATCGGCGACCCCGGCCCGACGGGCATCGCAACGGGCATCGCGCTGTCCGGCCACATGGATGTTGTGCCGGTGATCGGCCAGCCCTGGGACACCAACCCGTTCGAGATTGTGCGCAAAGGCGATCGCCTGTTTGGACGTGGCACCACCGACATGAAGGGCTATCTCGCGTGCATGCTCGCCATGGTGCCGGAGTTGCAGGCCAGCCGTCTGTCCCGCCCCGTGCATCTCGTGTTCTCCTATGACGAGGAGGTCGGCTGCACGGGCGTATTGGAAATGATCGCCGAGTTCGGCAAGACGCTCCCGAAGCCCGAGATCGTGTTCGTTGGCGAACCCAGCATGATGTCGGTCGTCGACAGCCACAAGGGCGGCTATCGCTTCGAGACCACCGTCTATGGCAAAGACGCGCATTCCTCGCGACCCAACATCGGCGTCGGCTCGATCTTTGTTGCCGCTGAGCTGATCTGCGAATTGAAACGCATGGAAGAGCGGCTGAAGGCCGTCACGCGCAATCCGCGTTTCGACCCAGATCATATGACCATAACCGTGGCCTTTATCGAGGGCGGTGTGGCAGGCAACATCATCCCGCCAAAGTGCATGTTTTCCTGGGGCACGCGCGCCATGCCGGGCCATGATTCACGCACTGTTGCAGACGACTTGCAGGCGTATGCTGAAAAGAACCTGTTGCCGGCCATGCGCGCCGTCCACGCGGACTGTCGCATTGAGACCAAGATCATGGGCGGCATTCCGCCGTTCTGGTCGGGCGAAGACAGTCCATCGCGTTCCATGGCCATGAAACTCGCAGGCCAGAACGCCACCTTCGCCGTCCCATACGGTACCGAGGCCAGCCACTTTCAGGCCGCCGGCTGCTCCACGGTCGTGTGCGGACCCGGCCATATCGACCAGGCGCATCAACCCAACGAGTTCATCGACATCTCAGAACTCGACAACTGCATGGCATTCTTGCGGCGCCTGAAAAATCAAATTTCAGTCTGACGCATACGATGGCGTGAATGATTGGGCGTTGTGGCAGAAGACAGTTACCGCCAGAGCGTTGAAAATCTACTCCATCGGATCAGATACCGCTCATCTTGTGAGCAGAGATACTTTCTCTGCAATGCAATATGAGATCCGCGATGACACCCCACCTGATCGTCAGCACATTGGCTGCTATCGCGCTCCTGCTACTGGTCATGACGGGCTGGAAATGGCGGAGCGACAAGGCAACGGCCTTTGTGTGCCTGGTGAGTGGTCTTGTCGTTGGTGGTCTCGCCGTCCTCAAGGTCTGGCCTGCTTTGACCGATGAGACGGCGTTCGCCGAGGCCGAGCAGCTCCGCCAGCAGCTCTCCGATGTGCGCATCGCCCTGGCCGATCAACAGCGCCTTGCCAAAGCCAATGCCGTTTCAGCACAGGATATGTCTCAGCGCCTCGAGGTCGTTCGATCGACGTCTGAGAAGCTCGTCACCACGCTGGAAGAGAGTGTTGGCGAACTTCAACGCCGCTTTCGCTCAGCGAATGGGGATGTGATTCTCGACCTGCCGCCGCGCGCGCCGCCATTGCCAAGTGCGGGCCTCGCCGAGCGCTCCAACACGGTTGCGGGTAGCATCCAAGATCTGCATTTCCTGCGCGCGCGGCCCGCAGCCCTACCGTTGCCGACTCCTGAGCCTGCGCCGCGCCTGGATGCGACGCGAGATCTGCTGCGCCTGCGTGATCGCTTGGCGACGCCGCTCAAGACCGATCACTATGACGTCGAGCCCTATCCGGCGCGCGAACTGATCGGCGGCCGCCAAGGCAAGTACTACGCCATCGATATGAAGAACGCGGACAGCGGCATTCGCTATTTCTTCGAAGGCGGCAAGTACACATTGCGCACGGGCACCTCGGAGTTCCGCGGCTCGCTCAATAAGTTCGTCGCCGATGTGCTCGCCCGCATGGAAGGCAACGTGCGGCATGATCTTTACGTGCGCGGCAGCGCTGACCAGAAGCCCTATGAAGGGCGCATGGAACCGGGCAGCGAATACCGGCAGGTGAGCTTTCTGCGCGCGATCGGCCCGGATCGTTATGCTGCCGAAAAGATGGACGCGCAGTTTGAGCGCGGCGTCGTGCGCAACACAGACCTGCCGAACTTGCGTGCGGCGTTCATGCGCGATCTCGTGGCGAGCACTTACCCGATCAAGACGCCGATCATTCTTCAAGGCGCTGTCACACCAAAAACAGACGAGCGTGATCGTAACGTGGAACTCATACTCTTCGTCGAATGGTGAAGAGTGCCTGACATAGAAATCTTCAACGTGTGTGGGTGCAAGCCATGCAGATCGCCGTCGGACCGCCTCGCGGATCCAAATATCTCGAGACGCGCAGCGAGCTGAGCAAAGCGCTGTCCGAAAGGCTGCCATATCGGCGTATACAGATCGTTGACGATACGCAGTTCGACGCTGACGTTCTGGCTGGCCGGCTGCGCAAGGTGCTTGGCCGCGAGGTCGTGCTCGATGTCGCACGCAACTTGAATACGCTGCACAAGCAGTGGGCGGAAACGATGCCAGACCTGGTGTTCCTTGATGACCGTCTCGGTCATATGGGTACGGCAACAGTGCATTTACCGGCGCTGCGACGAATGGGCTTTCAAGGCGCAATCATCATCGTATCGGGTCTCATGCTTCGCGACCGCCGCGCGGAACTGATGCGGCTTGGTGCCTTCGAGGCGCTGCACAAGGACGACCTCGACACCGAGACGCTGATCCGTCTGTTGCTGCAACTCATGGACAGCGGACAGCCGCCAGTCCCGCCGGCGTCTTTGAGTGGTGCCGGACCAAAAGTAAAGCACCAAAAAAACAAAAATGCGTTAGGGCGCCAAAAAAAAAAACCAAAAAACCAAATTTTATCCAAATAAAAATTAAAACAACAACCACAGGATATGGTAGTAGTGCCTCGGGCAGCGATA
>JANMGQ010000063.1:0-13135 GCA_031374735.1 Hyphomicrobiaceae bacterium | reverse complement strand
ACACGCAAGGTCGCAATCGTCATCCTCGACCGGACGCACCGTCTCGGCTGATCCAACATTGAGGGAATTGCAGTGGGGGTCACGATGGGGCTCGGCGCCGGTCGGCGTGCAGAAGTCAACCGGCGAAAGCCTCTCAGAACTGGCTGCTATCAACATGATGGCGAGCAAACTAAATGTGCCCGTGCAAATGTTGATCATCTCACCGCACCACAAAGAGCAGCGCCGTGACCCAGAAAAGCGGCTGAATAATCAATAGGATAACTACGCAATGATCCGCACACCCGCCCAGTACTGCAATAGCTGTAGCATGCCCCCGCAACCATCGATACAGCCACCCATGTTCCCGTTGTGTTCTCAACAAGTAACGCCGCAAGATTGCCGACAACCCGAAGCTCAACCGGAGCGGGCCGTTCGGTTGGCGTGACCAGGATGTGGTCGATCAAGTCTCGAAGAATCGTGATCGCCTCACGGGACGCGGCGTCACCTTTGGTCAGCGCCTCGTGGATCTGAGCGACTTTGCCGCGGTAGCGTTCAGCGGCCTGTGGATGCAGAGCCACAGGTGAGGCATCCGAGCCAGCCGCCAGTTCAGCATTGATCCGGTCCTGTTCCGCCTCAAGCTCCCCCAATTGCCGGCCAAGCGTCTTGCGGTCTGGGTTGCCGTCCATGACCATATTCATGACATGCTTAAGCTTCCGCTCGATGGATCCGAGATCACGGACCAGATCATTGCGCTTCTTGCGATGCTCGGTTTGAAGCTGCTGCCGCTCATGCCGATAGGTCTCAACCGCGTCAGCCACGACGTCGGGCGCCAACAAATGCTTCCGCAGCGCGACCAACACGCGGCTCTCGACTTCGCCGGTTTTCACGGTTCGGGTATTCTTGCATCCTCTTGAATTCTGAACCGTCGAGCATTGCATGTATTCTTCGCGCACTACCGTGTACGTGCCGCCGCAGCATGAACATTTCAGAAGCCCGGAAAGTAGCCGTCGTGGCCGCCGGCGATGGTGGAGCTTAGGCCCACCCTTGAGGGCGCGGCGCCCCTGCACACGACTCCATGCTTCGTTGTCGATAAGGCGAAGTTCGGGAACTTCCTGCCGCAGCCAGTCGGTTGCCGGGTTCTCACGCGCGACGCGCTTGCCCGTTGCTGGATCCTTGATGAACCGCTGACGGTTATAGACTATCGTTCCGCGGTAAAGCTCATTGTTGAGGATGCCATTTCCTCGCTTCGGATTGCCCAGCAGCGCCGACGCGTTCCACCGGCCACCGCGCGGCCCCGCTATGCCGTCCCGATTGAGGTCGGCGACAATGGCCAACGGTCCCTTGCCGTCAGCGTATTGTCCGAAGATGCGCCGAACAATTTCGGCCTCACCGTCGTTGATGGTGCGCCGACCGCGCTCTTCGCTGGCATCCTTGACGATGTCGTAGCCGTAGCTCTTGCCACCTGGAATGCGGCCGGCCTTTACCCGGCCGATCTGGCCGCGGCGTGTTTTCTGGGCCAAGTCCTTCAAGAACAGGGCCGACATCGTGCCCTTAAGGCCGACGTGGATCTCTGAGACGGCGCCATCGGCGAGCGTTTCAATGCGCGTGCCGTGAAAAGTCAGCTTCTCGTAAAGCGCAGCGATGTCCGCTTGGCTGCGAGACAGACGATCAAGACTTTCGGTAACGATGATGTCGAACTTGGTGGCCGCGGAATCGGCAAGCAGCCGAAGCAATCCTGGTCTATTAATTGTCGATGCGCCGGAAATGGCGGCGTCCTGATAGACGTCGGCAACAATCAATCCTCGTGACTCAGCGTATTTGCGCGCCATTGCCACTTGATCAATGATCGAACGCTCGTCCTGTAGCTCGCTGGAAAACCGAGCGTAGATGGCCGCGCGCACGTGAGCCTCCTGCTTACATTTAGCGGAGATGGCTCTCCGTCGGGGTCAGCCGGCGCATGATGCCGACTTCATTCGCCGCCCAAGTTCGTCGACGTGTCGAGCGTATTGGGCGATGTGGGCGCAGAGCCAACTGCGTTTCGTTCATTGGCATCATCCTCTCTCGCGGCTTGACGCGCAAGTACGAGAGCGAGCGCTCGGATGCATGACGTCGCCCGGTCGACCTGTTCGTCACGCAGATGTTGCCCTGGTCTTGCGTCATCAAGAGCCAAGCTGGACAAATCAGCGATCGGTTGGACCTTGTTCGCCACGATAAGCGCTTCCCAAACCATACAGGCAAAGCCAACAACTGGCTTCGGGCAGTGGCCACAGTGTGCCTCAGTGCTCCGAATGCGGGAACGATGCATCGCGGTGAAACGCGCGTAGCGGGGTGTAAGTCCGCGCAAGCGCCGCGTGATGGCAACGGCTTGCAGAACTCATCCGGTGCCGCAGATGTCGCCGCAGCAAGTGCCGTCTCCCAAACCCACAGGCCAATAGACGGACCTGTTGCTGCGATGAGCCGGAATGCCTGTGGGAGGTCTGGCCAGGGCAGAAACGCAGAGAAAGCGGAAGCCGGCCACCCTACTTCAACAGCTTTCTGACGACGGCAGGAACCGGCCCGCAGTACCTCCGTGAGCGGACATCATCGGCGCTCGAATCATAAGCTCTCATCACCGGTCAGACGATGGTGTTCAGCACCGACCATGAGGCAGCCGACGCTCGCCTTCGCGAAGTCGTAGCTCCGATTACGTGTTTTTTTTCTCAATGACGGCGCATCAGCGGCCGGCACTTGAGGTCGAACGCGCATCGCGCCTTTTGACGGGTTCGATGTCGCTATCCCAGCGAACTGATCCATTCCTTGCCTGGCACGGCTTCAAGCAGACTCCGCGTGTAGGGATGCTCTGGGTTGGCGAAAATTCGCGCCGTCGGGCCGCGCTCCACGATCTCACCGCGCTGCATGATCGCGATGTCCTCGCACACCGTCGCGGCCACCCGCAGATCGTGGGTGATGAACAGCATCGACAGCCCGAACTTTCGTCTGAGATCGTTGAGAAGTTCGAGCACCTGTTTCTGCACGGATACATCCAGCGCCGAGACAGGCTCATCGGCAACAATAAGCTTGGGCTTCACGGCAAGCGCGCGTGCGATGCCGATGCGTTGGCGCTGTCCGCCGGAGAACTCGTGCGGGTAGCGATCGGCTGCTTCAGGCTTTAGGCCGACAAGCGACAGCAACTCGCGTGCTTCGGCAACCGCCTGTTGGCGACTGACACCCTGGATCATCGGCCCGATCGCGATGATGTCACCGACGCGCTGGCGGGGATTGAGGGACGCGAACGGGTCCTGAAAAATCATCTGCATGTGGCGCCGGTAGGGGCGCAGCTGATTGCGCGTCAGGCCCGAGATGCGTTCACCGTCGAGCAGGATCTCTCCGTTTTCGGGAGTTTCCAGTCCTATGATGCAGCGTGCCAGTGTCGACTTGCCCGAGCCCGACTCGCCGACGAGTGCCAGCGAACTTTGCCGGCCGAGTTCGAGGCTGACCTTGTTCACAGCTTTGACCTTGCGCGCCGCCCCGCCGAAGCCACCGGTGCTGATGTAAGTCTTCTCCAAGGCGCGCACGACGAGAAGAGGCCGCGCCTCTTCCGCATCCTTGAGTCTTGGTTTCAGTCCCGGAACTGCGGCGATGAGCGCTTTCGTATAGTCGGCTTGCGGATGACGCAGCACCTGGTCGGCGCTGCCCGCCTCGACGATCTCGCCATGGCGCATGACGGCTACTCTGTCGGCGATCTCCGCGACGACACCGAAATCGTGGGTGATGAACAGGACAGAGGTGCCGTGGGCGCGTTGGAGCTCCTTCATCAGGTGAAGGATCTGCGCTTGGGTCGTCACATCGAGCGCGGTGGTTGGCTCGTCTGCGATGATGAGCGCGGGTTCGAGCGCGAGCGCCATTGCGATGACAATGCGCTGACGCTGGCCGCCAGACAACTGGTGCGGATAGCTGTCGATGATCCGCGCCGGTTCAGGTAGCCGAACATCGTTGATGAGGTCGAGTACGCGCGCCTTCCGTGCTGCCGGCTTCAGATCAGTGTGAACCTCGAGGACCTCGTCGATCTGACGCCCGACCTTCATCAGCGGGTTGAGCGCGGTCATCGGCTCCTGAAAGATCATGGCGATGCGCTTGCCGCGCAGCTTGCGCATCTCGTCGTCCGGTAGGCCAAGAAGTTCTCGGCCCTCGAACAAGATGCGGCCGGCCGTGGGCCTCACGTGCGGCTTCGGGAGCAGCCCCAGGATGGCCTTGCCCATGATCGACTTGCCGGAGCCGGATTCACCAACGACACAGACGATCTCCTTTACGCCGATGCTAAGCGAGACGTCTGAAACCGCATGCTTTCGGTCCGACCACGCTGGAAGTGCGACGGTCAGGCCTTCGATGCTGAGCACGCTGTCGCTCATAGGTCGGCGAGCCTCGGGTTGAGGGCATCATTGAGTCCTTCACCGACGAGATTTATGGACAGCACGGTCAGTAGGATCGCAACGCCAGGCACCGTCACGAGCCACCAGGCATCACGCAGGAATGAGCGTCCTGCGCCGATCATGAAACCCCAGCTCATCTGGTTCGGCGCGCCGAGACCGAGAAACGACAAAGCGCTTTCGACGAGAATGGCGGTCGCCACCAGCAGTGAGCCGGTGACGATGAGCGGTGAGAGCGTGTTCGGCAGGACTTGGGTCAACAGGATGGCGCTGTCGCGCTGGCCGGCAACAACGGCGGCCTGCACGAATTCGCGCGATTTGACCGACAGGACCTCGGCGCGAACAACCCGCGTGATGGGCGGCCAGCTGACGACCGAGATCGCGATTACAAGGTTGAGCGCCGACGGGGATAGAACTGCGATGAGCACAATCGCGAACAGGAACGATGGGATGGTTTGAAAGAACTCCGTCAGTCGCATCAGCACGTCATCGATCATGCCGCCGTAGTATCCGGCGACGGCGCCCACGAGCGTGCCGAACGCGACAGCGACCAGCGTCGCAAGCACGGCAATCAACAACGTGGTGCGGGCGCCGTGCATAAGGCCTGCCAGCACGTCACGCCCAAGACTGTCTGTGCCCAACAGGTACGCGCCACTCGGTCGAATGAATGGCGTCGCCACGATCGCGAAGGGATCACGCGGTGACAGCACATTTGCGAAGATCGCAACGACGACCACGACAGCAAGCCAAGCGAGACCGATGAAAACTCGCGGGTTGCCGAGGAATCGTTGCCAGAAGGATTTCATGGCTGGGCCTACCCGATGCGAATTCTGGGATCGAGGAGCACATAGATCACGTCGACCACCAGATTGACGATGACCACGAGACACGCTGACAGGAAGAAAATGCCCAGAAGCAAGTTGAAATCGCGGGCGAACAGGGACTGGTAGGCCAACTGCCCGAGGCCCGGCCAGGCGAAGACGCTTTCGACGACCACCGAGCCGCCGAGCAGACTGCCGAACTGGATGCCGGCCATCGTGACGACCGGCAGCAGTGCGTTGCGAAACACGTGACGCGTGATGATCCGGCGTTCGGTCAGGCCCTTGGCTCGCGCCGTCGTCACGTAATCAAGACCGCGCTGTTCGAGCATGGAGGCCCGCATCAGCCGTGCATAGAGCGCGAGATAGAACATCGACAGAGTGATTGTCGGCAGCACGAGGTGGCGGCCGATGTCGATCACGCGGGCAAGGCCTTCGTGGAAGGCAACGACGTCCTCCATGCCCGACGTCGGCAGCCAGTCGAGCTTGATGGAAAACACCAGGATGAGCATCAACCCGATCCAGAACAGCGGCGTTGCATAGAAGATAATCGCGGCAACCGAGATCACGTGATCTTTCCACGTCCGCACCCACAGCGCGGCGAGCACGCCCATGGCGACACCGATGAACAGTGAAACAACAAGCGTTGCCCCCATCAGCAGCAACGTCGGGCCAAGCCGTTTGAGCAGCAGATCGAGCACGGGCGCGCTCTGGCGGAACGAGTAGCCAAGATCGAGCATCAGGAGATTGCGGAGGTAGTTGAACAGCTGGACATAGACCGGCTGATCCTGCCCGAACCGTTGGCGCAGCTGATCGATGTACTCTTTCGGCGCACCGCCCGCTTCACCGGCAAGCACAGTCGCGAGATCGCCAGGAGCGAGTTGCAAAAGCAGGAAATTGAGAACCACAACGCCCAGCACAACCGGGATCGTTTGCAGGAGCCGCCTGATCACATACTTGCCGAGACTGGTCCCCGCCATCGCCTGATGCCCCTGCAGCGACGCAACTCTGCGCCTTGTCCATCAAAACGCCAAAACCTATCGAAACGGATGGAGCCGGCGGCACGCGCACCGGCCCCACTTCGCCGCCGATTACTGCCGGTGCGCGTTGGCGTAGTTGCCGTAGATGCCGAGTGGCGTGTCGATCAGGTCCTTGAACTGCTTGTTGATGATGGTTGGGAAGGTGAGCTCGTGGACGTAGATGATAGGACTTGCGTCCGTCACTTTCGTCACCAGCTCGCGGTAGAGCACACTGCGCTTCGCGCTGTCGGGTTCGGTGGTCGCCTTGTCCATCAGCGCGTCGGTCTCGGGGCTCGACCACTGGGCCGCGTTGACGAACACGGTGCCCTTGCGGATGCGGTCCGAATGGAAGCTGCGATGCACGCCAAGCACGGGATCAGCGAGATTGTAGAGGAAGTTCGACGTCACATCGAAGTCGTAGTCGGTGTAGACGCGCTTCAGCCACTTCGGCACGTCTTCGTAACGCAACGTCGCCTTGATGCCGACCTTGGCGAGGGCCTGCTGCGTCGCTTCGCCGAAGCGCTGCCACTCCTCGCCATAGGGCGTCATGTCGTGGACCATCTCAAACCGGAAGCCATCAGCCTTCTTTGGCAAGCCTGCTTCGTCGAGCAGTTTGTTGGCGCGGTCCAGGCGGTCGGCGACGGCGTAGTCGACACCAGCACCATAGAGCCCTGACGGCTCGAAGTTCGAACTGATCGGACCAGCCGCGGATTTGCCAAAGCCGAACCAGACATTGTCGATGACGAACTTGCGATCGATGGCGTAGTTGATCGCCTGACGAACCTTGACGTTGTCGAATGGGGCTTTCTTGGTGTTGATGACCATCTCGACGACGGGCGACATCATTTCGTAGCCCTTAGTCGACACTTCGAGCGAGGGCAGGGCCGCCAGCTTTTTGACGTCGTTGTATGGGACGGCACCAAAGCCCGCGATATGAGCCTCGCCCTTCTCGATGGCAGCGGTGCGCGTCGAGGCGTCGGCAATGAAGCGCACGACGAGGCGATCCAGGAACGGCCGGCCGGCGCGCCAATAGTCGGGATTCTTGTCCAGGCGCACGAACTCGCCGCGCCGCCATTCCACGAACTTGAACGGCCCCGTGCCGATCGGATTGTTGGCATTCGGGTGCGTTTTGATGTCACCGGCACCGTAGATGTGCTTGGGCACCATCGGGCTTTCGTATCCCGACAAGGCCATCATCATGTAGGGCGCGGGATTGGCGAGCTTGAAGATCGCCGTTGTCTCGTCGGGTGTCTCGACCTCGGTCACCTCCCGGAAAGTGGCGATACCGCGCGGATGGTTCTTCTTCAGTGCTTCCATGATGCTGAATTGCACATCTGCCGACGTGAACGGCTTGCCATCGTGGAACTTCACGCCGCGCCGTAGCTTGAACGTGACGGTCTTGCCATCGGGCGCGACCGTGAAGCTCTCGGCGAGGCCTGGCTGCGGTTTGAGATTGAAGTCGTATTCCAAGAGGCCATCGAACACTTTGGCCGTGACCTGGCCGATCGGCCCGGCGGTCGAAATGTAAGGTGCGAGATTGGGCGGTTCAGGTTGCGTGATCTGCACCAACGTGCCGCCCGGTTTCTGCGCAAGTGCCGCGCTGCCAGACATCAGGGCCACGATGGCTGCGACGGTGATCGAACGCGCTGTCGATTGTGCGCACTTTCCTCTGTGTACCTTTGGCATCGGCGTCTCCATGTGTTGACTGGGTCTTTCGGCGTCGTCGCGTATCGGTTCGCTTATGTCGCGAACCGATTGATGTCGTCTTCGTAGGCAGACAGTGCGACCGCACCGCCCGTATGCAGAAACAGGACGCGGTCCGACGCTTTGAAGAAGCCCTTGCGGACCAACCCGATCAGCCCGGCCATGCCCTTTGCAGTGTAGACCGGGTCGAGAAGAATGCCTTCCATGCGCGCCGTCAATCCGATGGCTTCAAGTGTTGAGGGCGCCGGGATGCCGTATCCCTCACCAACGTAGCCATCATCGACGAGCGTTTGCTCGACCGGCATCGGCGACGCGCCGAGCAATTCGAGTGTGGTCAGGGTCAAACGATGTACGGCTGCGATCTGTCGTTCGCGCGGTTGGCGCACGCTGATGCCCATGATCGGCAAGTCTGCGCCCATGGCGTGGATGCCGGCCAACAAACCGGCGTGCGTTCCGGTGCTGCCGGTCGCGAGGACCAACCAGGTGAATTTCAGTCCCTCATCGTGACTCTGCTGAACGATCTCCTGCGCGACATCGACGTAGCCGAGGGCGCCGATCGGGTTCGATCCGCCACCCGGAATAAAGTACGGGCGATGCCCTTCGCTGCGCAGGCGGTTTGCAACCGCTTGCGCTTCGGCGTTCATGTCCAGGCCGGATGGGCGATACTCAAGTGTGGCGCCAAACAAACGATCGAGAAAGACGTTCGCGGTCTTTTCGTAGGCCGCATCGCGGTTCGGCACCCGCCGCTCCAGCAACGCATGACACTTGAGACCGTGCTTGCAAGCCGCAGCAGCTGTCTGCCGCACGTGGTTCGACTGCACAGCCCCTTGAGTGACCAGCATGTCGGCGCCCTGCTTCAGCGCTTCACCGACCAGGAATTCCAGCTTGCGCGTCTTGTTGCCGCCGCCGGCCAGGCCCGTGCAGTCATCGCGCTTGATGAACAAGTGCGGTCCGCCAAGATCTGCGCTGAGCCGCGGCATCGGCTCGATCGGCGTTGGTCGAAGACAGAGCGGCACACGTGGGAACCGATCCAGATTGATCCGAGGCGCCGAAACTGATTGACTTGCGGTGGTTGCCATGTGTCTGCCTCACGTCATGCTGGCCCTGGACTTCAATTGGACAGCAGTGCGGCGCGTGTAGCCAATGCTATGTTGGTCTGACATGATGCGTTGAACGCATAAGGCGACCGCCATGGACCTTACTTGGTTCCGAGATCTCAGCCACCTCGCTCGCACGGGCAACTTCTCGCGCGCAGCGCAACTCAGCAATCTGAGCCAGCCGGCCCTGAGCCGTCGCATCAAGGCGATGGAGGCTTGGGTCGGTGCGGTCCTTGTCGACCGGTCTCGACACCCCGTGATGCTGACCGGCGCCGGTTTGCAAATGCTTGAAGCCGGCCAGCAGGCGCTGGCTCGTCTCGACAGCGAGCGCAAAAGCATCCGCGAAGCGCAGTCACTCCCCGATCGTGATGTCGTGACCTTCGCTGCCCAGCACTCCATCGCTTGGCGCTTCTACCCAACCTGGCTGCAGGCCTTCGAGGGTACTTTCGGTCCGATTGTGTCACGCCTTCGTGCTGACGATCTGCCCAATTGCTTGCAGGATCTCGAAGCCGGAGCTGTGGAATTCGTCCTCGCCTATGCGAGCCGCCGGGCATCCTCCGATGTCGGGTTGCGAGATGTCGACAGCGTGCGGATTGGCCGAGACTCACTTGTTCCGGTTGCCAAGTCGGCGTCTGACGGACGCCCTGTGTTTGACATTGACCGCAAACAGCCAACGGCCATCCCCTACCTGCGGTTCGGCGACGCCGCGCCAATCAGCCAGCACCTCGCGCCGCTGCTCGATGCCAACAACGTGCACAAGAAGCTACAGGTGGTTTACGAGAACTCGATGGCCGGTGCCCTACGCATCCGAGCCCGCGAAGGACTCGGCATCGCCTGGCTGCCCAAGAGCCTGGTGGCCCCGGATCTGGAAGCTGGCATTTTGGTGCCGGCTGGCGGCAAGAAGTGGGAGGTCGCGCTCGACATCAGGCTCTATCGCATTCGCCGACACGCCAACGCCATGACCAACAAGATGTGGAGTTTCCTCGAACGCCGACAAGATAAGCCGTTGCTGGGCGAAACAAGCAGGCCCCGATGAGATACCCGTCGCACTACATCCGTCGACCGACGAAGACTCGCAGCTCCGCAGAGAAAGCCGCCGTCGTCGGACTTTGAGGCATTACGCCGCCAGTACGGTTGCGCCACGGCCGCTGTACTTCCGGGAGCGGACGCCGCGGTGTTCTCAGACCGGGTGCATGCCCGGGCGCGTCAAGCAGTATGAAGTCAACGACGACAGCAGGACCTGGGAGCGCACATTAGCATTCGCGCGTGCGTGAACGCGGACCACGGCGCCGCGGCAAGCGGTCACTGCAACAAGTTCACGCCCAACGCGCGTAAGATGCGCGTGGCCTCGCTGACGAGCGTCAGCACGTCCGAGCGCCCCAACGGGCGGCCGTGCGCGATTGCCTTGCGTACCGGATGCAACCGGCGCAGCGAAACCAGCAGATCGTCCTTGCTGCCGAAGATCGGCCCGAACGCTTGTTTCCAATTGTTGCCTTGGCCGATAACGTCGGCGAGGTCCATGAAATCGGCATACTGGATGAGGCCGTAGACCGGACGCCCGGTCTCCCGTTCCTCCTGCTGGCGCTCGCTCCAGCGCTTGCGAACGCTTTCCGACACGCGGCGCTTGACCCAGGGCGGCCCTTCGATCGCGCCGAGCTTGCCCTCGACGAACTGGCGTAGGCGTTGCTCCAGGTCGATCAGCAGCGCACTGTAATGGGCGTTGAAGGCTGCGCCGGCGTCCGGCGCCTCGAGCGCCACCGGCACTGGCGTCGGGTGGATGCGGAACTGAAAGCCAGCCGCAAACACGACCTCGCCATAGGCAGCTTCCGGGAATGCGATGAGATCAGGTTGGAGACCGGCCTCGATGGCCGCGGCGTCGCGCTCAGAGGGTGTGGCATCCTCCGCCGTGTCGGCGCCGTTGCCGATCTCGTCGGTCACCAGTTCGACAACCTCACGGCTGAAGGGGCGCGCGCCGTGCAACGCATCGCTGAGCCGAGCGATCCGCGCAAAGCCCAACATCGACACGCCAAGAGCTTCCGGCCGCGTCCAAGCCGAATGAATTGAGGCCATGCGCGACGAGAGTGAAGCTTCCCATAGCCCTGCAGCCTTGAGCGTCCCGGCGAACGGATCGATGGTGTGAGCAAGGCTTTTGGTCAACTCGTCGAACAGGCCTTTCCCCGCGTGAAGCCCGACCACTTTGGCGGTTCCAGGCGCGTGGGCAGCTTGGTGCGCACGGCAATGCGTCGCGTCTCGATGCGGCGTCATGGCGGAGCCATGCTTCGCATGGACGGCCTTTGTTGATCGTCTCGGCACGCGTCAGGTCGGGCGGATCACGCCGCTTTTCGACTGTAAGGCCCGGCTCCGCTGATATGATCGAGGCAGGGGGAAAGATCTCCGAACGCCCGTTCGAGCTCGGATTGCAATTCCGGTTGGTTGCCTTTGACGGATAGGAAATAGTGCCCGCCACGATCGCGGATGGCCTGCGCGATGGGGCTGGTCGTGAAGGCCGCGTCGCCCGACACGAGCGCGCCGTCGAGCGGCAGCGACGCGATGAGCTGCAGTGCTTCGATGCATTCGCCGCTGTCGGATGGCACCGCAAGCGAGCCGACGACGGCCCTGATCTTCGACGAGAACGCATGCAGCATGTGGATGCCAGGACTGCCCTCGTGCTGACTGCCTCGAATGCGCTTGCCGTCGATCGCGACATGCCCGAGGCCACCTTCGAGGTCGACGAGCACGCCGAGTGCCGCGCGCAGATCGGCTGGCGAAATGTCCTGAAAAACATAGAGATACGTGGCGTGGCACGGCGCCTTGCGACGCCTTTTGCTGGCACCCAAAGCCCACAGCGCCTGCGGGCTCAGCCGACGCCCCCAACGCGCGATGGCCAGCAGATCATTGGCGCCCGACAGCATGGCGGCGAGCGCGATGATCAAGATCGTCGCCAGCTCGAACCGCCGCCCCTTTTTGGTCCGCTGATCGGGGATCGCCTGCAGGGCTTCGAACAATGTTTGCGCGTTCATCGGAGGCCTCCGGTATATCGGAGGTCGTAAGAATCCTGTTCGTGCCCGCTTCACATGTGGTGGATTGAATCACCCTGAAGGAGTGCCAGTTGGCCCTGGAAGCTTTGAGCTCCGATAGCGTCGCGGGAAAGCAGCGCTTTTTTCAGTGCTGCAAGGTGGAAATCTGGCCGGTATCGATGACTGTATTTAGCCAGATAGCCGCAGTCACATCTCACACGCCGCCAAGTGCGGCCAAGAACGCCCGCCATTGCGAGGGGACGGAGAGCCGTGTTGCATCCGCGGCAGCATCCATCAGCCGGGGCGCGGCGCGAATTCCATGCTGCTCCAGAACCACGATTGCGGCTTCGATAGAAGGCGCGGTGCGCATCGGCATCGATAGTGCAAATCGTTGATGCTCAAGCACGAACCGCCAACCTTCGGCCACCGACTTCACTACTAGAGGCTCGAGCGCGCGGCGTCCGAGGCTGCCGGCCGCTTGATACAGCCAATAGAGATCTCGCCGGATCCGGTCGCCCTGGCTCAGCGCTTCATCGTTCGCGATGGTGGTCAGGCTGGAAGCTATCAGGACTGGCATCGAGGAGGCCGACCCAGACGCCGGAGCCGCCCCGTCGGCCGCCGCGAGCAGCGGTTTCAGCAGCTCGTCGCTGGTCCAATGGGGAGAGACGGAATCTTGAAGCCGCCGCGCCGATTCCGGTGTCCAGCGGCCTGCCAGGGCCAGCCGCAGCATGATGTCGACCGCTGCGCCCTGAATCGCTTCCGTCCAACCCGAAGATACCAATTCGGCGACGGTCATGGGTTGAAGGTTGGCGATGTCGGCTCTGACAAGAGCGGGTCGGCCATCGGTCCCGGCTCCTAGTGTTGCCTTGAAATGCTTAGCTAGGAGCCTGTCCGATTAGTCGCATGGATTTTCGGGTGCGAGTCGGTCTTTGTCCAGGTCATGAGCAAACATTTCCAGGGGAATCGCATGAACGATTTCACCCGGTGATCAAGCGGGCCAGATAGTCGTCGTCCCAGCCAGCCATTTTGCGTTTCACGCGCAGGCTGTCTTTGCCGCCGGCTTTGCGCAGCAGGTTGCTCGCCATGTGCTTGATG
>JANMGQ010000059.1:0-2720 GCA_031374735.1 Hyphomicrobiaceae bacterium | reverse complement strand
ACATCGAAGGTCCCTCTGCTGTTCAAACGACAGCAGAGGTCGCCATCAAATAATGCGCAGGAAGAATGCGCCACGCGTGCGCTATGCACAGCAAAATCAGCGCAGTCGTCGCGCTCCTTCACATTACGGGCACCTCGCGATATTGACCCTGCTCAAGAGCGAGCCCAAGGCGATCTTCATGGCGGCTGCCAAGGCCTCGCAGGCGGTTGCCTACCTGAAGTCGCTCCAGCCGCCGGGGTGACAGCGGCTTGGCTGATGCCAGGATCGTCGGCTGGTCCTCCGGGACCTGCCGAATTGCCGCAGTGGCGAGCACTTCGGCCATGGGCCCAGGCTGTGTGAAAACGTGTGCGGATCTTCTGGACGTACCCGGAGTATGCTATCCTGCCATAATGAATCGGCGGGGGCAGCATGGCCGGGTTTGTGGAAGGTGTCGATCGCAGCCAGTGCACGCTGCAATCGCGGTAGGGACGTGAGTTGCCTCACGCCCCCCGCACAGATCCCGGCGGGCGCTGCTCACGCACCGGGCTCCCACCTTGAGTGTCTGACGCGGAAGCGCGCCTCCGGCCATGGGTGCAGGACACGGGCCTTGGGAATATAGCGTTCGAGGTGGACCTGCATCCGCGCCCACGGCAGGCGGTGTCGCTGGCTGCGTCGCCGCGTCGTGCCCCGCACGCCTTCGGCATGACGAGCGCACCCAGGCCCTGATGACGTGGAATCGGAAGGCGCTGATCTCCGGCACGTTGTTTGGAACGGCATGATAGGCAAAGAAGCCGCGCACGACCGAACCCAACCACTTGCCTTGTTCTGCGAGCGGATCATGCATTCGCCGCCGCAGCTCGTCCTTGATCGCCTTTATCTTGGCCTTCATGCGTTTGCGCGAACTCTTGCGCCAGAGTTGGAAGCCCGTCCTTAACTTAAGGTTGGCGCTTCTGGTTCACGCCGCAGATGTGGGTGAAGCCGAGGGGGCCTGCCCCGGACACTTGATCCGGGGTCGAAGGTTTCGGGTTTGCCGTCGCCGCGCCGCGATCTGTTTTAAGCAGCGTATCTGCCGAACTCGATCAGGCGCGTCTTCTCTGGATGCAGGGTCAGCGCAAACTGCGCCAGTCGCTCTCTCAGGTCGGCGAGGAAGCGTTCGGCGTCACGCATCGCGTGCGGGGCACGACGGAACGGTGCTCGAAGCCCACAACGGTGTCGTCGGCGTAGCGCACGAAGATGACATCTCCGCGCGCCTGCCGGCGGCGCCACTGATCGGCCCACAGATCATAGACATAATGGAGGTAGATGTTCGCCAGAAGCGGTGAGATCACCGCGCGTCGTGCCCCGCACGCGTCCCGCATGACGCGGCGTTCCTTCCTCCGATGCGATCCGCGCGCCGTCTTCGAGCACACCCACCTTCAGCCATTTCTGGATCAGGCGGACGATCCTCGTGTCGCCGTCGTGCCGGAGGCGCGCGGGGCGCGATGCGATGCTCGATGAACTTGACCATCCAGTCGTGGCTGATCGTGTCGAAGAACTTCGAGATATCGGCGTCGAGAACCCAGTTCACTTTTCGTGTCTTGATGCCGACCCCCGGCTCGCGTCGGCGAGCCGACTTGGCCGGGGCAGGCTGCGTGCGTCCAGCGCATCGTGCTGTCCACGTCCCGGCCGGAACCCATAGCTCAGTCCAAGGAACTCCGCTTCGTAGATCGGCGTCAGTATCGCAACGATGGCCATCTGGACGATCTTGTCTTCAATGGCGGCGATGCCGAGCGGTCGTAACTTCCCATCTGCCTTCGGGATGAACACCCGACGCGATGGCAACGCCCGGTACGCTCCGCGGTGAACGCGGGCCGCGAGATCAGTGAGGTTTCGGTCAAGGTCTCGGGCATAATCACCCCACGTCACCTGATCCACGCCGACGGCGGCTTTCTTCTTCAACTTGAAGAACGCCTCGCGGAGAGTATCTACAGTCACGTGATGCAGGAGCGCCGTCAGCTTCTCATGCGGAATCCTTTCGACAGCTTCGCGTATGCGCGCCTGCGCCTGTGACATGGCATCCCGACGTCGTGTCGAAGACGCGCGCTTCCAGCACGACGTCCGGACCATGTGATGCTGGCTCGCATTCCTCTCGGCCCCAGCCCTTGGCTCCATCCGCTCCGCAGCATCGGGTTTGGACCCCGAGGCGTTGTTCGTGGACTTCACAGCTACTATGGCCGGGTCTGACTTCTCTCGCTCGTGCATCATCGGCTACAGCCTCATCGGCCTCCCCGACACGGACCGGCAGCTCGGCTGAACGGTCGAACGAGAGATCTCCCAGTTCCCGGAAAAGAGTGTCCACGCGTGCATGGGGTATATGAGCACGCGGTGCCGGAGACAGGACTTGCCATGGCGTCCCGTCCCGTGTTGCCTTCCCCACTTACCCACAGGGTCGGCGCACCGGAGTGCGCTTTCGCGGCTCAATACCCAGCCCACGCTTCCCCTCAGTGACGCTTCGCCCATGCCCTCACGGACATCGACGCACACAGCGGGGCCGATCTGGTTGGCTAAGCCTTGATCGTAAGGAACTTGCATCCTCTACTCTTCTCCAGTCTCCTGGCGCCCCAGGGGAATCGCATGAACGATTTCACCCGGTGATCAAGCGGGCCAGATAGTCGTCGTCCCAGCCAGCCATTTTGCGTTTCACGCGCAGGCTGTCTTTGCCGCCGGCTTTGCGCAGCAGGTTGCTCGCCATGTGCTTGATG
>JANMGQ010000057.1:0-82201 GCA_031374735.1 Hyphomicrobiaceae bacterium | reverse complement strand
CACACGCGCCGCAAAGTCGGCCGATTGGCCTCGCAGAACCGGCGCATCCTGTTCGAGTACGAACCTGCATTTATTGCGACGGCGCTGCCGCTGTCGCCGTTTCGTTTGCCGTTGCGCTCTGGTGTCGTCGTTGGCGATCCGGCTGTGTTCGATGGCCTGTTCGGTGTGTTCAACGACAGCCTGCCTGACGGCTGGGGTCGCCTGCTACTTGATCGCGCTGTCGAGAGCCTCGGCATACCGCGGCAACAGCTGACGCCACTCGATCGGCTCGCGTACGTCGGCAGCAGCGGCATGGGTGCGTTGAGCTACGAGCCGGATCTCAGCAAGACACGCCGCGAACCGAGCGTGCTCAAGCTCGACAAGATCGCGCGTGAGGCTGCGGCCGTGTTCGAGGGTGAGCAAGGGGCCGTCATCGAAGAGCTGTTGCTGCTCAATGGCGGATCGGCCGGCGCGCGGCCGAAGGTGGTCGTGCAGGTGAGCTCGGACAAGCGCGCGATCATGCATGGGGCGGACACGCTGCCGTCGGGGTACGCGCACTGGATGATCAAGTTCCCTGCGCCGCAGGATGACGCGGCAGGTGGCGCGGTCGAATACGCTTACAGCCTGATGGCGCGCGAGGCCGGGCTCATGATGCCCGAGACGCATCTCTTTACCGCAGCGCGCCGGCGCTACTTCGGCATCCAGCGTTTCGACCGCGATGGCGATCGACGCATTCACATGCACAGCCTTTCCGGCCTGCTGCACGCCGACCATCGCGCGCCGAGCGTCGACTACGACGGATTGCTGGCGGCGACGCAGGTGCTGACCAAGGACGCCACCGAGACGGCGCGCGCGTTCCGGCTCGCTTGCTTCAACGTGCTGGCCCACAACCGCGACGACCACGCCAAGAACGTGTCGTTCCTACTCGACGACGCCATGGCGCGATGGACGCTGGCCCCAGCCTACGACCTGACGTTCTCGTTCGGCCCAGGCGGCGAGCAGAGCATGCTCGTGATGGGCGAGGGCCGCGCGCCCGGCGTCGACAATCTGCGCGCGCTTGCGAAGAAGCATGGCCTCAAACGCGCCGACACGATCATCGACGAAGTCCGCGCCGCCGTCTCGCGATGGGCGAGGCACGCGGACGCGGCGGGCCTCACGAAGAAGGCGGCGCAACTGGTCGCGAATCGAATTGCGCCGGCTGCAGGGAAGGCGTCGAAGTTGGAGAAATCGGGTGTGTCAAAGGTGGCTGGCAAGAGATTGGTTGCAGCAGTCAAGCGAAAAACGCAGACGCGGCTCGGGTGAGTCGGTGTGGTTCGTTCGCGATCTCCACCAGCCATGCCACGTATGTCCTCACCGGCGAGCGCAGCCGACCAGTGGATCGCCAAAGTCCTATGCTGCCGCAGTAACACGGCTGCAACGGTGCACGGCTTCGGAGGCGACGGCGCTGGTTAGGGCTCCACTACCGGCCGCCGGCTAAGACTTGCCACGCGAACACAAGCGTCAGGATCCAGCCAGTCGTGAAGATCACCGGTCGCAGTGGCATGCGAGCAGTGCCGCTAATCATGCCGACGGCATGGAAAAGGCGAAGCCAGAAAAACAGAATCACACACCACTGAGTTATAGGTGTTGAGACCTTCACCAAATGACCGATAAGCACGATCACTGCGAATGGTAGAAATTGCTCCAGCAGATTGAGATGCGCGCGATAGGCGCGGTGCACCCACGCTGGCATATGCGCCGGATCGGGCGGCCGTTCGAAGAAATCGATTTTCGGCCCGGTGTACGGCGTCGTATTGACGCCGTAGACGAACGGAATCCAGAGCGATGCTGCGAGCACGGCTGTCAGCAGCAGCCAGAAGAGTTCTGTGGTCATGATTGAGCTCCTGACGGAAAGGCGAGTGGCTTGCCCGTTTCAAGCAGCGACTTCAGACTGGCGACGATCTTGGCCCAGCCGTCTTTCACACCCTCCTGGCCCGGCGGAATGTCGTGGTGGAGAATCGTCAGCTTGGTCAGATCACCGATCGCCGTCAGCTCATAAATGACGCGCGAGGCGTTCGCGTTCGGACCCATCCAGCCCGGCACGAACGTCATTTCCAGCCGCGTTGGCGGTTCGGCCGCAATGATCTTGCCGGACAGAATGGGGTGGCCGTCGGGCGTCAGATACTGGTAACCCCCGCCAGCCTCAAATGTGCTGTGGATCGCTGCGCCTGCAATGTAATAACGCTTCGACATCTCGGCAGTGGTCAGCGCCTCCCACACCGTCGCGGGTTTTGCGCGGATAAAAGTTTCGAGCACGAAATCGGGTTTTTCACGTGCGTGCATGGATGATTGCCTTTCGAGGTCAGCCTTGAGATCGAGGATGGCGCGCGCATGGATTTTCAGCGTCAGCGGTTCGATCCAGCGGTCCACCACGACCTGCAGCGGCGCGGCATTCAGGTAGTGGTATCTGAATCGCCCAACTTTTCGCGAGACGATCAAGTTAGCGGCCTCCAGGACGCCGAGATGTTTCATCACGCCGAAGCGCGACAGGCCCGAAGTGGCTTCGAGTTCCTTCAACGTCTGGCCGTCCCGCCGCCGCAGCTGATCCAGCAGTGCGCGGCGAGTGTCATCGCTGAGCGCTTTGAAGATGGCATCCATTAAGATGATTTATAGGTTATCATATAGTCACGTGTCAATAGGGTAACGTAAGGTGTACGACGCAGCCTGCAGCGAGGCAGCGCCCGATCACTTGGCCAACCCAATCGCGGTCATGGCGTCTAGTTGTGGGGCGCGCGTGCTTCTCCCGCCATCTCCACTAGCCAAGCAACGAACGCCTTCACCTGTGCATCGCCCGCGAGCGCGGCGGGCCAGCGCACCAGATGCACCTTGGTCGACGGTATGTCCCACGTGTCGGGCAACACGCGTACGAGATGACCGTCGGCAAGTGCGTCGCGTGCAAGGAGCGAGCGAACGAGCGCGACTCCGCTGCCTTGCAACGCGGCGCTGATCGCCGTCGCGATGTTGGCACAGCGTAGACCCATCGGCGGCGTCGCGTTGAGGCCGAGGTGCGCGAACCACGCCGTCCATGTCCACTCGGCGCCTCCGGCGGCGTCTTCGCTGGTCCCCTTATGGATCAGCGGCAACGCGATGATGCGGGTCGGATCATCCAGCGGGCCACGCGGCAACAGGCGCGGATGGCAGACCGGGAAGACATGTTCACGGAACAGCATCCGCTGTGTCGAGGTCTCGCGTGCCTCACCTTCGTGCAGCCAGTGGATCGTGATGTCGAGATCGAGATGCGCCGCTTGCGCCGCGCTTTCGACGACGATCAGCTCGATCGGCATAGTGGGATGGCGTGCGTTGAACTGCGGCAGTCGCGCGACGAGCCAATAGTCCGCGAGCGCCGCACTCACGCCGACCCGCAGCACACCGTTGCCCGCCGCAGCACGGCAGCGCGCGCGCAATTCGCCGAGTCCCGACAGCAGGTCTGCGAGCCCTGACGCAAGTGCTTCGCCAGCCGCTGTCGGACGCATGCCGCCCTGCGCCCGAACCAGCAGCGGCAGGCCCATGAAGTCTTCAAGGCGGCGCAGACGATGGCTGACGGCACTTTGGGTCATGCCGAGGTCTTTCGCCGCCGCAGTCACGCTCCCGAGTCGGTGCACGGCCTCAAAGGCGATCAGGGCGTCGAAGGGCGGTTGGTTGGTCATGGCGGCAGTATGAAGGAGATTCATGGCGACTTGAACAGGTCGGATGCGCTGCGAGCGTCGGCAGCGGGTAACGTGCGATTCAACCGGCGCTTTCAGCGCGTCGAACGTCCCACAAGCGCCAGAGGTCTCGTGAGCACATCAACAATAGCCGCCCTATCGCATCGTGACCTCGCCATCGCCCTTGCGCTTGGCCTTGGCGCGTTCCTGACCAACCTCGACGTCACGGCGGTTGTCGTCGCACTGCCCGCGATGGCTGATGACCTCGGCTTCGGCATGGCCGCAACCGTGTGGGTCATCGACGCCTATTCGCTCGTCTTCACAGGCGTGCTGCTGGCCGCCGGCGCGCTTGCCGATCGCTTCGGCCGTCGCCGCGCGTTGCTGATTGGCAATGCGATCTTTCTGGTCGCCTCGGTTGGCTGCGGCTTCGCCTGGGATGGTCCATCACTGTGGATTGCACGCGGCCTGCAAGGTGTCGGATCAGCGTTCATCGTCACAGGCGCACTGGCGCTTGTGGCCGGTGTCTTCACCGAGGCGAACCAGCGCGCCCGCGTGTTCGCGATCATGGGCGTTGTGTCGGGCGTCGCGATGGCCGTCGGCCCGACGCTCGGCGGGGTGATCACCGCATGGGTGGGCTGGCGTTGGATCTTCTTCGCCAACATTCCGTTTTGCCTGCTGCTCGCCATCGCCGTGCCCCGCTTGCTGAATGAGACCCACGCCGCTGAAAAGCGCCCTCTCGATCTCATCGGCGTTGCCCTGCTCACGGCGGCGCTCGCGCTGTTGATTGATGCGACATTGCGCATACGCACGGATATCGTGGCCGCGGTTGTCGTTGGCGGCGCGGCGCTTATGCTGCTGGTGGTGTTCGTGCTGCAACAGCGCCGACGTGCGAGCCCGCTGCTCGATCCCGCCGTGTTCGCGACACCAGCTATGATCGGCGTCGGGCTACTGCTGATCGCGGTCTCAGCTAGCTACTGGGCCATCCTCGTCTATCTGCCGCCTGCGTTGCAGGCCGCGTTCGGGTGGTCGGCTGACCGCATCGGCCTCGCCCTGCTCGCCGCGACGATTCCCATGTTGGTCGTGCCGCTGATTGGCGGCCGAATGGTGACGCGCCTCGGCTGGCGCCGTCACTTCGCGGTGTCGCTCGCGCTGATCGCAGTCGGCGACCTCTTGCTGCTCGCCGCCACGTGGCGTGCAGGCGCGCCCGAAACACTCGCCCTCATGCTCGCCGGCATGGCCCTGATCGGCATCGGCGCAGCACTCGCGCATCCCCAGTTGTCCGGCGCGATGCTCGCGCTCACCCCTCCCGATCGCGCTGGCATGGCCTCGGCCGTGACGATCGTCGCACGTCAAGGCGGGTTCGCGCTGGGGATCGCGGCGTTGGCCGCGGTTGGCGGTGGACCGAATGTGTTTGCAGCGGCGGCCGGATTGGCATGCATAGCCGCTCTCGTGGCGATGACCCTACTTCCCTCCGATAAGTGAAGTCGCGAAAAATTGCCTGTTCAGCTGCCGCCCCCCCAACGTACACATCAGACACCATGATCCTCTGTCGGCAGATTGCGCCTCGTGTTGTCTGGAGACGATCGTGGCGCATTGATGCATTGTCTTCAGTTCAAGTCATATACGGACGCTTTGTCTCCAGATGCATCCCCCGTCAAGCCGATGCAAGCGAACCGAATTTCAGTCATCGGGGCGCATGATTTTACGGAATCGGCGCCAGACGCCGCTGTGATCTGACGGACTGTCCGCAGATCCCGGTTCAATCTGGGATCTGCCATCGCAGCAATTCTCGCTCCCTGCTCCGCCAGACGATGCATCACAGCCACCAACATCACCTGCCGCGAGTGTCGTTGGTGTTGACGCGGTGTCTACTGACGATGCTTCGGCGCGCACAATCGGCAACTTTACGCAGCCTGTAACGTCGGAGGCCGTCAGAGTTGCTTGCTCAGGAAGCGGCTCATCTGTGGAACAAGCGTCACATACGATGGCCGCAGTCTCAGAGTGCAATGCGCCTGCGATCAGGGGCGCCAGCCGTTCGAGCATCTCGTCAACGGGGAGCCTGTCATGACCAGCGATGCATTGGCGGTCGCGCTGGGTGATCTCAATCTCGCCCGCCACTTGCATCAACGTCGCCAGATCGCGGCGCTTGATCAGTGCGCGCACTGCGTCCACACGTCTTTCGATCTCGTTTGGGATGTGGTCGTAGTAGGCGGCGCGGCTCACACCGGTGCCAATCCAAGGTTTGATCTTACCTAAGTTTACGGCGCGCGAGAGGCCGCCGTTGATGAGCCTTCGGATACGGGCCTGCGCTGCCTGATCGGCCTTCGTCAGCGGCTCGGGTTGGATCACACTCAGGGCCAACTTCTTGGACAGCGCACTCGTGACCTTGAGCCGCTTGGCTGCCCAGTGGCCAGTTACCAGCGCCGGGGACTCGATGTCTTTCAGTGCGGTCAGAATTTCATCCGGTGAGGGTGGAGTAGAACGACATGCCCGACATGTGTCGTCTATCCAAGAAACCAGATCGTCATGGCGCTGTTCCGCTGTGCCGGTGCGGGCGGCCAGTGCCGCGTAAGCTACCGAGATATGCGGGCGACCTAGTCGACCACTGGTCCGCGCGAGTGTTGCGACATCTCGCAACATGTCGTCCGGATCAGCAGTAAGCCCGCCCTGGCTGGGCGCTCGCCGGTGGTTGGGTGAAGGTGCGCCGCCAAGTTCCTCTTCACTCCCTGAACGGTGTTGGAGGCCCCGGGTTGCGATAGCCTCGCCTGCTGGCAACTCCGCCTTCCACTTCATCAAGTCGATTGCGCGGCTCTTCGGTTGCTCCGGCGCGGGGTTCTGGCGCTGCCAATCCGCTTCACGAGCCAGCCGCTGGCCGATGACGACAAAATTCCGCTCCATGATCTCGATCAAAGCATCCCGATGCCGAGCCTGAACGATGATCGAGTCGTGGTTCGAGAGACCAACAATGTCGCGCTCTGTCAGTTCTGCAAGGCACTCCTGCAGGATGCAGCTGTCGATGTACTGGAGGGTTAGGCCGACGCCGCTATGCCACAAAGATGCCAGTGCAGGGTGTGCATGCTTGATGCGGCGCATGAGGTTGGCAGCAAGGCGATCGCGCCGCAAGCTCGGGCGATATGGCAACTCACGGGCGATCGCCCCTTTTGCCTGCGCAAAATTCGCGGCGTTGAACATGATGTTGACGGCGCGCTTGATCCGGCTGCGCCACCGGTCAGACAGGCCTTCGATGGTGTAGAAGTCCCGATCACCGAGCGCATCAAATAGATCCGGCCGGCCAACCAGCCAATACGCGATGCGCGGATGGCAAGAACGGAAATCGTGTTCGGTCACCGGCTGCCCGTCGATCATAAGAGCCAGTCGATACTCTTTCGGCATATTGTCCCAGAACGTCCGGTAGAATCGACCGCCGCGATCAAGCGATACATTGAATATTCGGACAGGAAGCCGACGCCGCAGGTCAATGATCTGGCGGCGACCACCAGACGGGATCGCGTAACAATGCGCGTCGATGCGAACAGCAGCAGGGTGTTCGAGCGAGAACTGCGCCGACGCCAAAGTTTCAGCGTAGCTCGCGAAAAATCTTTCGATGCTTTGGGTCCACGCAGTCGGCGCGTATGTGATCTCTCGCTTCTTTTGGTCGCGGAGGATCACTCGGCCAGTCGTTTGGTGCGACGGCGTCTGCGGATAGAGCGTCAGAGCGATGTCGATGAACAAGTCCGTAAATTGGATTGACGAGCGCTCACCACGGCCAACGCGCGTCTTGGGAACTTGCCGTCGGGCGAGACGATGCCGAAAGAACTTCGCTGCAGCCTCCAGGTCTTTCACGGCGGATAGGACGTTCGCATAGGTCAGCCAGACCGGCTTCGGCGACTGTTCGTGCGGTGTGTAGAAATTCGTGTCGCGGCTATAGAAGATACCGTTGGCTCCACTCTTGGCAGCATCAATCATCGCAAGAATGAGGTAGCTGCGGGCCTTGGTCGCCAGCGCATTCTTGGCGGGAGGCAAGCCGAAGGGGACGCCGAGATCACTGTCGTCAGGCAACGTCAGCGTCAACGGAAGCGGGATTTCGCCTTCGCCGATGCCATGCAACTCGTCGGCGGGAGTCACGACGCTTCGTCCGCAGACGCGATGGCCGCATGTTCCTCCACCAGCAGAGGCGGCAGAAGGCAGGAGGTACTCAACCGACGTCTCGTGTTTTTCCACTCCGTTACGTCGGCGCGACGGTAGCGGACGGGCCCATTGTCCTGCAGTTGGAGATATGGTGGGCCGCTTCCTTTGACGCGCCACCTCTCAACGGTCCGAGGGGAGTCGCCTAACTCGGCCGCTAGCTGTTTTGTCGTCAGCAGTTCTTCTGGATCACGCACGACAGAGGCCCACATCAACTTGATCGGGCGTGTCAGATAGGCGGGTTTTATCCAGCCACTGGGAACATTCGCACGGCCCCAGTGGCCGAATGCTTTCCGTTCAGGTCATGATGCTCGGCTCAGTGCAGCGTCGATGTGCTTGCTCGTGAGTTGGGGCAGGTCAGCTTGCTCAAGTTTCATGCTGTGCGCGGCTGGAACGCGCCACGTCGTCTCATCGGCCAGGACTGACTTTGAAGACGGTGAACCGGGGGCTCTTCGCCGGGCGCGGCTATTGCTGCTGGCGAGGCCGAACTCCTGAAGTGCAGCTGCGAGATTCAGGCACTCGTTCGGCATCGTCTGGAGCGTGGTGCTCGACTGCAGGCCGGTCAGGCGTGGGGATGACGAGAGGCGGCGTCGTCGCCGCTCGGTCAGTACAATGATTGCTGCAGCCAAGTGAGCGACAGACTTGTGAGACCTCCACGCATCCTTCGTCAGCCTCGGACCGTGGCCTTCTCCTGCCACGATGCCAATTGCGTTGTTTATGCTTGCCGCTGCTCTCACTTCGGCATTTTCAGACAGCGCCATCTGGCAATAGCGGAACAACACGTAGCCGGCTCGGCTCCACTGGAGCCGAGCCGCAGTGATCTCGTTGAGACACGCTTGGCGCCCCTCGACAGTCACCAAGCCCGTTTCCGCGCCATCGTCATCAAGGCCGACGGCTGCATTCAAGATGCGGTGCATCGGCGGCGTTTCGCCATCGTCTGGATTGCGAAAGAGCATCGTGATGGCAGTTCTAATGTTGCCGCCAGCGTCGGCGAGATCCGCCGCAAAGTCAGGGCTGATCGAAGGGTGCAGCGAAATCGCCAACACCGCTTCAAGGGCAGCTTGAAGTTCGCGCTGGGCGACTTCAGATCCTGACGTTCCAGGCGCGATCAGAGAAGCCGGTTTGGCACTCTCTTCATCGCCGAAGGGAAGCATGGGTTGCAACAGATAGAGCAGTCGACGGGCTTCGTCCTCTGGCCACGTGAGGTATGCCGTCAACTGCGCAACCAGTCGCCTTCGAGCAGCGTTGCGGGGCTCGGTCGTGCCGCCCGGCAACGGCGGCATGTGAAGCTGCATCTCACGTTCAGCCGGCATCTGCACACATCGAGGCCCAGGACCCATCTGGACGATCAAGGCGCTGTAACACCCGTCCTCGCCATGATCGCCGCGCTTTTCTCCACCACCTTCTCAGGCCGAAGGTGCAAGTAACGGCGCAATTGTTTCCAGTCTCTATGCCCGCTGATTTGGGCGACATCGGGGATATCGAGCCCGGCCTCGAACAGGCGGCTGATGCCTTCGTGGCGGAGGTCATGGAAATGGAGGTCTTCGATCCCCAACTCCTTGCAGGCTTCGCGGAACGCTGTTCCGACGGACCTGGGATTGTAGGGGAAGATGCGTCCTACTCCACCAGTGGCTGTTGTCTGCTCCTGGATGATCGCGAGCGGGTCGTAGCCGGTAAGCGCCACAAGCGGGACCCGCTGGTGATTGGATGCTTTCTTGCGCGGGTCTTTGCGGCTCCAGATCTTAATGATGCGCTTTTCGGCTTCGAGGTCCCGGAGATCGATCTTGGTGATTTCCTCTTGCCGCATCGAGGAACCGACAGCGAACGGGATGATGCGATGCAGTGGAATGATCTGGCGGTTCTTGGTGCGGAAGTGCTCGATGAGTTGATCAATCTCGGCTTGTGTCGGACGCCGGTCGCGTTCCTCAGACTTTGCGACGTAGCCGAGCTTGGTCAGTGCCATGCGCGCATGCCGGAGTGCATCGAGGTCGGTCTCGACATCGTGGACGCAGGTGGCCGTGTCGAGGACTGTGCGGAGGTGGGCGAGGTCCACCGTGACGGTCGCCGGCCCAGCGCCCTCTGCGCTCCGTTGCTTGCCATATTCGATGAGGCGCTGTTTGGTTAGATCTGCGACGCGAAGGTGGCCGATGTCGCGCTCCATCTTCTCCAAGCAGTAGAGCTTGGTGCGTCCGATCGGCTTCGACGCTTCCGTGTGGTCCTTCAGGTGGAGCCGGATCAGATTGCCCAGCGTTCCTGTCTTAGCCGGGCGGGCACTGCTAACGGTCTCGCCCCGGAACGCGCGGTCCTCCTGGGTGGTCGCCCAGGCATCGGCGTCTTCTTTGAGCCGGAAGGACTGCGAGGCATACTTGCCCTTGCGGCGGACTTGCACCCGCCATAAGCCGGACGGCAATTTGTTGATGGTGGCCAGGACGAGAAACCATCTGCGGGCTGAGGATCGTGCACAAACTGTGCACACGGGAGATGCGTAGGCGTGCGTAGAGACGAGAACAGGTGCGAACAAAAATGTGCACGTTCTCGATCTAGTCTTTTGATGTAGCAGGAAAATACGTGCAAAATCAATCACATAAATTCTGCTGTGCACCGATGATGGATTGGACGGATCGGCATTGCCGGTTCTTTCATCGGATCATGACGCGTCATGCGCTGCTGTACACTGAAATGGTGACCGCGGACGCTGTCATCCATGGCAAGCGGGAGCAGCTGCTGGTGTTCTCCGGCGAGGAACATCCGGTCGCCTTGCAACTCGGCGGATCGGACCCTGCAAAACTTGCGGAAGCAGCCGTGATCGGGGCGGGCTATGGCTACGACGAGATCAATCTCAATGTGGGCTGCCCGTCGGACCGGGTGCAGGAGGGGCGTTTTGGGGCATGCTTGATGGCCGAGCCGACGCTGGTTGCGCGGTGCGTTGCAACCATGCAGGAGGCGGTCAAGGTGCCGGTCACGGTCAAGTGCCGCATCGGTATCGATGAGCAGGACAGCGAGCGCGATTTTCAGGCCTTCGTCGATCATGTGGCGGGGGCAGGCGTGACGACCATCATCGTGCATGCCCGCAAGGCGTGGCTGAAAGGTTTGTCGCCAAAGGAAAACCGCGAGATCCCGCCGCTCGATTATGACCGGGTCTATCGGCTCAAGGCGGCGCGACCCGACCTGACGGTCGTGATCAACGGCGGCATCGAGACGCTCGATGCGGCTGAGCGACATCTGACGCATGTCGATGGGGTCATGCTCGGACGCGCGGCCTATCAGACGCCGTATCTGTTGGCCGATGTGGACCAGCGGCTGTTTGGGAAGACCGGGCCGGCGCTGTCGCGTGCCGAGGTGATGGCGCGCCTGCTGCCCTACGTGGAGGCGCACATCGCGCGCGGAGGACGGTTGAACAACATCGTGCGCCACATTCTCGGGCTCTATCACGGTGAACCGGGCGCACGCGCGTTCAGGCGGCACCTTTCAGAAAATGCGCCGCGCGCCGGCGCAGGCTCGGATGTGCTGCGTGAGGCGGTTGCGCTGGTCGAAGAGCGTATGGTGCGCGCACATGAGGTGGCTGCGTGAGTTTCAGCGCGCTGCTCGAGGCCATCTGGCCCTACGCCACCATGGTGACGTCGGCGTTTCTTTCAGCGACGCTGTTGCCGTTCGCGTCAGAAGCCGTGCTGCTGGCGCAACTCAAGGGCGGTTATGGCTCGACCCTTGGGCTCTTGGCTGCAGCGACAGTTGGCAATGTCGGTGGCTCCACGCTGAACTGGTGGATGGGGCGGTTGTTGTTGCGCTTTCAGGACCGGAGCTGGTTTCCATTCAAGCCCGACACCATCGCGCGCGCGGCTGAACGGTTCAAGCGCTTTGGCACCTGGGTGTTGCTGCTGTCCTGGGTGCCGGTGATCGGCGATCCGCTAACGCTGGTAGCAGGTGTGCTGCGTGTGCCGTTGGCGTTGTTTCTGGTGCTGGTCACGATCGGTAAGGCCGCCCGGTACGCTGTGATCGTTGCGCTATCGTAAATGAGCGAACCGGCCGGATAGGTTGGCCCGATGGAGCAGCCGGTCAAGAAGTCGATGTGATTCGACGTGGATTACGTCGAAAGCCGTTGACGGCTGCCATGCCCGCGCCACGGTTGTGCGGAAAACCCAAGACGGGGCAGGCGGGCCGCGCTAGGGTTTGCATGACCGAATCAGGGGATTTTTGCCGTGGCGGACACCACCAGCCGGTTTTTGAAGTCGACCGCTTTGGCCGTGGCTGCCTGCAGCTTGGGTGCTGTATCGGCCGTGGCTCAGATGCCATTTCCGCCCATGGGTGGGGGCGGCAGCGTGGTCATGACCATGCCACCGCCGGGCGGCGTTCAGCAACCGGCCCAACCCGCGCCGGCGCCCCCCAAGGCCGCTGTCGCTCCTAAGCCGAAGCCCAAGCCAAGACCCGTCACAACAGCGTCAACAGACAGCGGTGGCGATGCGGCATCCGGCAAGTCCGGCCAGTCCGGCCAGTCAATCATCATGCTGGTCAACGATGAGCCGATCACGGCCTATGAAGTCGATATGCGGACGCGCTTCCTTGCCATGAGCTCAGGCGGCGGCGACATCGCCAAGCGCGCGCAGGAAAGTTTCAAAGCGCTTGCCACGAACGAGGGCGTCAATGCGCGCTTCCGTGCCGCTGTCGAGGCGCTGATCCAGGAGCATCAGGGCAAGAAATCGCGCGAAGAGATCATGAAAATGATCGAGGCCAAGAAAACCGAATTTGCCCAGAGCTTACAGAAGCAGGCGCTGGACGGCGCGCGTTCGGCGGCTTTGCCGAAATACCGCAAGGATGCGCAGGAGGAATTGGTCGAGGAAAAGCTGAAGATGCAGGAGGCGCGCAAGCTCGGTGTTGGCGTTGGCGACGAAGAGGTCGGCAAGATCATCAAGGGAATCGCCGAGCGCAACAAGCTGACCGAGGCGCAGTTTGCCGCCAACATCAAGAATGGCGGCTCCGATATCTCGGTCATGAAGGCGCGTTTCCAGGCCTCCCTGTCGTGGCGCGAAGTGGTGCGCCGCAAGTTCGCCGCCCAAATCTCCATCAACCAACGCGATGTCGACAAGTTTCTTGCCAACAGCAGCAAGGCTGGTGAGGCCGTCGATACGCAGGAACTGCAGATCCAGAGGATATCGCTGCCCTTGCCGGCCAAGCTCGATCAGGCCTCGCTTGCCCAACGCCAGGCGGATGCCGATGCGCTACGGCGTAAGTTTGGTGGCTGTAAGACGACGGGACAATTGGCGGCGACGTTGCCCGGCTCGAAGTTCGAAGACCTCAAGTTCGTGCGCCCCTCAAGCGTGGGCGAACCAACCCGCTCGTTCCTGACCTCGGCCAAAGATGGCGAAATGATCCCGCCTCAGTTGGGCACGGGCAGTTTGGAGATCTACACCGTTTGCGGTCGGCGCGATTTGAAGGTGGATGAGAAAAAGCGCGAAGAAGCACAGCAGGAATTGCAGTCGCGCGAGTTCGAACAACTCGCCAACCGCTATCTGCGAGACCTCAAACAGGACGCGCTGTGCAGCGAACCCGGGTCTGGAGCGCGCGTTGACTGCACGCGTAAGAACTGACCATGCGCGATGCGGCTAGCCCTGACGGTTTGCCGCCGCTGCGCGAGGTGATCGAGGCGCACGGTCTCTCAGCCGACAAGAAGCTGGGGCAGAACTTCATCCTCGACTTCAATCTGACGCGCCGCATTGCGCGGGCTGCCGGTCCTCTCGAAGGCCGCACAGTGATTGAGATCGGCCCTGGTCCCGGCGGATTGACACGCGCGCTGTTCATGGAGGGCGCGGCGCGGGTCATCGTCGTCGAGCGCGATGAGCGGTGTCGGCCTGTGTTGGACGAGATTGCCGCGCACTATCCCGGGCGCCTCAGAGCTCACTTTGCTGACGCGACAACCATCGACTGGCGACGGCTGACGGCTGATCTGCCGGATAAGCCGATCATTGCGGCGAACCTGCCCTACAACGTTGCGACGATGCTTTTGATCGGCTGGCTCGAAAGCGATCCGTGGCCGCCGTGGTTCTCGTCGATGACGCTGATGTTTCAAAAGGAGGTCGCCGAGCGGATCGTCGCGCCGCCATCGACCAAGGCGTATGGCCGCCTTGCGATCATCTCCCAGTGGCGCACCGAGGCGCGCCTTTTGTTTACGCTGCCGCCTGAGGCGTTCGTGCCGCAGCCCAAGATTTCGTCCACGGTCGTTGGCTTCACGCCGCGGCCATCGCCACAGCCCGTGTGTAGCGTGATCACCCTCGGCCGCGTCACTGCGGCGGCCTTTGGTCAACGGCGCAAGATGCTTCGCCAAAGCCTGAAGGCGCTGCGGCCCGACCCCGAGACACTGCTGGCCGCAGCAGGTCTCGACGGCACCAAGCGCGGCGAGGTGCTGACTGTCGCAGATTTCGCACGCATGGCCGCGATCCACGACAAGCTGGCGTAGGCGGCGTGTCAGAGAAACAGGAAGTCCGTCGCGGTCAACGTCGTGGCCACAACGCCTGTCAGCGTGATGTGCGTTATGCCCATCGCGATGTCCGTGTCGGCACCGACCTGCGAGATCGTGAGCGCATTCATATCGACGATGCCCGATAGCGAGATCTTGTCTTGCTTGCGGGTGAAGTCGGCAATCACGTCCGTCCCGCCGTCGTTTCCGAAGACGAAGATATCCGAGCCGGTACCGCCGGTCAGCACGTCGTTGCCGATGCCCCCTGTCAGCCGATCGTTGCCGCCGCCGCCAATCAGCGTGTCGTTGCCGGCACCACCGTCAAGCACATCGGCGCCGCCACCGCCGTTCAGCGTGTTGGCGACGGCGTTGCCTATGAGTGTGTCGGTGAAGGACGTGCCCGTGATATTCTCGATGCTGACGAGATCGGCGACCGCAACGCCGCCCATGGTCACCTGGGCAAGCGTCGCCATCAAGGTGACGTTGACCGCAGCCGGTGCCTTCGAGAAGTCTGCGGTATCGAGGCCAGCGCCGCCATCGAGCAGGTCATAGCCCGACGCAAACATCAGCCGATCCGTGCCCGCGCCGCCGTAGAGCTTGTCGTTGCCAGTGCCGCCGTCGAGCGTATCGTTGCCGTCATTGCCATACAGCGCATCATTGCCGCCGTTGCCGGTGACGACGTCGTTGCCGCTGCCGGCCGAGACCACGTCGGCGCCCGCGCTGCCACTGATTGTGTCGTCGCCGTCGGTGACCACGTAGGTCCAGCGGGGCGCACCACTGGTGTTGGTCGGCTCGGCCTGCAGGATGCCATCGATGCGCACGTCTGTGGTTGCGATCCAACGGTCATTGGCTGTGTCGTTGTCGCCGAAATCCTGCAGATAGCCTTCGATGCGAACAGGCAGCCAACCGCCGCCGTTGCCGCTGTAGACGTTGCCCGAGATCGACACGTGCTCGACGCCCGAGAGTCGGATTGCGTCGCTGGCTGACTCCAAAATGGTCACGCCGGTGACGACGATGTTGCCTGCCTGTTTGACTTCGATGCCATGGCGTCCGTTGTTTGACAGTGTGCCGCCCGTGATGGTGATCGCGTCCGTCCAGGCGCGGATCTCGTTGTCGCCGGTTTGCAGCGAGATTCCGGAGCCGCCATTGTCGTAGGCGGTGTTGCCGGTCATGGTGACGGCGTTCGTACCGGTGACAAGATTGAAACCGTGGCGGCCGTTGGCATAGGCCGAATTGTTCTCGAACACGACGTTGCTGCACAGGTCGATGGTGAAGCCGTCGACGCCGTTGTGATGCGCCACGCAGTTCTTGAATGTCAGGCCGTTCGTGCGTTCGTGCGGATCAAAGCCATAGCGCGAGCAGTTCTTGATCTCGACGCCGTCGAGGGTGATGTTCGTGTCGGCCTGTGCCGTGCCTGGTTTGGGCCCGCAATAGAAGCCATCGACGTCACCGCTCGTGTTGGCCATGTTACCATCGAGCACGAGGTTTTTCACGACCACCTTGTCGACGGTCGTGTACGTGCCGTCGGCATTGAGCTTGCCACTGGCGGTGCGGATCATGCCGGTCACGGCACTGGAGCCGTCGGCGAGTTTTAAAGTGGTCGCGCTGCCGGCACCCTCAAGCGTGGTGTTCGAGCCGATCTTCAGGCAGCCATCGGAGGCTTTGCCTGTGCCTTGCACGGTCCAATCACCGGCCGAGAGCTGGACGGCGCCGCCACCAGCGGCGCCAACCGCACTCAAGGCCTTCTGTATAGCGGCCGTCTGATCTTTTGCGGTGGCCGTGTCGGCCAGTTGAAGCGTGAAGGCGCGGCCATCTGTGTATGTGTATGAGACAGTCAACATGGCGGTTCTCCCTGAACTGCGGATGCAGCACGGGGATGCAAAGGGCGCACCGGTTCTGTCGGTGGCACCACGCCACAGAACAACCGGCTTAATGGAGTCTTAACGCGACCGGCTAAGCAGCCGGTCTGGTCTTTGCCATTGTTGCGACGACACCGGCGATCTGTGTTGGTGCAACATTGAGCGCATCCGCAAGCAGATGAATGTCGGTCGTTCCACCGTCGGCGCGTGCCACCACGACGACAGCGCTGGCCAGGTCTGCAAGGTCGGCGATGGTGTCGCCTTCATCGAGCGCCCCACCGTCAATGATGACGAGATCATAATCGGTGGCAAGGCTTGAGATGCCAACAGTCAGGCGCTTGCGTTGACCGCTCGTCAATGTGCGCAGATCCGCAAGTGCGATCGGCAGGAACATCAGGCCCGAGTCGGGCTCACGAGACGCAATGGCCGCGAGATGCTCCTTGCTGTCCAGAATGCACGGCTCATCCTGTTGCAGGTCGCCGGCAAACTCGAGTGACAACGCGGGGTCGGCGGAGGCGGCATCGATGAGCAGCACGCGCTCGCCGGTGCAGGCGCGCGAATGCGCGAGCGCAAGTGCGGATAGGCTGGTGCCTGAGCCCTTCTGCGTCGACACCATCAGCACGATCTGCCGTTGTCCAGGCGCAGCCAGAGCACGTAGACGCGATGCTGTTTGCTCAACGCCGGAGCGGTACAGCTGATGCGCTGGATTTTTGGCATCAGCGAGTGCCGTCAGAACGTCGGAGGGACCGAGCACGCGCTTGGATCCAACCAACGCCTCGAGTGCACTGCGACGACCAAGAGCTGGAATGGTGCCGAGCGTCTTCAAGGGCGGCATTGCGCCATCGAGCGCTAGGCGGCGGTCCTGTGATGACAATGCGCCTCCTGCAGTCGCATGCGCCGGCACGCCCTTCAGCAGAGCCCGCAGCATGCCGAGCCCCAAACCTGACAATGCAGAAAATGCGAGCACCAGCGGCACATTCGGACTCGATGGACGCGGCGGGACCGATGCCGGCGAGATGACGCGCGCTTCGACGACCTGCACCTCCTTTTGTTCCTGTGTTTCCTTTGCGCGCTGGAGGAACGCGCGCAGCACCTCACGTGAGGCATCCGCTTCGCGTTCGAGTTCGCGCAGGCGGATCTGGGACGTCGTCGTGTCCGACACCTCGCGCTGGATCTCGGTCAGCGTGCGCGAGATCTCGCGCTCACGGCCAGCCGCGATGGTATACTCGTTCTGCACCTGGTCGGTGATCCGCCGCAATTCGCCGATGATCTGGGACCGCACGGACGCGACTTGCGCACTGGCGTCCAGCATAACCGGATGGCGCGATTGCAACTGGCTTGCCAGCGCCGCTTCGCGACGCTGCGCTGAGGCGAGTTGTTCGCGCAAGCGCTGTATCACCGGCGAGGCCATGGCCTCAGGCAGCGAATCCGAGCTGACGCCGCGGCGCAGTGTGGCCTGCAACTCGTCGAGCTTCGCCTTACTGTTGGCGACCTGAGCGCGGACCGCGGCGAGCTCCGTGTTGAGTTTGGTGAGCTGTTGCTCATTCAACATGCCGCCCTCTGATGTGACGATCCGATTTTGACGCCGGAAGTCATCGGCCATGAGTTCGGCCGTGCGCACTTGTGACTTCAACTCGTCCAGGCGGCTGTCGATGGCCGCATTCGCGCGCGATGCTGCGTCGGCTTTCGCCGCCGATTGATCGTCCTGATAGGCTTTCAGGATGGCGTTTGCGATGCGGGCCGCTTTGGTCGGCTCTGCCGAGGCGACATCGACTGTGACCACATAAGTGTTCTGGGCGCGCTTGACCTTGGTCTTGCGGGCCAGCAGCTCGACGGCTTGATCGACGGCATCGAGAGAGGTGCGCGGGCCGCGAAGGCGATCGCTGACGGTTGCCATGAGGCCTTTGCGCGGCGCGGGCGCGAATTCTGCGTCGGACGTCAGCTTCTCGGCATTGACGACACGGCGCAAGATCGCATCAGACCCGATGATCGACACTTGGCTCTCGAACAACGACGTGTCGACGCCATAGCCGCCTTGCTGCACGTCTTCATTTACGATCCGGCGGGCGCGCGGGTCCACGAAGATCGCGCTGCTCGCGGTGTACTCCGGTTTTGCGGTCGCGATGTAGGCGACGCCGAGGCTCGTGGTCAGCAGCGTCAGCAGCGCAATCGAGGGCAGGCGGTGGCGCACCGCGGTGAACAGATCGCCGATCGAGGTATCAGCCTGCGGGGCACGTGGTGCCGCAGAAGCGTGGCGCGAGCCCACAGACAGCGCACGAGACGCAGTCGGCCGCGCGGAACGCGGTGCAGGCCAGAACGGAGATGCTGTCACAGGCTACCTCGTCGTGCCCCACGTCGGCACCTTAACTCTATTTCCTCGGCATTCTGGCGAGCGCCGAAACCCCAGCGTTGGAGATACGCTGCGGGCGGAGGGTTGGTAGCAATATCCATGCCGTGCTGGCTTGAGCCGGTTGATGCCTGCTGCCGAGGTCAGCGGTGAGATGGCATCGGCCTCAGGCGTCCGGTGCAGGTCTTCTGGCACGGCGATTGCGAACCTGGGGGCACGGTTACCGATCGTAGCGGTTTGGCACATGCGGGCGCGGCGTGTGGCGATGACCGATCCAGCGGGATGACGGCGCATGAGCACTACAAAAAGCATACCATCACGGGAAACACTGAGGCCGCCGCGCTTCACCACCTCGAGCTATCTGATTGGCGCGTGCGCCATTGCACTTGGCTGTTTGACGCTTGCCGTCATCGGATTGAGCATCGGCGCGGTTTACGAGTCTTTCGCCTATGGCAGGATTGGCGTGCTTGCGCTGCACAGCGGGGCAGCCGGCGTCACAATTGGTCTCCTCTATGCGGTGCCCTTTCTCGCCAAGCGGTCCTACACCATCCCGGGGTATCTGCGCGGTGCCCACCGTCCCAGTCGCATCTTCTATGCCTGGAACGTCGCCTTTGTGGCGCTGCTGGTTCTGGCTTTCCTGACGCAGACGACAATCGCTGTCTCGCGCGTGACGGCTGTCGTCTTCTACGGCGCCGGGCTACTCGCCATGCTCGCTCTTCAGGGCACTGTGCGCCGCGCCATCGTTGCGGGTCTCAAATCCGGACGCGTGCCGCCGCGCCGCATTATGCTGGTCGGCCACAAAGGCTCGATCAGTGGCGTATCGCGTCGACTGGCGACGGCCGTCTCGGAGGACGAGCGCCTGGGCGTGCGCGTTGTCGCTGTCACCCAGTTGCCGCCCAAAGACGGCCCTGGGGATCTCGCGGGCGATCTTGCGCATGCCGTCGGCATGGCGCGTGCCTTGCTGCCCGATGAGATCGTCATTGCCGCGTCCTGGAACGATGACGTCACGATCGATGCGGCCGTGCGCGCGTTCGAGCAGTTGCCGGTTGCTATTCATATCGACAGCGGACCGGTGCTCGCCCGGTTCAGCGCTCTGCATTTGCGACGGGTCGGCAATATCAGCACGGTGTCGGTCGCCGAATTGCCTCTGACACCGGGCGCCGTGATCGTGAAGCGCGTGTTCGATATCATCGGCGCCGCGATCGCTCTCATTCTCTTGTCGCCCGTGTTTGCCCTCGCGGCGTTGCTGATCAAGTGGGACAGTCCTGGGCCGGTGATGTTCCGCCAAGAGCGGCGCGGCTTCAACCTCGACACGTTCTCGATCATCAAGTTTCGCACCATGTCGGTGGCGCCGGCGCCGGAGGATTTCGAGCAGGCCAAACCTGGCGATGCGCGCATCACACGCGTCGGGCGTCTGCTCAGGCGCACCTCGATCGACGAACTTCCCCAACTCCTCAATGTGCTCATCGGCGACATGTCCCTGGTTGGTCCGCGCCCCCATGCGGTCGATCACGATCGCACCTTCGAGAACCGCATTCGCCGCTATCCGCGCCGTCTCAATATGAAGCCTGGCATCACAGGCTGGGCACAGGTGAACGGACTACGTGGCCTGACGGATACCGACGAGAAAATGCAGCATCGGGTCGAAGCCGATCTCTACTACATCGACAACTGGTCTATCCTGTTTGATGTCTACATCCTGGTGCTGACGGTGCTGTCGCCAAAAACCTTCAACAACGCGGGTTGATGCGCGCAGCATCGGCCCCTACCCCGCCATTGGCGCTAACATACCCCAATTTTTCGTCATCCCGGTCAACGGAGGCCGCTTCAGGCCGACCGCCGAGCCGGGATCCAGCGCAGGGTGTGTGCGAAGCACGCGATACATCGACCGCTTCGCGGACAGATCCGCGTCATTCCGGATCTGCGCGCGACCAGAAGTGGCCGCGCTTGTCCGGAATGACGCGGAAAATTTGTTATGTTGGCGCGCATGGGGTGTTGCCCGTCGCCAGGACCTGGCGCAGCAGGGCCATGTCGGGGGGCAATTCGCTTCGAAACATCATCGGTTTGCCAGATCTCGGATGCTCGAAGCCGAGTTCGGCGGCATGGAGCGCCTGACGGCCGAGCGCCGTCAGGGCTGCGACTGCGTTTTCGGACAGTTTGCGGGCGCTGGCTGCGTGACTGGAGCCGTAGGTGGCGTCGCCCATCACGGGGTGGCCGGCGTGCGCCATATGCACGCGGATCTGGTGCGTGCGCCCGGTTTCGAGCTTCAGGCGCATTAAGCTCGCAAGCGGGCGGCCTTTGGCGTCGATCAGATAGCGCTCTGCCGTTTCAAAGTGCGTGACGGCGTGCCGGCCGCTTTCCTCGCGCACGACCACAATGCGGGTGCGCTGGTGTTTGCTGCGGGCGAGCGCCGCATTCACGCTGCCCGCTGGTCGCTGGGGCCCGCCCCAGACCAACGCCTGATACCCACGCACGAGGCGACCATCAGCCCCGTGTGCCTGAAATTGGGCTGACAATCTTTGGTGAGCGGCATCTGTTTTGGCAACCACGAGCAACCCGCTCGTATCCTTGTCGAGACGGTGCACGATCCCCGGGCGCTTGACGCCGCCGATTCCGGACAGGCTGTCGCCACAGTGCGAAATGAGCGCGTTGACCAGCGTTCCCGTTTCGTGGCCAGCCGCAGGATGCACGACGAGGCCCGCCGGCTTGTCGATGACGATCACGTCGCGATCCTCGTGCACGACGATGAGCGCGATATCCTCACCAAGCGGGATGGCGGGCTTGGGTGGTCCAAGTTCAAGCCGGTAGATCTCGCCCACCTTGACGTTGCTGCGCCCTTCGACCTCGCCGCCCACACCGACGCGCGTGACGGCGCCAGCCTTGATGAGCGCCTGCAGCCGAGCGCGCGACAGCAACTCAGCCCCTTCGGGCGGGGATGCCGCAGCCTTTACCGCCAGCACGCGGTCGAGCCGCTCGCCCGCCTCGTCGGCCTCGATCGTGACGTCCCACTGGATGGCATTTCCGCTCATATCGCGCTAATCCGCCCCTCTCGTGCAAAGATTGTAGTAAGCCGGGATAAACGATCGATGGATCAAACGACAGAACGGCAGCCCCCACAGGGCGCCATCCTCAGCGATGACCAGATCCGCAAGTTGCGCATCGTCGTGATCATTATGAGCATCGCCCTAGTCGCAGGCGTGGCAACCCTCATCGGTCGGGTCATCTATCTGGCAAACCGCGGCAACGAGCAAGCGGCACCGCGTGGCATGCTTGCCGCCGAGCCCCGTCTCGTGCTGCCGGCCGGCGCAAGCCTCAAATCGACTTCAGTCTCGGGAGATCGCTTGTCCGCACACTATACGAGCCCAAGAGGTGAGGGCCTGATCATCCTCGACCTCGTGAGCGGCAAGACCCTCAGCCACGTGCGCATCGAGATAGGACCGTGAAGACTGGTCCTTCGGTTCACAACCCAGAATTCACAAGACTGAACAAGTTGATGTCACGATAGATTGGCATAGATCGGCGCACGGACTGGCGATACACATGTGACAGCGACAGCGACAGCGACAGCGACAACTCGACTTGGCGGCGATCACCATCCCATCCCCTTCCGGCTCTTCGTCATGCCTTTGAACGTCTCTTTTCTGCAGGATCTGCTTGGGTCAATTGCCGAGCAAGGACGGCATTATCTGCCAACCGCGCTGACTGGCGGGCGAAAAGTGCCGATCGAAGATCTTGCAGCGGCCCTCGTCTCGGGTCGGGGCGAAGCCTCCGGCGTCGCCATCGCGCGTGAGGTCATGGCGCGGTATCATGGTCTTGATGCGAAGGAGCGGCGGGCCTTCTTCCGCTGGCTCGGCAGCGAGCTGCAGCCGGATGCCGAGGCCGTGGGCCAAGCGGCCAAACGTTATCTTGCGGCACCGAGCGCCAAGACCCTTCAAGAGCTTCAGGACGTGGTGGAAAGCCCGCGGCAGGAGTTTTTCCGGCGGCTGAACCTGGCGCCTGGGGCGACGGCGGGCATCGTCGCGTTGCGGCATCATCTGCTGACGGAATTTCGCGATGTTCCGGGGGCCGCGCAGGTCAATGTCGACCTGCAGCATCTCTTGTCGTCCTGGTTCAATCGCGGCTTTCTGGTGCTGCGCCGCATTGATTGGCAGACGCCGGCCGTGATCCTTGAGAAGATTATCCAGTACGAGGCCGTCCACGAAATCCAAGGCTGGGATGATTTGCGCCGCAGGCTGGATCCGGTTGACCGCCGGTGTTTTGCGTTTTTCCATCCATCACTGGTCGATGAACCCTTGATCTTTGTCGAGGTGGCGCTGGTCGAGGAAACACCTGCATCCATCCAGTCGGTGCTGCGCGAACGGCGCAAGGCCGTATCGGCCCCCGCCAAGCCGACGACGGCTGTGTTCTACTCGATTTCAAATTGCCAGGAGGGGTTGCGCGGCATCTCGTTCGGCAATTTCCTGATCAAGCAGGTGGTCGAGGAACTGGTGCGTGAAGCGCCAACCCTTGACACCTTCGTCACGCTGTCCCCGATGCCGCGCTTCGCGCGCTGGATTGATCGAACGCTCGCCGATACGGGCACGGCGGTCTTCACCCCGGCCGAGCGCAAGCTTCTGGCGGGATTGGCGGACGGCAAATGGGCCGACGAGCCGGAGAGTGCGGCCCGGATCAAGCCCGTCATGATGGCAGCAGCTGCTCACTATTTCCTGCGGGCCAAGAGCGACGACGGTGAGCCGATCGACCCCGTCGCGCGCTTCCACCTCGGCAATGGCGCGCGGCTTGAACGCATCAATTGGTTTGGTGACGTGTCCGAGAAAGGGCTGCGCGAAAGCTATGGCTTCATGGTCAATTACTTGTACGACCTAGAGGCCATCGAAGCCAACCATGAGGCGTACGAGAACGAGAGCGTCATCGCAGCCGCCAAGACGGTGAAGGCCTTATTGAAAGCTGCGCCGAAGGCGGAGCCGACAAAACTGCTGCCGCCGCCCAAGACCAAAGCGACGTGATGCAGTTGCGTGAGCGATGACGGGCGGCCGCTGCCTACAAAGGAGGCAGCATTCGCCAGGCGATGGCAATGCGGGCTGCGCCAGACACAGCGCACACCGCCGCGAAAGTGTACGCGATGGCCGGGAAAGCGTCCGGCCACAACATCATGGCAAGATAGGTCGCGATCGTCTCTGTCCCCTCGGCAAGACCTGCGAGATAGTAGATCGACTTTTGTCCCTGTGCCGTGGTGCTGATGCCTCGCCGTTGCGCCATGATGGCGAAGGCCAGAAAGGCTGAGCCGTTGAGCACGATTGCCGCCAGCAGCGTGGCTGCGGCCAGGGCGTTCGCTTCGGGCGATGCCACCGCGAATGCCAAGGGGATCGCGGCATAGACGACAAAATCGAGGACGATGTCGAGATAGCCGCCCCGGTCAGTCGGTGCCGTCGCTCGGCTGATGGCCCCGTCCAGGCCGTCGGCGATGCGGCCCGCTAAGAACAGCGCGAGGGCAATCCCCAAGGCGTGCAGCGTCACAGCCACCGCCGCCGCCAAGCCCAACAGGCAGCCCGTAACTGTGACCGCATTGGCCGAAATGCCGACGTGAGCGGCCGCGCGGCCGAGCCGGTTCAAGAGGGGGTCTATGAGCGCGCGGGCGCGGGCGTCGAGCATGCAGGCAGTCATCCTCCAATGCGTTCCAGTGTGGTTTCGCCATGAGCCGGCAGGATCTCGAGGAATGGTAGACCTCGGGCCGCTCAATCGGAGAAACCAATCATGTGCAGGTAAAGCTTGGCAACCAGACTGGAAACATTTCATCTAACCGTCGAGATTGGGAGACGATCATGCCGACCTCCAGCGCTGCAACTGCTCGCACAGCAGGGTACGCCGTGGCTTTGGCCACTTGCATTCTTTCAATGACTGGTTCTGCGCAAGGCGCGGGTGATCTTGTGCCTCGAATCCAGGCATCAGCCGGCGAGATCACGCGCCTGATGGGGCTGCTGAAATCAAACGACCCAGCCACGCGCGTCGCCGCTTTCAAAGAGATCATCGGCGCCAACAATCCCGCCTTGGCCGATCTCGCGATCGAGACGGCCTTGGCAAGCGAGGATCGTACACTTCAGGCGCTGGGCTTGCGGGGTGGTTTCAGACAGGTGCGCTCGCTGGTGGCTAAGCTCGATGCGCGCCAAGGCGGGGCCGCGTCCCAAAGTGTGGTCCAGGCCTGCGGTGATGCGGTTCAATACATGGTGGAAAAGTACAGTTTCGACAGCGGCAAATTCGACGTCCGAGGGCAGGATCATACGGGCGTCGGTCAGGTCAATGGGACCGTCGTCTCTTTGACGATCGAGTACGGATGCTCGTTCACGGGCACCTTGCAGCCCGACGGTAGCCTGCTTGGCCTTGTCAGCGCGCCCTACAAGAAGGGCTCTCTGCCCGCCACGGCGACGTTTCGGTAGGAAGCCGGCAGAGCTTGAGATTGCCCGACCTGCCACCACCCACAGCCCGCCACAATGCTCAGTGATTGATCCCACGCGGGCTAGGACCGATAGTGGCTTTGCGATTCGTGCGTGTAGCGGTTGCGATCAGTCGTGGCGTCTGTGCCTTCAAGGAGTGCCGTGGCGTGATCAGATTCGACAATGTCGCCCTGCGCTACGATCGTGGCAGCCAAGTTCTGCGCGATGTCTCGTTCGAGGTGCGTCCTGGGTCGTTCTACTTCCTGACCGGGCCATCTGGGGCCGGCAAGACATCTTTGCTGCGCTTGCTGTTCATGACCAACAAGCCGTCATCCGGCCGGTTGCAGCTGTTTGGCGAGGACATCACCGACTATTCCACCCAGAAGCGCGCGGAGTTTCGCCGCCGCATCGGCATCGTGTTCCAGGACTTCCGCCTGCTCGACCACCTGACCACGTGGGAGAATGTGGCGTTGCCGTTGCGCGTCGTCGGCCGGAAGATGTCGCACTACAAGGAAGACGTGACGGATCTGCTGCAGTGGGTCGGACTTGGTGATCGCATGCACGCCTATCCGAGCGTGCTCTCGGGCGGGGAAAAACAACGTGCTGCTATCGCCCGCGCCGTGATCGGCAAGCCCGAGTTGCTGCTCGCTGATGAGCCGACGGGTAACGTCGACCCGGCCATGGCGCGCCGTCTGCTGCGTCTGTTTGTGGAGCTCAATCGCCTCGGCACGTCCGTCATCATCGCGACCCACGACCATCTGCTCATGGAGCAGTTCAAGGCGCCGCGCCTGCAGTTGGAAGGCGGCCATGTCTCAATCGTCTGACGATCCACGCTATCCGCGCCAGGGTGTTCCTAAAGCTCCGGCGCCCACGCAGCGCACGCCCGCCGTTCGCCCCTTTGGCCCTCGCCCCGACCGTGCGGACGTGGCCCCGCCGCCGCCGCGCGCCCGCCCCCTTGACTGGGACGATATCAATTACGACCCGCAGACCACGCCGCCAGCCAGGCGCGTGCATCAAGAAGACCCGAATGCGGGCTATTCCCTGGAGTTCGAGCCATCGCCGTTGCGTGCGGGCCGCCCGCAGGTGCGTGATATCGAGCCGCCCTTGGACGAGGCGCCGTTGGAGGACGCTTGGCGGCAAGTGATGACGCAGCCGCCAGCCCAGTCGCCGCCGGTCCAGTCGTTGCGCCAGCCGCCGCAGGAGCATCAGCGCCTGCCCGATCGCCAAGCCGAGCGCCAACCTGAGCCTCGCGCCGAGAGCCCGCGGCCGCCAGAAGCACGTGCGCCGCTCGCCCGCCCGCACGTCCCGGCGCCGTCGCTGGACGAGGAGCTGACCGTCCATGATCGCGGCGGCAAGGTCGAAAAGGGCAAGGGGCTGACGCCGATCGTCCAAGCCGGCACGGTGACCGGCCGCTCGCTCACGCTTGTGATTGTCATCATGAGCTTCCTCGCCTGTCTCACTGCGGGCGCGGTGTACATGATCAACCAGTCCGCCAATGCTTGGTTGCGCGATATTGCGACCGAAGTGACGGTACAAGTCGAGGCCCGCGACAAGGGCAGCGTTGATCGCACGATCGCAGCCGTCACGCAGTTCTTGCAAAAGACGCCGGGCGTGCGCGCCGTGAAGGCGCTCAGCGAAGCCGAGAACGCGCAGCTGCTCGAGCCCTGGCTCGGCGGCGGGCTGGACGTGCTCAAGGATCTGCCCGTCCCACGCCTGATCGCCATCCAGATCGACCGCGACAACCCACCGAACTTCGATAGCCTGCGCGCCACGCTCGCCAAGGACTTCAAGGGTGTGTCCCTCGACGATCACCGCCACTGGCAACGCCAGATCCGCACCGTGACGCGCTCCTTTGCGCTCGGCGGACTCGGCATTTTGATGCTGGTCGGCGCGGCGACGACGGCCATCATCGTCTCGGCAACGCGCAGCGCACTGTCGGCCAATCGCGAGATCGTCGAAGTTCTGCATTTCGTTGGCGCCACCGACAAGTTCATCGCTCGCGAGTTCGCCGGCCACTTCCTCAGCCTCGGCATCAGGGCTGGCATTGTCGGTGCGGGTGCAGCCATGGCGCTGTTTTTCCTGTTGCCGTTCGGCATGGAAGCCATCGGCGGGGGTGCAGTGACCATGGCCGAACTGCGGCGTCTCATCGGCGCCGGCACGCTCGATCTGCCCGGCTATCTGATCCTGCTGGTGGTCGTGTTCGTCATTGCAGCGCTGTGCATGTTGACCTCACGCATCGGCGTGTACCGGATCTTGAACAGCCAGCATTGATTGCAGTGCCGCGAAAGCCGGATTCTTGTTGCCGCTTTCTCCCCTAAAAGTTCAATGCGCGGTCCGGTCGCATGACATTCTCTTGAATCTATGTTGCATTGCACAATGATCTACTCCATATACAAACCTCGTTACTGTAACCGGGCTGGTTCCGGAAAGTGGGTGTACCGTGAGCAAGAAGATCTCCAAGAAGACCGTCGCCAACCTCGAAACTGGTGATTGCCGTTGGCCGATCGGCGACCCGCGCCATGACGATTTCCACTTTTGCGGCGCCCAACAGGTGATTGGCCGCCCGTATTGCACCGAACATTGCGCGCAATCCTACGAGGCGGCAAAGGCGCGCCTGCCGTCGGGTTCTCACGTCTCGTTCGTGCGTCGTGCAGCCTGAACTGCCCGAACAAATCGCTATCGCATCACGATGAGGGGCCCGCATTGCGGGCCTCTCGTTGTTTTCGGGGCGTATTGCATCGCAGCATATCTACGAACTGCCACCGCAGTGCGAGATCAATTTTTGTGCAGGCTGATGCTACACCTTGCGGGAGGCGCCGTGGGTGTGGCAGTGAACCCTTGGGTGGAAACTGCGTTTCAGGCGGTTTGAGGGGAATAGCTTGACGGCACTTGCCGACAGGCACTTTGGAGGCGTGGAGCCTCTCGAGCCGGAGGATGCCCTCCGAGCGCAGCTGTATCGCGTCTTGGCTGATGCCTTGAGCGACGCGCCAACAGGCGGCGATCTTAAGCGGTATACTGGCTTATCGGGTGACAATTCTCCGCTCGGACGCGCGCTATCGACCTTCGCCCGTGTGGCTGCCGGGTGCGATCCTGTTGCGGTCAAGCGAGAGTACCAGGAGCTGTTCATCGGCCTCGGCCGCGGCGAACTGGTGCCCTATGCCTCCTACTATCTGACAGGTTTTCTTCAGGAAAAGCCGCTTGCGCGCCTGCGCCAGGATCTTTCGGGCTACGGCATCCAGCGCAGCGACGCCTCCAGCGACCCCGAGGACCATGTGGCAGCGATCCTGGCGGCCTTTGCCGGCCTGATTGATGGCGCGTTCGGCGTGCCACTTGGCCTTGAGGCGCAGCGGGATTTCTACAGCCGACACGTGCAGTCGTGGATGCCTGTGTTTTTCCGCGACCTTGAAGGGGCCAAGGCCTCTGTTTTCTACGCATCGCTCGGATCAGTCGGTCGCGTGTTCCTCGACATCGAGGACAGCGCGTTTGAGATGATCTGATCCAGACTGACGTTCGTTCGAACTGACACACCTGCAGGGGGAAAACATGGACGACGCGAATAAAGTGGTCGCCGACCGCCGCAACTTCTTCAAACGCGCTGGCGCAACAGCAGTTGGCGTGGGTGCGACCGTCGCAACGGCCGGCGTGGCCGCCGCAAAGCCGGCTGAGGCTCGCCCCGCGGACGCCATGTACCGCGAGACCGACCACGTGAAGCGCTACTACGAACTCGCCCGCTAAGGCGCCGGAAAAAGGGGAGAGAACAATGCTCAAGAAAAAATCACACAGCGCCTCCAAGGGCACCCGCCTTTCGGTGCAGCTGACCGCCGACGCACCAAAGAGCGTCGATCGCCGCGCATTCCTGCGCAATTCCGGTCTAGCAGCCGGTGGTCTCGCACTCGCCGCCGGCACCGCGCCAACCCGCGTTGAAGCGGCTGGCCCCGTTGGCGGCCTGCCCGGCGCCAAAGTCGAGATCAAGAAGTCGATCTGCGGCCACTGCTCGGTCGGCTGCACGGTCATTGCCGAAGTCGAGAACGGTGTCTGGACACGCCAACAGCCGGGCTTTGATAGCCCGATCAACCTCGGTGCCCATTGCGCCAAGGGCGCGGCTGTCCGCGAGCATGCTCATGGTGAACGCCGCCTGAAGTACCCGATGAAGCTCGTCGCTGGGAAATGGGAGCGCATGAGCTGGGATCAGGCCATCACCGAGGTCGGTGACCGCCTGCAGAAGATCAAGGAAACGTCCGGTCCGGATTCGGTGTTCTGGCTCGGCTCGGCTAAGCATAACAACGAACAATGCTACCTGATCCGTAAGTTTGCTGCCTTCTGGGGCACCAACAACGTCGACCACCAGGCCCGCATCTGCCACTCCACGACCGTCGCTGGCGTCGCGAACACATGGGGCTACGGCGCCATGACGAACTCGTACAACGACATCATGAAGTCGAAGTCGATCTTCCTCATCGGCGGTAACCCCGCCGAGGCGCATCCGGTCTCGCTGCAGCATATGCTGAAGGCCAAGGAGCAGAACAACGCCCCGTTCATTGTGCTGGATCCGCGCTTCACCCGCACGGCGGCACATGCGACCGAGTACGTGCGCTTCCGTCCGGGCACGGACGTCGCCTTGATGTGGGGCATCCTCTGGCACCTCAAACAGAACGACTGGATCGACCACAAGTTCGTCGAGCAGCGCGTCTGGGGCCTCGACTTCGTCTGGGACGAAGTCGCCAAATGGGCGCCGGAAGAGGTTGAGCGCGTCACTGGCGTGCCGGGTGCGCAGTTGCGCCGCGTCGCCAAGACCATGTGGAACAACCGGCCGGGCACCGTCATCTGGTGCATGGGTGGCACGCAGCACACGACCGGTAACGCCAACGTGCGCGCCTACTCGATCATGCAGCTGGTGCTCGGCAACATGGGCGTCGCCGGTGGCGGAACGAACATCTTCCGTGGCCACGACAACGTGCAAGGCGCAACCGACTTCGGCGTCACCTGTGATAGCCTGCCGGGCTACTACGGTTTGGCTGAAGGCGCATGGCGCCATTGGGCGCGCGTTTGGGATGTGTCTTACGACAGCATCGTTGCCCGCTTCAAAGACAAGAAGCTCATGGAAGCGCCTGGCATTCCGGTGTCACGCTGGATCGACGGCGTCATGGAAGACAAGGCCAACGTCGAACAGCCGGATAACCTCAAGGCCATGGTGTTTTGGGGTCATGCGCCCAACTCGCAGACCCGCGGCCCTGAAATGAAGAAGGCGTTCGAGAAGCTCGATACGCTTGTAGTCATCGATCCGTTCCCGACCGTCTCAGCCGTTATGCATGACCGCACTGACGGCGTGTATCTGCTGCCCGCCTCAACGCAGTTTGAAACGTCAGGCTCCGTTACGGCGTCGAACCGCTCGATCCAATGGCGCGAGAAGGTGTTCTCGTTCTTCGAGGCGAAGCCCGATCATGAGATCATGTATCTGCTCGCCCGCAAGTTCGGCTTCGACAAGGAGCTGTTCAAGAACATCAAGGTACAGGGCACCGAGCCTGTCGTCGAAGACATCACCCGCGAGTACAACAAGGGCATGTGGACGATCGGCTATACCGGTCAATCGCCGGAGCGCCTGAAACTGCACATGGCGCATCAGCACACCTTCGATAAAGTGACGCTGAAAGCCGTCGGTGGCCCAGCGGACGGAGACTTTTATGGTCTCCCCTGGCCATGCTGGGGCTCGGCCGACATGGTCATGGGCAACGGCAAAAAGGGCCACCCGGGCACGGCGAACCTTTACGACACCTCGATCCACGTTGAGCAGGGCGGCCTTAACTTCCGCGTCAACTGGGGCGTCACCGCCAAAGGCCAGGCCAACGACAAGTTCACCAAGAACGACGAGAAGGCCGACAGCTTGCTCGCGGTCGACAGCTACCCTGTCGGCAACGAACTCAAGGCAGGCCACCCCGCAGTCACGATGGGCATGCTCAAAAAGCTCGGCTGGGACAAGGACCTGACCGCAGCTGAACTTGAGACCATCACCAAGATCGGCGGCAACAATATCGATGCCGTCGCCTGGACCAACGACATGTCCGGCGGCATCCAGCGCGTCGCGCTGAAACACGGGCTTGCCCCGTTCGGTAACGGCAAAGCGCGTGCTGTGGTCTGGAACTTCCCGGACCCCGTGCCGCTGCACCGTGAGCCGCTGTACTCGCCCGACGTCGCCATGGTCGCGAAGTATCCGACCCACGCCGACCGCAAGGGCATGCGTCTGCCGGTGCTTTACGAGAAGATCCAGAAAGCGGCTATCGCCAACAACGTGCCCAAGGAATACCCGATTATCCTGACCTCGGGCCGTCTGGTGGAGTACGAAGGCGGCGGCGACGAGACCCGGTCAAACCCGTGGCTCGCCGAGCTGCAGCAGACCATGTTCGTCGAGATCAACCCGGCCGATGCCAACAACGCCGGCATCAAGGATGGGTCTATGGTCTGGGTCGAAGGACCCGAGAAGGGCAAGGTCAAGGTGCAGGCCATGATCACAGAACGTGTCGGCAAGGGCGTGGCGTTCATGCCATTCCACTTCGGCGGCCACTTACAGGGCAAGGATCTACGCGGCAAATATCCGCAAGGCTCCGATCCCTATGTGCTCGGCGAGTCCACCAACGTGGCACAGACCTACGGCTACGATCCTGTCACGCAGATGCAGGAAACGAAAACGACACTTTGCAAGATCTCACGGGCTTAAGGGGAGCGACAGCCAATGGCACGGATGAAATTCCTCTGCGACGCCGAGCGTTGCATCGAGTGCAACGCCTGCGTGACAGCCTGCAAAAACGAACACGAAGTGCCGTGGGGCATCAACCGCCGGCGCGTCGTCACCATCAACGACGGCAAGCCGGGCGAGCGCTCGGTGTCGGTGGCCTGCATGCACTGCTCGGATGCGCCGTGCATGGCCGTCTGCCCGGTGGATTGCTTCTACCAGACGTCCGAAGGCGTGGTCCTGCACAACAAGGATCTTTGCATCGGCTGCGGCTATTGCTTCTACGCGTGCCCCTTCGGCGCGCCGCAGTATCCGCAGGCTGCCAACTTTGGCAGCAGAGGCAAGATGGACAAGTGCACGTTCTGTGCGGGCGGCCCTGAAAAGGACGTTGCCAAGATGAACGTGAAATACGGTCGCAACCGCTTGGCCGAAGGCAAACTGCCGCTGTGCGCCGAGATGTGCTCGACGAAGGCCCTGCTTGCCGGCGACGGCGACGTGGTGTCGGCTATCTATCGCGAACGCGTTGTCACACGCGGCTTCGGCTCCGGCGCCTGGGGTTGGGGTAAGGCCTATCCAGGCCAGAGCGGTTGATCTTTTGCCTTCTCCCCCTCCTTTGGGGGAGAAGGTGCCCGAAGGGCGGATGAGGGGCAGCATCCGCACGAACGGCACAACGAGCCACCGCCACCGCGCGTGCGCGCGGCATAAAGATTCGACAGAGCAAGTCTCTGCCCCTCACCCGCCCTACCGGGCACCCTCTCCCCCAGAAGTGGGGTGAAGGGAAGTGCGGAAGCAGCCGAAAATGTCATCGACACAACGACGATCTGCAGCAGTCCTGACTGTCGCCCTGTTCGCGATCGCTGTGGCCGCATGCCGTCCTGAGGACGCCAAGCGCCCAACCGAGTTCACGCCCGGTGTCTACAAGGGTGAGGCCATGCCGACGCTGACGAAGCAACAGGTCGACGACCTGCAGAAGCGTGGGATGCTGATGCGCTAGATGCTGATGCGCTAACAGTGGTGTCTGATCTCGGTCAGATACCAAACGCAGGGCTCGTACAACGCGCCTTGCGGCACGCGACGTGTTTCCGGTGCCTGACCGAGGTCAGACACCAAACGTAGGGCAACTCATGCGCCTCTCTCGGTCTCGCTTCTGGTTCGCACTCCTCGCAGCTCCGCTGCTCACTCTGCTCGGCGCCGATCTCGCCAACGCGCAATCGAGCGTGCGCCCGCCCGCAGGTGCGGTGACGAACGCGGCACCGCCCAAGGCTGATGCCAACGAGCCCGGCGGTCGCGGCGCTATCCCCAACGACGACCTGTGGGGCGGCATCCGTAAGGGCGCCCAAGGCACCGTCACTATTCCCGACAAGAAAGCCGGCGTCCTCGTGCAGTCGGGCGGCGAGACGTGGCGCAACTTCCGCAACGGTCCGCTGGTGACCTACGGCGCCTACGCCATGGGCGGCGTGCTGGTGCTGCTCGGCCTTTTCTTTCTGGTGAAAGGCAAGATCCGCATCGAATCCGGCTGGTCCGGCCGCACGATCCAGCGCTTCACCCATCTCGACCGCATGGGCCACTGGCTGCTGGCCTCGTCGTTCATCATCCTCGCGATCACCGGCCTCAACGTGTTGTACGGCCGCGATGTCCTGATGCCCGTGATCGGCAAGGAGGCGTTCGCGTCGCTGTCGATGTTCTTCAAGTGGCTGCACAACTATGTGGCGTTCGCCTTCATGGTCGGCTTGGCGATGACGTTCGTCATGTGGCTGAAGCACAACTTCCCGAACATGTACGACGTGAAATGGCTGCTCAAAGGCGGCGGCATGTTCTCGCGTCACGGCGAGCATCTGCCGGCCAAGAAGTTCAACGCCGGCCAGAAGATCCTGTTCTGGCTGATCATGCTCACCGGCGTATCTATCTGCCTGTCGGGCTGGATGCTGCTGTATCCGTTCACGACGTCGGCCTTCGCCAAGACCTTCGGCGTGTTGAATGTTCTTGGTCTCGGCCTGCCGACCACGCTGACGCCCATGCAGGAGCAGCAGTACGCCGCGCTCTGGCACTCGATGATGGCCATCTTCATGGTCTGCGTGATTTTCGGCCACATCTACATCGGCACCATCGGCATGCAGGGCGCCTTCGACGCCATGGGCAACGGCCACGTCGACGAAAACTGGGCCCGCGAGCACCATTCGGTGTGGGCCGAAGAAGAGCTGGCCAAGACGATCAACGACCGCGGCGCTGTCGGGCGACCACAGCCGGCGGAGTGACGCTCGACCGTAGATATTCCACACCGCGCGGTGCTAAATTGCCCGCATGGACACCCTCGCCCATCCGGAAACGCGAGACGCTGCAGCAACGGCCCCGGTGCAGCGCCGTCTCTTCTCGGGCGACGACCTCGGGCAGATGGTCCGCAAGGGCGTCATCGACGAGAGCGAGCGTCTCGAATTGATCGCGGGGGAAATTGTCGAGCGCTCGCCAAAAAGCGACGCCCATAAGATCGTTCGAAATCGACTGATGCAAGCGTGGGCCCGCGCAGCGCCTGAGCACGTCAACGTGTTCGGCGAAACGCCGTTGCGCCATTCCCCAACGGATCAGCCGGAGCCGGACATTATCGTCTTCTCCGCAGCCATTCCGCTGCCGGATGTGCGCGGGACAACCGTGGATCTCGTGGTTGAAGTGGCGGATAGCTCGGTCGGCTACGACCTCGGCCTCAAGTCGCGGCTCTGTGCGTCGTACGGCGTCCGCGAATACTGGGTCATCGATCCCGTGCGGCTTGAAACCTACGTTCACCTCGACCCGGCCGACGTGACGTACAGGTCGGTGACAAAGCACGCGGCAGACGACACCGTCACACCGGTGGCCGCGCCAGTCCTGGCCACGCGGCTTGCTGCTTTCGCCTTTGACTGGCGCAGCTAGGTCCGAACGCTTGAGCACAGCCGATGCCGGCGGATGCCGGCGGCATACGGGTTCCCAAAACACCCAAGCATCGCCTACTGTCCGAACCAGGATCGAATCGGCGGGGCGGAGCGCGTCGCGCCTGGGGGAGCAGCATCGTGAGCAATCGACTGAAACGGACTGGCTTGATCTTAGCCGTGATGACGGCCGCAACGGTGTCGGCGGCGGCGCAAGGCGTGCCCGGCATCAAGCGCGATCTCGATTTTGATGCGCACATGAAGACGATCGATCTCGACGATACGAAATACCGGCTCGAATACAAGAAGCCGACACCCGACGGATCGTCCGTCGGCATGTTCATTGGCATCGGCGACAAGCCGACCGACCGCAGCTTCGTGCCAACCAACCCCTCGTCTATCCCCGAGGCCGAGGTGGTCGCCTATCGTCTGTCGCGCTTTCTTGGCATCAGCCGGTTGTTCTACCCGGTCGATTATTATCAGCTCGGCCCCAAGGCGACGGCGGCCTTTGCCGCCATGGTGCAGGGGACGCCGGCGGTCGACAAGGATAGCGTCTACAATCGCAATCTCGTTCTCGCCGATCTCAAGGCCAACCCGAAGTCGATCTTTGGTATTTACCGCCTGAGGCCCAAGACGAAGATGTTCACGGCCAGCGCGCTCGGCCGCGAAGGCAAGTTCGATCAGACGACTGGCCTCGCGCAAGAGATCAAGGCAACCGGTCGCATGCCTGACCAAACCAGGATGCCGCTGGCCGGCATCAAGGGCGGGCAGGCAGGCTTTCCCGATGCGCCGATGGAACAACGGGTGGAACTCGCGCGCCAGCTGTCGAGCATCTTTGTGATGGACATGCTGCTTGGGCAGTGGGATCGCTTCTGGAACAACCTCGAAGCCGCGGGCGACAGGAATGGCCGCCTGAAACTGATCGCGCGCGACAATGGTGGCGCGTCGCTCAACGACTGGGAAGGGCACGACGACTATAACCGCTGGGTCTCCCGCTTCGATCGCGATCTGATTGCGCAGCTGACGGCGTTGAACGCGTTTCTCAAGGGCGACGCGAAGGAGTTTGCCGGCTACACAAGCGTCGAAACCTGGAAATCAGCTGTGGGATTCCGTCCGTGGTCCTCAAGTGATCCATCGAGCTATGAGGTGTTCAGCAAGAAGCTGTCGCAGTTGATCGACAAGCGCATTCCAGCATTGGTCAAAGCCAACGGCGAGAAAGTCTTCTTTCCCGCCAAATCGGCCGAAATCATCAGGCTCGACGCGGCTGATACGGGCGATGATGATTGAGCGTCATCTCATTGAACGACCGGCGGGAGCGCAGCATGGCCACGTGGCGTAGTCGACTTGGCGCTCTCGCCGCGATGATGTCGGCCGCGGTCACTGGCTCTGAGGTCGTGGCCCAGGCGATCTATCCCGCCCATCGCGCCGAAATTCTTGCAGGTGCCCGCTTCGACTTCAAAGTCGAGTTTCCCAATGCACCCGCTGAGGCCGATGTGTCGGTCACCATCAACGGCCGGCCGATCGCCGAGATGTTCGGAAAAGCTGCGCGCTTCGTCGTCAACGAAGACAACTGGGGGCGATCAGCGGTCTGGGTGCGCGACGCCGAGCTGCCGGCCGCGGGCCGTTATGTGGTCGAAGCGCGCGGCGGCAGCAGCAGCAGCACGGCGACCTGGGAGGTGTTTGCGACCAAGCCCCGTGTCGCGAAAAACGTCATCCTGCTGATTGGCGATGGCATGTCGGTCGCGCATCGCACAGCCGCACGCATGCTGTCGAAGGGGCTCGAGAACGGCCGATATGGCGGGCAACTCGCGATGGACGACATGCCGGCCATGGCGCTCGTGTCGACGTCGGGCATCGAGTCCATCGTGACCGACAGTGCCAATTCCATGAGCGCCTACACGACCGGCCACAAGACCTGTGGCGGCGCCATGGGCGTCTATTGCGCGGGCAATAAATCACCGCTCGACCACCCGCGCGTCGAGACGCTGGCCGAACTCGTCAAGCGCCGACACGCCATGGCTGTTGGCATCGTCACAACGACGGAAGTCGTCGATGCGACACCGGCTGCCATGGTCGCGCACATCGCCAGTCGCCAGGCACGCAACGAGATCGCTGGCATGCTGTTTGAGGCCCAACCCGATGTGCTCATGGGCGGCGGGCGCGCATACTTTCTGCCGAAGTCTGTTCCCGGATCAAAGCGCGCCGATGAGATCGACGTCGTCGCCAAGTTCCGCGAGCGCGGTTATCAGGTGGCTACGACTTTGACGGAGTTGGCTGCTGTCTCACAGGTGGCGGGCTCGAACCGCATCGTTGGGCTGTTTCATCCCTCCAACATCGATGGCGCGCTTGACCGCCGTGTGACACGAGCCGGAACGGTGCGCACGTATCCGGACCAGCCTGACTTGACCGACATGGTGCGGGTGTCGCTCGAGCATCTCGCTCGCACGGCTGAGGGCTTTATCCTAATGGTCGAGTCCGGCCGTATCGATCAATTCAGCCATGCGCTCGACTGGGAAAGGGCGGTTTACGAGACCATCCTGTTCGACAATGCCGTCAAGGTCGCCAAGGCGTGGGCGGCCCCACGCAGTGACACCTTGATCGTCGTCGTGCCGGATCACGGCCATCCCGTGTCGATCATCGGCACCGTCGATGACAGCCGCCCTGGCAACCGCCTTCGCGACAAGATGGCCGTCTACGACGCCAAGTTCCCGAACTATCCGCCGCCGGACAAAGACGGCTATCCAACTGCCATCGACGTGTCGCGGCGCCTTGCCTTCGTGTTCGGCGGCGTGCCTGATCACTGCACCACCGGCAAGCCGACCGACAGCGGCTACTGGCCGACGCAGCCAGCGGCCAAAGATGGCGGCTACGTCGCCAACGAAAAGCATTGCGGAGTGGGCGCAACGCGACTGCCCGGCAACCTGCCACAGCAGATTGGCGCGGGCGTGCACGCCGCCGATGACGTGATCCTGACCGCGAGCGGTCCAGGATCAGAGCAGTTTCGCGGGCACATGGAGAACACGCAGGTGTTCCGCGCGATCGCCACAGCGCTCGGACTTGGCGCGGCGGGCAAATAGCTTCATCAGGCAGGTGCCCGATGTCCTTATGAGACGCCAGGATCAGGCGGAGCCAGATCGACTTGCATAATTTCGTGCGACCGTGCCACGTTCGGCCCCTCACCACGGAGGCTATCGCCATGTTTGATCGAGCCACGCGTCCTACGCGCCGTCATGTCATGTTCGGCGCTGGTGCTGCCGCAGCGACAGCACTTGTCGGCGGCCCGACGTTTGCCGCGCCCGTCAAGCCCGATGCAAAAAGCGCGCTGATCGTTGTTGATGTGCAGAACTGCTTCACGCCCGGCGGCAGTCTCGCCGTGAAGGAGGGCGACGCGATCATCCCCCTGATCAACACGCTCGGCAAAGCCTTCCAGAATGTGGTCATGACGCAGGATTGGCACACGCCGAGCCACATCTCCTTCGCGTCGGCGCATGCGGGGAAGAAACCGTTCGAGAGCATCAAGCTGCCCTATGGCAACCAGGTGCTGTGGCCCGATCACTGCGTGCAAGGCACCGAGGGCGCGCAGATCCACAAGGGCATCGACATTCCGCACGCGCAACTCATCATCCGCAAGGGTTTCAATCCCAAGGTCGACAGCTACTCGGCCTTCATCGAGGCGGATGGCAAGATCAAGACCGGGCTCGACGGCTATCTCAAGGGGCGTGGGATCAAGTCGGTCTTCGTGGTCGGATTGGCAACCGACTTCTGCGTCGGCTGGACAGCGATGGACGCGCGTCGTCTCGGCTTCGCCGCAAGCGTGATCGAGGATGCCTGTAGGGGCATCGACAACAACGGTTCGCTCGCCAAGGCCTGGACCGCCATGGCCAAGGCTGGCGTCAAGCGCATCCAGTCAAAGCACATCCTGGCCTGATGCCACGCCGGTTGTCGCTCCTGCATCAACAATCCGTGCAAAGTCGCGCCAGTGCAAGGTCTCAACGCCCCGGCCGGGGCGTGCAAGATTGAGCGCGATGGCAGCGCCGAGCGTCTCGACGCGCACGCCACGATACTTGGCGAGCGGACCAGCGAGAACGGGGGACAACTTCGGCCAGACGGCCAACACGAGGCCCTGCTTCCAGTCGTAGCGGTTTGTCGGCGTCAGGATCATTGACGGCTGGAAGATGCTGAGGCGCGCAAAGCCAAGGGCGGCCAGCGCCACGTGAAGTTCGCCCTTGGTGCGCAGATAAAAGTTCGATGACGCTGCGTCGGCCGCCACAGCCGAGAGCAGTTCAAAGTGTTCGACGCCGGCCTCCCGGCAGGCGCGCGCGAAATCGAGGGCCGCAGTCTTGTCGACGCGGACGAGTTCGTCTTTCGACACCCGCGTCGGTTGGCCGACGCCAAGCGTACAGATGGCAGCGGTGTGACCAGCCAGCAGGTGCTGATAGCTCGCGGCATCGAGCGGATCGACGACGTGCTGGCTGAGCATCGCTGCGGGGGCGAGATCGAGTTGCCGGCGGTTCAGGAGCGTGATCCGCGCAGTGCATGGCATGGCGCGGAGACCTGCGACGGCCGCTCCGCCAACGGCGCCCGAGGCGCCAAGCATGACAACCGATATGCGACGAGATTCGATGGCCATGCTCATCCCTTATTGTGCGTCATACCAACGAGCAGAAAGAGTGACTGATCAAACAACGCGGCGTTATCCCGGAATGCCCGTCGCGCAGTGGCGCGACCGGCATATCCAGAACCTTGACCTTTCAGTTTGAGGCAACAATGCCGTGCGGTCAGCGGTGTGGGTTCCGGATACATGATCACGCGCACCGCGTGATCACATATCCGGGATACCGACCTTTTTGGATCGGTCAGTAATTTTGCTCTCTGGTATCACAGGGCGACGCCACGCGCGCGGCCTTGGTGGTCACACGCCCTTCACCGTCAGCAGCGGCCACAGGCGCACGACCTTGCTCGCCACGTCCGCGCCGACAATGGTGTCGATGACTGGCGTCACGTCCTTGTAGCAAGACGGCGCTTCCTCAAGCACCGCACGCTCCCACTCCTCGCGCACGTCGCGGCGCAGACGCTTGGCGTCCACTTTCGTGACGATGCGCAGCGGATCGAGCTCGGCGATGTCGCCCTTGCGTCCTTGTCGGCGTGGCGCAATGCGGCCGGCACCATGACAGCACGAGCACAAGCTTGCCGTGTTGCCGTGTCCGCGCAGCACAAAGCTCGACGCCCCCATGGAGCCCGGCACGATCACGGGATGTCCTGACGGGAAGTCGGCGTCATTCGATGGCCCATCGGCCGGGCAGGCGCCCTTGCGATGGATCATGCGGTCGCCGCCCTCATCCCAGATCAAGTTGTGGGGCGCGTCGTAGATGAGCTTGGCTTCGATCTCGCGCCCCAGGGCTTCGGACAATGCACGGACCGTCATGAGGCCGAGGAACAGCCTGTTGGCGGCCGCGAAGTTCCCGGCGTTGCCCATGGCGGAGAGATAGCGGCGTCCTTCCGTGGATTCGAGGCCGAGCGGATAGAAGCCATGCTCCGGGTGTGCCATGCCTTTCGGGTATGCGGCTTTGGCGGCATCCGTGAAGTGGTTGCCGACCAGATGGCCGATGCCGACCGAGCCCGAGTGGGCCATGATTGCAACGTGACCCGCCTTGAGGCCCCAGGCGCGCGCTGTTGCGCCATCCAATACCTCGTCGACGCGCTGCACTTCGACGAAGTGGTTGCCGCCGCCGATGGAGCCGATCTGGCCGTCACGCGTGAAGGCTTCGCCGGAGCCGCGGATGAAGTCCTCGAGGCCGAAGATGCCGTCTGTCGCGAGCCGTCCGAGCTTGTGCGTGCGCATCAGGTCGGCTTCCTGGGTGCGCTTGTCCCAGTATTGCCAGATGCCTTCGCCCGCGTGCGTCTCCTCGATGAGCCCCTGCAGGCCCGCCGTGAACATGCCGCGCCGTTGCGTGGCTGACAGCGGAATGTTGCGTCCGCCTTCAAAGAAGATGTAGCGCAGCCGCTCGTCGAGATCGTTGCCGAGGCGCGCGAACTCGTCCGCCGTCACATCGGTTGACAGCAGCCGCATGCCGCAGCCAATGTCCGAGCCAACAGCCTTCGGCAGCACAAAGCCGCGCGCATCCAATACAGTGCCGACGGGTATGCCCGAGCCGCGATGGAAGTCGGGTGTTAGCACGATGCGCTCGACGCGCGCCATCGCGTCGCCAAAGAAGCGGCGAGCGTTCAGGTCATCGAGGGTGTCGGCCAGGTGCGCGAACGACAGGATCTCGGCGACAGATGCCGGATCCAAGTCCACGTTGGCATTGGCAAACAGTGTGACGTCCAGCTCGCGATGGGTGCGAACGCGGACGCGTGTGTCGTCGAGGCGCTCCAGATGAGAATGCATAGTACGTATCCTTGGGTCGAGTTATCGGGGTCAGCAGCCGCGATAATGACGAAGGATATATGCAAGCTGATCGACTGCTGTGGCGGAAGAATGACGGCTCGTGCGCTATGCCAGCTTTTGCAGAAATCCTGTCAGGTCATCCGTCATGTGATGGACGTGCGCCGGTGGTTTGGGCCACGCCTTGATGTGGGTCTGCACGGGGCTGTCATATTCGGCGGCGGAATGCACCAGCACCGTCTTCATGCCGAGGGTATGGGGCACTTCGAGATTGTGCGGCATATCCTCGAACATGGCCGACTGCGTCGGCTTCGCGCCGTGTTTGGTCAGATGGCGGGCGACGAAGTCGTCGTAGGGCGCGCGGTGGGGCTTGGGCACATAGTCGGCGGCGACGATATCGTAGATGGCCTCGAACCGATCGAGAATGCCGAGTTTGCCGGCGACGTTTTCCGCGTGACCGACAGTGCCGTTGGTAAAAATCAACTTGCGGCCAGGCAGCCGACCGATGGCCTCTCCCAGGGCTGGGTCGGCTGGAACGTGCGTCACGTCGATGTCGTGGACATAATCGAGAAACGCCTTCGGCTGCATGCCGTGCACGGTCATTAACCCCGAGAGCGTGGTGCCGAACTGTCGGTAATACGACTTCTGCAGATAGCGCGCGTAGGGATAGGGTACATCGAGATGGCGCGCGACGAACTCGCCCATCTTGTGGTCGACTTGCGCAAACAGATTGCACGCGGCGGGATAGAGCGTGTTGTCGAGATCAAAGATCCACACGCGCGTGTCGTCGAATGATCGGGTCACAGGTTGATCCGGTACAGGTGGCGGGGGTGTGGGCCTAGATCAGGTTTAACGGCCGTTTCGATCAGCACACCACCGTTGGCGAGCGCGACTTTCTGCGAGGCAAGATTGCTCTCGTCGGTGGTGACGTCGACGTGTTTTAAGCCCACCTCGCGGGCTTCCGAAAGCATATGACGCAGCGCCCGTTTAGCGAGGCCGTGGCCGCGCTTCCAGGGCACGATCGTGTAGCCGACGTGACCGGAGACGTAGTCTGGCAGGTCCTCCCTCCCGGGTTGCCAACGCAGGTTGATCGCGCCGCAGAACGCCCCGTCCCAGATCCAACGGATGCGCATCGGCAGCAGTGGCACGACGCGGCCATCGTCGAGCGTCCGTGTTCCGGGCGGACAATCGTCGGTGAGGGAGGCAAGAAACGCCTGTGGGTCCTGTGCAATGACTGCCAGCTGCTCTCCCGAGACATCGCGCAAAGTATTGGGTGACCAGCCGCGGCTCAGCGCGTCCACATAGGACGCCAGCATCGGCAACTGTGGCGCGGCAAAGCCGACGAAGGTCATGTCACAGGCAGCGCACATGGGTTACCGTTTCCGCCACGCCTGCATGCGCGAGAGCAAAACCTGCTCGACCAGCAGATGCAACAGCTTCGCACCAATTGCGGTCAGCAGAATAACACCACCCATGGCCGCCGCGGCCGCCGTCGTGCCGGACTCGTCCAGGTGCACAATCGCGATCGACGCCAGCATGGTCTTCGGCCCGTAGAGGAACACGACGGCCGACACCGTCGTCAGCGCCGAGACGAACATATACACGGCAATGTTGAGGATCGAGGGCAGGCAGATCGGCACCGTCACACGCAGGAAGGTCTTGTAGAACGGCACTTTCAGCGAGGCCGACACGGACTCGAATTCTTTGTCAATCTGCTTGAGCGCGGTCACCGCTGTCAGGTGGCCGGTCGTGTAGAAGTGCGCGATGGTGTTGACCGCGAGCAAAGCGACCGTGCCTTGAAACGCGCCGAGCGGGTTCCACGGCGCATTGAAAAAGAACACGTAACCAAGCCCGAGCACGAGGCCCGGCACCGCCATCGGCAGCATGGCGAGCAGATGCGCCAACAGGCGGCCTGCCGTCGAGCCTTTGCCCTTCTCGATCAGATACGCGCCCGTGAACACCAGGGTCGTGCCGATGACCGACACCATCGCGGCCATCTGCAGCGAGTTCCAATAGGGCTGCCAGCCATTCGGCAGGAATTCGGCAAACTCGTACCACTTCAACGACATCGACAGATTATAGGGCCAGTAGGTGATGAACGAGGCCCAGATGGACATGCCGATCACGCCGAGGATGATCATCGCGAGCAGCGCGCTGTAGGCGAGCGCGATCGACTGCGTGGCGATGTTTTTTTTCGGGATCAGCGGCACGGCGCGCGCCGTGAGTAGCGCCACTTGCTTCTTCTGCACGATGCGGTCGGCGATAAACGCAAGCACAGCTGGGATCAGCAACACGAAGCCGACGACGGCACCCATCTGAAAGTTCTGCTGGCCGATCACTTGTTTGTAGGCATCCGTCGCGAGCACGTTGAATTGCCCACCGATGACCTTGGGGATGCCGAAGTCGGTGATCACAAGTGTGAAGATGAGGAACAGCGCCGAGATCACACCATAGCGCACGCCCGGAAATGTGATGGTCCAGAACTGCCGCCATTTGGAGGTGCCGAGCGCCTCGGCCGCTTCATACATGCGCTGGTCGGACGTTGCGAGCGCGGTTGTCAGCAACAGCACGGCATGCGGGAAGCAATAGAACACCTGCGCGAGCACGATACCGATCGGGCCATAGACCGTGTTGCCCATCAGCCAGGATTTCAGAAAACCCTGATTGCCGAAGATGTAGATGAACGAGATCGCCGGCAGCAGCGACGGCGCAAACAGCGGCAGCATGGCGATGCCGGTGAAGATCCCCTTGCCGGGCATGGTCGTGCGCGTCAGCGCAAAGGCGAAGCCGAAGGCCAATGAGACGACAATCAGCGTCGACAGGGCCGAGGTCCAGATGCTGTTCCACAGCGACGAGACGAGCTGTGGGGTCGACAGGTACTTCTGGTAGTTGGCGAGACCAACAAAGGCGTCGTTGCGGTCCTGGAAGCTCTTGAGCAGCAGCGTGCCGATGGGCAACGCAATGATCAGGATCAGCAATGCGACTAGCAACGCGATGCCCGCATACATGACGGCTGCTTCGCGCCAGATTATGGCCGGTGCCGGGGCGTGCATGGACTGCGGCACAGGCTGGAGGACGTCTGTCGTCATGGGGGCCGGCTCGACGGGTGGCTCGGCTCAGATGCGGTCTCGAGCCCACCACTCAAATCCAGCAGCCATCGTTCCAGGTCAAGGCCTGATGAAGTCTGATGAGCTAGGCATGCTGGTCTCACGCCGTGTTGGTGCGCGACAGCGGAAGGGAGCTCACGCCACGTTGCTGATCGTCACGCCTGTCCGCTCTTGGACATCGGCTGCGGAAAAGCCGCCGAAACACTCGACTAGGACAAAGCCCTTGGGCGTGACATCGAGCACGGCGATGTTGGTGTAGACGCGCGTCACGCAGGCCGGTGCCGTTAGCGGATACGTGCAGCGCTTGACCAGCTTCGGCTCGCCCGATTTGGTCGTGTGGTCCATCATGATCCAGATCTGTTTTGCGCCGGCTGCCAGATCCATGGCGCCGCCGATGCCGGGGATCACCTCACCCTCGGGTACAGTCCAATTGGCGAGGTCGCCGTTCTCGGCCACCTGATAGGCGCCGAGCACGCACAGGTCCAAGTGCTGGCCGCGGATCATGGCGAAGCTGTCGGCGTGGTGGAACAAGGCCGCGCCGGGGCTCAAGGTGATGTGCTGCTTGCCGGCGTTGACCAGCCACGGGTCGATCGCGTCTTTGGCGGGCGCGGGCCCCATGCCAAGAATGCCATTCTCGGACTGAAACAGGACTTCACGGTCTGCCGGCACATGATCGGCGACGACCGTCGGCAGCCCTATGCCGAGATTTACGGTCCAGCCGTCGGGGATGTCGCGCGCGAGGCGCTTGGCCATTTCAGCCGACGTAAGCGGCTTTGAGTTGAGCAGCGTGGTCATGATCTTGGATACGATCCGCGGCGAGAAAGACAAGGGGCTCTGCGCGTGGGCATACCCCGTCAACGTTGAACCTTGGGAGACCACTCATGGGTCCAGGGGCAACGCCCCTGGTCGGGATGCTTGAAGGGCTGAAAGCCCTTCAAAATTCGCCCGCAGGGCGAAGTCACTGCTTGTCACAGCGCGATATTATTGATTGTCGCCGCGCGACATGAAGCTGCTGACGTCCGTGCGATAGCTGAATTCACCGAGATGTTTGAACTCAAACCGCAGCATAAATGTCTGGTCCGGCTTGATACCTTGGTCGGTGTTTGTGATGCGCGTATCGGTGTAGGTGCCCGTTAACACAAAGCACTCGTCCTGATACTTCAAAGTCACCGAGTCCTGCAGCATCTTCTTGGAGTCGATGTCGTAGCGCACCGAGCCGATCAGGCTCCAATAGTCCGTCAGCTTCAGGCCCAAAGACAACTGCAGTTCCTGTTGCGCCGTCGTGAAGGCCGTGAGGGAGTCAGCGCTGGTGTAACTATGGATGGCTTGGCCGTGCACGGGCCCGAAGCTACCAGACAGCAGCGTGTCCACTCGGCGCACCGTCCAGTCGCGGTCATCGAAGCGGGCTTGCGACACCAGCGAGAAGTTGCGCAGCGGTGACACGTAGAGGCCAGCCACGTAGTCGGACCGGTTCGACTCAAGACCACTGTTCGGGTTGAACGATGAGGCAAAGGAGCCGGCCGTGGCTGTCGAGGTTACATCCTTGCCCGGGTCGGCGAACACGTTGGTGCCGGCGAGATGAAAGCTTTGCCCGAACACGGCGCGTGCATTGAAGCCGTTATTGGTCTGGAACGAGTATTGAACGCCTGTGTTTAAGCGCGTGCCCGTGTCAACCCGGTCGTATCCCGAGGTCTTCGAGACATCGAACAAAAGACCCTCATTGAAGTTGAGGCTCTTGGCGTCTTCGTTCGGCAGGAAACGCTGGTCCGGGCGGTTCATGTGGCGTGAGACAACCTGCACGATCGGCTCGACCACATGCGAGGCTGACTTTGTGTGCGCCACGAACGGGTAGGCATACGTGAGCGCCGCTGTGCCGACGCCGTACAGACGCGTTTCGTTCGGCGCTTCGACACCGGTCGTCGGATCACGCGTGTCGCGGAAGCTGTAGGTGTCACCGCGAACACTGAAAAACGGCGTGAAGGTCTGCCCGATGCTGTCGATGATCTTGCGGCGCCAGGACAGCTCCGTCACGAGGTGCGTGGTGTCTGTGCCAACGAACGTGTTTTTGCCGAGATCCGTGTAATTCACTCCAGCTGACGAGATGAGATCCTGGTTCGGCCGCGACATGCTGCGGGCGTGATTGGCCCAGCTGAGCTCGCCGCCGAGGACGTTGTTCGAGAAGATGTAGTTCGAGTCGACAACAGGATGCACGCGAGACGTCGACGTCGCGGTGTCGTTGGTGAGCAAGCCACCGAAGTGGAACATCTGAGCGTTGAAGTAGTTCCGGTCGCTGAGACCGGTCAGGTACATGGTGTTGACGCGGTCGGTCTGCAGCAGCGAGTCAAAGCCGTAGAAGCGGCGGAATGACTTGTCGCTTTCCAGCGTCACGTCCCAGCCAGCCTTCCACCATGACCCGATCGAGAAAACGCCGCGTGTCTCGAGCGTGCCGCGCCAGCCGTCGAGGTTCTTGTCGGTCTCTCCCGGAAGCTTGGTCACGTCTTGGTCGATGAACGCGCCTTTGACCGAGTACGATCCAGTGCTGGTACGCTGGCGGAACTCGCCTTTGTAGAGCAAGCCCTGTTTTGAGAGGTACTCTGGCGTGAAGGTGAAGTCGAACGACCGCGACAGAGCGAAGTAATAGGGGATCTCAACGATCAGACCGAGCGTCGACGATGATCCCACGCGTGGCGCCAGGAAGCCCGAGCGACGCTTCACCGAGGGGTCGGCATGCTCGAAGTACGGCAGCGCGAGCACCGGCACGCCGAACAGTTCAAAACGCGCATCCTGATACTGGATCGTCGCGGCTGTCTGGTCGTGCACAATGCGCGCAGCACTGATGCACCACAGGGGCGATTGACCCGGCTCGTTGCGGCACGGCGTGAACTTACCCTGCTCAAACTCCGTCACGTTGCCATCACGGCGAATGGCGCGAACACCGGAAATCCGAGTTTCGTCCTTGGAGACCACGGAGATGGTCTCAACAAAGGCGTCTCGGAAGTCGTCGGTGATGCGCAGGCGCTCGGCGCGGGTGATGTTGTTGTTCGAGTCGCGCAGCGTCACGTTACCTTCGGCCATCAGCAGGTTTGCTGACTGGTCGTAGGTGATCTTGTCTGCGGTCAAAACGTTGTTGTTGTAGAAGATTTCGACGTTGCCGCGCGCCGTCACCCGCTGTCCGCGCGTGTCATAGACCAATTCGTCGGCCGTCAAGTTCAGGGGCAGAGCGGAATTAATCTTCGGCGCATTGCCGAACATGCCGCCAGGGGTGTTGAACGTCTTTCCTGGCGCACCTGTTTGCGCCTTCAAGCTCGGGTCTTGCGCCTGTGCAGGTAGCACAAGTGTCGTCAAAGCTAGAAGAGCTGCTACCACAGCTGCCGAAATGGCGCTCAAGGTGCCGCGAGGCTCAACGACGCCCTCTCGGGCGTATGATCCACCGCACACCGGTCCGCACACCACGTGCGGTTTCCGCGCCAGACGCATCACTTCAACCATCCTCCTGGTGCAGCAGCACCGTCACGGTCGCCATACAGGACACCAAGACGGGCAGCCAGATCGCGATCGTCGCCGGCACAACACCGGCAAGACCCAATTGGCGCGACACCTCGGTCAGCAGAAAGAAGCCTATTCCCCCTACCATCCCCGTAAGGACCATAGTCTGGATGCCACCCTGTCGGAAGGACCGCAAAGACACAGTTGCAGCCAAAAGTACCATCGCCATCAGGAGGAGTGGGCGGCTTAGTAACACTTGGTACTGAACGCGGAAGCGGGCTGCTGGCAACTTGGCCCTTTCGGACATCTCAATAACGCCCGGAAGATCCCAGATCGACACGGATTCGACGGAGCCAAGCGCATCCTGCACGCGTTCCCGATCAAGGGCCGTGCTCAGCGAATAGGTGGCGAACTCCTCCGCCTCTCGACCGGGGCGCGCGACTGAGGCCTTTTGCAAGGTCCACACCCCATCGCCGAGAACGGCCCTGTCGGCATCGACCCGTTCGACGAACCGGCCATCGCGGCCATACTGAAAAACCGTCACGCCGGTAAGTGTAAGGCCTTGATTTGAAATGGCCTTGGCGGACATGACCGACGGACCGTCGGCCCCGTCCTGGCGCAGCCATGCGCCGCCACTGGTCGACGTCAGCAGGCTCAAATCCTGGCCAAGCACTTCACTCATCAGCCGGTCGGATTCCGACCGCGCGCGCGCCGCGAGGGGGTTGTAAACCGTGACCGCCAGGACGCCGATGACGAAGGCGACGGTCAGCCCAGGACGAATGAATTGCCAGGCCGACATGCCACCCGCGCGCATCACGGCAAGCTCCGATTTGCGGCTGAGACTGAGCAGCGCGCCGATGGCGCCAACCAGAACCGCAAACGGCAGCAGCAATTCGGCAAATGACGGCAGCCGCAGGAGGCCGATCTGAATGACGGACCAGGTTGACGCAATCTTGTATTTAGCCGCCTGCCGCAGCAGCTCGATCAGATCAATCAGCAGAATCAGGGCGCAACAGACGATGAACGCGCTGAGCATCATCAGCAAGAAGCGTTTGGCGATGTAATAGCGCAGTGTGCGGGCACGAAACATCTCAGACACCTCCCGCGTGTGCGACCACGGTACGGCCAGGCCGGCGTGCAAACAGTCTCGGACGCATATTCAACGAAATGGCGAACATCGCGAGCAGCATGCCGACCAACGGTACGGCATAAACAAACCTCACCGCGCCCGGATCTTTCACCGAGAGGTTGACAAAATTGATGCCAACCAGCCGCAGGCCGAAGCCCGCGGAGACTGCGAGGACCAGACCGAGGGTCCGGTTCTGGCGGGTCGTTTGGGGATGGCCGATGAAGGCCAGGGCAATAAAAACGTATGCGAAGATGTAGAGGACGGCTGAAAAGCGATCGTGCAACTCCTGGCGGTAGCGCCCAGGGGCATCTCGCCAAAGGGGATCGTTCGGATCCGGGTTCAGCAGTTCATCCGTCGGCCGCTCACGTGGCTTGAGTTGCGCGACGCCGCCGGCCTCAGGTTTCTGATCGAAACGATTGATATCGACGGCGTAGCGCTCGAAAATGACAACTTCGGCGGCGCCGCCAGCGACGCCACGACGTAGGATATGACCGGTGTTCATAAGCAGGAACATGGCATCGCCCTGACGCACCAATCGCGCTGTCTCTGCGAGATAGCTGGTCGTCGTCTTTTCATCGCGGGCGTCATTGACGAGGAGACCGAGCATCTCGCCGTCGGCCGTGCGATCGCGAATGTGAATGGTCAACTTCGGCTCGGGCGACGTGAACCGCCCGGCCTGCAACACCTGCGTGATCAGATCGGCGCGGGCTTCCAAGGCGATGTCTCGCAAGGCGCGGTTTGCCAGGGGGCCAAAATAGTGGCTGACGGCGGACACGGCGACGGCCATAAGCAGCGCCAGCACCATCAATGGCCGTGCCAAGCGCCAGGTCGACGCCCCGCCTGCTGTCGTGACGATCAATTCGCTGTCCCCGTTCAGCCGGTTCAAGGTGTGAACGATGGCAATCAGCAAAGCGATCGGCGCGATGAATGAGATCAACCCGGGCAAGGCCAACGCCGTCAGCTTGAAAAACAGCCCCGTGGTCTGGCCTTGCGAAGCCATGAATTCTAGTTGGCGCAAGGCCACTGCAAGCCACACCACCACCGTCAACGAGCCGAGGATCATCGCCACTGCCGCAAGGGCCTGCCGGAAGATGTAGCGGCTAATGATCGACATGGTCCCCGGAGTCTACGTTCGTCGCATCAACGCGCGTGGCGGCTCAGCCCCCTGCACACACGGCTCATCTTATACGATTCCAGTCGTTCGGGCTCGCATGTGATCGTGGCGGAGTGGTGGCTGGTCGAGGTCCTTGAGCCACTACGGTGGCAGGCAGCGGCGGCACCTACTGCCGCGCCATCTGCGCCCGTGCGACCCCGTCTGCATCAAGTGCCTGATCATCGTCCATGACAACCGTCACGCGCTTCAAGGCGCCCGTGAATTCGAACGGCGCGACATAGTCGCCAACGGGGCTCGACCGGTCGCGGCCGATGTCGAGGCCCGACCACGACACGAAGTTCACGAACGACAGCGGCGTCTCGATCGAGCCTGACGGCACGCCGTTGATCAACAAGGTCAGCTGCGTGATGCCGGCGCCTATGCCGGGCTTCGGCGGGCGCTCCCGCGTCAGGCGGCGTACACGCACGCCAAGTCGGCACGGCCCCGATGGCACGGGGCTGTCGGATGTCACGACGACATGCGTCGAGCCGATGTTCATGTCGTGCACGAGACGGCCGCCATGCACGAACAGCGTGTAGCCAGACGTCGCGTCGCCATGGGCGATCAGGACGCCCTCAGCTCCGGGCGACGGGATCTCGACATCGGCCTCAATCGTGTAGCTGCGGCTCCTCACGTCGGGTGCGACATCGGTTGGCACATGGCCGACGCCCTTGTGGAACACGAACGTCTGGCGCTGGCCATGATAGCGCGCCGCATTGAGCGCGAAGCGCTCGCCGAAGCGATCGTCGAGCGGCAGCACCTGATTGCGCTCGGCTTCCACCCACCACTGGGCCATGAGGGCTTGCAGCCGTTCCGGCTGTTGGGCCGCAAGATCTGTCGTTTCCGAGAAATCTTCGTCGAGATGATACAACTCCCACCGATCCGCATCGAACGGCGCGCCGGGCGGATGATAGGCCACCGCCTTCCAACCCGCAGACCAGATGCCGCGATGGCCGAACATCTCGAAGTATTGTGGCTTGTTGCGCGCGGGCGCATTGGGGTCTTTCAGGCTCGGCGCAAAGCTCGCGCCGTCAAGCGGCTTTTGCGTGAGACCATTGACCTGCGAGGGTGGTGACAGGCCGATGACGTCGAGGATGGTCGGTACAAGGTCTGATGCGTGACAGAACTGGTGGCGCAATCCGCCGCGCGTGGCCAGGCCCTTTGGCCACGACAGGATTAGTGGATCGCGAATGCCACCGCCGTGCGTGTTCTGTTTGTAACGTCTGAGCGGCGTGTTGGCTGCCATTGCCCAGCCGAGCGGAAAGTTCGAATGCGTGTTGGGCCCGCCGATCTCGTCGATCCGCGCGAGCTTTTCTTCCATCGGCTCCGGCTTGAAATTGTAGGGCCCCATGGCGTTGACCATGCCGCGTGGCCCGCCTTCCTGACTGGCGCCGTTGTCCGACATGACAATGACCAGCGTATTGTCCCTTACGCCCGCTGTTTCGAGGAACGCCATCAGTCGGCCGAGATGCTGGTCGGCATGGTCCAACATGGCGGCATAGGCGGCTTGCAGACGCGTGAACACTTTTCGCTCATCGGCTGAGTGTGTGTCCCAGGCCTGCACACCGTCGTTGCGGGGCGGCAGCTGCGTCTGGGGCGGGATCAGGCCGAGCGCTTTTTGCCTGATGATGCGGCGTTCTCGCTCGACGTCCCAGCCGTCGGCGAACATCTGGTCGTATTTCAGGATCAGATCGCGCGGGGCCTGATGCGGTGCGTGGCAGGCGCCGAGCGCAAGCCAGCATAGCCATGGCGCGTGCGGGCGGTCCGCTGTGTGATCGGCGATGAAGCGGATCGACTGATCGACAAGATCAGCTGTCAGATGATAGCCGGTTCCAGAGGTTCCCGGTGCATCGATGGCAGTGTTGTCGAGCACCAATTCGGGGGCGTACTGGTCGGTCTCGGCATCCATGAAACCGTAGAAGCGGTCGAACCCACGCCCGAGTGGCCAGCCATCGAACGGACCCGTTGCGCCCGTCTCGGTCAAGGGCGTGACGTGCCACTTGCCGACCATGTAGCTGCGATAGGCCTGCGGCTTCAGCATTTCGGCGATGGTGCCGGCGTCTCGCGCGATCTTGCCGCGGTATCCGGGAAAGCCTGTGTCGAAGTTTGCGAGGCACCCGACACCGACCGCGTGGTGATTGCGACCCGTCAACAGGGCGGCACGCGTGGTCGAACACATGGCGGTCGTGTGAAAGCCCGTGTAGCGCAAACCATCGGCCGCAATCTTGTCGATCACGGGCGTCGCGATGGGCGATCCATAACAACCGAAGTCCGAGAACGCGACGTCGTCGAACAGCACCACCAGAATGTTTGGTGCGCCCTTGGGGGCTTTGGCCTCATCTGGCCACCAGGGGGTCGAGTCCTTGACGGTCGCGCCAATCTTTCCGCGAAATGGATCTGCGGCCATGGTCGAGCCTTGTGCGGGTTGGATTGATCGTCTTCGCACTGACCTTTACCGCGTCGCCTTCGGTTTGGCCGCTGCGATCTCGGCCTCGCTCATGCCGATCTCGCGCAGCACGCTCTCGGTGTGCTCGCCAAGTGCCGGCGGCGGCATATCAGACGTCGTATCGAGACCGCCGAACAACACAGGTGCCCGCAAACTGCGTTGCATGGGGGTGTCGGCCGCGAAGTCCGGCTCAAAGAAATGCACGGCTTGGAGGTGCGGGTCGGTAAGCAACTGCGTTGGCGTGTTGACCGGCGAATGTGGCACGTCGAGGCGCATGAATGTCTCGCACCACTCGGCCGTGGTGCGCGCCGGCAGTGCCTTGGTCAGCATGCTATAGAGTTCGCCGATCCGGCTCGAGCGTTCGGTGGGGTTCTTGAACCAGGCCTGCTTTGCGACGTCGGCCAACCCGATCTCGGTGAGCACCTTGACCCACTTGTCCTCGGCGTACGGAAGCACGCCGATAAAGCCGTCCTTGGTGCGATAGGGTTTGCGATCGGGCGAGACGACGCGGGCATAGCCTTCCGTTGCCGGTGCGCCCCAGGAGGCAGCCCCCATGTGCTCGGTCATGGCAAAGGCCACCATGGTCTCGAACATGGGGATTTCCACATATCCTGGGGGCTCGCCCGTGCGCTCCTTGTGCAGCAGGGCTGCGAGCACGGCATAAGCGAGGTGCAGGCCGGTGACTTTGTCGGCAACGATGGAGGGCACATAACGAGCCTCGCCGTCGCGCAACTGGAACAGCCCCGCGACACCCGACGCCGCCTGAATGACGTCATCGTAGGCGGGGCGGCCGGCATAAGGGCCGTCACGGCCATAGCCGTTGGCGGCACAATAGATGATGTCAGGCTTGATCTTGCGCACGGCCTCGAAGCTGAAGCCGAGCTTGTCGAGCGCATCCTGACGCATGTTGTGCATGAGCACATCGCCGGTCGGGATCAGCCTGCGCAGAGCGGTTTTGCCGCTGTCGCTCTTGAGATCGAGGCAGACCGAGCGCTTGTTGCGGTTGGTATTGGCGAAGATGTGCGAGAGGCCGTTGTCGGCGAGCGGCGCAATCGGGCGCATGCTGTCGCCCTCGGGCGGCTCGATCTTGATCACGTCGGCGCCGAGATCGCCGAGGATCTGGGCCGCGTAGGGGCCAAGGATGACGGCCGTCACGTCAATGATACGGACGCCTTTGAGGATCTGAAGCATGGGAGTGGGCCTGAATGCGGGACGTCTGGTTTGCTACCACGCCGCGCCGCGGCTTGGACAGCGTCACAGATGCGACCCGTGCTATGCGTGGCGCGCGACCAAAAGTCGGCAGCAATGGACCGCAAAAGGCCGTAAAACGTCATAAAGCGCCATGGGGTTGTGCTGCGAATTAGAGTAGGGCTCCGACATGAGCTTGTGGACTTCAGTCGCCGATTGGTTCGCTGCGCCCGCGCCTGCGGGGCAGACGACGGGTGGCGTTGTACTCGCCTCCGAGCGTCAATTGTCCGTCGCGTTCACCGCGGCCGTGGTGGCATTGGCCGCCAAAATGGCAAAAGCTGACGGGATCGTAGTTGGCGTTGAGGTTGAGGCCTTTCAGCGGGCGTTTCGGGTCGAGCCACGCGAAGCCCGCAATGTCACGCGCCTGTTCGAGCTCGCACAGCAGGATACCGCCGGCTACGAAAGCTACGCGGAGCAGATCGCGCGTGCTGTTGGTCGCGACCGGGCTGTCTTGCGAGATGTGCTCGCGAGCCTCTTGCATATCGCCACAGCGGATCGTGTTCTACATCCGGCCGAAGATGCGTTTTTGGCGACCGTCGCGCGGCTGTTCGGGTTGAGCAGCAGTGAGTATCGCCACGAGCGCGCACACTTTATTGCTGATCCCGAAAGCCCCTACGACGTGTTGGGCCTCGCCCCGTCTGCGACCGACGATGAACTCAAGCGCCGCCATCGCAAGCTGGTGCGCGAAACCCATCCCGATCTGATGATCGGCCGTGGGGTGCCGCCGGAATTGATCGTCATTGCCACCCGACGCTTGGCGGCCATCAACGACGCCTACGCCGTCGTCGCCCGGGAGCGTGGACTGTGACATCTGCCACCACGGCTGCGACGGTGCCGGTCTATTTTGCCGCCGATAGCCGTTGTGTGCACGACATTGTGCCGGCCGCGAACCACGAGCTGCGGCGCGGCGTGGCGGGGCCCGATATGCTGGTGCTGCACTATACGGGTATGGCGTCGGCTGCCAAAGCCATCCGCTGGCTCGCGGTGGCTGAAAGCCGGGTGTCCTGCCACTACGTCGTCGACGTCGACGGCCGCGTCACACAAATGGTGCCCGAGCGTTTGCGCGCCTGGCATGCGGGCGTGTCCTGCTGGCATGGCGAAACGGATCTGAACTCGGCGTCGGTCGGCATCGAAATTCAAAATCCCGGGCACGAGGATGGCTACCACGACTTCCCCAATGCCCAGATTGCCGCCGTGATCGCTCTGTCTCGCGACATTGTTGTTCGCAACGCCATTCCGCCGTCGCGCATTCTCGCCCACTCCGACATCGCGCCAATGCGCAAGATCGATCCGGGCGAGAAATTCCCTTGGCCGCGCCTGGCTGAAGCCGGGATTGGTCTGTGGGTTCAGCCATCGCCTCTGCCGCAAGTCAAGGCGGGTCAACTCAATCCTGGGGACGAGGGCGCAAGCGTGGCAGCTGCCCAGCAGATGTTTGCAGCCTTTGGCTATCATCTGCCGGTGACAGGCATTTACGATGCTTTGACCGAACGCGTTGTGCAGGCGTTCCAGCGCCATTACCGACCCCAGCGCTGCGACGGGCGGCTCGATCTGTCGACGCTTGCAACACTCGAGCGGCTTTTGCGCGCCGTCTAGCAGGCTGCACCCTCTCCCCGTTCTTCACCGGGAGAGGGAAATGCGCTCAGCCACACGGAACGTCCAGTGGACACATTCAGCTCATGCCGATAGGGCTTGAGGCTCTTTAAACGTTGCGCCCAACACTGCGCCCTGAGGTCATGACCCCGATCCTGAAAGACAAGCTTGACCGGCTCGTGGGCCGGCTGGAGATCATCCAGGCCGAGCTGAACGCTGGGCCCGAGCAGCAGAAGTTCGTCGCGCTGTCGAAGGAGTTTGCGGAGCTGTCGCCGGTGGTCGCAACGATCAACGCTTTGCGCGCAGCAGAAGCAGAACTGGCCGACACGCGCGACATCGCACGCGGCAACGACGCCGAACTCGCGGCCATGGCGCAGGCGGAGATGTCGGGGCTTGAGGCGCGCATCACGCAAGCGCAGGAGAAACTGCGCATTGCCTTGTTGCCGAAAGATGCTGCCGACGAAAAGAGCGCCATTCTCGAAGTGCGCGCTGGGACGGGCGGCGACGAAGCCGCTTTGTTCGCCGCCGACCTGTTTCGCATGTATGCGCGCTATGCCGAGCGGCGCGGTTGGAAGGTCGAGATCGTCTCAGAGAGTGATAGCGCGCTTGGCGGCTATAAAGAGGTGATCGCGTCGGTGTCCGGCAAGGGCGTGTTCGCGCGACTGAAGTTTGAGTCGGGCGTGCACCGCGTTCAGCGCGTGCCGGCGACTGAAACGAGTGGGCGCATCCACACGTCAGCGGCGACCGTCGCGGTGATGCCCGAGGCCGAGGACGTCGACGTGGTCATCCGCGACGAGGACATACGCATCGACACGATGCGGGCCGGCGGCGCCGGCGGCCAGCACGTCAACAAGACCGATTCGGCTGTGCGCATCACGCACCTGCCGACCGGGCTCATTGTTGTTTCAGCCGACAAGTCGCAGCATCAGAATCGGCGCAAGGCCATGAATATCCTGCGCTCCAGGCTGTATGATCTCGAACGGACGCGGCTGGCTGATGAAAGGGCGGCCTCGCGCAAAGGCCAAGTCGGCTCGGGTGACCGCTCCCAGCGCATCCGCACCTACAACTTTGCACAGGGGCGTGTCAGTGATCATCGCATCAACCTGACACTTCACAAGCTTGAGGCCGTGCTCGAAGGCGACATGGACGAGCTGGTTGAAGCGCTGATTACGGATCATCAGGCGTCGCTGATGGCCGATATGGAGCAGAGCCGGTGACGGGGGGGGCGCAAACGCGCGGCGCGGCTCTGCAGCGGATGTCGGCCACGTTCGCCGCAGCCGGGCTTGAGTCGCCGGACCTTGATGCGCGCCTGTTGCTCGCCCACGCGCTCGGGGTTGAGCAGGTGCACCTGCTAACGGAGCGCGAGGCCCTCATTCCCGCGGGTCTGTCAGCCACGATTGCTGGCATGACCGCCCGTCGACTGGCCCACGAGCCCGTATCCCGCATCATTGGGGAACGCTGGTTCTATGGCCGGCCCTTTCGCGTCGCCCCCGCGACGCTCGACCCGCGACCAGACAGTGAGACGCTGATTAATGCAGCGCTCTCGCTTGTGCGTGAAGCTGGCATGGCGCCCGAGACCATCACGATCCTCGATATCGGCACCGGCACGGGCTGTTTGCTGTTGACGCTGCTGTGTGAATTGCCGGGGGCATGGGGATGCGGCACGGATATCTCGGCTGACGCGCTCGACGTGGCCGCTGAAAATGGGCAACGACTGAGGCAGCGCTTGGGCTACCCAGGTGCTGGCCGAAGAGCGGGGCCATTACCGCCGCGCGGGGCGCTGCACGACATCAGTTGGCGTCACGGCGCAGACTTCGAGCCCGTCTCGGGATCGACCTTCAATCTCATCGTGTCTAATCCGCCGTATATTCCGAGCGATGACATCGCCACGCTTGATCCTGACGTGCGGCACTTCGACCCTTGCCTGGCGCTTGATGGTGGGCGTGACGGCTTGGATGTGTACCGGCGGCTCGCCAGAGATATTCCGGATTATCTTTCCGAGGGTTGGGCACTTTTCGAAGTGGGCGCAGGGCAAGCCGACGCAGTCGCGGCCCTTTTGCGTACCGCGTTTGGCCCTCGCGATGTCGATGTGCGCCTGTTCAATGACCTTGCAGGTGTGCAACGCTGTGTGGCCGTTTCTCCACGCTCGTTCATTCTGTCTAGTGATCGCCGATAGATATCGCTTGGCAGACGGGGCCCTATTGAGCTATCATCTTTGGCATGTTGGTGTGAAATGAGCTTGCAGGCGCCACGTTGGTGGTACTTCGTGCTCCTGGGCAGATCGCTCTCCACCACCGAACCCTGAATGTCCCGGTGAGTTGAGGCAGCGGTGGCTGCGCCTTTCGGGACCCGACTGAAGTACATCGATCGACGACACCAGGATTGACCGTCAGATCATAGCTGAGTGTGTGGGACGCACCGACGAACCGAGAGATCTCGAACCACCTGCTACCAGTCGAGGCAGCACACTGCAGCGCTTGGCCGTTTGCCACGCGGCCAACTCAAGTCTCAATATCTCCGGTCGGCTTAGGGACCTCCCGACCGCAGCAACAGCGGGTCCGTTTTCATGCTTGAAGCAGTTGAGGAGCATCGTCACCCGTGAGGCCAGGACAGCAGCACAACCGGCGCAACAATCGCGGCCGCCATCAAAACGGTGGGGGCAGCGGTGGCCATAGCAATCATGGCGGTGGTCAGCGCAAGGGCCAAAACCCGCTCACGCGCAGCTACGAGTCGAATGGACCCGACGTAAAGGTGCGTGGCACCCCCATGCACATAGCCGAAAAATACATGTCGCTCGCCCGCGATGCTACCTCGGCCGGCGATCCCGTGCTGGCGGAGAACTATCTGCAACACGCCGAGCACTATAACCGCATCATCATGGCCTATCGCGAGCAGCAGGAGGCCGGTGGACCGACCCAGCAGCCGCAGCGCTTCCGCCAGCCCGGGTTTGATCCAAACGATCCCGGCGATGACGTCGATGACGGCCAACCTGACACGACCGCTAACGATGACAACAACAGCCCGCAGCCCGCAATGGGGGGCGAGCAGCCTGGGTCATCTGACCGCCCGATGGAGCCGCGCGGCGATCGTCCCGAGCGCCAGGATCGCTTTGATCGCGGCGACCGTGCCGACCGTCCGTTCAACGACCGGGGGGATCGCGGTGACCGCGGAGATCGCCCGTTCAATCGTTTCGACGGCGAGCGTCCGCAGAGCCGCGACAATCGCGACCGCAACTTTGAGGGCCAGCCCGGCGACAACCGCCAGGACCGCCAGTTCCGTCGCGACCGCTTTGATCGCAACAATCGTCCACAAGGCGGCGACCGTTATCAGGGCGACCGCAACCAAGGACGTGACCGCTTCAACGAAGCAGGTGGGCAACAGCGCCCGCCGTTCGAGCCGCGTCAGCAAGACGCGCGCCCGCAAGACCCGCGTCCCGAGGGGGAGGCTCGTGCCGACCGCCCAGACCGCCCCGAGCGTAACGACCGCCCCGAGCGTACTGACCGCCCCGAGCGTAATGATCGTAACGACCGCAATGATCGCGGCTTCCGCCAGCAGGGCTTTGATCGTGGTGACCGCGGCGATCGCTTCGACCGAGGCGCGGATCGTCCCGATCGCCAGGAGCGACCGGAGGCTGTCGCCAACGGCCAACCGCCCCATGAGCGGCACGTGCCTGAACGCCGGCAACCGGCACCGCCAGCCGAGCAGCCGGCACCGGAGTGGATCGCACCGGAGCGCGTGACGGCTGCGGCGCCCGCACCCGAGCATGTCGTGGTTCGTTCCGCGGATCCGATCCCATCGGCTCCCGCAGCCGAAGCGCGTCCGGCGCGCGCTGCGCCGCGCAAGCGCGCGGCTCCTGCTGCTCCAGCGGCCGGTACGGCCTTCCAGGAGCACGATCAACCGTCGTTCCTGAAACGCTCAACTCGCAAGCCAAAGCCTGAGGCCAAAGCCACCGACGGCGACCAGAAGCCGGAGTAATCGGGTTCCGCTGATGCGAGTGCGAGGCGGATCTTGTGGTTCCAAGTGGAGCCATAAGATCCGCCGTCACTCACGAGGCTTTTCACCGCTTCCAGTACGGACGACGTCGAGCGTTCGAGTCTGTCAATGGTCTCAGAACAATGTTCCTATGCAAGGGGCGGGTGGCGAGCCCCTTGTTCATCTCCGGCGCAGCCCCTTACGATGCAGACGCGTTCGACGACCTCGTCAGCTGCCGCGTCGTGTCGCAGCAGGAGCTGTGAATAGGGCGCTCACTGCATTCGATTGCCGGAGACCGACGTGCCCCAGCCGCAAATCAAATCTCAGCCGCAAGGCAAAGTGCGCGACGCCCTTGTGATCGGCGCCGGGTTTGCCGGGTTGTATCAGGTCCATCTGCTCCGCGATCGACTTGGCCTTGACGTCCAGGGCATCGAGGCAGGCGATGGCGTCGGTGGCACTTGGTATTGGAACCGCTATCCGGGCGCGCGTTGTGACAGCGAGAGCCATAACTACTGCTACATGTTCTCCGAAGAGATTTACAAGCAGTGGACCTGGAGCGAGCGCTATCCGGGCCATGATGAGATCCGCCGCTACATCAACTTCGTCGCCGACACACTCGATCTGAAGCGCAGTTTTGAGTTCTCGTCGCGCGTCGTGGATGCCACCTACGACGACAGCGCCAACACCTGGACCGTGAAAACGGACACAGGCGAAATCTATGTGGCACGCTATCTGATCACCGCCGTCGGCTGTTTATCGACCGCGAACGTCCCAGCTATCCCAGGCCTCGAGACGTTCAAGGGGCGCTGGGAACACACGGGCAGCTGGCCGCATGAGGGCGTGGATTTCCGCGGCAAGCGCGTTGGCATGATCGGAACGGGCTCGACGGGCATTCAGTGTGCGCCTGTGATCGCCGAGACGGCCAAGCAACTGACCGTTTTTCAGCGCACCGCCAACTATTCCGTGCCCGCCCGCAACGCGCCGCTGCCGGAGGCATTTAAAGAGAAAATGCGCGCCAACTATGCCGCCTTGAGGCAGAAGATGCACGCGTCGCCAGGCGGTCACGACTATCCGATTTCGGAGCGATCGGCCCACGAGTTCACGCCGGAACAGCGCCAGGCCATGTACGAAAAGGCCTGGGAATTCGGCGGTCTGCACTTCCGCGGTACATTCCGCGATGTGGTGATCGACCGTGCCGCAAACGAGACGGCGTCGGACTTCATCAAGGCCAAGATCCGCTCAATCGTGAAGGATCCGGCAACGGCCGACAAGCTCGCCGACATCGACCACGGCTATTCCACCAAGCGACCGCCGATCGATACGGACTATTTCGAGACCTACAACCGCGACAACGTCTCGCTCGTCTGCCTGCGCTCAGACCCCATCGAGGCCATTACGCCATCTGGCATCAAGACCAAGACCGGCGAGCATCCGCTCGATATCATCGTGTTCGCCACCGGCTATGACGCCATGACCGGGCCGCTGCTGAAGCTGAACATCAAGGGCCGCAACGGTTTGCCGTTGGGCGATATCTGGAAATCCGGACCAAAGAGTTATCTCGGCATCCAGATGCACGGGTTTCCAAACCTGTTCACGATCACCGGCCCGGGCAGTCCGTCCGTGCTGACCAACATGCCGGTCGCCGTCGAACAGCACGCCGAGTGGATCGCCGACGCGATAGCGCATCTGCGCAAAACCGGATCGGCGCGTATGGAGCCGAAGCCCGAGGCCGTGGAGGAGTGGGTGCAGTCGGTCAACGAGGCGGCACAGGCGACCTTGCTGCCCCACACGCCGCACAGCTGGTATCTCGGCGCCAACATCCCGGGCAAGCCGCGCATGTTCATGCCGTATGCCGGCGGCATGGCCCGCTATCGCAAACTGTGCGCCGAGATCGCGGCCGATAGCTACCGCGGCTTCACGTTGACCGGGTGAGGTCGTTTTGCCGGCTCACACCAGCGGCCAGAATTTTTGACGGATGCGCCTCCCCACACTGTCATGGCCGGCCATTCGTGCCGGCCACCCATCGCGCAGCGCACGCGGCTGGTGTCAGCATGTTGAGACGTCTCATACCAGCGGCCAAAATTATTGACGGATGCGCCTCCCCTCAACTGTCATGGCCGGCCTTGTGCCGGCCACCCATTCTGCAACGCACGGAGCTGGTCGCCATCATGTTGAAATGGCTCCGCACCCGAGTGACCTTCGCGCTCGTTTCGCGATGGGTGGCCGGGACAAGCCCGGCCATGACAGTGGGAGGGGAGGTCGTCAGTCAGAAATTTTGCTCGCCGGTATCACCACCCTAAACGCCGCCGCGGTTGTTGCGCGATGGGTGGCCGGGCTTGTCCGGCTTGTCCCGGCCATGACAGTGGGTGGGACAAGTCTTCAGTCAGAAATTTTCGCCGCTGGTATCAGACTTCCAAGCCGGCCTCGAGAGCGAAGCGGTGCAGCTCCTCGCGCGGGTTTGGGCTGTCGGTCTCGATCAGCGCGTCGATGCGGGATTTGGCTTGCGCGGCGTCAAGCATCAACAGCATAGCCTTGACCGGCCCGATGGCCGAGGGCGCCATGGAGAGCGAGCGATAGCCGAGCGCGATCAGCGCCAAGGCCTCGAGCGGCTTGCTGGCCATCTCGCCACACAACGTCAAGGATTTGTCGTGGCGGCGCGCCGCGTCCGCAATCGAGCCGAGCGCGCGCAGCGCCGACACGGACAGCGGATCGTAGCGGGTCGAGACCTTTGGGTTGTTGCGATCGGCGGCAAACAGATATTGCGTCAGGTCGTTGGAGCCAACCGAGGCAAAGTCGACACGCTTGAACACGGCGTCGAGATCGAACAGCAGGGATGGCACCTCGATCATGACACCGACAGCGAGCGACAGCGGCAGCTCTTGTCCGCGGCGGCGCACAACGTCCCACTCGCGCTCGATGTGGCCACGCGCGGCGTCGATCTCGCCTGTCGCAGCCACCATCGGCAGCATGAAGCGCAGATGTTGGCCGGCCCCGGCCCGCAACAGCGCGCGCACCTGCGTGCGCAAAAGGCCCGTGCGGTCGAGCGACATACGGATGGCGCGCCAGCCAAGGGCTGGGTTCTCTTCGACGGGCTGACGCAAATAGGGGAGCGCCTTGTCGCCGCCGATGTCGAGCGTGCGGAAGGTCACGGGCTTGCCCTTTGCCTCGCGCAGCACGTCACGATACATTTGCGTCTGCCGGTCGATGCGCGGCATGGCACGGCTGACCATGAACTGCAGCTCGGTGCGGAACAATCCGACACCATCGGCGCCTGACGCCGCCAGTTGCGGCATGTCCACCAGCAGGCCCGCGTTGATGTGCAGGTGCACGCGCTGCCCGTCGCGTGTGACGGGCACGATGTCCTTCATCGCCCGGTATTTGCGTTGCGTGCGCGCGCGGAAGCGGGCCTTGTCGGCGTAGGCTGCGATCACTTCGCTCGACGGGCGGATGTAGACTTCACCGGTCAGCGCATCGACGATGATGGGATTGCCGGGGTCGACGCGCTCGACGACGCCGCGCGCCTGACCAATGGCCGCAATGCCGAGAGCCTTGGCGACAATGGCAACATGGCTCGAGCCCGAGGAATCCTCGATCACGAGACCTTTGAGCCGGGCGCGATCATAATCGAGCAGGTCCGCCGGGCCCATGGTGCGTGCCACCAGGACCGTATCAGGAGGCAAGTTCCCTGCGCTTCCACGCACTCCGGCGCGCCCCATCAGCACCCGCAGCAGCCGATCCGACAGCTCGTCGAAATCCTTCATGCGGTCGCGCAAATACGGGTCCGGCTGGCTGAGCAACTTGGCGCGCTGATCATTCTGCACGCGCTCGACTGCGGCCTCAGCGGTCAGGCCCTGCTTGGCGATCGCCTCCTTCATGCGCCGGAGCCAGCCGCGATCGTGGGCAAACATCCGATAAGCGTCGAAGACGTCACGGTGTTCGCCTGAGGCCGCGAGATCGCCTTGATCAAGCAACTCATCGAGGGTGGCGCGCAGTTCGTCGACGGCCGCTTCAAGGCGCTTCGTCTCAGCCTCGGTGTCGTCGCTGCGCAGCGTCGTGACGACCATGCGGCTTTCATGCATCACGACATGGCCGAGTGCGATGCCGTCCGCGATGGGTGAGCCTTTGACCACATGGCTGACGGCGCGGCTGAATTCGGCCGCTGTGTTGACGCCGGCCACGTCTCCCGACACGAAGTGCTCAGCGAGCACCATGGCCGTGGTCTCGAGCACTTCGACGTCCTCAGGCGAATACTCGCGTCGCGTCTTGTTCTGCGTGACTAGGACGCCCAGCACATCGCCGCGGCGCTTGATCGGGACCGCCAGCAAGGACGTAAAGGGCTCCTCGCCCGTTTCTGGCCGATATGAAAACGATGGATGCGACTGGGCATCGGGTTCGTTCACAGGCTCGCCGACCTCGGCGCAGCGGCCGACAAGGCCCTCCCCGCGCCGCATGAAGGTCACGTGCACTGCCCCTGCATTGAGGCCCTCCGTCGCGAACAGCTCAAGCGAGCCATCGAGGCGCTTCAGGTAGATGGAACAGACCTCGGCCACCATGATGCCGGAGATCGTGCGCGCGATGTTGTCGAGTTTCTGCTGGCCGGAGGCCTCGGCAGCCATGATCTCGCGCAACCGGCGCATGATGATGCGCAGGGCCGGCTCTGTCGCCGCGCTTCGCGGTTCTTTGCCACCAGTCGGCATTGCTCGCCCACGTTTGCCGTCAGGCCTTCGCTGTAAGGTGAAGTCCTGCGGACTTCATGCGTGCATCGGAGGTTTTGCCCGGTGGGTCAAGGGCCAGTGCTGGCCGTTGTGGGGCGCTTTGCCCCAATACAGGACGCATGCTGATCGGCGCGTAACCATGTCTCTCAACACAATGCCAAGGATGATGAGGCATACTCTGCCCAATCGAGACCGGAGTACCGGCCATGGCGCCGACATTCATGACCTATCTGAGCCTAAAAAACCTGTCCGCCGTGCGTCGCGAAGACGTGTTGCGGCTCGCAACTCTCATGATCGATCCGCGTGGTCGCTGCAACCGCCAGGCCATGACCGTCCTGACGGTGGCGTTCGTTATCATTCAGCTTGCGTCCATGGTGCTTGCCAATGCCATCGGCGGTGACATCGGCGTGGCTCTGTTCTGGACCATCAACGCGCCGATCCTGGTCGTCGGACTGGTCGCGGTCGTGAAGCGGCTGCATGATATCGGCCTGTCCGGCTGGTGGGCCCCTGCCGCTGCAACGCTGTGGATCGTGGCAGCCTTCATTGCCGCACTGGTGATGGTGCTGATTGCTGGTCCCGACCGCATGACCAAGGCCGTCGAAGAGGGTGGCGCATTGTATTGGTTGGTGTTCTCGTTTGTGTTTGTGCCGGCTTTCGGCGGCTTCATCTGGCTGCATTCAACGCCGGGGACTGCGGGCTCCAATGACTTCGGGCCTCTGCCAGGCAATGACGGCTTCGGCCCCGGGCACCGCCGCAACGGCACGCGCTCGATGCCATCCGACGCGGTGACCGCAGCGTAAGCGTCGCCTCGTTTACTTTTCGTCAACCCATACAATTCATTCTCTGTGTTGCCTGCAAATCAGTATCCAGAATGACTGTATACCTAACTGTGAATCACTAATCAATCTGGAGTTGACGGGCACAGGCTGGTTGACAGATACTGCAGCCGGAGGTGGATATGCTTGCCACAAAGTTGAATAGCTACGGTCGGGCACAGGTTTCGTTTGAAGCCTTCGTTGTGGCTGTCGCTGAGGCGCTTGTCTCTAGGCGGCAAGATATGACCTGCGCCCCGGCCCAGTCGGGGGTTCAGGTGCACACGGCTGCCGGACTGACATGGTCCCATGATCTGTCCCAAATGTATTCCGTTTGGCTTGGCGCGCCGGCACTCCGCCACAGTCTGGTGTTGCTGGCCGTGGCCTCGATTTGTGATCGGGCGACCCTCGAGGCGGGGCACTGGGCGCCCGCCCTCCACCAGGTGCTGCCAGTCGTCCATCGTCGTGACCTTGTCTGTGAAAGCGACGCCCTGTTTCGGCCCTTCGCGCGCTCCCTGGCCCAAGCCTATATTCTTGACCGCTGCGGCAGCCAGACCCTTGTCACCTCTGCGCTGCAAGAGCAGCTTGCCGATCATGTCGAGGACCTGCGGCAGGCCGCACGAGACAATCTCAATGCACGCCTGGGCGAAGTCAGCCTCGACCGTCAGGCCGATGGCGTCTGGCTGGTGGGGAGCGACACGCTGCCGGCCAGTTCTGTCCTGTTCAGCGATACGTTCTGGCGCTCCTTGCAGCTTACTGATGCCCCGCTCTTCGCCATTCCTGCGGACGCAGAAACACTGGTGGTTTTCGCCGGTCATACAGAGCAGGTTCAGAACCGCGCGATAGCGACAGCGCTTGAGATCATGGATACGAGCGCTGCGCCCTTCACGACCGAGATCGTCGCCATCAGCGACCTGCCCATGTTGCTCGGCAGCAGTCGAGTGTCACGCGAAGCGTAGCAGCGGCACCGCGAGCGCCGCGCAAGCAACAGCCATCAACCGATAGCGGGTGAACGGCTCCCTCAACCAGAACACGGCAATGAGCACGGCAAAAATGGCGCTCGTGTCGCGGATGGCCGCAGCCGGTGCCACCGGAGCGCTCATCCAGACGAGCAGGATCAGCTGATAGGACGCAACGGAAGCGAATGCGATCGGCAGGGCCTTGGCGGCGTTTTGCGTCATCAGCCGCACGGGATTCGCCCCACCTGCGAACTGGCGTCCGAGCATCACCGCCGCGTTGGTGATCGAGACGGCGAAACCATAGGCCCAGGGCGAGCCCGACGCCCGTACACCGCGCGCATCACACATCACATAAGCGGCGGTCGCAATACCAGACAGCGCAATCCATCCGAAGGCTGCCGCCGGAAGCGGCGCGCCGGCGTTGCCAAAGCCGAGCAAGCCAAGTGCAAGCGCCATCAACGCGACACCCGCCAGGCCGTAGCCTGACAGCATCTCGCCGGAGAGTAGGGCTGCGGCCGGCACGACCAGCAGCACCGATAGAGCGCGAATGACAGGATATCCCACGCCAAAACCGACGACCTCATAAGCCTTCAGCAGCGAGGTGACCGTGATGAGGTTCAGCGTCGTGGAGGCAGCGATCCACGGCCAGGATGCGGGGGCCGGTAGTCCCGACCAAAACAAGCCGGGGACGACGAGGATTGCAGCCATGACCATCTGTGCGGTCATCATGTCGGTCGGCCGCGTGTCAGCCTTGACAGCCGCATTCCAACCGGCATGCAGCAGGGCGCTCAGTAAGGCTGTCGCGACGTGCCAGAGTTCCATGCCAGCTTCCGGTGGGCCTTACGTGAACGGCGATGTCTCTGTCTGACGATCAGTCGGCTCGTCAATTCCAGCAAGTGCTCCAGACGCGCAGAAGGGAAGCCTTGCGGCTTCCCTCCAACTTACGCTTCGGTATCTACGACGCAGCGCAATTCAGTGCTGGCCCCAGAACTCCACCACCGAGCGGCCGCGGGCAACGCCACCCTGCTGGAAGATGCGCGTCCGATAGGTCGGACGGATCTCCTGGATGATGCGCGAGCCACCCTTCAGGTCAATCGGGCCGTAAACGCCACCGGGACGAACCGCCGTGCGGTTTGCCGGAATGATGTCAACTTCGCCATTGCCGTAGATCACGCGCACTTCGAACAGCGTGATGGTCTCGTCTTTGACGTTGACGCGTATCTTGCGGAAGCCGCCGTCGTTGCGACCAACTTTGATGATGTCGTTGCGGTCAATCGTGAAGCCTGCAGTCTGGCCGCCGAGGAGAACCCAACCCTCATTGAACTTCTTGCCTTCGCCCGCAGCGCCCAGCCAGCCTTCAGCGTACTCGCCGTAGACTTCGATGTAGGCGCGGCCCTTGAAGTTCGGCTTCGAGTTATAGATCAGCTGGATTTCTTTGATGAACCGATCGCCCTTGAGCGGGATCCAGCGCGTGCGCGAGTTGGCCTTGACGTCCGCGTTGTAGGCGATTTCTTCGCTTTCGCCGTTGGCGAACACAACCTTCATTGAGCGGATGAAGATGTCGTTGTCGAGCACGCGCATGCGAATGCGGTCGAACTTGCCGACTTCAGCACCGACACGGATGACGTCACGGTCAACGCCGAAGCCAACGGTCTGCGTGCCAAACAGCACGTCGCCGGACTCGGTCTGTTGACCGGGTTTCGTCGTTGCGGCGACAGGGGCTGTTGGCGTAGCGGGGATCGGTGCTGCAACGGGGGCCTTCGGAGCCGGTCCCGGTGCTGAAGACGGGCCCGGTGCCGGCGTTGCAGAGGCCGACCGCGTTGCGCGCGCGCCCTCGCTGTTTTGCAGTCCCTGGATTTCTACAACGGACGTGCCGTTGCCGGGCTTGAACGACAGCGTCACCTTCTCGATGAAGCGCGCCTGATCGCGCTGATCGATGGCGCGGGTGCGATCGTTCGGGTTCATATTGATCGGACGGCGCTCGTTGTGAACGGCGCCACCGGAGTAGAGCACTTCAATGTTTTCAAGGACAATGCCGCCGTCCTTGGTGATCAGGCGGATGGCCTTGAAGTTACCTTTGGCGGTCGACACGTCAATAGTGTCGCTCGACTTGCCTGACGTCGCCACGGGTTTAGAGCCCATCGTCACCCACTGGTCCTGCGCTTGCGCGGCAGTTGCAGTCATGACCAATGCCGCCACGGCACCGGTCGCCTTCAACCATTGCATCATCTGCTCACTCCACTCATTTGCCCACTCCAAATTGGCGGCGGCGCGCGGATGGTATCGGCGCTGCCGGAAATTCGTGTTCAGCCTCCTAGTGCGCCGCGCCCGGTGGGGCAGCTACACCTGACGGCGGGAGTGTTATCCCGCCGTGTGCCAAAAAGCTACAGGCCGTTCACGACGGATGTATGGCTGTGCACCGTCCGTCCTCCGAACTGCGGTTGTCCACACGTTTCGCGCTAAACCTGCTGGTGGTGTGCCGCCGAATCGCGTTCCCAATCAGGGCCTTGTCCCAGCAGGTCGCATGCGTTGGCGTGGCTGTGGTGGTCGACGCAGAACACGTGAGGCGGAACACATGGCGAATTTCACCACGCACATTGCGGTTGGCACTTTGGTCAGCGGGGCCGCCGCGACGCTGACACTCGCGGCAGACGTGGTTGCGCCGGAAAACCTCATCGCGGTCACCATGGCGGGTGTGCTCGGCTCTGTCCTGCCGGATATTGATCTCAAGGACTCGCGTCCGAGCAAGGCCATGTTCTCCGGCCTTGCGGTATTCTTCTCGTTCGCGGTGTTGTTTAGCGCAGCCGAGTATTTCTCAGTCGTGGAACTGATGGCGCTGTGGCTCGGTACGTTGGTGTTCGTGCGCTATGGCGCCAAGGCCGTGTTCCACGAGCTCAGCTATCACCGTGGCATCTGGCACTCTATTCTAGCGGCAGTATTCTGCGCCTGCGCAACGGCCGTCGTCTACTACTATCTCCTGCGTCGGCCTGATGGCGTTGCGTGGCTCGCCGCGGGCTTCATGTTCATCGGCTACATGACGCACTTGATCCTGGATGAGATGTACTCGGTCGATGTGATGGACGTGCGCATCAAGTCGTCATTCGGCACCGCCGTGAAGCTTGTCGATGCCAAGCATTGGGGACACTCACTTGCCATGGCTGTTGCGCTCGGTCTGGTGATCCTGGTGACGCCGCCGCTGAAAACCTTCACCTCGGTACTCTCATCGCAGAGCATGTGGTCGAGTTTGCAGAAGCGCTTGTTGCCGGTCGATCGTGACAAGTGGTTCGGCGTCGACTGGCGGGCGCTCGCGTCGTCCTGGAACCAGCGTGGCCGCGCCGCGGAGACGTCACCCTCTGTCGTGCCGCAAACCGGTCAACCGGCAGCGCCGATCACAACTGGGACCATCACAACGGGGACGCTGCCAGACGCGCCGAAACAATAACGGCCGCGCGTTCACTCGTCCTGATCCTCGGCCTGGGGGCCTGGGCCAGATCAGATCCGGAATTGCTCGGACAGGATGCGCTCGTCCAGACTGTGGCCGTGGTCGAACAGCATGAACAGGTCGATGGTGCTGGCTTCCACGACATCGACGCGCACGACGCTGCGCGTCTCCTTGTTATCGGCGACCGCATTGACCGGCCGCTTGCCGGCATCGAGGACGTCGATACGGATTTGCGCCGCGCTCGGCAACAACGCGCCGCGCCAGCGCCGCGGCCGGAACGGGCTGATGGCCGTCAGCGCCAACAACGAGGCGTCGATCGGCAAGATCGGCCCCTGGGCCGAGAGATTGTAGGCGGTCGAGCCGGCTGGCGTTGCGACCAGCACGCCGTCGCAGATGAGTTCGCCAAGCCGCTCCTTGCCGTCGACATGGATGCGCAACTTTGCGGCCTGATGCGTCTGGCGATAGAGCGAGACTTCGTTGATCGCGAGTGCCGTTGTCATCTCTCCCTCGGCGCTGTGGGCCGTCATCGACAACGGATGCACTTTGGTTGTCTCGGCGCGTTCCAAGCGCGCCAGCAGATCGTCTTCGCGAAACTCGTTCATAAGGAAGCCCACCGAGCCCCGGTTCATGCCGTAGATCGGGATGCGCTCGTGCATGTGCCGGTGCAGCGTTTCGAGCATGAACCCGTCGCCGCCAAGCGCCACGATAACGTCGGCCGTCTTCGAGGGGGAGTTGCCATAGGCATGGACGAGCCGGCGCAGTGCCGCCTGGGCATCGACGCCATCACTCGCGAGGAAGGAAATGCGGTCAAACGGCTTGGTCGGCATGGTCGGGCCTGAATGCTGTGCACGTTCCGTGTAGCACAGGTGCCGCGGGCAGGGCGATCGCATGAACAAAGACCTCGTCATCCCTCACACGTGCGGCCCCGTTCGGCCGCGCGCAGATGCGGGATCCAGCAGGTGAGTGCGCGTCGCGCACATTACAGACCGGTTAACGCGGACCGCTTCGCGGACGTCTTGCGCTGGATCCCGCATCTGCACGCGGCCTGAAGGGGCCGCGTTTGTGCGGGATGACGGTTCATGCGATCGCCTGTGCGCACGCTGCCGCGCTCATGGACCGCGCGGCAGCAGATGTGCCACATGTCAGGCACGCCCTCTTCACCGTTAGTATCGCGTCCCACATGCTCCGCGTTTTTGCTGCCCTTGCCCTGCTCACGGCCTCCGTCTGTCCTGCTGCCGCCATGGACGAGCCCAAAGGCTATACGTGCACGTTCAAGATCGGGGCGGCGCATGCCCACGCGAAAGGCCGTTTCAAGCCGACAAAGGCTGGCCCTGTGACGCTTGAGATTGGCTCTATCAATCATGCCAAACAGGACGCCGAGCTGGTCAGTGGCGAACGTCGCTCTGTCTTGCGCATCATTCGCGCCGTCAACGCCGTGCACTTCTTGGAGGCTGTCGGCGAGGGCTACCTGAACCTGACAACCATCTATGACCGAGATGCAGGATCGATGGGGCATCCGGCTGTGCATTCACGGCATTTCGGTCTGCTCGGTCAGCCGATCGTGTCGCAATATCGCGGCACATGCCTCGCCAAGGGGTGATGATCATGGCCCGTTAACTGAGACGATTAACGTGCCAGCAACTTGGAATGTGGATGCTCTCTTAGGTACAGGAGTGGAGCGCAGGCCATGCAACTCGATCGGCGAGATGTCTTGCGCGGGGCGGCCATCGCGGCGCTCACACCCTGGCCAGTTCTTGCCCAGACAGTGCCACCTGCGCCCGTGCCAACGAGCAACCGCCGGCCATTTACCTGGGCCTTGATCTTGTTCCGTCCAGAAGATCGCCGTGTCGATGTCGCCGGCTTCGCGCGGGTGCTCGCCCAAACGTTGACCCACCATGTGCTCGTCGACGATGTCGCCGCATGGGATGGAGCGGGACTATTGCCGATCTCCGTGCGCAAAATTGATGCGCCCGAGCGGTCCTATGGCGACATCGAAGCCACCTTCGGCATCGACATCGCTGATGCCATCGGCGTGCCGCCCAAGCGCCTCCGAGCCATCGAGATTGTCATCACCGCGCCGCCAACGCTTGATGTCGAGCCGTTCCGCGAGATCGTGCGCTTTGGCTTCGATCTCGGACGTGCCACTGGAAGCCGTTTCGTGATGGACGGCGTCACAAACACCGCTCTCGGGGCCTGTGACAAAGGCGAACCACTGGAGGCGCCCACTGAGCTCGAATTGAAACATATCGCGCCCGCCGACTTCGAAGGGCGTTCGATTGCGACCGAAGGGCTGCGCCGGGTCGGATTGCCCGATCTGGTGATGACGGACGCGGCGCTCATCGAGGAGACGAAGGTTCTGGTCGCGATCGTGGCGGAGGCAATGCTCGACGGCCTGGCGCCGGTCAACGGCCGCTTGACCGTGCCGCGCGATCACCGCGCGGTCAAAGAGTACGCCGACCACGAGGAACCGACGGCGGACCTTCACTTCGATTTCGGGCCACCACATGAGGCGATGCATCAAGTCTCAGTTGCCGCCGACCCATCCACCCCGCCGCAGGTGGCGCAAGTCGAAATGCTGGCGTCTATCGGTCGGGGGCCATTGCGGGGGCAGATCGATGTCGTGGCCACAGGACAAATCCAAGCATTAACGCGGGCCGTTGGCGCCCTACACGCGCGGCTACCGCGGTTGGCCGAGACATGGCGCCCGGGTGTCGATGGCCACGTATTCGTGCGCAAAGAGTTGGTTGGCTTCGGGGATATGAGCGCGAAGGACGGACAAACCAAGCGCGTCGAAGACTTACCCACGCTCTACGGCGAGGTGTTGTCGCGCTTGGGCGTCTGGCATCGTGTCGACGATTGGCGCGATCCAACCGAGATGAAGGTCACGGCGTGGCGGGGTGATCCGCGTACGGGCGGCACGCCGCTGCCGCCGCTCGACGCACGTTCCATGTTGCCGTTCTGGTTGCGCTGGATGGTCGACGCCGATCCGGAAGAGAAGACCGAGATGAAGGAAGGCGAAATCCGCGACCTTTTGATCCTGCACAAGGACGGTCGCGTCGAGGGCGGCGAGATCAGCGCGGTGGCGTTCCGATTGATGGCCACACCAGACCTGCGGCAGAAGCCGTGACGGCGAAACTGGTGCAAAATTCCCTGTTCTCGGGCAGCGCCTTTGCGTTCCCGTAGCCCTCAGTCCATAGATACATCTCAATTTGGACACGCACCGACTTGTGACAGGGGGAGTGAATGACGCCCACACTCGGCACCACCACCAGCCTCGACCGGCAAGGTCTGCGCCGTTCCGACAGTGCCTACATCGACGGCCTACTCGCCCGGACGGATGGACGCTTCCTCGTGCTGGCTGATCAGAAACCCGTCATCCGCTCCAGTGCCGATCGTACGAAAGCTGAGATCCGCTGGCTCGCGCGCGCTGAGATCGAGGCGGCCGAGCTGCCGCTGCAGGATCTGATTTTTCTCGGGGTTGACCGCACATCCGGGGCAGGCCACTTCGCGCTTTCGGTGACGGAGCATCGCACCCGCCACGCCCCGCGCGCGCTTGAATTGCTGCGGCCCATCGTCGACCTGCGCTCGCTTGCCATGCAGGGCACGATGAGTGCGGAGGATTTGTCGCTTGTCGGGCAGGCCAAGTCGCTCTCGCACTGGCACGAAAACTGCCGCTGTTGCGGCCGCTGCGGTGGCACCACGCTGTTCAAGGAAGCCGGCTGGAAGCGCCAGTGTTGGGCATGTGGGCTCGAACACTTTCCGCGCACTGACCCGGTCGTGATCATGTTGGTGATCGACAAAAAGAACAACCGCTGCCTGCTTGGTCATGAAGCCCGCTTTGGCAAAGAGCCGCGCATGTATTCAACGCTGGCTGGCTTCATCGAGGCGGGCGAAGACATCGCACATGCCGTCCAGCGCGAGGTGTTCGAGGAAGCGGGCGTGCGCGTCGGCGAGGTCAAATATCATTCGACGCAGCCCTGGGCGTTTCCCCACTCGTTGATGATCGGTTGCATCGGCTATGCCGAGACAACGGACATCAACATCGATCCCAAAGAGATTGAGGAAGCACGCTGGTTCTCGCGCGACGAGGTCAAGCAGATGCTGGAGCGCAAACACCCCAAGAACTGGTGGGTGCCGGGCCAACAAGCCATCGCCTGCGCATTGATCACGAGCTTCGTCGAGGGCGAGGTCTGAGGCTATGGTGTCTGACCTGAGGTGAGACACCAACAGCGCCTTTGTTTCGTCCGGCAAAAGCGCTAATCGACGGCCGCGGCTCAGGCGGCGAGTCGCTTGCGACATCGGGGATGCCCATGATCGGCGTGTTCGACAGCGGCCATGGCGGTCTCACGGTCTTGCGGGCGCTCGCGGAGCGCTTTCCCACTCGCGCCTTCACCTACCTCGGCGATCACGCGCATGTGCCCTATGGCAATCGTCCGTCGGATGAGGTTGTCGATCTCACGCGCGCCGGTGTCGAAGCTCTGTTCGAGCGTGGCGCAAAGCTCGTGCTGCTTGGCTGCAACACTGCGACATGTGTTGCCGCCCGCACGCTGCAGCGCGATTGGCTGCCGGGTTCGGAATGGAAGGGCCGCAACATTCTCGGCATTGTCGCGCCGACGGTGGAGGTGGCGACGCACACGCCCTGGGCCGTGACGACACCGCAATACCCGCAAAAGCACAACACGGACCTGATTGCCGTCTTCGGCACCACACGCACGATCACCAGCTACGTCTATCCCGAGGAAATCAAGAAGCGCTGCCCGAAGGTGACGGTCGTGCAGCAGATCGCGGCCGATCTCGCAGGCGCCATCGAGGCCGCCCGGCCGGCAAGCGAGCTTGAGGGCATCGTCGCGCGTGCCGTCGCTGGATTGATGGAGCAGACCGGCGGCGCCAGGCCCGACCGTGTCATCCTGGGGTGCACACATTTCCCACTGGTCGAGGAGGCCTTTCGCCGACAACTTCCCGCCGGCACGCGCCTGCTCTCGCAGCCCGAGATCGTCGCCGACAGCCTCGAAGACTACCTCGGCCGGCATCCCGAATATGCCGGCGCTGCCCCTGCAGGGGTCACGCTGCTGACGTCAGGTGAGCCGAATCGGGTCTCGGCAACGGCGCGCGTGTTCTGGCCAGCCGGGGCGGCGTTTGAGCGGTTGTGAGTGGTTGGGAGACCAGGCCAGTCCGTCAGCTCGCGCGCCTCAACTACGGCGCGTTGTTCGGCTTGCGTAGCGGCAGTTGGCGAATGAGATCCAATGTCTCCTGCGTGATGGTCATGCTGCGATGACCCGGCATCGTGCGACCATTGAAGTGCATGATCGCGACCAATTCGTGATAGTTGTCGATACGCAACCACCGCATGACAGCAGAGTGGCCGCATTTGCCTGCTTCGAGGCGTTCGAGGACGTCGTTCAGCGAGCAACCGCCGAGGTCGTTGTTTATTTTGTTCGGACTAGCTGACATCTTTCGTACTCTTGCGAATAAAGGTGGAGAGCAGCTTTTTCGTTTGCGCTGGTCTATCATAAGGGCGCATCGATGTCGGGCGGAGAGCATTGATCTCGTCAACAACAGAGGCTGCCTCCGGTACCAAGTCCTCCTTATGCAGTAACTCCAGCCAACCGGTCGTGTTCACAAGATGCACGTTGGCTAGATTGGCGACCGGCAATTGCAGCATGTCGGGGTCTTCGAATAGGATCGGGGTCTTCGAATAGGATAAGCGCCACAAAATCGGGCCCACTCGTGCGGGCCAACAAGCGGGCATACTCACTCACGGCATCTTCGCCCAGATTGCTGCTCGGCGTTGACGGGTCTTTCGCCCGCCGCGCCTTGAACCCGGCCCCGGTGTTCGTCTCCACGATTTCGACCTGGTTCCCATATCGCTCCAGGAATGCCGCCACCCGACCATGGACATCGTTCTGCGGCTTGGTGATCTCGTAGTGCACCTGATCGACAATCTTCATCGGCACATTGAACGTCATGAGCAGGTCGAGCCGATCGACGCGCGCCAAGGTCAGCACCGGACTGGCATCCGGAATGATGAGCGCGACGTCGATGATTTTGCGTCTCTTGGCCATTTCGCTTCCCGAACGTGGAAGCATTTACATGGCGAGTGCGCGAAGAAAACTCAACCTCGCCGATATCTGACTCTCCCGCCCTGCAATCCCTCCGCAGCCGCGAGTATACCGTTCACGCCGATGCCGTGGTGGGCGTAAAGCTCGTGGATGCTGCCGGACTGGCCGAAGTGCTCGGGGCCGAGGCCCCGCACCCGGTGACCGGCGACGCCGCCGATCCATGTCAGCGTTTCCGGATGTGCGTCACACACGGTGATGATGCCTGCGTCGCGCGGTAAGTCCGCCAACAGATGTTCGACGTGGGAGATGGCCGCGCGGTCGCCGCGTTCGCGGGCACGCTGCGCGCTGTGCCAACCGGCTGACAGGCGGTCGGCGGATGTGACGGCCAGCACGCCGATGCCGCGGCGGTCTTCTGCGAGCAGGCCCGCGGCTTCGATGGCCTCCGGCATGACCGCGCCCATGGCGACGATGGCGAGGCCGGTGCCTTCCTCCGGTTTGCGCAGCCAATAGCCGCCCTGGATCACGTCCTCGCGCCATTGCGGCGTGTGCGCCCGCGGCAGCTGCGGAATGCTGCGCGTCGAGAGACGCAGATACACCGAGCCACCCTTCTCATCGCGCAGCCAGCGCGTCGTCTTCTCCGCGTCCGGCATCTCACTGAGGCCATCGCGCTGCATGTAGCGGAACGCCCAGTCCATAATGACGGCGAGTTCGTCCACGTAGGCCGGCTCAAACGAAGCGAGGCCGTCCTGGGCCAGCCCAATCAGCGGCGTCGCGATGGACTGGTGCGCGCCGCCTTCGGGCGCGAGCGTGATGCCGGACGGCGTCGCGACCACCATGAAGCGCGCGTCCTGATAACAGGCATAATTGAGCGCATCGAGCCCACGCATGATGAACGGGTCATACAGCGTGCCGATGGGGATCAATCGCTCGCCAAACAGTGAATGCGAGAGGCCGAGCGCCGCCAGATTGAGAAACAAATTCATCTCGGCGATACCGAGTTCGATATGCTGGCCCTTCGGGCTCATCTCCCACTTCTGCATGCTCTGCAGGCCGCGCTCTTTGAACACGTCGTCGCGGCTTTGCATCGAGAACAGGCCGCGGCGGTTGACCCATGGGCCGAGGTTGGTCGACACGGTGACATCGGGCGATGTCGTGACGATGCGGTCGGCGAGTGGACCGCCGGCTTTGGCGATCTCGTCGAGGATCTTGCCGAAGCCGTTCTGCGTCGCGGCTTCGCCTTTCACTTCGGGGATGGCGATTTTCGGCACGTCGATTTTGGGCGCGGTGAACCGGCGGCGGCCCTTGGCGTTGAACGGGACCTGGCGCAGGAAGGCGTCAACCTCGGCCGGCTTGTCGAGGCCGGCGTAGGGCTGCCATTCGTCACCCTGGTTGATGGCGTTGCGGGCGCGGAACTCCTGCATCTGCGCTTTGGTCATCAAGCCCGCGTGGTTGTCCTTGTGGCCCTGGAACGGCAGGCGCGCGCCCTTGATCGTATAGGCGATGAAGCACACGGGCTTGTCGCTGGGCGCGCTCTCGAACGCTGCGATGCAGGCCTCAAGGTCGTTGCCGCCGAGATTGCACATCAACTCCGCAAGGTCCGCGTCCGGCAGTGCGCGTATGATCGCGAGCGTGTCGGGATGGGCTGCGAGGTCTGTGTCCAGCTGACGGCGCCAGCCCTTCGCGCCTTCGAATACGAGGGCTGAATAGATCTGGTTCGGGCACTGATCGATCCAGTCGCGCAGCGCGGGCCCACCCGGCATGGAGAACACGCGCTCCAGCAGGCGGCCGTATTTGATCGTGATCACCTTCCAGCCGAGGTTCTCGAAGGCGTTGGTCACTTTTGAAAACAGCTGATCTGACACAACACTATCGAGGCTCTGCCGGTTGTAGTCGACCACCCACCACGTGTTGGTGAGGCCGTGTTTCCAATACTCGAGCAGCGCTTCGTGGATGTTGCCCTCGTCGATCTCGGCGTCGCCCATCAGCGAGATCATGCGGCCCTTGGGCCAATTCTGCGCCCAGCCTTTGGCGTGCACGTACTCCTGCGTGATGGCCGCAAAGCCCGTCATGGCGACGCCAAGGCCGACGGAACCCGTGGAGAAGTCCACGTCGTCGGTATCTTTGGTGCGTGAGGGATAGCTCTGCGCGCCGCCAAATGCGCGGAAGTTCTGCAAATTGGCGAGTGTCTGATTGCCGAGCAGATACTGGATGGCATGAAAAACGGGCGACGCGTGCGGTTTCACCGCCACGCGATCCTCCGGCCGCAGAATATGAAAGTACAGGGCCGTCATCAGCGTTGCCATCGACGCGGACGAGGCCTGGTGGCCGCCGACTTTGAGGCCGTCGCGGTTCTCGCGCTCGTGGTTGGCGTGATGTATCAGATAGCTCGACAGCCACAGCACCTTGCGCTCGAGCTGGCGCAGGATGTCGAGGGTGGCGTTCACTTCCCTCTCCCCCTCGCTCTCCAGCGAGGGGGAGAGGGTGCCCGCCCCTTGCGCGGAGCGCAAAGAAGATTGGGGGCGGGTGAGGGGCAGCTGCTTGCTCATATCGTTCATCAGCGTTTGGCCTATTATTGGAAAGCAATCGAGACAATGCGCAAGTGCTGCCGATCCCAGCTTCTGCCCCTCATCCGGCCTGCGGCCACCTTCTCCCCTTGAAGAAGGGGAAAAGGAAGGGTCAGTGCGTCCCCCCCGGATTTGTCTGCACCTCGAGTTCGAAACCGGCTGCCCGCAGTTTCGCGACCGTTTCGTTCAAGTGTTCCCGGTCGCGCGTTTCGATGACCACTTCGAGGAGTGTGCCTTTGGCCGGCAGGTCCGAAAACGTGCGCTGATGGGAGACTTCGACAATGTTGGCCCCGGCTTCACCGAGCAGCGTCGCGACGGCTGCAAGTTGTCCGGGGCGATCGACGAGATCGATTGTCAGCTGCGACAGACGTCCCTCGCGGGCAAGCTCACGCGTCAGCACGGAGGCGAGAAGCCGCGTGTCGATGTTGCCGCCGCACAGCACGAGACCGACGGTGCGGCCCTTGAACATGGCGCGGTTTGCAAATACGGCCGCCAGGCCCGCCGCGCCTGCGCCTTCGACGACGGTCTTTTCGATGTTGATCAGCGTCGAGACCGCGTGTTCGATCTGGTCTTCGGCGACGAGCACGATGTCGTCGACCAAGCGGCGCACGATCTCGGTCGTTAACTTTCCCGGCGCTTTCACCGCGATGCCTTCGGCGAGGCTGTCGCCGCGCATCTGTCGCTGCTCGCCTTTGATGGCGTTGAACATCGAAGGATACAGATCCGCCTGCACTCCGATGATGCGGATCGACGGCTTCACCGCCTTGGCCGCAACCGCCATGCCCGAGATCAACCCGCCGCCGCCGATGGGAATGACGAGAGTGTCGATCTGTGGCTGCGCCTGCAACATTTCTAGCGCGATGGTGCCCTGGCCTGCGATGACGAGTTTGTCGTCGTAGGGGTGGATGAACGTGTACCCCTTGGCCGCCGCCTGCTCCCGCGCAAACGCCGCCGCGTCTTCGAGCGTCGCGCCTGTCACCTCGACGCGTGCGCCGTGTCGGCGGGTGTTCTCGATCTTCACCATTGGTGTGCCGACGGGCATCACGATCGTGGTCGGTATGCCGAGCCGCTTGGCGTGATAGGCGACGCCCTGCGCGTGGTTGCCAGCCGACATGGCGATCACGCCGCGCGTCTTTTCCTCGACCGACAAGGCCATGAGCCGATTTAGTGCGCCGCGCTCCTTGAAGGCGGCCGTGAACTGCAGGTTCTCGAACTTGAGCCACACGTCGCAGCCGAGCATGTCCGAGAGGGTGCGGCTCGGGTCCAGGTCAGTGTTGATGACATGGCCCGCGATAACGCGCGCCGCCGCTTCGACGTCGGTCAGTTTGACGGGCAGGTCTGAGTTCGGCTTGGCCATGATTGCCCCGGTTTGGTCCAATGGTGATACGCGGTTTGGCGTAGACGGTTCTTGCGAATATGCCCCAATTCAACAACAACAGAGGCACGTTCGACCACGATCGACTATCAAAGAAGCAGAAACTGCCATGATTGACCAAACGGACCAGCGCATTCTTGCAGCCCTCCAGCAGGACGGGCGCTTGTCCAACGTCGACCTCGCCGAGCGCATCGGCCTCTCGGCCTCGCCCTGCCTGCGCCGCGTGCGCCTGCTGGAAGAGGCTAAGATCATCCGGGGCTATCACGCCGTGGTGGACCAGGTGAAGGCTGGATTGCCCGTGTCCGTGTTCGTGTCGATCAAATTGGAGAAGCAACATGAGGCGGTCATGAAGCGCTTCGAGGCCGCCGTGCGGCGCTTCCCGGAAGTGCTGGAGTGCTATTTGATGACGGGATCGCGCGATTATCTGCTGCGCGTCGTTGCCAAGGACCTCGCCGATTATGAGCGTTTCTTGAAGGCGACGCTGACCCGCATCGATGGTGTTGCGTCGATTGAAAGCTCGTTCGCGCTGGCGCAGGTGAAGCACACAGCCGTGCTGCCGATTGTGGCCACCTGACGTGGGCTTGGATTTTGGACACACGGACCCAATGTTCACGATCCCCTACGGCGTGATGGGCGAGATCGATTGCAGCGCGCAGGCGTTCCGCATCGTTGAGGCGGGCGTGTATTGACGCTCGGATGGGGTGCTCACTCCACCACAGCCTCGGCGTCGATCTCGACCTCGTAGTCGCCGACGAGGTCTCGGATGGCGAGCAGCGTGTTGGCCGGGCGGATATCGCCGAAGTAGCGGCCATGTGCGCGTGAGGCCGGCTCCCATTGGGCGGCATCGCGCAGATAAACACGTGTGCGCACGACATCGTCGAGTTTGCCGCCGAGTGCTTCGATGGAGGCTGCGATCTTGTCGAGGATGTAGACCGTCTGGCCCGCCACATCGCCGGGGCAGATGACGCGGCCAGCCCCATGTGTCGCGGTCGTGCCTGACACGAAGATGCGGTTGCCGTCGCGCAGCGCGCGCGAATAGCCCGCAATCGGCTCCCACACGCTGCCGCTGTCGATGCGCAATCGTCCTCGGCGGCCCGGCACGGATGTTGGCGTGTAGACCTTCGGCACGGCGTCGAGATGATGGCTCAGATCGCCGGACGCAGTAAGGAACGGCGGCTTGCGATACTCGTCGCCGCAATCGCCGGGCACGGGATGTGCGTTCGCGAGTGCTGCATCGATGGCTGAAAGATCGGCTGCATCAAGGGCGAACGTGAACAGCTTCGCGTTGTCGGCACGGTGTTCGCTTTCGCCGAGCCGGGCGCCGATGATGACCGCGGCGACGGCGGGTTGCTGCAAGACCCAGCGCGTCGCGACATTGGAGACGGAGACGCCGTGTTTGCGGCCGATGGCGGCAAGAGCGGCGAGCAACGTCTGCAGCACGCTCCAGCCGCCGATCACGTCGATGAAGCGCTTGTATTTCGATTTGCTCCAGTCCGGGATGTCGACAGGTTCGGCTTTTCCGACCCATCTTCCGGCCAAGAACCCGCCGCCAAGCGTACCGTAGGCGAGCAGCTTGACGCCGGTTTCTGCGCACACGTGGCTCAGGGCGCCTGCCGCGCGCCGATCAAGCAGAGAAAACGAGACCTGGTTTGAGGCGATGGGGATGCCGTGTTTCACCACAAGGCGCAGGTGGTCGGCGTCGAAGTTGGTCAAGCCGATGTGGCCAATGTGGCCGTCTTCGCGCAGGCGGACCATCTCCTCGAGCGCGTCGATGTAGGCGGGGTGCTGGAACATCCACCAGTGGAACTGCATGAGATCGACACGCTCGAGCGCCATGCGGGTCAATGAGCGGCCAATTCCCGTGCGCACGACGTCACGTGTCATGACGCCTGGTGGCGGGCACCATTTGGTGAAGGCACGCGCTGCGGTGCTTTTTGCTGTCGCCAGAAAGCGCCCGGTGATGATTTCGGCGCTGCCATAGTGATCGGCCATGTCAAACGTATCAAACCCGGCCGCTGCGTATTCGGCCAGATGCCGCGCGGACTGATCGGGATCAAGCGTCTTGCCGTCGCGCTCCATGTCAGCGACCTGCCACAGCCCCGTGACGACGCGAGAAATCTCAAGCCCGGGAGCAAGACTGACACGGTCGGGTCTCGGCGGCATAGACGAGTTCCATGGGTGGGTGGGACTTAAATAGTGTCAGCACCAGCCGTGAGTTTTCCACCAAACCGCGCGAGCAATTCAAACTCGAATTGCCCGCACTCGTATAGCTCGCTGCCAACCCGGCAGCTTCTCAGCCCCGTCGCTCACGTGCGCTTGGCGATCTCGGCTTCGAGTTCCTTGTACTCAACGCAGGTCGTGCCGCAGCGGCGGGCAATTTCGGCCAGTTCGTGGCGTGCCTTGGCTGCGTCGCCGCGTGCGAGGTGTGCTTCGCCGAGATAGGCGCGGGCGACCGTGTAGTTCGGGTTCAGCGTCAGCGCGCGGGCGTAGAAGCCCATGGCCGTGTCGTGGTCGCCGAGCTTGCGAGTGGCAAAGCCGATGTAGGTCAGGATGCGCTCATCCTTGATTTGCGCCTTATTGAGATAGTCGAGCGCTTCCGCATATTGGCCGGTCTTGGCGAGCCAATAGCCCGCATAGAATAAGCTCTGATCCGAGCTGTCGTCCATCAGGCCGTTCGCGCATTTCTTCCAGGCGTCGCTGCCCTTCTTGAACTTATCGCATTTGTTGCCGCCCGAGGGCGCGCCCTTCTGGGCGGCAGCGGGTGCGGCAAGGCCGATGGCGGCGAAGGCTGAGAGCGTGAGAAGCAGGCCGGGACGCTTGAGCATGGGTTTCTCCTGATGGTCCGATGGAGGTGCACAGTCCGACTTCAATACGCTAGCAGGACGGCGGCGGTTTGGTAGGGGGGATACGTCGGTTTTGCGTCCTCTCCACCATGCGTTAAGCAAACACCATTCGCTCTACCAACAGATGCAGCTGGTGCCAGTGTTGCGGTGACACACGTTGTTCGTTGGTCCGGTACAGACCCCAGAGCCGTTTCGTTCCGTCGGCACGGGATCGATGTGATGGGCCAGGTGCTGACGCGGCCACGCCATCCAAATTCAACGGTGTCCCGGAATTTGGCGTGCCCTTCGCACGACAAATATCCGGGATCCTCTCCTGTAACTAGCTGCAGCGCAGCACGAATGCTGCATCGCAAAAAT
>JANMGQ010000205.1:0-7323 GCA_031374735.1 Hyphomicrobiaceae bacterium | reverse complement strand
GCGCGACGGTCACTCGGGTGCGGAGCCATTTCAACATGATGGCAACCAGCTCCGTGCGTTGCAGAATGGGTGGCCGGCACAAGGCCGGCCATGACAGTTGAGGGGAGGCGCATCCGTAAATAATATTGGCCGCTGGTATTAATCGCCATTGCGAGGCATCTTCAACCGGTTTTGGGAGCCGCCCCTCCAGCCATTAAGCTGCAACATCGGGTGTGAACTCGGGGGGGTTACTTTCGATCACCCAGGACAAGAACTCTGGCCCGCCATTCAGACATGGCGGAAGCGCTATCGATTTTTCCGCGTCATTCCGGACAAGCGCGGCCACTACTGGCCGCGCGCAGATCCGGAATCCAGCGGATCTGTCCGCGAAGCGGTCGATGTATCGCGTGCTTCGCACACGCCCTGCGCTGGATCCCGGCTCGGCGGTCGGCCTGAAGGGGCCTCCCTTGGCCGGGATGACGAAAAATTGGGGTATGTTAGCGCCAATGGAGGCGCACCCGGGCCGCACCCTGGACTCTAACGTGAACAAACGCGGTAGGGACGTGAGTCACGTTAACCCATCAGTTCGGCGATGCCGCGGGCGAACAGTTCGTCCTTTATCATGCGCTTGGGAATCTTGCCGTACCCAGATTTCGGCAACGCGTCCCAGAACACGATCCGCTTTGGCAGTTTGTAGCGGGGGATTTTGGGCGTCAGGAAGTCCATGATCTCGGCTTCGGTGACCGTCATGCCGGCGCGCGCAACGCACACGGCCATGCCAATCTCGCCCCAGGTCTTGTCCGGCACACCGACGATGGCAACTTCCGCAATGGCATGATGTTGCAGGATTTTCTCCTCCACTTCGCGCGGATAGATGTTCGACCCGCCGGAGATGTACATGTCGGACGCGCGCCCGGTGATGTAGATAAACCCATTGTCGTCCCTATGACCGAGGTCGCCCGTGCGGAACCAGCCGTTGCGGAACGCCTTGGCGTTGGCCTCGGGGTTGTCGTAGTAGCCCGCGAAGACAGCCAGACCGATGACGCAGATCTCGCCGGTTTCGTTGGCCTCGAGCTCCTTGCCGGTCTCATCTTGGATCGACACCTGCATGCCCGTGCGCTCGATGCCGCAGGTGCCAAGTTTCGTCGTCGGTAAATCTTCGGCGTCGTGCATCGACGGTTGCTGCACGGTGATGTTGCCGGTCACCTCGCCGAGGCCGAAGTATTGCACGATGACGGGGCCAAGTTTCTTCAACGCGAACTTCTGGTCTTCGCGATACATTGGCGCGCCAGCGTAGATGACGCGCTTCAGGCTCGCATGATCCACCAGGTCGACGGCTGGATGCTCGACCAGCATTTTGAGGATCGTTGGCACCGTGAACATGTTCGTGACGCGGTGCTTTTCGATCAGCCGCCAGGCCTCGGGGATGTCGAAACGTTCGCTCGGCATCAGGATCGTCGGTGCGCCGCGGGCCGCAATGTTCAGCTGATGAATTCCGGCGCCGTGCGAGAGTGGGGCGACGACCAGCGCGGCATCGGTCTCATCGATACCCGGCAGCAGATCCGCGAGATGATTGGTGACGACAAATCCCATTTGACCGTGGGTCAGGACAGCCGCCTTCGAGCGGCCTGTCGTGCCGGATGTAAAAAAGAACCAGCAGGGATCATAGTGTTCGACGGCCGCCGTCGGCACGGTCCGGCCATAGTGCCGCGACAGCAGGTCCCCGATATCGGCTTCGCCGAACGCACCCGGCTTGGCCTGTTCGTCGAGCCGCCAGATGAATTGCACAAGCGGCGCCGCCGACTTCACGGCTGTTGCGTGCTCCGGGAAATCGCCGTGGCACAGGAACGCCTTCGCGCCGGAGAATTGCGCGAGATAGATCACCTCGTCGGGCATCAAGCGGAAATTGGTCGGGACCCACACGGCGCCGAGCTTGAAGCAGGCGAACATGGAAAAGAACATCTGCGGCGTGTTCTTGGAATGGACCAGTACGCGGTCGCCCCTGCCAATGCCGCGCGCGGCGAGTGCTGACGCGAAACCTGAGACTGCGCCGTCGATATCGTCCCACGTCCATGTGCGCTCAACCCCGTTCAGGCCTGGCCAGATCAGCCCGGGTTGCCCGCCCAAACGCCGCGCGTTCTGCGTGATCACATGCGCGAGGTTCATCACGCGCCGGCTTTGCGGCGCAATGCCGCCCGGGGGAGTAGTTTGCATCTCGGCCTCCATCCAACAGGGCGAATCCATCTTTTCGTTTTCCGGGATTGTCGCCGATAGTCATCTTAACATATGCGTGGCCGGGGCCTCTGCGCAGCGACCAGGCTTGTGTTGGAATGCGACGGATTATCCCTTCGTCGAAGTTCGCGCCTGCCTGTGGACGAAATGTTCCAAGTCATTGACCGACCGAGGCTGATCCTTCAGTCTAGGCGACAGTTTTTCGGGAGTGCATGGCGTCTACCTCAGGCGTTGTCGTCTGTGTCTAGCTCGTTCGTTGTACCCTGCCTGCGTCTCTTGAGTGTGTGCCATGCGTGTCATTGATCATACCGACCAAGCCGGCCGGACCGGCAGTATCGCTGATCTCGCGACCATCAGGCGCGTCGGGATCGATGACTACTCGGATGTCCGCTATGTGCACGTCGCCGCCTTCAAGGCCGGGACGGCGCCGCAGCTCTCGGACTCAGAAGTCAAGGCGTTTATCGACCACGTGAATTCGCCCGACTATGCAGATCTGCTGCAGCGCATGGAAATGCTGGTGGCCGTCGTCAATGGCCAGCTCGTCGGCACGGCAGCGTGGAGTGCCGGCGACGACAGCGGATCCAACGCACGCGTCAGCTCGGTCTTCGTCGATCCGATGTTTGTCGGCTGCGGCATTGGCCGCCGTCTCGTGCGCGAGATCGAAAAGCGTGCCGCTGACGCCGGATTTGCCCGCTTCACCATCCGCGCCACAGCGAACGCAGTGCCGTTCTTCCAGGGTCTTGGGTACGAGGTCGCCTCGCACGGCGTGGGCTCCATCTCGGCAGCAGATGGCAATATGCCCGTGACGTTCCTGCGCAAGGCTGCGCCGGTGGCGGTTGTTGCCGCGTAACGCCAGCGAACGGCGGCGACGTTGGACGCTTACTTCAGAGCCATCATCAACTTCAGAGACGTGATCAGACTTTATTCGAGTTCACGCGGTGGTTCTGCGCCTTTGCGGGCTGTGATGAAGCCATACTGCGAAGGCTCGCGGTGTCGGGCGAAATTGAAGGTCGAGGCCTTGTAGCTCTTGCACAGATCGAGATCGCAACGCGCGATGACGAGTTCGTCGTCTTGGGTCAGCGCCTGCGCAACGACTTCGCCCGTCGGCGCGATGATCGAGGAATTGCCGATCATCTCGCAGCCTTCCTCGACGCCGCATTTCGCGACCCCGACGACCCAGGTGGCGTTGGCATAGGCGCCGCCCTGCATGCAGAGCTGATTGTGGAATTCACTCAGTCGATCGTAATCGGGCGCGGGTGGATTGTGGCGCGGCGTGTTGTAGCCGAGCAGGATCATCTCGACGTCCTGCAACCCCATAACGCGATAGCTCTCGGGCCAGCGACGATCATTGCAGATCATCATGCCGAACTGACCACCCATCGTCTTCCAAACGCCCCAGCCGAGGTCGCCGACCTCGAAATAGCGCTTTTCCAGATGCTGGAAGGCGCGCCATGGCTCATGCTGGGCGTGCCGGGGCAGGTGGATCTTGCGATACTTGCCAGCGATTTTGCCCGTCCGGTCCAGAAGGATCGAGGTGTTGAACCGATGCGTTCGTGCGGCGCGGCGGTCGAGTTCGGCGTAGCCGATATACATGCCCATCTGCGCGTTGCGTGCTGCGTCGAACAAGGGCGCAGTCTCCCGAGATGGCGCCTCGGCCTCGAAGAAGGTGTCGATCTCGACCTGATCGGTCATCCACCAGCGCGGGAAAAACGTCGTCAGGGCAAGTTCGGGGAAGACGATCAGATCGGCGCGGTGACTGCGGGCTTGCTTCACGAGGTCGAGCATGCGGGCAACGACGCGGGTGCGGCTGTCCGAGCGCTGGATCGGGCCAAGTTGAGCCGCGGCAACGGTGATGAGGCGTGGCATGGGTTTCAACTTGGCCCAATCGAAGGTGTAGTCTCACAGGTGAAGGGCGACGGACGATGTCTTTTGCTTTCAGCATCAATCCCTTTTGCCAATTCAAGGACAGTCAAGCTGAAAGTGAAACTGCTCTTGCTGTGGGCTAACCTAACCAACAGCCTGGAAACGACAAGTCTCCGAGAGCCGCGTCCGAGATGTCGGATATCACAGGCGTTAGCAGTCGCTTGCGTCGACTGCGCCGAAAAAGCACTGGATTTAGAAAGCGCTTGCCACCAGAAGCGACGCCATGACCGACGAATCGAACTCGACCCAACAGCTATCTGCCGAAGGCCGCCAAGTGGCGCGCCGGCGCACGTTCGCGATCATCTCGCACCCTGACGCCGGCAAGACCACGTTGACCGAGAAGCTCCTGATGTTCGGCGGCGCCATTCAGCTGGCCGGTCAGGTGAAGGCCAAAGCCGACAAGCGCTCGACGCGGTCGGATTGGATGGCGATCGAAAAAGCGCGCGGCATCTCGGTCGCGACGTCCGTCATGACGTTCGAGTATGGCGACACGGTTTTCAATCTGCTCGACACGCCGGGCCACGAAGACTTCTCCGACCACACCTATCGTACGCTCACGGCTGTTGATTCCGCCATCATGGTGATCGACGCCGCGCGCGGCATCGAAGCCCGCACGCGCAAACTGTTCGAGATCTGCCGCCTGCGCGACATTCCCATCATCACCTTCATCAACAAGATGGACCGCGACAGCCGCGAACCCTTCGAGTTGCTCGACGAGATCGAAAAGACGCTGGCGCTCGACACGGCGCCGATGGTCTGGCCCGTCGGCCGCGGCCGCGAATTTGTCGGCACCTATGATTTGACCACCCCGCGCATCCGCCGCATCGACAAGGATGACGGCGGCACGGTGCTGTCCGGTCCCGATGATCCGCAAATCGTCGAAGGCCTGAGCGAGAACCTGACGGAGCGGTGGGTCGAGGATATCGAACTGGTGCAGGGTGCCTGCAACCGGTTTGATCGGACCGCATTCCGCGAGGGTGCGCTGACGCCTGTGTTCTTTGGCAGTGCGCTGCGGAACTTCGGGGTGCGTGATCTCTTGGACGCGCTGATTGCCTATGCGCCGCCGCCCGCTGGGCACGCGACGGCGTCACGCCAAGTGCAGGCAACCGACAAAGGCCTGACGGGCCTGATCTTCAAGATCCAGGCGAACATGGACCCCAATCACCGTGACCGCATCGCCTTCATGCGCATTTGCTCGGGCAAACTGCGCCGCGGCATGAAGGTCAAGATTGTGCGTACAGGCCGCACCGTCGCGTTGTCTGCGCCGATGTTCTTCTTCGCGCAGGACCGTTCGCTCGCGGAAGAAGCCTTCGCCGGCGATATCGTCGGCATCCCCAACAAGGGCCTGCTGCGCATCGGCGATACCATCACCGAGGGCGAAGAGCTGCGCTTCACGGGCATTCCGAGTTTCGCGCCGGAGCACCTGCGCTGCGTGCGTCTGGACGATGCCATCCGTTCGAAAAAACTGCGCGAGGCGCTATCGGAAATGGCCGAGGAAGGCGTCGTGCAATTGTTCACGCCGCTCGACGGCTCGCCGCAGATCGTCGGTGTCATCGGCGCGCTGCAACTCGACGTGCTTGCCGACCGCCTGACGCACGAATACAGCCTGCCGATCATTTTCGATCCCGCGCCGTGTGGCACGCTGCGCTGGATCGGCGGCGACAAGGGCGTGGTCGAGAGCTTCATCACCAAGAACCGCCGCGTTGTCGCAACTGACCCTGATGGTAACCCCGTGTTCCTTGCCGACAGCGACTTCGACCTGCGCTGGACCGCCGACAAGAACCCGGACATCAAGTTCCTGGATGTCATGGCAACATGAAGCAACATGAAGCGATGTGCTTGACGCCTGAGTGCGAAAGCGGCATGACCCGCCGGTACGGGGCATAGCTCAGCCTGGTAGAGCGCTTGCTTTGGGAGCAAGAAGTCGCGAGTTCGAATCCCGCTGCCCCGACCAATGAATTCAAGGAGTTGAATCGCTGCCGGGATTTCAGCGCCCGATAAAAGCCCGATAAGAGCAAGCAATTGTGGCTTGGTGCTTACTCGGGGACACTGATATGTGAAGCTGACATGACGGTACGCTATGCAGCTTCCGGCGATCTTCGCCGATCTGATACAGCACACCGCCGTGGCACGGGCATGTTGCGCGCCCGCACGCGCCAGTAACCACCCACTAACCCCACATCGTCACGTCGACAGCGCCCGACGTCTGCATCGTGCGCAGCAGGAAAGCGGCTGGACCAACTTAATAACTTCACGCCGACGCCACCGATCCGGGGACGGGATTGCGTTTGCGCGGGGGCTTCTGCGCCTTGCCTAGCTTTCACACTCACGGCGCTCTGTTGCTGTGGTTCAGACATCACGTATCCACCGTCCTGCCCAGCCTTCCCTCGGACCGGCTTGTGCTGTCCGGCCCTCTCTCGGACGATAGCTCGTCCGCGTCGGTACGTCATGCCGAAGGCGTGCGGGGCACGATGCGGGCTCTGACTGCTGGCGCCTTCGCACAGGCACCAGCTCTCTCCGCTTGGTTGTATTGCCGTCCGAACATCCCACCCCCAACCACATCGTGTGTCTCGATAGCGCTTTGACAGTCACATCAACGCATCGAATGGACCCGAAAGCCCAGGCTTCGCCATGTCCAGTCAGGCTCACCACAGCACGCCGCCCCCGGCTCGCGTCGGCGAGCCGACTTGGCCGGGGCAGGCTGCCGGGTTCGTTATCCTGCGGGCTATTCGTTCGCCTCCGGTTGCTCTCCACCCCGCATCGCCGCGACGCAGTTACCGTCGGCTACAAAGGTCGTGACCTCCTTTGGGCTGGACTTGCACCAACCAGACAACACAACATCGCGGACGCACCTGAAAGCGCGCCTCCGGCACGACAGCATGCCGTTGCGATCCTTCTTGCCATCGTGCCGAAGGCGCGTCTTCGACACGACGCCCTGCTCGATGCGCAGCAGCATGCGCGTACTGTCGATGTCAGAGACCCGCAGGTTGACGACCTCCGAGACGCGCAGGCCGGCGCCATAGGCCACAGCGAGCGCGGTTCTGTCTCTTGGACCGCGTGCCCCCTCCAACAACAGCAACACCTCCTCGGGCGTCAGCACCACCGGCAACTTCTGCGGCTGCTTCACGATCCTCAAGAAGCGCGCCATCTCAGGCCGATCGCAGGTCGTCGTGAAGAAGAAGCGCAACG
>JANMGQ010000197.1:0-19922 GCA_031374735.1 Hyphomicrobiaceae bacterium | reverse complement strand
GAGACGCTGGCGGCGACACCGAAAAGCGCGATAGCGGCAACGGTTGAAAAGATGTGAGCGGTGTACAGCGTGCCGACGCGACGCAGCGACTTCAACGACGTCGTGCGAACTTCGCCGGCCTCGAAGCGCTTAAAGAACGCGAACGCGGCAGCAACGCCGGCCAGTAGCACGAAGATCTCGGCAGCATCCGAAAAGCCGAAGTTGCGCGTGGTCCAGTTTTCCAGGCGGTTGCCGGGCATATGGTTGACGAAGATCGAAGCCAGCGCGAGCCCGCGCAGCCAATCAATCCTCGAATCTCGACTGCCCGTTCCGGCGGTCATGCATCACCCTTGTAGTAAGGCCTGGACCCCGGGCCTAAGCCTCACTGCCAGCAGCAGCAGGCCTGCAACCGATTTTCCACCCCGGCGCAACCTTGCGCCCTGGGACGAATCGATAGCGCTGATATGGTTACAGAAGTGTGACTGCGCCAGGGCCGAACGGCGGCATCCCAGGGGCAGCGTGACCATACACGCACCGCCTATGCTCCATATCGCAGGAGCACACAACCCTCCAGTGCAGCGCAGCATGTGCTCCTATGCGTCAGCTGCATAGTCACGCTTTCGCGAGGAGGAGCGCCAAAGCGCCATCCGCCATAAGTTTGAGGCCGACGAGGCCCGTGAGGACGTAAATCACCTTGTAAAACAGTGTGGTTGGCATGCGTCTTACGATCCAGATGCCGGCCACGTTGGCAAGAATGGCAACAGGCAATAGCACGATAGAGAGATGCAGGTTCTCAACCGTAAACTGTCCGAGGCCTAGAAATGTCGGAACTTTGACGATGTTCAATATCCCAAAGAACATCGCACTCGTGCCAACGAAAACGTCGCGCGAGGCGATGCGCGGCAGTGTATACATATTATAGACGGGTCCACCGGCGTGGATCACAAAGCTCGAATAGCCGGCCATACCAGCCAATGCCGTTGCTTGACCGGCGCTGTGTGGACGGAGGGTGCCAACAGCCGGCTTACGGCCAAACCAGGCATTGAGACAGAACAGTAGCGCCAGCAAACCGACCATAAAGCGGATCGCACCGTCAGACACATAGGCCGCGGTCAACGCGCCGACGGCAATGCCCAAAAAGGCGCCGGGCAGCATGTAGGTGAGTGCGCGCCGATCCCAGGATTTTCGAAAACTGAAGACCGTCACCGCGTCTTGCACGACCAGCACGGGCAGCATGATGGCAGCTGCCCGCAGGGGTGACATGACGAGCGACATCAGCGGCACGGCCAATAAGCCAACGCCGGACAAGCCGCCTTTCGAAAGACCGTACAAAGTCACGGCCGGCAACGCGACAGCATAAAACCAGGGGTCGCTGAGCATAATGCTGGATCAGGCGTCCCGTCTGAGGGCGCTATAGATCAAGGCCAGTGCGACGCAGAAGCCGATGTTGATGGTCGCGCCGACGGCCATGCGAACAGGCACCAATCCGGCAAACATCGGGGTGCCCCGGATGGCCGGGATGACGATCCAGTTGGCGACCACGAGCATGAAGAGGCCATAGAGCAGCCCCTTCACCAAAGTCGGACCGGGGATCTTCGTGTTCACGAGCGAATAGGCAACGCCCCACATACCGCCCCAGAACATCTGGTTGAACAGCACGGGGAAACCGGTGAAGCCAAAGCCTTTGAAGGCGTTTGCAATGACGACTGGAGCGCCTCCGAATGCCGCCATATTGTAAACTGCCGGCGCGGGACCGTTTGGTGGTGCGGTGATCAAGCCCGCTTTAATGAAGCCCCAGATGATCGGCTGGTGCACCAGCAGCACGGCGAGCACGGCCGCGATGAACCCGATAACGATCCGCATGTGTGGTCCCCTCAGCGCCCGGTGCGCTACGCTAATCTCGCACGACGGCCACGGGGATTGGAAGTCCAGATCTGACGAAATTCGGGGCAAACGGTCGACGCTTCGCTCCGATGGGCGACATTGGATTACACCCAGCCACCATCGACCACGTAGTGCTGCGCGGTGCACGCCCCTGAATCTTCCGACGCCAGGAAGACCGCAAAGCGCGCGATATCGTCAGGCTCGACCCATTTCTTGAGGCATTGCGCCTCGAGCCGCTGCTTATCGCCATCAGGTGTTAGCCATTTTTCGACCTGGCGCTCTGTCTTGACCCATCCAGGCGCGATGGCGTTGACGCGGATGTTGTGGGGGCCGAAATCGCGGGCAAGCGAGCGCGTCAGGCCGAGCATGGCTGATTTCGAGGCCGTGTAGATAGCCATGCCGCCCATGCCCGCCATCCAGGAGATCGACGAGAAATTGACGATCGAGCCCCCGCCGCGGGCCCGCATACCGGGCAGCACGGCTTGTGCGGCAAAGAACGCGTGCCGCAGGTTGACTGCGATGCGCTCATCGAACAGCTCGGGTGTGACGGTGTCGGTCGCGTGGCGCTCATCATGGGCGGCGTTGTTGATCAGGACATCGGTGGGTCCGTGACGTGTCGCGATGGCTGATATCGCCACCCGCAAAGCGGCGATATCGCGCAGATCGGCGTGCTCGAAATGCGGGGCGCCCTTGAGTTCAGCGACCAGCGCGCGCGACGGCTGCTCGGCAATATCAATGAAAGCGACCTTGGCGCGCTGGCGCACGAAAGCGCACACAATGGCCGCCCCGATCCCAGAGCCGCCGCCGGTAACGATCACCGACTTGCCTTCAAGATCGGGATAGATCGCGCCTCGCGTGTTATTCATGACCATTGCTCCCTCAATCCACGATCGCTTGATACGTCAGCACCCGCAGCTCACGCCGGATCGGATACTGCGAGGATGGAATGAGCTGCGTCATCATCACGACCGCCAGCTCTTCGTGAGGATCGATCCAGAACGACGTCGAGGCCATGCCGCCCCAGGCGTATTCGCCCGGCGTACCCGCAATCTGCGCCTTGGCTGGGTCGAGTGTGACTGAGAAACCCAGACCAAAACCGATGCCGTGGAAGTTGCTTTCGCCAAAGCGCGGTTGGCCCATGGCCGCCATGTCGCCGTTCAAGTGATTGAGCGTCATGAGTTCGACGGTCTTGCGCCCGAGCAAGCGCGTGTCACCGAGCGCCCCGCGGCCAAGCATGAGTTGGCAAAAGCGCATGTAGTCACGTGCCGTCGAGACCAATCCACCGCCGCCCGAAGGTGCTTTCGGTGCCATCAGATAGCGGCTCTTTTCTGGGTCGTCCTGCAGCGCAGGTCGCCCATCGGGTCCACGCACATAGCAGGCGGCGAAGCGGCCCACCTTGTCGGCGGTCACATGAAACGCGGTGTCGGTCATGTCGAGCGGGGCAAGGATGCGCTGGGTGAGGAACCGGTCGAAGGGCTGACCCGAGATAACAGCGACAAGGTGCCCGAGGATGTCGGTCGCGACCGAGTAGTTCCATTCCGCGCCCGGCTGCGCAATGAGCGGCACCTTGGCGACTTTGTCGGAGAACTCCGCCAACGTCATGTCGGTGCCGGGCAGCTCCAGTTTCTGGGCGCGATAGATAGCGTCCACCGGGGTTGCCATCATGAAGCCGTAGGTCAGGCCGGACGTGTGGGTCAGCAGATCGCGGAACGTGATGTCGCGCACGGCCGGATCGCTCTGGACCGCGCCAAAGCCGCCACCAGAAAACACGCGCTGGCCCGCAAATGCCGGCAAAAAGCGCGTGATGGGATCGTCGAGCTGAAAGCGTCCCTCCTCATACAGCATCATGATCGCGACAGAAGTCAGCGCCTTGGTCATCGAGTAGATGCGATGGATCGTATCGGGCGAGGCGGCTTTGCCGCGCGCCAGATCGGCTTGGCCGACGCAGGCGTGAAACGCCGTGCGGCCGCGCCGGTTGATCATCACCTCGACGCCCGCCAGCCGGCCAATATCGATCTGCTGGCGCATCCACCCCGCCACTCGATCGAGCCGCTTGGCTGACAGTCCGACATCTTCTGGCCGCGTCGTTTCCATCTCGCTCATGCTGCTCTCCCGTCTCTGGGAATTGAGAGTGCTGCGAACGCGTTCGGAACTCAAGTCATCTAACGCGGCCAAATGCCAGACGTGGGGCTTCCCATCGGCGTCGCATCGACAGATGCCGATAGCATGCCCCGAACTTGCGCAACGGGCGAGCGCGGTTCATTTGTGCGGGCCTCAGTGATACCGGAGCAGCTCATGACCGTTCAAAAGACCGCCATCGGCGCGATTTCCGGCACCTCAATGGACGGTATCGATATCTCCGTTGTCACGACCGACGGTCGCGTGTTGGTGCGGCCAGGACCGGGGCAGACGTATCCTTACGCCGCCGCGCTGCGCGCCGAGTTGTTGGACTTCATCCGTGACCCCGCGCGCGCTGAAAGCCTTCCGCTGGATGAGCTTGAGGCCAAGGTGACGGCCGCTCATGTTGACGCCGTCGAGACCTTCATGACGCAGCATGGATATACGCCAGCGACGGTAGATCTGGTCGGATTGCACGGGCAAACCGTCTGGCATAACCCTGCGGAGCGGTTCACCCGTCAACTGATGCGCGGCGACGTGGCGGCGGCGCGGCTCGGCATCGACGTCGTCAGCCGCTTCCGCCATGCCGACGTGGCGGCCGGTGGGCAAGGCGCGCCGTTTGCGCCCCTCTATCACCGGGCTCTGGCCGCGAAGCTCGAACATCCCGTGATGGTGCTGAACTGGGGTGGGGTCGGCAACGTCACCTATATCGACGGGGATACGGTGATTGCGTTCGATACCGGACCCGCGTCGGCGCTGCTCGACGATTGGGTGTTGCGCCGGTGCGGGTTGCCGTTTGACGATGGGGGACGGCTAGCCGCGGCCGGACGGGTGGATGAGAGCATTTTGGCCGTGTTGATGCAGAACCCGTACTTTGATCTCCCCGCACCGAAGTCACTTGACCGACAGGAATTCCACGCACGCGCCAAAATCGCCGACAGCCTCGGCGACGCGGATGGCGCAGCGACACTCGCGGCCTTCACTGTTGCGGCGACTGCAGCTGCGTTGAAGCAGGTCCCCAAACGCCCGTCGCGCTGGCTCGTGACCGGCGGCGGACGATTGAACCGGCATCTGATGTCAACGCTGCAGGCGACGCTCGGCGCATCGGTCGAGCCTGTCGAAGCCGTTGGCTGGCAGGGCGATCACATCGAAGCCCAGTGCTTTGGCTATCTCGCCGTGCGCGCGGTGTTAGGGCTGCCGCTCAGCCTGCCGACGACGACAGGCGTGCCAGCAGCAATCACCGGCGGCGAACTCGCGCGGGCTGGCTGACGCGGCTACGCGCATGCATTCAACCTACCGCGCGCAGCCTGCGCGGCGCCTGATCGGCGCGCCGTGGCTGGTCCGTGATCGAGGACTGCAAAGCCGCCGCGACCTCGCGCAGGCGGTTCACGTGATCGGTTGCGGCTGGCGTGCCGATGACGCGCTGGCGGGGCAAGCGCATCTCGGTCAGCATGCCCTCGCCCAGAGATTTCATGAGCATTTTGCCTTGGTGGGCATCGATCAGAACACGGCTCAGCTTCATGCCAGTGCTGACTTCGACAGCCTCGGGTCGGGTCGAGGCGTAGGGCTTGAGGCCAAGGATGTCCTCGATCGCGCCCGCATTCAGGGCCGGCGTCGTGTCGGTCACTTCAATGAACAACTGTCCCGACGCATCGACACCGCAACGCACCGTGACGTCGGTCGCACGACGCGACAACCGAATCGCGTTGTCGATCACGTTGCGGATGGCCTGGGCAAGAAGGACCCGATCGGCCGTGATTTCAAGCTCCGTTGGGACATCGATCGCGGTGACGAGGCGCAGGTGCCGGCGCAAGGCCGCCTCACTGCATCCCTGTGTGATGGTCGCGATCAGCGGTCCAATCGCAATGATCTCTTCCTTGAGCGTGATGCCTTCCGAAAGCGCGCGTCCGAAATTCAGCATTTTGAGGTGTGTTGCCGACATGCGCTCAACGGCACGGAACAGTTCCCCGATCCAGGCGCGATACAGGTCGGACTGGATCGGCCCGTCGGCTTCTTCAGACAGCAGCTTGGCGAATCCTGCCGCATTGCGCAGGGGCGATTGGAACTCCGTGACGAGCGTGCCGACGAGGCGGCTTTTGAGATCGCTCATGAATTCGGTTGAGCGATTGGCGTGCCGCAGATCAGCCTCGGCGCGCGCCGCCTTCAGCACGAACTCCACGTGGTGCACGAACAAGACCCAGTTCAGCGGTTTGGCCAGGAACGATGTGGCACCCCCGTCAAAGGCCCGCGCCACCGACTCCGCGTCGTCGTGGCCTGTAATCACAAGGATCGGCACGTTTTGATTGCGGCGGCTCACCCGTATGGCATCGATGACGTCGAACCCGGTCACGCCAGGCATCCCAAGATCCAACACGACGAGATCCAATTGGCTCTTGTCGACGATCTCGATGGCGTCCGCACCGCTTTCGGCCATGCTCACGGCATAACCCGCGCTCACCAGCGCATCCTGGGCGATCTCCCGGTAGAATGGGTCATCGTCCACGAACAAAACGCGACCTGCGGCGGCTATTGGCTGAGGTGTGATCATCTGGCGCCCCTCATGCTGCTCATCTGCGTGCCAGCATCGGGCGATGGCGGTAAAGGATGCGTAAATAAACGCGGCCAGCGCAGGCAAATGTCCTATTCGATCTATCGATTACGCCGATCTCAGTACAGGAGATAGACGCGCCGAAGGTCAACGAACCGAGCCACATCGGTTTGCCAGGCAGCGATGATGTCGGAGCCGGTCGCGCCGCGGCTCAGCATGCTCTGCAAACGCGTGGTTCCGGCGATGGCGTGAAACATGCCGAGTTTGTCTGGCAAAAATGGCGCATTTACCGCCTTGGCTTGAGCCGCGAGCAAGGCAAGAGCGTGCATGCCGACGTCGAGCGGGCGGAAGCGTCCGACTTCGGCATGCACGCGGACAGCCGCGATGTCCTGGTTCAGAAACCGCGGATTGACCGCCACGTCAGGGATCGAGCGCGGCGTGTAGCGCACGGGCGTAAAGCGGACACCCGGCAGCCGCGCCGTCGTCAGATCAGCCGCAAGGCGGGATGCATCGAGCCAGGGCGTACCAAATTGTGAAAACGGCGTCGGCGTGCCGCGGCCCTCGTTCACCTGTGTTTCTCCGACCACGCCGATGCCGGGGTAGACCAACGCACTCTCGAAGGTCGGGATGTTCGGGCTGGTCGCGATCCAAGGGAGACCTGTCGTTGGCCAGCGTTGCGCGCGCACCCAACCTTTGCAGGCGATGACTTGCAGGTCGACCGTTTCGACACCCGGCAACCAGCGCTCGCCCTTGATCATGCGTGCCAGTTCGCCGACGCTCATGCCGTGCACGATCGGGATCGGATATTGACCGACGAAGGAGCGCAGCTTTGGCTCCAAGACGAAGCCCGATACATCGTCGCCGCCGATCGGGTTGGGCCGGTCGAGAACGACGAATGGAATCTGTGCCCGTGCGGCCGCCTGCATGGCGAGGCCCATGGTGGAAATGTAGGTATAAAAGCGCGCGCCGATATCCTGGATGTCGAAAACCAGGACGTCGACATCGCGCAGCATCGCCGGTGTCGGGGCCTTCGTCGCCCCATACAGGCTGTGGATCGGAATGCCGGTCTTGGTATCGCGCGCGTTTGCTACGCTGGCACCAGCCTCGGCTTTGCCGCGAAAGCCATGTTCCGGCGCCAGGATGGCGGTGAGGCGCATGCCTGGCGTCGCAACGATGAGATCGACAAGATGCTGCTGGGCACCGGGATGTCCCGCTTGCCCTGGCCCCACATGCACCAACCCTGTGTGATTGGTGATCAGGCCGATACGCTTGCCAGCGAAGGGCGCGAACCTGGCAGTCACAGCAATGGCGGCACCGGTCGTCACGGTGGGCTGGAGTGTCGTTTGAGCATGTGACGCCGACGTCGTCATGGAGACAGCTCCGCCGAAAACAAGGCTGGTGACGGTGCGGCGGGTCAGACCTGACATAGAGCACTTTCCGCGAAGGGGCTTTCAGGGGCCGTTGCGCCAGGATTGGCGCTGCCGTCCTTCAGCCCTTTCCGCCAGCTGCCGCCGGTGGCGGCGGCTCGACCCTAGGCTTTCGGTCGTTGGCCCGGCCAGCAAGACGAGCGAGGCTTTCCGCCAAGGCTGGCGGGAGGGAGGACACGTCCGGCAATGGAGCCGGCTCGGGTTTTCTGTCTGGGCTGATCTCAGGCCGCAGCGCCACCGGCGCAGGTGGCGCCGGCACGAACGGTTCCGGTGCGGCTGTAACAGACCGTGCGATCTCTGCCTGCAGGCGCGCCAACGTGCGGTCGACCATAGACGTCGGTTCTGCCGGGGGCGTCGAGGCCAACACGTTGGGCGGAACGGCCGACGGCGGACGCGGATCGGTCGTGCGGTGTGGCGGCGGCGCGCTGCCCGCGCTGGATGGCAGTGGCGGCGCGCCTGCGACGCGCAAGGCCGCTGCAGGCGCGATTGGCAGTGTTGACGCAAGCGCCGCTTCGGCCGGCTGGCGAGATGGTGCTTGCGCCAAAGGCGTTGGCGCCGCAGCCGGCCGATCATTGGCAAGCGACGAGGACAGGGACGACAACGCGCCCGTTGGCGGGGCGTGGATGGACGGTGCTTGCGGTGGCATCATCGCACCGGCGGGCGCGGACTGCACGCGAGCTGGCATGGTTTGAGGCGCCGGATGCACCGGGTTGCTGTCGGTCCTCGGCAGCGTGGCCGTTGGCGAGGACTGCGGCACAAGTGGAGGTCTCTGGAGTGTTGCAGCCGTTGGCGCGAACGGCCGTGGGCGGCTCGTGGTTCGCACAGCATCTCTCATCAACGGAGGACCGGTGTCTGGCAACGGACGCTGCAGCGGGACCTGAGGTCGCGCGGCAACGCTGTCCGGTGGCTGAGCCGGCTGCGACGCTTCGGGGCGCGCCGCGACTGCCGCAGTGGTGCCGGCCGCCGCGCTCGCAGGATCCAAATTCGAGACTGTCCTGTCCGTTTCATCTTCGATCCGCCGGGAGCGCAGACGGAACAGGCCGGTGCGTTTCAGGCGACGCTCGGATTTCCGCAGATGACGGACCAGAGCTAACGCCTCTCGGGGCGCCACCAGTCGTCCAGCGGTCGTCCCGCCTTGCGCGTAATCACAGCCAACCGTGCGCAGCAGCCCAAGGTCCGCCTCGTCGTCTGCCCCTTTAGCGACCACCGTCTTGCCGAGTTCGTGAGCCAGGGCAACCAGCGACCGCAGCATGGCTGTTCCCGCCCGGCCCTCGCCAGCGCCGTGCAAGAACGCGCTATCGAGCTTGACGCTATCGAACGCGAACGCACCGATGAATGAAAACGACGTGTATCCGGCTCCAAAATCATCCAGCGACAGGCGTGCGCCGGCCTGTGACAGCTCGCGCAACAAGCCTGTCGATTGTTCGGGATTGTCCAGGACCAGGGCTTCGGTGACATCGATGCGCAAGGCGCCTTTGGGCAGGCCACCACTGGCCAGCACACTGCGCACCTGCTTGACGAGATCATCGCTGAACAGCTGACGACGGGCGACATTGAACGAGACGAAGATCGGCGCCTCGGGTCGCGGGTGCTCCGCGTTCCAGCGCTTTGCCTCGGCCACAGCCGTGCGCAAGATGTAGCCGCCGAGCTGCGTCGCAAACATCGACGCATCGTCGAGGGGGGCAAACTCTGCCGGGTCGAGCGTGCCGAGCTTGGGATGTTCCCAGCGGGCAACGGCCTCAAAGCCCGCCAGCATCCCCGTGCGCAGATACATCACAGGGCGGAACAGAACCTGCACCTGCTTGCGCTCCATAGCGCCGAGCAAGTCGCGCTCCATGGTCGCCCGCTGGTCCTTGTCGCCACGGACGACGCCGCTGAATGTCTCGATCCGATCCGGGCCGGCGCGCCGTGCCCGCTGCATGGCCACTTCGGCATCACTCAGCAGATCCGCGGCACGTCCTGGCGGCGATTGCGGATCATAGCTCGCGATGCCGATCGAGCCTGTCAGCACCACCTCTTGGCCTGAAATGCTCATGCCGCTCTTTATGGCATTGCGCAGATCTTCGGCCACCAGCCGCTGCTCGCGCGGCTCAAGTCCCTGCATCGTGACGAGCGCAAATTGATCCGAGCTGAGGCGTCCGACAACGTCGCCCGGCCGCACGAGCCTCTGGAACTTGCGCGCCATGCTGACGATCACGGCTTCGCCCACGTGCGCGGCGCTGACGCTCTTTGAGGGGTCGACGTCGATGTAGAACACAGTTGGGCGCACCAACGGCTCCAATTTGGCCCGTGCGAGGCCAACCTCGAGACGATCCAGCAGCAAGCTTCTGTTGGGCAAGAATGTCGTGCCATCGCGCACGGCGTTGGTCATCAGGCGTTCCTGCTCGCGCCGTTGATCCGTGGTGTCGCGCATCAGGCCCACGAACCGTGCGTGGCGTGCGTCTCCGACAGGCACATTGGCGCCCTCAAGCGCGAACCATCGATCCGAGCCATCCGTATGCGTCATGCGGAAGTCGAGGCGAAGACTACCGCCGCCCCGCCCTTTGCCCGCGCTGAGCGATTGCAACAGCGTCTCGCGGTCGGCAACGTGCACGCGTTCAACGAAACGCTGCAGCGTTTCACGTCGCTCCTTGGCGGGCAGACCCAGTGTCGCGTCCACGAGTGGACCAACACGCACTTCATTGCGCTTGGCACCCCACTCGAACAAAGCCGCGCCTGTGGCGTCGATCGCAAGAGCGCGCAGCTGCTGATCGTCAGATGAGCCGCCGAGCATAGGCTCGATCGAGCGAAAGGCAAATTGTGTGACTGTGAAACCCATCAACACGACGAGCAGCACCAGCCCAGCGATCACGCCGTTGACGATCACGTCACTCTGCAGGCGACCGCTCAGTACGAGGGCTGCCGCAAACAGCCAGACTGCGAACAGGATCCAGGTCGGCAACACAGCGAGTGCGCGATCCTGGCCGCGCATCACGAGATAGAGCGTGGTCAATGCACTGATGGCGAGCACGCCTGCCAGCGAGAGCCGGGCAAAGGTCGCAGCCAAACGCGGGTCGAGGAAGGCAAGCGCAATGAGCGCAAGTTGTGACAAAATCGCCAAGCCGGCCAGCATGCGGATGAAGCCGTGCCACCGCCCGATGCGCAGAAACGTGTAGGAAAACAACAACAGCGAGGCCGACATGCCGGCTTCACCCGCAGCCCGGTAAACAGCATTTTCCTCTGGACGCACGTTGAACAGTTTGTGCCAGAAGCCGAAGTCAACGCAGAGATAAGCCAGCACCATCCAGGCAAACAGCGCCGCGGATGGAAAGATGGCCTGGTGATTGGCGACGAAGATCGAAGCGAGAAAGAGCGCCAAAACGCCCACGATGCCAAGCAGGATGCCGTGGAACAGCTGCTTGTTGCGCACGCGCTTTTCGTAATCGACAGAACGCCAGAGCTGAATGCGCGGCACACGGTCGCCGACCAGCTCGGCAGCAAACGTAACGGTCTGGCCCGGTTCGATGGTCAGACGGAAAGCGTCGGCGTTGTCGAATGGCAAGCGCTCCGGTACGAAACCGAGCGAAGGCGTGATATTATCAATGCGACGCGCATCGAGATTGGGCCACACAATGCCCGACCCGGCATGCTCATAGCGTTCGGTCACGAGCCAGCGCTCGATGGGTTTGTCGGTCGAGTTGCGCAGCGCAAACACGAACCAATTCGGATTTGTGCCGACCGTGGTCGCCCGGACGGACATGCGGCCCGTCGCACCATCAGCGCCGACCGCCGTTTCGACCTGCATGGTGTCGCCACGCCCCTCGAACAGGTCTCCGGCCGCCGTGATGTCGCGGCGGTCTGTGTCGTTGCCGACCTCAATCGGCGTTGGCGCAGCAGCGTAGGCCGGTGCGGCGATACCGGTCAGAAAGACAAGGGCGAGCATGCAAACGGTGGCGAGATTTCCTACTGCGGCCGTGACCAGCCGACACTTTCCGACACCATGATGCTGGCCAACGCGGCGACCTCTTCCCTCTCCCCCTCCTTCAGGGGGAGAGGGGGACATCGGAACGGCCGCTGAGGCCGTCCCGATGTGGGTGAGGGGCAGCAGCACGTTCGAAGTCAGGCGCCACAAGTGACGTGCCAGCTCATGGACTGTTGACGGAGCAAGCGGCCGCCCCTCACCCTCGGTCGCGATGCACGGTTTTGGCTTGGTCGCCAACTGTGCGACGGAGCCTGCCCAATAGATCATCCGCCATCTCCGCGCCGGTCGTCCTCGGTCAACGCGAAAAGTACATGATCCTGCCAGGTGCCGTTGATGCGCAGATACTTGCGCGCGACGCCTTCTCTCTGAAACCCGCTTTTTTCCAACACACGGATGGACGCGGCGTTGTGCTGTAGGCACGCAGCCTCGAGCCGGTGCAGACGCAGATGCTCGAACGCAAACGGAATGAGCGCGCTGACGGCATCCGTCATGACGCCCTGCTTAGCGTGGCGCTGGCCGACCCAATAGCCAAGCGACGCCGCCTGAGCCACGCCGCGCCGCACGTTTGAAAGTGTGATGCCGCCGAGAATGGCGCCCGTCGCCGGCGACACGATGAACAGCGGGTAGCCCGCGTCATCGGCCATGTCGCGCGCGTACTGACGCAAGCGCCGGCGGAAAGCCCAGCGCGATAGCTCGTCGCTGGCCCAGGCGGGTTCGAAGGGTTGCAGATGGGAGGCACTTGCCGCGCGCAACTCGGCCCAGGTGGCGTAGTCGAACATGCTGGGGACGCGCAACAGTACACTGCGGCCGGTGACCGGAAGCCCGATGTCTAACGTTGTCCTCAGGAATGCCATCGCGGCGTTGTCGTCCCCCTGTTGCCGTTCGGGGCCAGATCCCCGTCAAGCGCGCCACCTGTGCCCAAGCCCCGTGTTATGCTGCCTTGATTTCCCCCATGGCTTGCCGTGCAAAGGCGGCGGCTTTGCGGCCCCCGCCCACCAGGATTGCGGAAGGTGGTTTGCCATTGAGCAACCGCTCGGCGAATGCGCGCACGCCCTCAGGGGTGACGGCGTCCACCTTTTTGACCAGCTCGGCCGGGGGCGTCAGCTTGTCGAACAGCATGGTCTGGCGCGCCATCTGTTCGGCACGTGCACCGGAACTCTCGAGCGCCATGAGCAAACCGGCTTTCATCTGCGCCTTGGCGCGGTCCACCTCGCGCTCGGTCGGCGCGGTGGTCGCAGCTTTTTCCAGCTCGGCCCGAACCAGCGTGATCAGCTTGCCAAGCATGTCCTTGCCGGTTGCCGCATGGATCGCGAACACGCCCGTGTCGTCGAGCGACCAGTTGGTGGCATAGATCGAGTAGCAGAGGCCGTGCGTTTCACGCACCTCCTGAAACAGGCGCGAAGACATGCCGCCGCCCATCAGCCCCGTGAACACCTGCGCGTTGTAATATTCGGGCGTGCGGTACGAGATGCTCTCGAAGCCGAGCAACAGGTGCGCCTGTTCGAACGTCTTGTCCGAGACGGCGGGCCCGCCGGCATAGGCGGCACGCGCGGGCGTATCGCTGGCACCTGCCGGTAAGCCAGCAAAGACCGTCTCAACTTGTTTGACGATCTGGCCGTGGTCCACCGCGCCAGCGGCCGAGACAATCATCTGCGTCGGGCGATAGTGATGCTGCAGAAAGGCGCGCACATCGCCAGACGTGAAGCTCTTAACGGTCTCCTCGCTGCCGAGAATAGGCCGCCCGACCGCTTGATCCGGGTAAGCCGTCGCGTTCAAGAGATCGAACGCGGTATCATCAGGGCTATCGCGCGTGCCCGCAATCTCCTGCAGGATCACTTCGCGTTCGCGCTCCAAATCCTCCTCGGAGTACTTCGGATTGAGCAGAATATCGCCAACCAACTCCAGTGCGAGCGGCACGTCCGCTTTCAACATGCGCGCATAATAGGCGGTGGTCTCCAGACTGGTCGCAGCGTTCAGATCACCGCCGACCTGTTCGATTTCCTCGGCGATCTCCTTGGCCGTGCGCGACGCCGTGCCCTTGAACGCCATATGCTCGAGCAGGTGCGAAATGCCGTTGTTGACAGACGTTTCGTTGCGCGCGCCCACCTTGACGTAGACGCCAAGGGAGGCGGTTTCCACGTGCGGCATATGATCGGTGACGACGCGAAGTCCGTTGGCGAGGCGTGTGACTTCGGTGCTCATGCTGTGTCCTTGGCCCCGTCCCGTGCCGCGCGCGAATGCGCCGCGACGTAGTGCTCAATTTTTGTTGCGTCGTTCGGCAGCTGCGCCATGCGCTCCGGGTCGGTCATGAGTGTTGAGAGCCGCGGCGGCAAGGCCGGCCAGGCGCCCGTGAGCGTATGCGGGAACTTGGCGGGATGCGCGGTTGCCAGCACCACCACAGGGCTCGCGCTCTTTGCCTTGTTGGCCGCCACCACCCCGCATGCCGTGTGTGGATCAAGCAGATAGCCCGCGGTGTCGAGTGTTCGCTGGGTCACCGATTTTACGGCCGCTTCGTCTGCCTTGCTGGCCTGGAATTCGGCCTGCAGAGTCTTGGCGACGGGGCCGAGGCCAAAGCTGCCTGATTGCTTCAAGGCGCCCATCATGCGGCGAATTTCGCCTGTGTTGCGGCCCGATGCCTCGAACAGATAGCGCTCGAAATTCGAGGACACCTGGATGTCCATCGACGGCGACGATGTCACCACGACATCACGCGTCTCATAGCGTCCGGTTTCGACGGTCCGGGCGAGGATGTCATTGCTGTTGGTCGCAATGATCAGCTGGTCGATCGGCAAGCCCATCTTCTTGGCAACGTAGCCAGCGAAGATGTCACCGAAATTGCCGGTTGGTACCGAGAACGACACCTTGCGATGCGGCGCCCCCAAAGCTGCGCCCGCAACGACGTAATAGGTCACCTGCGCCGCGATGCGCGCCCAGTTGATGGAATTCACACCCGACAACTTCACGGAATCGCGGAAGGCGTGGTGGTTGAACATATCTTTCACGCGCGCCTGACAATCGTCAAACGTGCCGGAAACGGAGAGCGCATGCAGATGCGGCTCGGTCGGTGTCGTCATCATGCGGCGCTGCACGTCGGACACGCGCCCGTCCGGAAACAGGATCATCACGTCGGTGCGTGTCGATGCGCGGAAGGCCTCGATGGCAGCCCCGCCCGTATCGCCTGAGGTCGCGCCGACAATGGTCGCACGCTGGTTGCGCTTGGCCAGCACGTGATCCATTAGCCGCGCGAGCAGCTGCATGGCCACGTCCTTGAAGGCCAGAGTCGGGCCGTGGAACAATTCAAGAATAAAGGTGTTGGGCGTCACTTGTACCAGCGGCGTTACGGCGGCATGGCCAAAGGTGCCGTAGGCTTCCCGAGTCATGCGGGCGAGCTCGGCCGCTGGTATAGCCCCGCCCGACAGCGCGCCGACGACGGCAGCTGCAACCTCGTGGAACGGTTTCCCGGCGAACGAGGCGATCGCATCCCGCGATAGGACAGGCCATGTCTCAGGCACATACAGGCCGCCGTCGCGGGCAAGACCTGCCAGCAACGCATCTTCAAAGCCGAGGACAGGCGCCTCGCCACGGGTAGAGACATACTTCACGACGTACTCCCGGACCGTTGGGCCCTCTGGAACAGGACGACAACGCGCACCCTAGGCGCCTCGCTGCAGGCGGGCAAGCTTGCCGCCCACAGACTTGTGGAGGGCGTGACGCGGTTAAAACCCTGGCCGCGGCAGCAGATCCATCAGCTTGCCGTCGAGGCCGCCATCAACAAGGATTTCCGCGCCGTTGATATATCCGGACCGATCGCTGGCTAAAAATGTGACAACATTGGCGATGTCTTCGGGCTCGCCGATGCGACGGGCGGGGATGATGGCAACGCGCGCCGCTTCAAAGGCCGGATCAGCATAGAATGCCGCCGAGAGCGGTGTGCGGATCGAGCCTGGCAGCACCGCATTGCTGCGAACGCCACGGACGCCCCATTCAACCGAGAGCTGCTTCGATAGCATTAACACGCCGGCCTTGGATGCGCTGTAAGCGCCGCTGCGCGGCTGCATGTTCACGCCCGCGATCGAGGAGACATGGATAATGCTCCCCGTCTTGGCCGCCAGCATGTCAGCGCCGAAGGCGCGCGCGGCAATCAGATAACCCGTGAGATTGACGGCCAGGACGGCATTCCAGGTTTCAAGACTGACCTCGTCGAGCGCGCCCGGGCGCAGGATACCGGCATTGTTGACGAGCACGGCGCACGGCCCGAGTTGACGTCGCACCTTTGCAGCCGCAGCCGCAACATCTGCTTCGCGCGTGGTGTCACATGTGACGGCAAGTGCTGTAGCGCCATTCGCTGTCAGTTCAGCCGCAACCCGTGCTGCACCCGCCGCATCCCGGTCGACCACGGCGACGTGCGCGCCCGCTGCTGCGAGTTCGCGCGCAATACCTTCGCCAATGCCGCTGCCGCCGCCCGTGACGACGCAAACGCGCCCTGCCAAGCCGAGCCAGTCCTGAGTATGCGCCATTGTGTGATCCATGTTGGTTGGTTGGCCGAGTTCTTGCTTTCGGCCCGATAAGAGTCAAACCGGGTATCGTTCCATGGCACTGCCGTTCGAGCAACTTCGCGCCCGCCTACCGAAATCCGCACCGGCCAACCTCGCCGGAAAGCTGGTTGTCACGACAAGTATTGCGGCCATGGCCGGCGGCATTATCTACGCCGCTTACGCTCTGCGCGAGCCGGCACCGCGCATCGTCGGCGTGGTCGATGGCGGCAAAACGGCAGCACCGGCGCGCCAGATTGCGCCTGTGGCAGCGACCCGTCCTGAACGTCCTGCCGACGCGTTCACGGATCGACGTGCCCTCACTGCGACCCCCGGCCCGTCAAGTCCGCCTCCAGCAGCTGCAGCGCCACCATCGTCCGGTTTTGAGCTGCCGTCGGCCGCAGCGCCGGCTGCGCAGCCGGCGCCGGTTGCCGCAATGGTTCCCGTCGTTGCTGCCCCGACGCCACCTGCCCCGCCAGTCACCCCGGCATCCGCGACGCCACCACCTGCCGCGCCAGCACCACGCTTTGCCCCACACTCTGGTTGCGGTCAGGCCAATGTCTCCGTAACGCCGCGTGATGCAGGCATCATGGGGTTGCGCATCGACTCCGCCTGCCGGGCCGGCGAGTTCATGCAGCTCCGCTATGGTGGCGTCGACCTGATCCGCAAAATCGGCGATTCCGGCGTGCTGTTCATCGATCTCGACTTGTTCGCGGGCGTTGGCAAAGCCGTCGACCTCGTGTTCCACGATGGCTCGCGCAAGGCTGTGCCGGCCGACGCCAAGGATATGGATCGCGTCTCGAAGGTTGCCCTGTTCTGGCGCAGCCCGATCAATCTCGATCTCCACGCATTTGAATATGCAGCCGCCTACGGCGAAGCTGGTCACCGCTGGACACGCATCGCGACCGACGCGGCGAGCACCATCGCGCGCGCCAAGGAAGGCCAGCGCGGCCAAGGCTTTCTCAGCACAGCAGCGGATGGCACCGGCACCGGTCTGCACATGGAAGTGTACACGTTTGTCCATGCCGACAACGAGCCGACAGGCTCGGTGGCACTTGCCATCGACTATGAAACCCGTGGCGATGTGCCGGCCGGCGATGTGTGTGGCCCCGGCCAGCTCGCCAACATCGCCTACGAATTCCGCGTGCTCTCGCGCGACGGACAGGCGGCCGGGGGCACGGGCACAATCCGGTCTGCGCCGTGCGGTGTGCCCCTGACGCAAGCCGTCCGCTACCAGCAGGCCGGATTGCCGACGCTGCGTTTTCGCAAACCCTGAGCCTGACCGAGACACACGGGTCATGAGCCAATCCTTCCCGCGCCAATCCAACGCCCGGACACGCCACATGCGCGCCTTTCGCACACGACCCGCGATGTCCTTGGCCTGGGCTCTCAGCCTAGGTTGCTCTGTACTCGCTGCATCCCGGCTTGAAGCAGCGACGATCACGCTGAGCGCCAAAAGCGGCGGTTTCGACATCGAGGGCGAACTCAAGTCGTTTGATGGCTCGACCTACGTCATCGATACGGCCGCCGGTGTCGTGACGCTGCCAGCTGCATCGTATGCCTGCGTCAGCGACACCTGTCCGCAATCGCCCACCGCAGCAGCCGTTGTCGAGGCGAACCCAGTGCGCGCATCGCAGACGCCGGCGCGCATCACTCTCCATGGCTCAAGCACCATCGGCCGCGAACTGATGCCGGATCTCGTGCGTGCCTTTGCCGCCGCGCGCCGACAACTGACCGAAGATCTCGTCGGTCCCACGGCCAACGAAACCGAATACAGATTGAGCGCCGCTCCCGGCGCGCCGCAGATCTCGATTGCGTTGGCCGTCCATGGCAGCACATCTGGTATCGCCGCTCTCGCCCGGGGCGAGACCACGTTCGCCATGTCTGATCGTGAACTCTCCTCTGATGAACTGGCGCAGATCACGGCGGCACAGGGCCAACCGCCGCGCAGCTTTGTGCTTGGCATCGACGGCATCACGGTTGTGGTCGGTAGCAAGGTGGCTGCGACATCGCTGACAACCCAACAGGTGGCGAGGATCTTTGCCGGCCAGTTCAAGGATTGGTCCGAGCTCGGTCTGCCGCCTGGTCCGATCACCGTTTACGCGCCTGAGCCCGGCCAAGGCACGCTCGATGTTTTTGTCGCGGCGATGTTGAAACCTTTTGGCCTGACGTTGTCGCCGACAGCTGTCCAAGGCAGCACGCATGCTGAACGTGTTCGGCAGCTGTCACGCGATCCGTACGGCGTCAGTTTCGTCTCCATGTCGGCCGCCGATGGCGCGGCAAAGCTCGACATCACCGCGTCGTGCGGCCTCGTGGCCCGTCCGACAGCATTTGCCGTCAAGGCTGAAGAGTTTCCACTCAGCCGACGCCTGTATCTTTACGCCAACGCCGCCGCGCTCGATCCCGAAGCCGAGGCATTCGCAAACTTCGCAACGGCGGCTGATGGGCAGAAGGTCGTCGCCCTGCATGGCTTCGTCGATCAGACTGTAACAGTCGTGCCCTTTGCCCATGAGGCAGATCGCCTGCGGGCCCCGCCGCGCACCAAGGTATCGCCGGCCGAGACAACCGCCCGCAACCAACTGCTGGCTGATCTGCAAGGCTACAAACGGCTGTCGGTCACTGTCCGCTTCGCGACCAGCACCAGCGCAGTCGATGCGCGCTCACGGCAGGAATTGGACCGGCTGTCGGAGCTGCTGAAGACATCGGCGTATCGCGACAAAACTGTTCTGCTTGCCGGCTTCACCGATCCCGTGGGCACCGTCGCCATCAACCAGGCCCTGGCGCGCAAGCGCGCCGATCAAGTGCGCTCGGTCATTCTGGCGCGCTCCGAAGGCGCGCTCAAGGCTGAGCAGGTGGTCGCGCGTGGCTATGGTCCTGTCGCACCCGTCGTGTGCAACGACACGCCCGAAGGCCTTAATCGCAATCGCCGAGTCGAGGTGTGGGTTAAGGAGTAGGCGCGCGTCCCGCTCGGGCCAGTATCGTGAGCAAGGCAATCGGATGAACCGTCATCCCGCACAAGCGCGGCCTCTTTCGGCCGCGTGCAGATGCGGGATCCTGCGCAAGACGTCCGCGCAGCGGTCCGTATTGACTGGTCTAGGCGAAGCGTCAGAGAGGGGACATGCGGGCTGCGTATCGATGCCCGCGAAAACGCACTTCGGGACGCCGACCCACCTGGGTAAGTGGGCCACCTGGGTAAGTGGGCCACCTGGGTAAGTGGGCCACCTGGGTAAGTGGGCCACCTGGGTAAGTGGGCCACCTGGGTAAGTGGGCCACCTGGGCAAGTGGGGAAGGCAACATGGTCAGGGACGCTACGGCTTGTCCCGGTCCGGTCCTGCGTGGTCACAGGCCCCATGCACGTATGGACGCTCTTGACCGGGAACCGAGAGATCTCTTGTTCGACCGCTCAGCCGACTGGGGGCTCGCCTCCGGCAAGACGCTGCCGGTCCGCATCGGGGAGGCCGAGGAGGCTGTAG
>JANMGQ010000051.1:0-28110 GCA_031374735.1 Hyphomicrobiaceae bacterium | reverse complement strand
CCGTCTCATGCTGTTCGAAATACACAAGCCGATCAACCCAATACGTCTTGGTAAAGCCGCCAAGCAGGCGGTCGCGATGTTGACCTGCGCGCAAGATCAAGTCGCTGGACATGCCGACATAGATGACGCCGCGAGGCCCGCGGGCCGTCATGTAGACAAAGAACACCTTAGCGAAGAAGTCCGACATCCTGAGATGCTATCATACCAATCCGGGCGGGGAAGATCCCGGATATTTGTCACGCGAAGGGCATGACAAATTCCGGGATACCGACGTTGGGGATTGGATGACCGCTTCGGGTCAACCACGTCGCGCGCGCGTTGGCCGAGGTCGGCTTTACGCCGACAGCGGGTGTGCGATTTCAAAGCGTAGCACAGTCGGAACGCGAAGATGTGCGGAGCCCTCGTTATGAGGCTCACCGTTGCTGCGGCGTCTTGAGATCATCGCGCCAGTCGGCGCTGCGTTTGATCTTTGCTGCAGCGACTGTCTGCGCGGGAGCTGCCGCTGGCCGCGCGACTGTTGGACCAGAATGCTTTTTCGCGTGCTCCTTGAGGTCGTTGAGCAACGCCTCGACCAGCGGCACGTTGGCCTGGGCGGCGTGCAGTTTGCGTGCCCACGTGTCCCGCGCCGTCCCGGTGCCGACCATGACAACGTAGGAATATGTCGCGCCGTTCGCAAATTGGATGCCGCCGGTCGTCCAGGTGTCGATCGTGGCGTCAGCGTCTGATGTGGTCGAGGTGCCTGTCTTGGCGACGTGCAGCGCGAGGTCGGGCCGGCCGTCGGCGCACCAATGTGCCAAGCCCTTCAACGTGCCGTGTGCGGTGCCACCTGAACGATGGCAGAGCGGCGCCGACAACAGCGATTTCAGCATGCCGCGCGCTTCCGGGCGGATCAGCGCGTTCGGGATTATGGGCTTGTCGTTGAAGGTCGCAAGCGCCGCAGACTCTGGCGAGACGTAGTCATAGTTGCGCACGATGGTCGGCGCGCGCACGGGCTTTTGGCCCTGCCCCGTCAGCGACGCCGTCAGCACGGCCGCCATGTGATGCACGCGGCGCGGCGAGCCACCAACAAGACCCAGCACGCTCGCCGTCGAAGGCGGCGTCCGCTCGCCGTTGGCATCGGTCGGCGGCATGGCAAAGCCAAAGCCGTCGATCAGGCGTTTGATACGATCCTGGCCGACGTGGGCCGTGCGGGCGATCAAAGGCGCGTTGAGCGAGCAGGCAAACGACACCAGCGCGCGCCGCTGGCCAGGAGTTGAACCGTTGCCACGCTCGCAGGTGTCGGTGTTTTTCGGTGGCGCGTTCGGATCAGCGTAGAGCGTGCCGGGCAAATCACGCCCCTGGTTGGCAATGGCGATGGCCGCGATGATTTTGCCGGTCGAGGCGATGTGGCGGGCCTCGCGGTTTGGCTCATAGCGGCCAGTCTTGGCGTCGCGGGCGAAGGGCGAGCCGAAGTAAGATGCGCTCTCGCCCACTTCGAAGTAGCGCACGATCTCGCCTTTGGCGTTGGACGCCACAACGACGATGTGCGGCAGCTTGCGATCGGCGCCGACCTTGGCGGGATCAAGCGTGTAACCGGGATTGAATTTCGATTGCTCCTTGGCGTCGATCTTGGCGAGTTCCGCTCGGATCTTGTCGCGGAAGGCGAGGTTTTCGACGGCATCCAGCGTCGTCGTCACGCCACGCACGTGGTCACGCCAAGCGAATCCATAGGCCTGCTTCATCTCCTCGCGGATGCCGAAGCGGGCTTCAGGCAACAAGACAGCCGCGCGGATCATCGGGTTGGCCTGCGCGCGCTTGGCTTGGCTGCCGCCGTACTGGTCGAGGGCTGCCTGCATAGCGGGCTTCACCTTCGGGTCTGGCGGGCCGCCGGCCATCTGCACAAGTTCGAACATGACCGCTTTGCGGTCAGCTTCATCGGGGATCAGCTTCTGCGCACAGGCTTGCGAGCGCACCTCCGTGATGTACCTCCAGCGGTCTTCGCGCACGGCGTTGAGTTTGTCTGTGCCGGGCATCAGGATGATCGGTTTGTTGACGGCCGAGGCGAGCACGAACTGCTCAGCCGTCGTTAACTCATGGCTGCCCTTGCCGAACACGATGCGGCTCGTTGCCTCGACCCCGTGCAGCGCCTGCCCGCCCGTGCGTTGGGCAAGCCAGATGTGGTTTGCCGCCCACTGTTTCAAAGGCGTGTAGTCGCCGCCCTTGGTGAGCTCCTGAAAGATGACGGGCGCCAGCCACCACTCCTTGAACTTGCGGCCGAGCTTCGTCGCGCCGCTCTCGGAGGCCGATGGTGGCGTGCCGTAGATCACGCGGGCGAACTGCATCGGCAACGTCGAGCCGCCGACGCCGAGCGATGGCCGCTTGGTCGCAAGTGTCCGTCGGATGGAGGTGTAGGGAATTTTCAGCACGCCATAGAGGTCGATGCCGTAGGGGTTCAGCGGTCCACCGAGGTAGCGGTCTTCGTGATAAACGAGGCATTTCCAATACCAGTTCGGCACCTCGCGCACGGGGATCGATTTGTGATCCGGGTTGGCCGTGTAGTCGCGATACTCGATGGCCTTGTCGGTGAAGTTCACATCTTGTTTGCTATCCAGGCGCGCATCGAACGTGCCAACGAACGCGCCCGTCGCATCATAAACGGCGGGCGCCAGCCAACGTTCGGCATCGTAGCGCAGCTTGCCGCCGAGATAGTACTGGCCGACCACGCCGCGCAGCGGCGCCACCACGTAGACGAGGGTAACAGCGAACACCACATAGGCGACCGCCGCTGTGAAGACATGGCGCAGCGGGCCGATTTTCGGGTTGAAGATGACGCCTTGGGCCAGCACGCGCAACGCCAGCAGCGGCAGCGCAAGGGCGACCTCCAGCAGGCGTGTCAGCAGTCGCACCGGGTGCATCATGTCGCTGGCCGATCCTCAGCCGAGCCCCTAGGCGCCCATTGCGGCGCGCACGGGGAGACATCGCGGCGAACTTGGGACAGGTGGTGCGGATCATAAGAGGCTGCCTGTGACGCTGCCGTTGACCTCGCTATGACCCGTATAGCCCGAAGGGAAAACCCGAAGACGCTGCAGCATCGCCGCGTTGGCACCCTGTCCACAGCAGCTTGGGCTTGATGTGAGTTGGCGGCGCAGTCGTGTCGGAGCAGTCGTTGATGTGGCAAATTTCCCACGCTAGACTATAGTGCATCTCGCACGTGATTGAGTGTGTCCACGTCGTGTGTCTCATTGCCAGTCGTCCGCGCGCAGACACTGAGGATCGTCGGGTATGGTTGCGTCCATTTTCATCAACGAACGCGGCGCCATTGGGCCACCATGCGGTCCTGTCTCTCTACCGCCCCCTGGAGAAATCGAATTTCGGGTCCGCAATGGCGGCTGCATTGAGATTCGCTTTTTCAACCGCGGCCTAGAGATCAGGCTGAACCGAGCCTCGGTGTCGCCCCTGGCGCTCACGGAATTGTTGTACCAAGTGCACGACCGCGTCGCGGGGTCTTCAGTGGTGTCGTTCGCCGACGACGGCTGGCAGGGCCGGCTTTATAATGACCGCGACACGCTGTGTGCGCACATCTCCGACTGGCTCTTCCGCGCGGTGCGAAACGAGAGGTGGCGGCACATCGATTTTCAGCGTCATATGATCGACGCGAGCACATCCGCCATAGCCACGAAGCGTCACCTCGGGGTGTGGCAAGAGCGGCTGCGCGTTCACAACGATCCGAGAGAACTCTCGGCGCAACTGGATTTCGCGTTCAGCGGTCGCTTCACGCTATACCGCATGCCGACGGGCAGCGATCGTCCGGTTATTGAAGCCGTTGGATCGGCAATCGGGTCGTATTCCAGAGAATGGGTGCAGCAGGCACCGGGACGCTCGCTGCGCGACGCCCCCGACCCTCGATATGGGCAATGGGTCGAGGGCCACATCGCAGGAAGCGCGCGCGGCGGTATCGTTTTCGATCGCATCGATGCACTGGTGACGTGGACGAGGGCGAAGAGCGCTCGCTTGCGTTACGACCGAGCGATCGTGCCGATCATTCGCTCAGATGACACCGTATTGCTTCTTGGCGTCACTCAAGCTGCCTCCGGCTAGTTCGGTCGCAGTGAACTGCTCGATGTCAGCAAACGTCTCGCGGTCGGTCGCCCAGAGGTACGAGCCTTCGAAATCCAACCGATCGGCCACGAAGCGCCGAAAGCTGTTTTCAAAATGCTTGTATCCATATCCCGCCGCGACACCGTTCGTGACCAGTTCGTTGCGCGCGAACGAGAACGCGATCGTTGCGCCGTGAAGGGCGAAGGCGAGGCTGCGTCCGATACGCGCCAGAACCGGGGAGAGATTCCGCCTGCGAAAGTCGGGACGGATCCAAAGCGCGCCCGAATAGATGGCCAGTCCGTCCAAGGTCTGTGCGCTGGTGGCTGTCACCTCGCAGCGCTCATGTGGGGGAGGCCGGCTGTCAGGATAGAACAAGCGGTTGGATGCGACCTCAAGGGCGAGTGTCGTGCCCGCGAGATCATAGAGGCGTGTGGCCTGCGTGACAGCGATGTCGCCAGCGCTGTCACGGCCGATGATGCAAATCGCCCGATCCGCGGGAATGGGTGCGACGCGAGGGTCGAACATGGTCACGAGCCGTCCCCACGAGTCATAATGCTGCGCATTGACGCGTGCCATGTCGTCAAAATTCCCGATTTCCAGCGTGGCGCCGCGCTCACGAACCACCCGCTCAGCGGCGAGGAGGAAATTTGTCAGGATGTCGGGCGGGCCGTGGCGCAGGTCGAGCCGCTGCAGCAGCGGACCAGCCAATGGCGTGAGCGCATCAATCCTTTTGGCGTTGGACAAGATCATCGGCGGCTCCACGCCGAATCAGCTCGGCGAGAGCATATCTACAGCTTCTGGAATGACTAAAAACGAGAATGCAACCGGAATGCACAACAATCAGGGAGTTTCGACATGACGGGCGAGGACGAGCACTGCGACGAAGCACGTACGCCAGTGACGTCTCAGCGCGCCCGTAACGAAGTCGACGCAAAGCTTGGTCTCCGAGTAACGTCACTGAGGCTCGCGGCGGGACTAACAGCCACCGAGCTCGCGAACTATGTCGGCCTCAACGAGAAGGACATCCTTGACATCGAGCGTGGTGAGCGACGTCCGCGAGCCCGTGTTCTCGTCGCCATGGCGCACGCGTTGAATTGCAATGTGGCGTCGTTCTTTGCCTACGATTGAGACGGTGGTCGTTGGGGAGGCGCGCGGCCTGCCCTCATGCAAACTCGATGATCACAGCATCCACTGCCAAGCTGTCGCCGGCCTTCGCCTTGACGGCCTTGACGCGGCCGTCGCGCTCGGCGCGCAGAACGTTTTCCATCTTCATGGCTTCGACCACGGCAAGCGTATCGCCAGCCTTGACCTCGGCGCCCTCGGCGACGTGGACGGCCTTTACCAGGCCCGGCATGGGGCAGAGCAGGAACTTGCTCATGTCCGCCGCTTTCTTCTCGGGCATGAGCGCGGCCAGCGTCGCCTCGCGTGCGGTGTACACGTGCACCTTCGCCGAGACGCCACGGAACGCCAATTCCTGACCGTTCAAGATCGACTTGACCTGCACTGAGACCGGCACGCCATCGACGGTGCCCTGCCAGACCGGTTCACCTGGCCACCAAGCCGACACCAGCGTCAGTTTCTTGGTCGCGCGGCCTTGCGCATCGAGCGACGTGACTGTGGTCGGCGCACCGATGGTGCCCTCGACCTTCACCGGCAAGAACGTGCCCTCGATCGACACCACGCGATGCTCGGCAAAGCGCACGGCTGGGCCGCCCATTTGGTGGGTAATCTCGCGTCGGCGGGCGTTGCCGAGATGATCGATGAAAGCGGCGACGGCCGTCAGCGTCTGCTGCTCCGAGACAGTTGCGGTGCGCCCGACGAAGCCGTTCGGGAACTCTTCCTTGATAAAGCCGGTCGAGATCTTGCCCGAGCGCCAGCGCGGGTTCTGCATGACCGACGTCAGGAACGGAATGTTGTGCTGGATGCCTTCGACGCAGAAGGCATCCAGCGCCTCGGCTTGCAGATCAATCGCTTGCTCGCGGGTGGCTGCATGCGTCACGAGCTTGGCGATCATGGGGTCGTAGAACATCGAAATCTCGCCACCCTCGAACACGCCCGTATCATTGCGCACGGTACCGCCGTTGAAGGCGCCTTCTGCGGGCGGACGATATTTGGTCAGGCGGCCGATGGACGGCAGGAAGTTGCGAAAGGGATCTTCGGCGTAGATGCGGCTCTCGACCGCCCAGCCGTTGAGCTTGATGTCGCTCTGCTTGAACGCGAGCTTTTCCCCGTAGGCGACGCGGATCATCTGCTCGACGAGGTCGATGCCGGTGATCATCTCAGTGACGGGGTGCTCGACCTGCAGGCGTGTGTTCATCTCGAGGAAGAAGAAGGAGCGGTCCTGCCCCGCGACGAACTCCACCGTGCCGGCTGAATCGTAGCCGACGGCCTTTGACAAGGCGACGGCCTGCTCGCCCATTTTCTTGCGCGTGGCTTCGTCCAGCAGCGGCGACGGCGCTTCTTCCAGCACCTTCTGGTTTCGCCGCTGGATCGAGCATTCGCGTTCGCCGAGATAGAGCACGGTGCCGTGCTTGTCGCCGAGCACCTGGATCTCGATGTGGCGCGGGTTCTCGATGAACTTTTCAACAAAAATGCGATCATCGCCGAACGACGATTTCGCCTCGGAGCGGGCGAGCGTGAAACCTTCGGCGCATTCCTTGTCGTTGTAGGCGATGCGCATACCCTTTCCGCCGCCGCCGGCCGAGGCCTTGATCATCACGGGGTAGCCGATCTCCTTGGCGATGCGCTGGGCGTGCGCGCCGTCAGAGATCTCGCCGAGATGGCCCGGCACGGTCGATACGTTGGCCTTGGCGGCCGCCTTCTTGCTCTCGATCTTGTCGCCCATGGCCGCGATGGCCTTGGGGTTTGGGCCGATGAACACGATGCCGGCCTTGGCGAGCGCCACCGGGAAGGCCTCACGCTCTGACAGGAAGCCGTAGCCGGGGTGGACGGCTTCGGCACCGGTCGCCTTGCACGCGGCAACGATCTTGTCGATTACGAGGTAGCTTTCAGCTGCCGCAGCAGGTCCGATGTGCACCGCCTCATCTGCCATCTCGACATGCATGCCGTCGCGATCCGCATCCGAATAGACCGCCACCGTCTCGATGCCCATTTTGCGGGCCGTCTTGATGACTCGGCAGGCGATCTCGCCACGGTTGGCAATGAGTATTTTCTTGAACACGGTCGAGCGGCCCCCGGATGCGGTTTGGTTGCCTCATAGCCCGCGTTGGATGGGGCGTAAATGCTGCCATCTCAGTACAGGGCGGACCTAGGCAGAGTTCGCTGAAGTGGTCTTCCCGGTTCAGCGATAAAACTCTGAGAAGTCTGGGACTCTAAGCAGACATTCGTTGGGTCACCAACGAATGCCTGCTTAGGCCTTGGCCGTTCGCCAGGCTCGGATGATCTGATCCAGACCAACGGCGACCAGAATGAGCGCCAAGCCCGCCACATCAAGCACCGTCGGCCAATCCCCGAGCAGAATGATCGCGCCCGACACGCCGAAGATCGGAATGAGCAACGTCCCAAGGGCAGCCGTCGAGGCGGGCACGCGACCCACAAGATTAAACCACAGGACATAGGCCGCCGCCTGCGGCAGCACGATGTGATAGGCGAAGGCCGCGGCCGCCTCCGGCCGTGACAAGTCGAGATATGGCCGCTCCAAGATGAGCATCCCGATCGTGCATACAACTGCTGCGACCACCACCTGCCAGGCCGTGATTGCGATTGGTTCGGCGTGCACGGGCCAGCGTTTGAGAATGATCGTACCCGCCGCCCACGTGATCGCAGCGCCGAGCACATAGACGAGGCCAAACGGCACGCCGCCGGTCTGTATCACCGGCCAGAACGGCACCGACAGCAGCCCGAGCCCCAGCGCCCCAAGTGTCAAGGATGCGACCCGCAGCCCATCCAAGCGTTCGGCAAGAAACAACCAGCTGAACAGCGCGACCCAGAGCGGCATCGTGAACGTCAGGATGGCCGCACGCGACGTCGGCATGGAAAGTTGCGCGAACACGGCGCAGATGTTGAAGCCCGCGACACCAAACAACCCACCAAATGCCAGCGTCCGCCAATGGGTGCGCGGGACAGCCAGGGATTGCCCGGTGAGCTGTGCATAGGCGAGCAGCAGCGCTGCGCCGCCCGTGAGGCCAGCCGCACGCAGCGTCCAAGGGCCAGATGTGCCAAGGATGATCTTCACGGCAGGCCAGTTGAGCCCCCAGAACAGGGCCGCGGCCCAAATGCGCCACATGTGACAGTACCCTCGCTCTGGCGTTGGCTTGCGGCGATCGCTATCAGTAAGGGCCAGGCACCCGCTTTGTGCAAGATGACATGTCACTGATTTGCGGTGCACACACTTCCTCGATACATGCAGAAGGCTGTCTATCTCAGGGTGCCCCGCATGTTGTCTGTCGCCGATGCCATCACAGGCCGCCGCTCGATCCGCGGCTATCTCGATACGCCTGTGCCGCATGACACGCTGGAGCGCGTACTGAGCATTGCAGCGCGCGCGCCATCGGGCTCAAACATCCAGCCATGGCACGTGTATGTACTGGAAGGCGCGGCCAAGGATCGGTTGGTCTCGGCCCTGACCAAGGCTGTGCGCGCCGGAGAGCCGCCGCAGCGTGAATATGACTACTACCCGGTGACCTGGAGAGATCCCTACCAGAGCCGTCGCCGCGCCTGCGGTTTCGGGCTCTATAAGACGCTCGGCATCGGGCGAGACGATAAGGCGCGCATGGCCGAGCAGCACGGCCAGAACTTTCGCTTCTTCGGTGCGCCCGTCGGGCTGATGTTCACCATCGATCGCGACATGGAGAAGGGCAGCTGGCTCGACTACGGCATGTTCGTGCAGTCGGTCATGCTGGCCGCCCGTGGTGAAGGTCTGGAAACCTGCCCGCAGGCCGCGTTCGCCTACTACGCGCCGATCGTGCAGCGGGAAGTCGGCATCCCCGCCGAGCAAATGGTGGTGTGCGGCATGTCGCTCGGCTTCCCCGACCCGAACGCGATCGTCAACTCGTTCGTCACCGACCGCGAGCCGCTGGAAACGTTTGTCACCTACGTCGGTTGAGACGATGTCCGTTAAGGACGGTGCGGCGGCGACCACACGCTACGCCAGGGCTCGGCGACACAAAACAGTTGAATCCTATGGACTATCGAGACGTCACGTTCTCAGCCGGGGATCCAACTCGTCGCGCAGGAGATCGCCGAGCAGATTGAGCCCGAAAGCCAGCAGCAAGATGGCAAGACCTGAAAAGACTGCGCTCCAGGGCGACAACAACAGAATATTGCGTCCCTCAGACAGCATCAGTCCAAGGGACGGCGCGGGCGGCTGTGTGCCAAGTCCAAGAAACGACAACGACGCCTCGACAAGGATGGCCGCTGATAGCAACAAGCTCGCCTGCACAAGGATGACGTTGGCAAGATTGGGTAGGATGTGGCGCAGGATAATGCGCGTGTTGGAGGCGCCGATGGCGCGCGCATTCAACACATAATCGCTGGCCGAAATCACCAACGCCGGTCCGCGCAAAAGCCGTGCAAATATCGGCGTGTAAACCACGGCAATCGCGATCCCGCCAGAGGTTGCGCCAGGGCCAAGAACGGCCACGATGGCAATGGCCAGCAACATGACGGGAAACGCAAACACGATGTCCATCGAACGCATGACGATACGGTCAAACCAGCCACCGACATAGGCGGCGATGAGCCCAAGTGCGCCGCCACAGGAGAGCGCCAACAGGACGGCGCCGCCCGAAATGGCCAGCGATGATCGGGCGCCATGGAGCACACGCGCCAGAATGTCCCGGCCGAACTGATCGGTGCCGAGCCAATGGGCCGCCGACGGTGGCTTCATGCGCGCGAGGACATTTTGTTTCAGCGGGTCATAGGGGGAGACCCAGGGCGCGAACACGGCCAGCAGCAATTCAAGGCCGACGAAAACCACGGCCGCCGTCAGCAACGGGCGCCGCCGCCAGTAGCCGAGACGTGCGGTCATCGCCGGTGTCATGTCGCCTCCCCGCCAAAGTGTGCAACCCCCATGAGCTTCGCCGACGCCGGCCCAAAACGGAAGTGCGGCACGATAGGCGCCCGGCGGGCAGCAACTTTACTCAGTAAACTTCGTAGTCCTTTCGTAACGGTTATCAGCCAAACTGCCGCAGCCGGGGTATCCAGCCAACAGGTTCCGCTATCCAGCGCTGCCGTGTTGCATCGGTCTCTGGCATTGGCTTGTAACCAGCTCCACTCAAGGGCCGGCTGGTCGGCGCCAGCACGCAAGTGCATCCGACAACGGGCTCAGTGGGTGCGCAACCCCCGCCCCGCAGCGGCGGCGGCGTCCGGTCGGCCACCTATCATGCGCGCATGAGGCGGAACACGTGTCGGAAATGTTGATACTCTGGAGCATTCTGATCGGCGGAATAATTGCGCTCGCCTTGGTGATACGCGCGATCGTTTCATGGTACCGGATGGTGTTCCCGGCAATCACCATTTACGATTATCAGCGCGGACTTCTGTATCACAATGGCGGTTTCGAGCGTGTGCTCGAGGCGGGCCGACATGCCACCCGCCAGAAGTCTGACGTCGTTCACATCGTAGATTTGCGCGAACATCTCGTCGTCATCGGTGGCCAGGAAGTGCTGACATCCGACATGCTGGCTGTGAAGGTGACGGCGACGTTGCGCGTCAAAATCACAGAGCCTCGTCTGGCACAGGAGCGAGCGCAGAACGCGCTTGAACTGGTTTACTCCGGCGGACAAGCCGCTTTACGCCGATCCGCGTCGCGCCGCCCGCTCGATCAGCTCCTCGCCGATCGAACCGAAATCACGCACGAATTGACCACCGACCTGACGCCGGAACTGACCAACGTCGGCTATGCTCTGGTCGCCGTCGACATCCGCGATTTCATGCTCACATCGGACACCAAAAAAGCTTTCTCCGACACTTTCCGCGCTCGCAAAGAGGGCGAAGCGGCGCTTGAGCGGGCGCGTGGGGAAACAGCCGCGTTGCGCAGTCTCGCCAATGCCGGCCGCATGTTGAAGGACAACCCGGGCCTGCTGCAGGTGCGTACACTGCAGGTTCTGCAGAACTCCGCCCAGAAAGGCGCCACGCTGGTTTTGAACATGTCGCCGACTGGCGCTCCCCTGGGGACTGACCACGCACCAGCAAGCGAACCAACCGCCTGACGTCTCGTTGTGTCCATCGCGCATGTCTTCATGGCCCATTGACTCCGCTCGCAAACGGCGTTGGATTGCCGTAAAGGTAAATCAAAATCCCCGCCCCGAGGAGCGCCCGAGCCATGGCTGACGCCTATATCTACGACGCTGTCCGCACCCCTCGCGGCAAAGGCAAAGCCGATGGATCGCTGCACGAAGTGACGGCGCTCAACCTCGCGACCGGCGTGCTCGAAGCCGTGCGGGATCGCAATCATCTCGACACCTCGCTGGTTGACGACGTCGTGCTTGGCGTCGTCTCGCCGATCGGGGAGCAGGGTTCCGTCATCGCCCGGACCGCTGTGTTGAATGCCAACTACGCCGAGACGACGGCCGGCGTGCAGATCAACCGCTTCTGCGCCTCGGGCCTCGAGGCGGTAAACATGGCGGCGGCGCAGGTGATGGCGGGTCAATCGCAATTCGCCATCGGCGGCGGCGTCGAAAGCATGAGCCGCGTGCCCATGGGCTCCGACGGCGGCGCCTGGTCCATGGACCCGACCATTGCCATCAAGAGCTACTTCACGCCGCAGGGCATCGGCGCCGATATGATCGCAACCAAGTGGGGCTTCTCTCGTGACGACGTCGATGCCTATGCCGTCGAGAGCCAGAAGCGCGCAGCCGCCGCCTGGAAAGACAACCGTTTCAAGAAATCAATCGTGCCGGTCAAGGACATCATAGGCCAGACCTTGCTTGCGCATGATGAATACATGCGGCCCGAGACATCCATGCAGTCGCTCGGGTCATTGAAGCCCGCCTTCGCCAAACTTGGCGCGGAAGCTGGCTTCGACAATGTGCTGCTACAGCGTTATCCGGAAGTGGAAGCGATCAACCACGTGCACCACGCCGGCAACTCCTCGGGCATCGTCGATGGTTCGGCAGCCGTTCTGATCGGCACCAAGGAAGCCGGCGAGAAGGCGGGCCTCAAGCCACGCGCGCGCATCCGCGCGTTTACGTCCATCGGCTCGGAACCGGGCATCATGCTGACCGGCCCCGAGAAGGTGACGAGCAAGCTGCTCAAGCGTTGCGGCATGAAGGCAAGCGACATCGACCTTTATGAGCTCAACGAAGCCTTTGCCTCGGTGGTCATGCTGTTCATGAAGCTGCTGGAAATCCCGCACGACAAGATCAACGTGAACGGCGGCGCCATTGCGATGGGCCACCCGCTTGGCGCCACAGGCGCCATGATCCTCGGCACGTTGCTGGACGAGATGGAGCGCCGCGATCTCGAAACTGGCCTCGCCACGTTGTGCGTCGGCGGCGGCATGGGCACGGCGACGATCATCGAGCGGCTGTGAAGGGTTGGGCGAGGCTCCCGTGGCGTGGACGCGCCGTCAGGCGCCGTGACGACAGGCGCGAGACGCGAGTTTCCAGGCCGGAGTTGGCCTGACCGTTACTCCGCCGCGCGCTTCATTTCCGCGATGTAACTGGCGTGCACTTTTACTATGGCTTCTTCGATGGCGCGCGAGTCGAGATGATCCTTGTGGATCGCAACCACGGCGCCGGCTCGCGTTAACTCCGCAGCCCGGCGCGGGTTGAGCATGCCCGATACGATGATGATCGGGCCTTCGTAATTGCAGCGCCGCAAGAACGGGATCGTCTCGGCCGCGTTATCCTTGGGCTTGAGGTGATCGTCAAGAAAAACGATATCGGGCTTGCGCTCGATGACCGCGTCCAGCGCCTTGCCGAGCGTCGTCGCCGTGCGCATTTGTACATCGTATCCAAACAGCGACCGAAGGGTGCCCTGCATCCGCTTGGCGTCGAGCGCGTCGTCCTCGACGATCAGAATATCCTTGAAGGTGGGAAGTGACTGGCGCACCTTGGCAAGGGCGCTTTTTTCTTCGAGATGGCGGCCGCCGGGGCTTGTCGGCCCCGTGCCTGAGCCTGTCCCGGAACCATTGCCTGGCCCAGTTCCCGACCCTGCCTTGTTCGACGGCATGCGCTTGCTCCAGTCCCGAAAGGATGCCCTTACACGCCCCTGCACGTCGGGGCGCATCATGCTCAAAACGCCAGCCGGTGCAAGCATGTTCGCCGACTGAATGATCAGACCCACAGCCTTGCGGCCCCGCGCACGCCGCTGGCATCGCCCCAGCGCGGGGGGCGAATCTCCGGCGCCGCATGATCCGCAAACACCCAGCGCCTCATCTTTTGCGGCAAAATGCGATACAACTCTTGCAAATTCGATAACCCACCACCGAGCACGATCACGTGCGGATCAAGAATGTTGGTTATCAAGGCCAAACCGCGGCCGAGCCGGTCGGCATGCCGGTCGAGGGTCAAGCGGGCGGCGGCGTCTCCAGCCTCTGCCTTGGCGACAATCTGCTCACCCGTCAGTCGCGTTCCTGAGGCCCGGGCAAAGTCGTTTGACAGGCCCGTGCCTGACACCCACGTCTCCATGCAGCCCTGTCGTCCACACCAACACGTTGGCCCCGGATGCTCCGCCGGCTCGGACCAGGGGAGCGGGGTATGCCCCCACTCGCCGCCGATGCCGTGCGGGCCATCGACCAGCCGCCCACCGACAACGATGCCACCCCCACACCCCGTGCCGATGATGACCCCAAACACGCTCTTGGCGCCCGCTGCGGCCCCGTCATGGGCTTCCGACAGAGTGAAGCAATTGGCATCATTCGACAGCCTGACGGGGCGTCCGATCGCGGCCTCAAGGTCTCGATCGAAGGGCTTGCCATTGAGCCACGTGGAATTGGCATTGTGGACGAGGCCGGTCCGTGGCGAAATTGACCCGGGCATGCCGATGCCAATCGTCGCCCCAGAGAGCCCGGCTTGCTGCTCAAGTGTCGCGATTGTTGCAACGATGGCCGCGATGGTGCCCGCATAGTCGCCTTGCGGCGAGGCACGCCGCATCTCGGCCCGAACGCTGTCTCCCTCGCCAAACAAGATGCCAGCGATCTTGGTCCCACCGAGGTCAATGCCGAGCCGCGGCGGCTGTGCGTGTGAGGTCATGCTTCGTTCTGGTCTCGTGAGCAGGTCGGGAGGTCACATGTGACCGATATCGTCGGGCACCTTGTAAAACGTCGGATGGCGATAAATCTTGCTCGCGGTTGGCTCGAACAGCTCTTGCTGATCGGCAGGGTCCGAAGCTGTGATGCTGTTCGACGGTACGACCCAGACGGAGGCGCTTTCGCCACGTCGCGTGTAGACATCGCGGGCGGCCTGCAGGGCCATCACCGCGTCAGGCGCGTGCACCGAGCCGCAATGCTTGTGCGGCAAGCCGGTCTTGGCTCGGATGAAGACCTCCCAGAGCGGCATCGGTTCTGAAGTGGTCGACATCGTGCAGATCCCGTGTTGGCCCCGCCATGCCTATAGCCCCCGCTATGCCTATAGCCCAAGTGTCGCCAGATCGAAAAGCGCGCGTTCGACGACGCTTTTAAATTCACGTCCTGAGTGACCCAGATTGGGGCCATGTCGACTGCGGGTATGACTGTGTGACCAGCGGCGGTGGATCCGCGCGGTTGGCCCGGGGGTTGCATCGCTCGCTGTGCAGTCAAGTCTCGTTAAGCAAAATACCAACCCCTGGGACGGCGTCATGCTCGGCAGCGATTTCTTTCGCAGTTACAGCGAAACACTCTATCGTGTGATGTTGATCGAGATGATTGATAATCATACGCAATCACAGAACCAGCGCAAGCTGTCGATCGTCGGCCCGTGCTACACGCAGGAGCAATGGCTGGCGGTACAGGCTGAACGCCGCAGTGCGGCCCGTCGTGCTGAAGCTCTTGCTGCGGGTTAATGCCCCGGGGTGTGTCTCAGTTCTCGCTGGGCGTGTCCTGGCTGGGCGTGCCGCGGCTAACGATGTCGCGGCTGACCGAAGCATCGGCTTGGGTTCGGAACCAATCGGCCAGGAAGTCGAGAAACACGCGCAACCGAGGCAGCACATGCTTGCCGCCTGCGTAAAGCGCGAAGACACCGTCGCTGCCGCTGCCGCTGCCAAACTCTTCGAGAACATGGACGAGCCGCCCAGCTGCGAGATCGGCGGCCACGTGCAACTCTGAGGCCCGCATCAAACCGCCGCCGTCGATGGCGGCGCAGCGCAGCAACTCGAGTGAATCGGATCGCAGGCGCGCCGAGATCCGAACGCCGACCTCCTTGCCATCAACTGCAAACGGCCAAGTCCATGTCTCACCAAGCGCGAGACAGTCGTGGCGAGCGATGTCCTCTGGACGCACAGGCCGGCTGGCGCGTTCAAGATAGCTTGATGCTGCAACGATGATCTGCCGATCGGCGAACAGACGCTTGGCGATCAAGGGGCTGTCGGTGGGAATGCCGGAGTAAATGGCGACATCATAGCCCTCCTCCTGCAGGTTGACAGGACCGTCTGCCAAATCGATCTGCACCTCGATATCCTTGTACGTCGCAAGGAATTTCGACACCGCGGGTGCAACGAAACCGCGGCTGAGCGCTTGGCTTGCTGAGACCCGCAATTTTCCCGAGGGCCGGCCGGCGCTTTCCGCCACTTCGGCACGCGCCTGTTCCATTTCGGCAAGAATACGCTCCACATGGACCCTGAAGCGCGTGCCTTCGTCCGTGATGCGGATCGAGCGCGTCGTGCGTTCAAACAGGCGTACGCCCATTTCGTCTTCCAAGGCCTGAACGCGCTTGGAAATGGTCCCTGGCGTCAGGCCAAGTTCGCTGCCGACCGCCGACAGGTTGCCAACGGCCGCGACACGGGCGAAGATTTCGATGTCTTGAATGTCCATGTCTGACGGCAGCAAAGGAACGCTGTCTACGATGCCGATCGGTCATCGCGCACAGCGGTTCGCAGTCCTCTCTGATTTCCCTACGAGCTTAGTCGGATCTCGACTTTAGTCGGACGTCAGCACCAACAGCCTCTTGCGTCTGAGAAGGCGGCTTATTATGCTCAACTGAGCATAAAACATGGTGCTATTTACCGTCATTTAGAGATGACTAGCAAGGTCTTAGTTGCCGCACACGTCAACGTGGCGCATCCGCAAGTAGATGCGCAGAATGCAGAGGATCCAAATCTCTTGACTGACTTACAATGCTTTAGAGCGTACTGCCCTGCTTTGCAAAGTTCACTGTTGATCGATCTTGGCGGGCCAGTGCATGATGCCGTGCGTTCACAGTGTTCCCGTGAAAGATGAATGATCCGCCCCATGAATATCGCTCCCATTCGCACACGCATTCTTGGACGTTCCGGGCTGACCATCTCAGAAGTATGCCTCGGCACCATGATGTTCGGTGACCAGACGAGCGAGGCCGAAGCAGCCCGCATCGTTGCCGACGCCGAAGCCCGCGGAGTCAATCTGATCGACACTGCCGATCAATATGCGAGCGGTCGCTCGGAGGAGGTCACGGGACGGCTCATCAAGCCTCGTCGGTCGGCTTGGGTGCTCGCGTCGAAGGCGGGTAACCCCGTCGGACCCGGCCCGCTGAACGCCGGCCAATCCCGTCGCCATGTCATGGCGGCATGCGAGGCCAGTCTCAGGCGGCTCGGCACCGATGTGATCGACCTCTACTACGTCCATTTGCCAGACCCCCATACGCCCTGGGAGTCGGTGGTCGAGACATACGGCCTCCTGATTCGACAGGGTAAGATACGGGAATGGGGCCTCTCGAACGTGCGCGCCTGGACCATCGCCCACGTCGCGCACCTTTGTGACAGGTCGGGCGTGCCTCGCCCCGCAGCTTTGCAGCCCTACTACAATCTCATGAACCGCCAAGCAGAGACCGAGGTCTTGCCGGCGGCCAAGCACTTTGACTTGGGGTGCATCACCTACAGCCCCATCGCCCGTGGGGTGCTGTCGGGCAAATACGCCCTCAACGTCGCACCAGAACCGGGGACACGTGCGGCACGGCGTGATCGTCGCATGATGGAAACGGAATGGCGGCCGGAAAGCATCGAGATTGCCAGCAAGCTCAAAGCCTACTGCGATGGGCGTGGCGTTTCACTGGTGCACTGGGCCGTGGCCTGGGTGTTGAATAACGGCGCGGTGACGTCTGTCATTGCCGGCCCGCGCACGTTCGAACAGTGGGCCATGTACCCCTCGGCGCTCGACTATGCGTGGACTGCGCAAGACGAGGCCATGGCCGACAGCCTGACCGTCGCAGGGCACCCCTCGACGCCGGGCTTCAACGATCCCCGCTACGCCGTAGAGGGGCGATACGCTCTAACGTCTCCTGTTAAGGCGTGAACGTCGAACACGTGCGCGACGACAAGTTTTGCGCGAGGGATAGACGATGCGCCTGTGGATCTTTTCCGATCTGCACATCGATGTGAATGCGAGCTTTCCGTTCGTGTTGCCGCAACCGTTTCCCGACCACGATGCAGTCGTGATCGCAGGTGACATCTGCGAAGGCATGGCCAAGGGCGTGTCTTGGATTGCCCAGTCAGGCTTAACGGCGAAGCCCGTCCTCTATGTCGGTGGGAACCACGAATTCTACGGCCACGACCGGCATGCAGAAGTCACGGCGGCGCGGAAAGCAGCCGCAGGGCATGCCAATCTACATGTGCTCGAGGGTGACCACATCACGATCGCCGGCAAAACATTTTTCGGCGCAACACTATGGACCGACTACGACGTGATGGGCGACCGTGAGCGCTCCATGAACCTCGCCGAGCGCTACATGAGCGATCACAACATGATCCGCAACAGCGGGCGCAAATGGACCGCCCGCGATGCGCTCGCCGAACACGAGGCGAGGATGGCGTGGCTCGAAACAGGTCTTGCTGCGCACGATAAGTCAGACACGGTTGTCATTTCACATCACGCGCCATCGCCGCGCAGTTGCTCAAGTAGGTTTCGCGCCCATCCGCTGAACGCCTCATTCGTGAGCGATCTGGGACCTCTGGTCGCAAGGGCCGGCACCTGGATTCACGGCCACACCCATACGGTCGTCGATTACCGGATTGAGGGCTGCCGCGTGATCAACAATCCGCGCGGCTATGTGCGCCACGAGATCACGGGCTTCGATGATCGGCTGATTGTCGAGGTTTGACGCCTTGCGACGTGTGTTCGGACCGCCCTAAGGCGCGAGGCGCTTTTGCCGCGCGGCATCGACGGTGTCGGCGGTCGGCTGCATGGATCCCGTGGTGCGCACCACGCCGGCACGCGGAATGATCGACAGTGTCCCCTTCAACTCCAGCAACAGCCGGAAACCGTCCTTGATTGGATCGACGCCAACGACCTGCATCGAGGCGAACGCCCCCGACAGCTCCATGGTCTCGTCCAAGGGTTGATTCAGCATGGCATTGATCCTCGGCTGCATCCCCTCGATGACCTTGCCGATATCGAGCCGCGCGGCGGCGGCGAAGCGGCCAGCAAACGGCTCCTCCCCGATGCGCAGCACGCCTTCCGGCGCTTTGCCGCCTTTCTGTGGCGCGCCGGGAAAAGTGATTTCGCGGACCTCAAGAATGCCCGTGGCCGGGTCGAAAACCGGCTTGCCGATCAGATAGGCTTTACCCCCCATGCCCAGCAACCGGGACGGCTCGACCACATCGAGGTTGAGCTCCAAGGCCAGCCTGTCCCGCGCCGGGAAGGTCGACGCAGATGTGACCCGCACCTTGATTGGCGCGCTCTTGGCATCGGCCCGGGTTTCGATCACGTCGGACTTCGGGAAGGCCATGGCAATGGTCTGCTGCAGGGCGAGTGCGCCGACATCGTAGGGCAGGCGCAAGACAGTCTGCCCGGTCTCTGGTTTTGCCGCATCTTGCTTTCCGGGAGGCTGCCGCAAGGGACCTGGCAGTGCCTTCACGAACAGCGGTGCCGGCCGCTCGCCCCGATGCACGGAGACCTTGGCATCAAAACCAAGCCGGTACTGCATGACGCCGTCGACCATCGCGAAGCCGCCACTGTAGATGCGCTCTGGCTGGCTGCGCAGCCACAGGCTCGGCCCACGCGTGAGTTCGATCGGTGCATGCAGCGCGCGCCAGGCACGATCGGCGCTATCGCGGATCGGCTGCGCAGCCAGAGTCTTGCGCAGCTCTTCGGCGATGCCTTTGATCTGCGCCTTGATCTTGCCGTCGGCCATGCGCGACAGCGGCACTTTGCCCTTGAGCACCGGCACGCCTTTGTCGGCCCAGACGAGGTCTCCGGCGAGTCGCACGTCGAGCCCGAAGGTGGTGCTGAGCGAGACGTCGAAAGGCACGGAGACCGAGGTGATGCCGGTCTTTCGGTCGGTCAGGTAGCTGGCCCAGCCATGGCCACGGGCATTGATATCGTAGGTGACAGGTATGGTGACCTGTAGTCGACTGCCGTCGGCGCTGGCTGTGATGGCGCCCGTGCGCGTCAGCTCAGCGGTGACGATGGCGCCATTGCATTCGACAAACGCACTCTTTCGCTTGTCGCAGGCGATGTCGTCGATGAATTCGCGTGAGCGCGCGATCTGGCTCGCGAGCGATGCCTCGGCAACCGCAACCACGGAGGTCATCTCGATCGGGATGCCGAAAAAGAGTGTGGTCTCGCCCGCGCGCTGGTCCTGCTCCACGACGCCCGCGAACGGCGTGCGCGTGAACTGGATTTCCTGTTTGCATGCGGCAAGGCTGGCGGCAACAACGCACACCACGGCCATATTGGTACTCAGACGACGGCGCACGGCGACGATCCAGGAGACAGGAGTTGCGGTTAAGAAAGTGTGCATGGCGGGCGCCGATGCACCTTCTGTGCCCGTCTCATTAACGCGAGCCCCGACCTAAGCCGTTCGTCGCAGCTCCGCGAATACTATCTGTGAGCTTCCAGGCACCTTCGCGCGGCTTGGTTAATACAGGGGTTCAGCAGCCAGCGTTTAGGCCGCTGGCATCGGGTCGGCCGTCAAAGCCAGAAGGGCCTCGACTGTGTCGGCTTCATCGGCCGGCTTGTCCCACCGGATGCGCGAGATGCGCGGAAAGCGCATCGCAACGCCCGACTTATGCCGGGCGCTGCGTTGCACCGCGTCGAAGGCGACTTCAAACACGAGGCTGGGCGTCACACCGCGAACGGGGCCGAAACGGTCCGTCGTATTGGCGCGAACGAACTTGTCGATGTCTTTCAGCTCCGCATCCGTAAAGCCGGAATACGCCTTGCCGACTGGCACGAGCCGGCGCGTGCCATCATCAGTGGTCTGCCAGCAGCCGAAGGTGTAGTCGGAATAGAAGGACGATCGCTTGCCCGAGCCACGTTGCGCATAAAGCAAGACACAATCCGCCGTCAGCGCGGCGCGCTTCCACTTCCACCAATGGCCCTTCGGCCGGCCAGGGAGATACGGGCTGTCGCGCCGCTTCAGCATCATGCCCTCGATGCCGATGCCGCGTGTCGTCTCCCAAATGTCGCGCAACTGGTCGCGGGTGTCGAAGGCGACCAGAGACGAGAGATCGGTGCGCGCAGGCTTCGCTAAGGTGTGCCAAGCCTCGAGGCGCGCGCGTCGCTCGGTCCAGGTCAGCGCGCGTAGATCCTCGCCGGCAATTTCCAAAACGTCGTACAATCGAATGTGGGCGGGATACTGCGCCAGCATGCGTGGGCTGACGGTCTTGCGGTTGAGCCGCTGCTGCAGATCATTGAAAGGAGCGACATTGCCATCGCGCATGACCAGCAACTCGCCGTCGACCACCGCCTCGAACTTGAAACCAGCCAGCAGATCCGGAAAGCTGCGCCCGATGTCATCGCCCGTCCGCGAGTAGAGCCGCACCTCACCGCGCCCGGCTGTCACCTGCACGCGGATGCCATCCCACTTCCATTCGGCGGCGATCAGCGCGGCGTCCAGATTTTCGAAATCGGCGGTCTCGAGCGGATGCGCCAGCATCAGGGGGCGAAACACCGGCGCGCCCGCGATATCGGGCTTTTCATCGCGGCCTTCGAGCCAATCAAACAGCGCCGCGTAGGGCGGTTTCAAGCCGTGCCAGATGCCTTCGATCTCGTCCGGCTCATGGCCATACATCTCAGCCAGCGCCGTTTTGGCGAGGCGTGCGGACACACCGACGCGCAAGGCCCCCGTGAGGAACTTCAGCAGCGCCCATCGCCCCGTGGCATCGAGGCCGTCGAGCCAGGTTTCAAGATGTGGCCCAAGATCACGCGGGTGCATCAACTCGAGTTGGGTCACGATATCGGCGAGGCGAGGCGCCGATGTCGCAGCATCCGGCTCCGGCCAGACAAGCGCCACTGTCTCAGCCGTGTCGCCGACGTAATCCCGCGAGAGCCGATACAGGTCTTCGTCGATGCGCGGCGCCATGAGCTCGGCCAAGGTGCGGCGCACAGGAAACGAAAATGGCAGACCATCAGTCAAGGCCGCCAGTGCCCACCCCCGATCCGGATCGGGCGTCGCCCGGAAATACGCCTGCAGCTGGCGCACCTTCGCGTTGCGTCCAGGTGTGTAGACGAGCCTGTCGAGCAATTCTGCAAACGGCGTCATGCAGCTGGTCTAGCATCCGGGCGGACGGTTTCAAGCGCGAGGAGCGGTCACGAGCGGCTCAAGGGCTCGCGCAAACACGCTTGACTGCACCAGCCACTCGACTATAGCGGGCGTATCGGTGCGGGCTTAACGGCCAGCGCCGCTTTTGCGCTTTTGTGATCACGCGCTTCTGCTCATTACGGGCGAAGCGAGGGGTCTGTCGACCGGAGCACCGGTGAAGGAAAAAGCGTGTGGCGTCGCATCCGCGGCGGCTACAACCCCGTGCATATGAAAAGACGGACCACATGACGAAGCGTATCCGCGCCAAACATAAGATTGACCGCCGCCTCGGCCAGAACATCTGGGGCCGCTCCAAGTCGCCGCTCAACAAGCGCGAAAGCCGCCCCGGCCAACATGGTGAGCGCCGCGCGGGCAAGGTTTCAGACTACGGCCAGCAGCTGCGCGCCAAGCAGAAGCTCAAAGGCTACTACGGCAACATCGGCGAGCGCCATTTCCATGGCATCTATGAGGAAGCCTCGCGCCTCAAGGGTTCGACCTCGGAGCTGCTGATCGGCCTGCTTGAGCGCCGCCTCGACGCCGTCGTCTACCGCGCCAAGTTCGTGCCGACGGTGTTCGCCGCGCGCCAGTTCGTCAGCCACGGCCACATCACGGTCAACGGCAAGAAGGTCGACATCCCCAGCTATCGCTGCAAGGTCGGCGATGTCGTCGAGGTCAAGGAAAAGTCGCGCCAGCTGACGCTGGTTCTCGAAGCCATCAAGAGCTCAGAGCGCGACACGCCCGATTACATGGACGTCGACCACGGCAAGATGTCGGCCAAACTGAACCGCATTCCCGCCCTGTCGGACGTGCCCTTCCCCGTGCAGATGGAACCGAACCTCGTGGTCGAGTTCTACTCGCGCTAATTACACTTGTTTTGCGACAACGGTTGGCTCGGGGACAACCCGCGCCGGCCGTTTTTGCATTTGGGCGCGCCCGCTCATCCTCTGGCAGCTTGCGACAATCAGCGTCCCCGTTGAGCCGGGCAGCTCTTGCCTGACGGCTTCACACCGACGTCCGCGAGGGCTATGCGTCGGGCTTGAATATCGGGCCTGAATATCGGGCCTGAATACAAGCAGAGAACGGGAGCAGCTCAATGGCATCGCGGCGTGAGGCAGGCAGCCTCGTCACGGTCTTCGGCGGCTCAGGTTTCGTTGGGCGCCACACGGTACGCGCCTTGGCGAAAGACGGCTGGCGCGTGCGTGCTGCCGTGCGCCGACCTGACCTCGCCGGCCACCTGCAGCCGATGGGCGGCGTCGGCCAGATCCAGCCCGTACAGGCCAATCTGCGCTACCCCGAATCTGTCGATCGCGCCGTTGCCGGCGCCGATTGCGTGATCAACCTCGTCGCCATCCTACACAAGAGCGGCAAGCAGACCTTCGACGCCCTCCATGTTGAAGGCGCCCGCGCTGTTGCCCGCGCGGCCTGGAAAGCCGGCATCCGCAACTTTGTGCACGTCTCCGCCATCGGTGCCGATCCCAAGTCTCCCGGCAACTATGGTCGCACCAAAGCCGCCGGCGAAGCCGCCGTCCTGCAGGAACACCCTGACGCGATCATCATCCGCCCCTCCATCGTGTTCGGCCCCGAAGACCAGTTCTTCAATCGCTTTGCCAACATTGCGCGCATGTCGCCGGTTATGCCGCTCGTCGGCGGCAAAACGAAGTTCCAGCCGGTTTATGTCGGCGACCTCGCCCAAGCCATCGCCAACGCGGTCGGCGGTCGCGGAAAACCAGGTACAGTCTATGAGATCGGCGGCCCTGAAGTGTTCACGTTCCGCCAGCTGCTCGACAAGACGCAGGTCTGGGCTGGCCGCGCGAAGCCGAATTTTCCGATGCCGTTCTGGCTGGCTAAGCTCGGCGCGTTCGCGACAGTGCCGCTGCCGAATAGCCTGCGCCCCCTGACGGTCGATCAGGTGCGCATGCTGCAGCGCGACACCATCGTCTCAAAGCAAGCGGCTGAAGAAAACCGCACGCTCGCTGGCCTCGGCATCACCGACCCGCACACCATCGCGAGCGTCGTGCCGGGCTACCTCGAGCGTTTCCAGTCCAAGGGCCAGTTCTCGCATTATCGGGGCTGAAAATGGGGACACACACCCATTTTGCGGGATGCCACGAGATGGGCCGTCGTTCGCGAAAAAATGGTGTGTGTCCCCATTTTCACGCCTCCCGCCGGAAGCCATCGCTCGCAATCAGCAGCTGGCGCGCATACTCTGTCTTGGGTGCGCGTGCGGACAGCGTCTGCACATCCATCTCCTCGACGGCTTGGCCGAGCTGCATCACCATCAGCCGCTCGCACATGTGGGCAACCACCGCGAGATTGTGGCTGACCAGGATGTACGTCAGCTTGCGCTCCGCGCGCAGCGCCTGCAGCAGGTTGAGCACCTCCGCCTGGATCGACACGTCCAGCGCCGACGTCGGCTCGTCCAGCAGCAATATGGTTGGCTCCAGCACGAGCGCACGTGCGATGGCGACACGCTGGCGCTGGCCGCCCGACAGCTGGTGTGGATAGCGATAGCGAAACGCCATGGGCAACGCGACGTCGGCCAGCGCCCGCGCGATGCGCGCCTCGCTGTCACCGATACCGTGGATGGCAAGCGGCTCGGCGAGCGCGTCATGCACGGTCTTCTTCGGATGCAGGCTGCCGAAGGGGTCTTGGAACACCATCTGTACGGCGCGGAAAAACGCCTTGTCGCGCACCTTCTCTTGGCTTTGGCCTGCAATGGTGATGTCGCCGTCCCAAGCCGGATTGAGACCACACAAGACGCGCAACACCGTCGATTTGCCCGAGCCCGACTCGCCGACGATGCCGTAGCTCTCGCCCGAGGCGACATCGAACGAGACATCGCGCACGACATGGGCGTCGCCAAAGCGGACGTTCAAGCGTCGGACTGAAATGGCTGTGGTCATCGTGGCCCGGGCTGCGCTGGTGCAAGGTCAACAGAGCCACGTTTGCCGCGGAATGTACAAGGTGGTGCAGGCGCCCTTGCGGCAATCCGCGCGGCGTCGCATTTTGCGCCTCAGATTGTAGCCCTGGACCTGATCCATGACCGATATCGTCTTTGCAGCTGGCATCCGCACGCCGTTCGGCGATTTCGGCAAGTCGTTGCGCGAGGTCCCGCTGACCGATCTCGCAGCCCACGCGGCCAAAGCCTGTATCGGCCGATCGGGCTTGCAGCCCTCCGACATCGACCACTTCGTGTTCGGCAGCACGCTGTTCCCCGATCGCGACACGCTGTTCGGCGGCCGTGTCGTCGGCATCAAGGCAGGCCTCCCGGAAGAGGTGCCGGCGCTCAACGTCATTCGCGCCTGCGGCACGGGCCTGCAGGCACTCATCTCGGCGAGCCAGCAGATCAAAGAAGGCCAAAGCGCGATCGCGCTTGCAGGCGGCGGCGAAAACTACAGCCGCATGCCGCATGTTGTCACGACCGCGCGCTACGGCCAGCAACGTGGCGGGCAGATGCTCGAAGACCAGCTCGATTGGGCCTACCGCTGTCCGTTCAGCCGCGAATACATGGGCGAGACGGCCGAGAACCTGGCCGAGGATTTCCAATACGAGCGCGAGGCCATGGACGTGTGGGGCGCCATGAGCCAGCAGCGGGCTGCGGGTGCGATTGCGTCCGGGTTTCTGGCGCGTCAGATCACGCCCATCGACGTGCCCGCCGGCAAAGGCACACGCCGCTTTGAGGTCGACGAGTTCCCGCGCCCGGATGTGACACTTGAGCGTCTGGCGAAACTGAAACCAGCTTTCCGCGCGAACGGGCGCGTCACAGCAGGCTCGTCGTCGGGAGTCACGGATGGCGCCGCCTTCATGATCGTCGCAGACAGCAAAGCTGCCGCGGCGAAAGATCTGCCCGGCGAAGCCCGCCTGGTGGATTGGACCGCCGTCGGCGTATCGCCGCGCATCATGGGCGCCGGACCGGTGCCCGCGATCGCCAAACTGCTGCAGCGCAATGCACTGGCCGTGTCCGATATCGACTACTTCGAGATCAACGAGGCCTTCGCCGTCGTCAATCTGCACGCAGAAAAGCAACTCGGCATTCCGCGCGATCGCACCAATCTCTACGGCGGCGGCATTTCCATCGGCCATCCGCCCGGCGCGACCGGCGTGCGCATGACCATCACGGCCATGCACCACCTCGCCGACATCAAGGGCCGCTACGGCGTCATCTCCATGTGCCTCGGCGGCGGCCAGGGCATGGCGATGCTGATCGAGAATTTGAAGCGGTGATGTCGGCCGCCGACATATCGGCGGACATGTTCCTGTTCTGATCGTCACCACGCAAGCGTGGATATCCCGGCCGCCGCACTGGCGCTAGGCGCGGTAAGCCTGCAGATTGAGCCGATGATGTTCCGCCGCAATCTGCAGGCACGCTGACGCATGCCGATCCGCCAGTTATCCGCTGAAACCGTCAATCGCATCGCCGCGGGCGAAGTGATCGAGCGGCCAGCGTCTGTGATCAAAGAGCTGGTCGAGAACGCCATCGACGCAGGCGCGCGCCAGATCGAGGTGGTCGCGATCGCGGGCGGCTTATCGCTACTGCGCGTGGTCGACGATGGCTGCGGCATGAGCGCGGATGATCTCGAGCTCGCCGTCGAGCGGCACGCGACCTCGAAGCTCGCCGAGGATGATCTGTTCGACATCCGCACACTCGGCTTTCGCGGTGAGGCCTTGCCGTCCATCGGCTCCATTGCGCATCTGACGTTGCAATCGCGCCCGCGCGGGGCTGCCTCTGGACACGCGCTGACGATCGATCGCGGCGCAAAAGGCGAAGTCGGTCCAGCCGGCGTCAACGTCGGCACCATCGTCGAGGTGCGCGAGCTGTTCTCGGCGACACCGGCGCGCTTGAAGTTCCTCAAATCCGAGCGCTCGGAAACGCAAGCGATCGGCGAGGTCGTCAAGCGCCTCGCCATGGCGCATCCCGAGATCGGCTTCGATCTGACGACCGGCGAGCGTGCGCCGCTCTCGCTGCCGCGCACGAGTGCGACGCCTGAGGGGCACCTCGCCCGGCTCGGCAAAATTATGGGCCGCGAGTTCATCGACGACGCGCTGCGCATCGAGCGCACCAAGGAAGGGCTGACACTGACTGGCTTTGCGGCGCTGCCGACGTTGCATCGCAACGACGCCGCGCTGCAGTTCCTGTTCGTCAACGGTCGCCCGGTGCGTGACAAGTTGCTGCTCGGCGCCGTGCGCGCAGCCTATGGCGATCTCATCCCCAAGGGTCGGCATCCCATTTTCGCGCTGTTCCTGGCGCTTGATCCGCGTGCGGTCGATGTCAACGTGCATCCGGCCAAGGCCGAGGTGCGCTTTCGCGAAGCCGGTGCTGTACGCAGCCTGATGATCAATGCGCTGCGGCATGCTCTGGAAGAGGCGGGCCATCGCGCGTCGGCCTTCGGCGGCCAGCGGACGATGGATGTGCTCGTAGGCACTGTGTCTGAGGCTGTCGGACCCATGGGGCAAACAGCAAGCTCGCCAAGCGCCACGACTGCCGCGCACACCAAAGCGGCAAGCCAAGCGCAACCATATGCCCCGCAACGATCATCCTACATGACGCCTGGCCTCGCCGAGCAATATCACGCACCGCTCGAGGCCATGTTGGCCCCGAGCGCCCGCGCTGCAAGCGATAACGCGCCACCCGAACTCACGCGCCGCCCGCTGGGTGCCGCCCGCGCGCAAGTGCACGCGACCTACATCATCTCGCAGACCGACGACGCCGTCGTCATCGTCGATCAGCACGCGGCCCATGAGCGCCTCGTGTACGAGCGCATGAAAGCGGCCCTCGCCAACGGCGGCATCGCGCGGCAGGGTCTGCTAATCCCCGAGATCGTCTCGCTCGACGCGGACGAAGTGGCGGCGCTCGACGATGCCGCCCACGAACTCGCCGAACTCGGCCTCGTGCTCGAAGCCTTCGGCCGCGAAGCGGTCGCCGTGCGCGAAACGCCCGCGCTGCTTGGCCAAGCCGACGTGAAAGGGCTGGTCAAGGATCTCGCGGCCGAACTGCTCGCCGATGACACGCGTACGGCGCTGAAGTCGCGTCTCGAGGCGGTGGCAGCCACCATGGCCTGTCACGGCTCGGTGCGCGCCGGCCGTCGTCTCACGCCTGAGGAGATGAACGCTCTGCTGCGCGAGATGGAGGCGACACCGCACTCCGGCCAATGCAACCACGGCCGCCCGACCTACGTCGAGCTGAAGCTCGCCGACATCGAACGCCTGTTCGGTCGACGGTGAGGCTGCCGGTGTAGGCGCGTGCGAAGGGTGACCGCGATCAACCTATGGGCTCGCTCAAAATGCCGGTCGGATCGACGTGATGGGCCAGGTGCTGACGCGGCCACGCCATCCAAATTCAACGGTGTCCCGGAATTTGGCGTGCCCTTCGCACGACAAATATCCGGGATCCTCTCCTGTAACTAGCTGCAGCGCAGCACGAATGCTGCATCGCAAAAAT
>JANMGQ010000172.1:0-37204 GCA_031374735.1 Hyphomicrobiaceae bacterium | reverse complement strand
CCTGCGTCGCCTCTCGGCCTTCAGCGTCGTCTCTCGGCCCTCAGCGACAGGTCAATTTTCGCTAGCCTATGTCGGCTCTCGGGCGAATGGCCCCATAGCGCCCGTCGAGCCCCACTCTTGCCAAGTTCGCCGGGGTAGCTTATAGCCCGGGGTATCACACACGCGTCCCACTGTGGCCAGCTGGAAAGAACCCAGAAGGTCGCTCCGGTGGGTGCTTTGCTGTTTTGGCTTGTTCAATCAGCTTATCACCTTCTTACGGGAGGCGGCGGATTAACCGGAAAAGGATACGTTTATCATGGCTGTTCCAGCCTTTAACATGCGTCAGCTATTAGAAGCCGGCGTTCACTTTGGTCACCAGTCGCATCGCTGGAACCCTAAGATGGCCCCGTTCATCTTCGGTGCCCGCAACAACATTCACATCGTTGACCTGACGCAGACCACGCCAATGCTGCATCAAGCCTTGACGAAGGTGTCGGATACGGTCGCCAACAACGGACGCGTGCTGTTTGTAGCGACCAAGCGCGCGGCGGCTGAGTCCATCGCGGATGCCGCCAAACGCTCGGGCCAGTATTACATGAACCACCGCTGGCTCGGCGGCACGCTGACCAACTGGAAGACCATCTCGGCTTCGATCCGTCGCCTGCGCAAGGTTGACGACATCCTGAACGGCGACCAGAAAGGTCGCACCAAGAAGGAGCTGCTCGAACTCACCCGCGACCGCGACGCACTCACCAAGTCACTGGGTGGCATCAAGGAAATGGGCGGCCTGCCTGAGTTGCTGTTCGTGATCGACACGAACAAAGAAGCCATCGCGATCGCTGAAGCCAAGAAGCTCGGCATCCCCATCGTCGCCGTCATCGACACCAACTGCAATCCTGACGGCATCGATTTCCCGATTCCCGGCAACGACGACGCCGGCCGCGCCATCGCGCTGTACTGCGACCTGATTGCCCAGGCCTGCATCGACGGCATTGAGCGCAGCCAGGCCGGATCGGGCGTCGACATCGGCGCCATGGACAACCCGCCAGCGGAAGCCCTGCCGGGCAAACCTCAGAAGTTCAAGGGCATCGACGAAGCCCGCGGCGAAGCCGACGACCTCAAGCGCGTCACCGGCATCAACCCGAAGCTCGAGCAAAAGCTCAACGACGTCGGCGTATTCCACTTCTGGCAGATCGCCGAACTCGATGCCGACAACACGCAGTTGCTTGAGCGCACGATCCGCATCAAAGGCCAAGTCGAGCGCGACCGTTGGATCGAGCAAGCCAAGAAGCTCGTTGCCGCCACAGCGGTTTGAGCGTGGTCTAAGTGTGGTGTCTGACCTCGGTCAGGCACCTGTCACGACAGGCGTATGACAAAACAGGCACCTTGCACAACAGCCGTTTCACGGCCACTTGGTGCACATCGAGCGCGCGTTACGCCGGCGTCTGATGTCTGTCAGACACCGCGATCTTGATTCGATCACGCGCACCTGATTACTCGGCGCCGGAAATGGGCCGCCTCACAAGGAAACACCCCATGCCAGAAGTCACAGCCGCCCTCGTCAAGGAACTGCGCGAGCGCTCGGGCGCCGGCATGTCCGACTGCAAGAACGCACTTGTCGAAACCAAGGGCGAGATCACGCAGGCCATCGACTGGTTGCGCAAGAAGGGCATTGTCAAAGCCGAGAAGAAGTCCGACCGCGTCGCGGCTCAGGGCCTCATCGGCGTGACCGCATCTGGCACCAAAGGCGCCGTCGTCGAAGTCAACTCCGAAACTGATTTCGTCGCCCGCAACGACCAATTTCAGGATCTTGTCGGCAAGGTCGTGTCGCTCGCACCTGCCGCCAATGGCGAGATCGCCAAACTGCTTGCGGCCCACTTCCCCGGCAAGACCATCTCAGTCGAAGCTGCCGTCAAAGAGGCCGTTGCCACCATCGGCGAAAACATGCACGTGCGCCGCACGGCCGCCATGTCGGTCAAGGCGGGCGTGGTCAGCGGCTACATGCACTCGGCCGTGAAGCCGAACCTCGGCAAGATCGGCGTTCTCGTCGCGCTGCAGTCGGACGGCAAGAACACCGATGAGCTGAATGCGCTCGGCAAGGGCATCGCCATGCACGTGGCCGCCTTCAGCCCGCTGTCGCTCGACCTCGCGAGCCTGCCTGCTGATTTCCTCGCTCGTGAACGCGCGATCCTGGAAGAAAAGAACGCCGGCAAGAAGCCCGAAGTGCTCGAAAAGATCTTCCAATCGAGCCTGAAGAGCCTCGCCAAGGAGCGCTGCCTGCTCGACCAGCCCTTTGCCATCGACAACTCGAAAACGGTCGCCCAGGCCATCAAGGACACTGAAGGCAAAGTCGGCGGCCCGATCACGTGCACGGGCTTCGTGCGCTATCAGCTCGGCGAAGGCATCGACGTGAAGAAAGAAGATTTCGCCGAGGAAGTCCGCAAAGCCGCCGGCGGCTGAGCGCGTTTTGCCCGCATGCAACGATTGGCCGGGATCGCATCCCGGCCAATTTGCGTTTTGCCGCGCGCTGCCTCTCGACAAAATTGCGTCGTGCACACCTCAGTCATTCCCACACGCAGGATGCTTAACCCTTCTGTCGCGGCGAGGCGCTTGCGCAATAGGATGCGGGGTGGCCTTCTGTCGGAACACGGCATCAGCAGGCGAGCGCACAGGTCCCCATGAGCACCAAGGTTTTCACCCCCGGCGGATATCGCTATATCCCGGCCGTGTTCCAATACTCCGGCGGTGTTGCCGCTGAACCCGGCTACCGGCTGGAACGCGTCCTCTTTCAAAGGCCGCTCCCGCTGGTGGACGGATTTCGACGCATCGCAGCCATTCTCGACGCTGCCGGACGCCCCTACACCGCGTTTGCAGCCTGTGAACTCCGCTCGCCCGCCCCCTTCACGGAAGCGGGGTTCATCGCCTTCAACCAAGTCTATGTGAAAACACTCTCGGACTGGGGGCTCTACGACGACGCAACACAATCAAACCCGGTCGCGCGCTCGAATGTGTGCCCGGAAATGAACAAGCCCGCAGAGCCGGCATTCCACGCATTTTCATACACGCTGCCTGATCCCTCGGCTCAGCCGTCATTCGTGGTGGCCGGAAGCGGCGAGGCGCCGGAAGGCAAGGGCAGTTATGGCGCCTTTGTTGTCCGACCCGGAGACACGACGGCAGACGGCATGCGCGCAAAGGCCCAGGCGGTTCTCGGTGAAATGGAGCGCCGCATGAGCCTGCTCGGGTTTTCGTGGCGTGACACCACAGCCGTGCATGCCTACACGGTCTACGACATCTATCCATTTGTTGCCGACGAACTCGTGCGCCGCGGCACGTCCGAGCATGGCGTGTCGTGGCACTACTGCCGCCCGCCGGTGAACATTCTCGACTACGAGATGGACTGTCGCGCGGTCCACCACGAGCGGGTCGTCGCGTAGCAGGCTGGGGCCGGATCCGCCCAGTCTCAGGAGAGCGCAGGCGGCCGCAGGCGCAACAGGGCGCTTATTTCATAGAGCGCTTGTTTCAGGGCACTCACTTCTGCGCCTTCAGGAACGCGATCAGATCCTTGCGGTCATCGGCATCCTTGATGCCGACGAACGCCATCTTGTTGCCCGGCATGAAGGCGCGCGGATCTGTGATGTACTTGTCGAACATTTCCTCTGTCCACACGAGGCCCTTAGCACCGGCGTCTTTGTTGGCATCCGAGTAGGCAAAGCCTTCGATGGTGCCAGATTTGCGGCCGAACAGCCCGTTGAGGATAGGACCGACAGCGTTCTTTGCGTCGGGACCAACCTGGTGACATGCGCGGCACTTTTTGAACACATCGGCACCCGCCGCCGCATCACCCGCTGCCTGCGCGAACGCTCCGGTCGAGGAGATGCCTACGGCTACAGTCAAGGCAAACAACAGGCGCATGGGTTAGGCTCCGAAGTCGGCGATCATCTACGTACACACTTACCATTCGCGCCCGCCGAAGCGGACGCGACCAAGTGCTGCAAGTTGGGAAAAGCCGTTATGTCACGCGGCAGGTTGACGGACGTCGCGCAAGCCCGATCGTGCCTTGCCGTTAGCCTTGGCGGCGATATCGAGAGTTGCGATCGTGGCATGATCGAGGCCCCGCTCCCAATAGCCTTCCGCGCCATAAAGCGCCGAGAGGTAATCGATCAGAGCGTTGACCTTGGTCGGCATGAAATCGCGGCACGGGTAGACAGCATAGATGGCCACAGTGTCAGCCCCGCGATACTGCGGCAGCACGACCTTGAGTTCGCCGCTCTTGATTTCAGCGCCGACGTCCCAGATCGAGCGCAGTCCCATGCCGAGGCCAGCCAACAGAGCATCTCGTACGAGCTCAGCCGAGTTCGAGCGGATGTTGCCTTTGACGCGGATCTGATGTTGGCCGTCCGGCCCCTGGAGGCGCCAATATTCCTGTGCGCCGGCTGACAGGCAATTGTGGAAGTCGAGGTCAGCCAGCGTCTGCGGCACGTTGCCGGCCTTTTCCAGATACTTGGGCGACGCCACGATGACGCGCGTGTCGTTGGCGAGCTTCTTCTGGACGAGCGAGCTGTCCTGCAGCTCCCCAATTCGAATCGCAACGTCGAACCCGCGGCTGATGATGTCGACGAAGTCGTCAGTCAGGTGCAGGTCCAGTTCGATCTCGGGAAAGCGGCCAAGGAAATCAGACAGATACGGCGCCATGTGCAGGCGCGAGAAGGTGGTCGGCGCGGTGACTTTGAGCACGCCACGGGCCTTGGTGTTGCGGCGTGAGACGAAATCCTGGGCTTCTTCGACCAGGTTCAAAATGTCGACGACACGCTTGTAATAGCCTTCGCCGGTCTCAGTCAGGGTCAGCTGGCGCGTTGTACGTTGGAACAAACGTGCTCCAACCTCTTCTTCCAACAGGGATATTCTCTTTGAGACCACAGCCGGGGATAAGCCCATTTCGCGGCCAGCGGCAGACATGTTGCCAGTTCGGGCTACACGGGCGAAGATATCGAGATCGGCGATGGAGGTCACGGTGTAGTCCCCTGTTGCAGGCAGAGTTGGCTAGAATCGCAGTGCACTCGGCCGAACACTTTCAACGCTTGGGAAATATCCGCGCGTTTGGGTGTAAGTTTGCTCCAGTGCGGGCTGTAATGTGCCTAATTTCCCATGAATGGCAAGCTAGACCTTCGCCAAAAATTTGAAGCACCACTGCGGCCGTTCGCCCACCGAGGCTTGCGCCGCGCGGATTGGATGCCTCGATTTTTCTGGCACTCCCCCCTTGAAAGTGCCAATGACCTCTCCGAAATACGCGCGCCGACAAGCCCACTGAACAGCTTGAGCAACCCTGACGTCGAGGTCAATTTAAGCATGGCGGCTCTCATCGAAGCCGACGGCCTGCGCAAATCCTTTGGCGCACTGACGGCTGTCGACGGGATCACTTTGCGGGTCGCCAAGGGCGAGGTGCTCGGCTTCCTCGGCCCCAATGGCGCGGGCAAATCGACGACCATGAAGATGCTGACGGGCTTTCTTGAGCCCGACGAGGGCGCGGCACGCATCGCCGGCTTCGACGTGCAGGACGATCCGCGCGCCGCTAAGGCCAAGCTCGGCTATCTACCCGAGGGTGCGCCTGCTTATGCCGACATGACACCGCTGGCGTTTCTGCGCTTCATTGCCTCCGTGCGCGGGTTCAGCGGGACTGAGGCACAAAAACGCGTCGACAAGGCCGTCGAGCGGACGACGCTGAAAGCGGTGCTGAACCAAAGCATTGAGACTCTGTCGAAAGGATTCAAGCGCCGCGTCGGCATCGCGCAGGCGATCCTGCATGACCCTGAAGTCCTGATCATGGACGAGCCGACAGACGGCCTCGACCCCAACCAGAAGCATCAGGTGCGCCTGCTCATCCAGGAGATGGCCAAGGAAAAGGCGATTATCGTGTCGACGCACATCCTCGAAGAAGTCGAGGCCGTGTGCTCGCGCGCCGTGGTCATCAACAAGGGCCGCATCGTTGCCGACGGTACGGCGGCCGATCTGATGAAGCGCGCGCCGAACGCCAAGACGCTCGACGATATGTTTCGGCATTTGACGACGAGCGATACGGCGCGGGTGGCTTAAGGGCCGACATCATGTTATATCAAAATATAACTTGGAGGTTCTGATGCACACCGCAAAGCTCCGCACGGTTGGCGGCTCGACGATGGTCGCCATTCCGCCGGCCGTGCTTGAGGCGTTGAATTTGGCCTCGAAGTCGGAGGTGTCGATCGTCGTCGAAGGTGACAAGGTGGTGATCACGCCAAAGGTCAAGTGTAAGCCGCGTTTGAGCTATGAAGAACGCATGGCCTTATGCGACCCGAATGCTCCGATCTCGCCGCAAGAGCAGGAATGGATCGATGCGCCGCGGATGGGGCGTGAGGAGATATGATCAAGAGGGGCGACGTATACTTGGTCGATCTGGAGCCGACCCGAGGACATGAACAGCAAGGGCGTCGGCCGGTGCTGGTGGTCTCGAAGTCCGGATTTGACCGCGTCAGCCTGCCCTTGATCTGCCCAATAACCAATGGTGGCGGTTCGGCGCGGTCTGCCGGGTTCACGGTCCCTCTTGCCGCCAGCGGCATGAAGTCGACAGGCGTCGTTCTCTGCAATCAGATCCGTGCGCTGGACGTGAAGGCGCGGCGCGGAAAGAAGATAGAGCGCGCTCCTGATTTCATTGTCGACGAAGTCCTCGACGCGCTGCAAGTGATGCTGGAAAAAGACAATGCGTAAAACCCTCGACATGGCCCTGATCATCGCGAAACGCGAGTTCGCGGGCTACTTTGCGACGCCGCTCGCGATGGTGTTCCTGATCATCTTCGTCGCGCTGACGGGGGCGTTTGCATTCTATGTCGGGCAATTCTTTGAGCGTGGCCAAGCCGATCTGGTCGCCTTCTTCACCTATCACCCGTGGCTGTACCTGATGCTGGTGCCGGCCATCGCGATGAGACTGTGGGCGGAGGAGCGCAAATCCGGCACCATCGAGCTGCTGATGACGCTGCCGGTCACGGCCTGGGAGGCCATCATCGGCAAGTTCCTGGCGGCATGGGCGTTCATCGGCGTGGCCTTGCTGCTGACGATCCCGTTCTGGATCACGGTCAACATCCTCGGCTCGCCCGACAACGGCATCATCTTTACGAGCTACATCGGCTCATTCCTGATGGCGGGCGCGTTCCTGGCCATTGGCTCGGCCATCTCAGCGCTGACCAAGAACCAGGTGATCGCGTTTATCGTGTCGTCGCTCGTGTGCTTCTTGATGGTCATGAGCGGCTATGAACTGGTGCTTGGTGCCCTGCGCGCGTGGGCGCCGCAGGTGCTGATCTCAGCTGTGCAGTCGCTAAGCGTGCTGTCGTACTTCGACGACTTCATGAAGGGCATCGTCAGCCTGCCGGCGATCGCTTTCTATGCCTCGGTGATCGGCGTCTCGCTGTTCGCCAACAAGATCATCCTTGACCAGAAGAAAGCGGCCTAAACTTCCCTTCTCCCCCACTTCTGGGGGAGAAGGTGGCCGTAGGCCGGATGACGGGCAGCTGCCGCGCACGCGGGCGGAAAGGGCCCTAGACCGAGCCAGTGGCTGCCCCTCACCCGCCCTTCGGGCACCCTCTCCCCCTGAAGCAGGGGGAGAGGGAAAGTAGACAGGACTTGGAGACCGACGTGTCCCAGAATTCGCAGTTTTCAATCGACAAAGCCCGCACCGTCGCCAACGCCTGGGTCGATCGTGCCGCCGGCAACGTGAGCCGGCTGAACAAGCGCACGCTCTCTTGGGCAGGATTGGCGCTAGCGGGACTCGCTTTTCTCGCAGTCAACCTGTTCGCGTCCAACGCGCTGCGCTCCTGGCGGGCGGATTTCACGAAGGAGAGCCTTTACACGATCTCGGGCGGCACCAAACGTGCGCTCGCCAACATCGACGAGCCGATCGACCTCAAGGTCTACTTCTCGAAGAAGCTTGGCGACGCCGCGCCGCAGTATCAAAAATCGTTCGAGCGTGTGCGCACGTTGTTGGAGCAATATCGCTCGCTGTCGCGCGGAAAACTGCGCGTTACCTATTATGACCCCGAGCCGTTCTCAGACGCGCAGGATCGCGCGGATGCAGCCGGCATTCGCGGCATTGCATTGAACCAGGAGGGCGACCAGGGTTACTTCGGCCTGCACGGCACCAACTCGACCGACAACGAACAGTCGATCCCGCTGTTCACGCAGGAGCGCGAGCGCTTCATCGAATATGACGTGACGCGCATGATCTACGTGCTCGCCAATCCCAAAAAGCGCGTCATCGGCATGCTGTCGACCATCCCGCTCGAAGGCGGCATGGACCCCATGCAGGGCATGCGCGGCCAACCCAAGCCGCCGCAGATGATCCTCGACCAGATGAAAGACGTGTTCGAGATCAAGACGCTCGACAAGGACCTCAAGGAGATCCCGAAGGACGTCGACGTGGTCATGCTCGTGCAGCCGGAGGGCCTGTCTGCGAGCGCACTGTACGCCATTGACCAATACGCGCTTGGCGGCGGCAAGATACTTGCCTTCGTCGACCCCGTGGCGGAAACGCAGGGCCGCAACATGGGCGGCATGATGATGCCGCCGCAGTCGCCGAAGTTTGGCGACTTCGACAAGATCCTGACGGCCTGGGGCATCGCCTTCGACGGCAGCAAAGTGGCCGGCGACAAGACGCACGCACGCCGCGTGCAGTTCGGCGGTCGCGGCGGTGCAAGCGTGACGCAGTATGTCGCCTGGATCGGCCTCGACAAGCGCAACCTCGACAGTCGCGATGTGCTGTCGGCCGGCGTCGAGAAAATCAATGTGGCGAGTGCGGGCGTGCTCACCAAAGTCGAGGGGGCGGCCACGACAGTGGCGCCGATCCTGCAGACCAGCGAAGACGCGATGCAAATCGCGGCCGAGAAGGTGTCGATGATGCCGGACGCGCCGGGCCTGCTGCGCGATTTCAAGTCGGAAAAGAAAAAGCTGATGCTTGCGGCGCGCATCTCGGGCGATGCCAAGTCAGCTTTCCCAGAAGCGCCAAAGGCAGACGCGCCACCCGCCGATCCTGCCAAGGCGGCTGATCCCGCCAAGAAGGACGAGCCGAAGAAGGACGAAGCGAAGAAGGAAGAGCCGAAAGCCGCTGCCGTTCCTCACAAAGCCGCCGGCAAGGTCAACGTCATCATCATCGCCGACACCGACATGCTGCAGGATCAGTTCTGGGTACAGGTGCGCGAGATGATGGGCCAGCAGATCGCCGTGCCGCACGCCCACAACTCGGCTTTCGTCGTCGGCGCGCTGGAAAATCTCTCCGGCTCGGATGCGCTGATCTCGTTGCGCGGCCGCGGCGTTTCGGATCGTCCGTTCACCTATGTGGATGGCATTCGCACCAATGCCGAGCAGAAGTTCCGTGCCGAGGAATTGGTGCTGACCAACAAGGTCAAAGAGGTCACTGAGCAGCTGTCAAAGCTCGAAAAGGGTGCCGACGGCGAAAGCGTGCTGATCACCGAAAAGGACAAGGCGACCATCGAGGGCTTCCGCGGAGAGCTCCTGTCGACGCGCAAGAAACTGCGCGACGTGAAGCTCGCCATGCGCCAGGACATCGATCGTCTCGATGGCTGGCTGAAGTTCTTCAACATCGCCTTCGTGCCGCTGCTGATCGGCGCCGCCGGGCTTTGGTATGCCCGTCGCCGACGGCGCGTTGGTGTCTGACCTTTGGTCAGACACCTGCACTAGCTGCCCATTCGTTGTGGTGTCTGACCGAGGTCAGACACCAACAGGCACCCAATATCGGTAGATCCACATGAAACCGCGCACGTTCGTCCTCACTGCCGCCGCCGCCGTCGCGACCAGCCTCGCGGCCGTTATCGCTTATGCCAGCGCGAACCCATGGTCGCAGGTGCGCGCGACGGGTGCCAAGCTCGCGCCGAGCCTGACGGCCAACGCAAAGATCGGCTCGATCGTGCTCGGCACGGGGCCGAGCGCACTGACGCTGGTGCAGATAGGGGGCAAGTGGGGCATCAAGGAGCGCGCAGGCTATCTGGCCGAGATCGCGCCGGTCCGTGACCTGCTGACCAAAATTGCGCAGGCCCAGCTCGTCGAGGCCAAGACGCGCAATCCCGAGCGCTACGCGCTGCTGGAACTCGAAGATCCCGCAGGCAAGGATGCCAAGTCGAAAGCGCTGCGCGTGCTCGACGAAAAGGGCACTCCGCTAGCTGATCTTGTGCTCGGCAAACGCAAATGGGACGCCTTTGGCTCGGGCAAAGGCGGCACGTATGTCCGCTCGGGCAAGGACGCGCAGACCTGGCTCGCCAACGCGGATCTGGAGATCGCGACGGAGATCCGCCGCTGGATCAAGCCGGAGATCGTTCAGCACGACGGCGCGAAAGTGACGGAGCTGTCGGTGCAGGTGCCCGGCGAAGACAAACTCGACATCGAACGTAAGGATGGCAAATCGGCCTTCGTTGCATTCCCGGCCGAGGGGAAGAAGCTCAAGGACGCGAACGCCGCAGAGACGCTCATCCGCGCGGCCGCCAACATCGACGCTGAAGATGTGCGCAAGCTCGAGGCCGCCGCCACCGCCGATGCGACCACCGTTGTCACCTTCAAGGGTGATCAGGGCCTCGTGACGACATTGCGCCTGCGCAAGGACGGCGACGCGCACTGGATCTCGGTCTCCGCTGCCGGCGAGGGTGCCGCCAAAGCAGCGGCCGACGCGCTCAATGCCCGCACCACGGGCTGGGAGTTCAAGGTGCCCTCGACCAAGGCCGAACAGCTGGCGAAGAAGCGCGTCGACTTGGTCGAAGGCGAGCCGGCTAAGTAGGGGTGATTCCAGCGGCCAACATTTGTGACTGACCACCCATCATCGTCATCCCGGAATGCCCGTCGCGCCTAGGCGCGGCAGACATCTCCGGGATCCTCACCTGTCGTAGTTAGGCACTCTTGCCATGCGGACCAAGGTAAAGGTATCGGATATGCGATCACGCAGGCCGCGTGATCGTATTCCGGGATGACGTCGTTGGGATGTGAGACGTTAGAAATTCTGCCCGCCGGTATGAAATCGGATCGCGCTCAGTCGACCGGCTTCAGCAACACGCGCATATCCTTCGCCGTGCAGAACACCTCGCCATCGGCAAGGACGGTGCCGTCGGCTTCGGCCAGCTTCAGTTTGCGCGCAATCACACGCTTGATGTCGATGACATACTCGATCTGTTTGATGTCGGGCGTCACTTCCTTGAGCATCTTGACCTCGCCGACGCCGGAGGCGCGGCCGCGGCCAGGCAGCCCGAGCCAGCCGAGAAAAAAGCCTGTCAGCTGCCACATGGCGTCGAGTTCGAGGCAGCCCGGCATCACGGGATCGCCCTTGAAATGACAGGCATAGAACCAATCGTTGGCGGGGTTGCCGGCGATGCGCATGGTCGCGCGCACCTCACCCTTGCCGTGGGCGCCGCCGGTCTCGGCAATGTTGGTGATCGCCTCGAACATGAGCATGGGTGGGAGCGGCAACTGGGCGTTACCGGGGCCGAACAATTCGCCGCGACCGCAGGCCAAAATGTCCTCGTAGGTGAAGCTTGCTTTGCGAGCGGTCATACGGCGGGCCTCGGAGGCAATAGGGTTGTCGCGGCTCCCTAGCACGGCCCCACAGTCTGCCAAAGGGACGATGCACGGCCATCGGTGGCTGGCGCGCGAATTCAGTTGACGCATCCGGCCAGCCCTTCAGAACGTTCCGGAAAGAGCCCATATGGTGCGGCGTCTCCCCGTTTGCAGGTTGTCATGCCCTCACTGACGTTGACCCACGTTGCGCTGTTTCTGGCGGCGGCTGCCATTGCGGCTCCGCTGGCAAAGGCGCTGCGCATCGGCACCGTCCTCGGCTATCTGATCGCCGGCGTGCTGATTGGGCCGTTCGGGCTCGGCGGGCTGTCGTCCGGGCTTGGCATTGGCGACCTCTATAGCGCGCAAGCGGTGTTGCATCTCGCCGAGTTCGGCGTTGTGCTGCTGCTGTTTCTCATCGGCCTCGAATTGCGGCTGAACCGCCTGTGGGCCATGCGCCGGTCGATCTTTGGGGCGGGCGGCGTGCAGGTGGGGGTCACAGGCCTTGTGCTCGGGATCATCGGCACGCTGCTGGGGCTGAAATTCTTGCCGGCGCTGTTCATGGGGTTGGCGCTTGCCTTGTCGTCGACGGCGTTTGCGCTCCAGGTGATGGAGGAGAACGGCGAGTTGACCGCGCGTCACGGCCGGCTCGGATTCGCGATCCTGCTGTTTCAGGATATCGCGGCCATTCCGCTGTTGGCGTTGGCCTCCTTGTTTGCCGTGTCGACGGCCGCCAAGGGGCCAGATTTCGACGTCCTCGATATCGCCAAGGCGGCGGCGACCATCGGAGCCATCTACGTCATCGGCCGTTTCGTTATCGACCAAGTGCTGCGGCGGGTGGCTGCCACCAAACTGCATGAGGCCATGACGGCGTCGGCGTTGCTCACCGTCGTGGTCGTCGTGCTGCTGTGCGAAGCGGCGGGCTTATCAGCGTCGCTCGGTGCGTTTCTCGCGGGCGTGCTGCTCGCCGACAGCACCTACCGCCACGAAATCGAAGCCGACATCAAACCGTTCGAGGGCCTGCTGCTCGGGCTGTTCTTCACGGCCATCGGCATGTCCCTCGATTTGAAGATGCTGCTGACCTCGCCGTTCAAGATCGCAGCTCTGGTGGTCGCCTTCGTCGCCGTGAAGGCGATCGTACTCTACGCCATCGGGCGCATGTCCGGATTGGGCGCGCGGCCGTCGCGACGCTTGGCCGGCTCGCTGTCGCAGGGCGGCGAGTTCGCGTTCGTGTTGTTCGGCGCGGGCGCAGCCGCAGCCGTGCTGACAGCGGAACAGGCGGCGCTGGGTGTCGTGCTGGTGACGTTGTCCATGATGGCGACGCCGGCCGTCCTGTATCTCGAAAAGCGACTGTTCAAACCGGACGCAGCAGCGCAACCCGTCTACGACGCGCTGCCGGAAAACGACCAGCACGTGGTCATTGCCGGGCTCGGGCGCTTCGGCCAGATCGTCTCGCGCGTGCTGCGGGCACGCAAAATCCCCATCACGGCTCTCGACATCGACAGCGAGCATATCGAGAGCGTGCGCAAGTTCGGTGTTTCCATCTATTTCGGCGATGCGCGGCGGTTGGAGATTCTCGAAGCGGCTCAGACCGGCAAAGCCAAAGCCTTCGTGCTCGCAATCGATGACGTGGAAGCATCGCTGCGCACGGCGGAACTGGTCCGCCACAACTTTCCACACGTTCCCATTTATGCACGCGCGCGCAATCGCAACCACGTGCACCGGCTGATGGATCTCGGCGTGACGGTGGTACGTCGCGAGATGTTCGCGTCGTCGCTGGAACTGACGCATGATCTGTTGAAGGGACTGGGGTTCACCGAAGGCCAGGCGGCTCAATCGGTGGCGACGTTCCGCGCGCAAGATGAAAAGCGGCTCATTGAGGCCTATGCGCATTACAACGATGAGGAGAAGCTGCGCGAGGTCGCCCTGGCGACAGCTGAGGAACTGGAGCGCCAGTTTGAAGCCGATGCTGCCGCGCTCGCGGTGGCCGAAGGCGCCGCGTCGCCGGCGCCGCCCGCGCTAAAGCGAGGCGCTGTGAAGGAGGCAGCGGAGTAGTTTACTTAGACTTCGCCGCTTCGCAACAGGACGCGCGACATCCCTGCGGTGCCTTATCTCAGCGGGCAACGGCGTGGAGAGAACTGTTCAGCGTGCCTGCCGAACGCGGCGCGCGAGGCCGGTTGCGACTTGATCGTGGCCGGCGCTGGTCAGGTGGACGCCGTCACTCTGTTTCTGCCCCTGGCGAACGCCCTTAGCGACAACCACCGTGATTCCCTTGGCGCGCAGTTCCTGCTTGATGGCCTGCATATTCGACTTCGTATCGACGCCGAAGCGACGGTCGTTGTGCTTGGCAGCCTGAATGACCACGGTGTCCGTTCCCTTGGGGATGGATTGTGACAGGCGGCGACGCAGGTCTGCCGTGGTTTCGCCGTTGGCGCTGGAGTTAGTGACGTTTGCGCGGACGCCTTGTGCCCGGAGTTTGGCCTCAAGCTTAGCAGGGTAAGCTTTTGCCCGGCCCACTCCTTTGCCGTTGGCGTTGCTCGCCCCGATCACTACGATGTTGCGACCCTCACTGCGGCCCTGGGCTCGGACCTCGGCCACCGCCGGCACCAGCCAGACCCCGGCAAAGAACAAAGCAAAGTGAGACGTTTTCATGCGCATTGGCTCCAACAGGCATGTGCTGAACCGTCAACCAGCCCAGCCCGCGTCAAGCGGGTTTAAGACCTCAGGTTTAAGACCTGGTTTGGACAGGTCAAGTGGCCGCTTCGCCCGCACCGCAGGCGGCGGGGTCGGCCGAAACGACAACGGCCGCCCCCGTGAGAGGGCGGCCGCCGTTGGTCTTTGCGAATTCTCAGTTCTGCTTCGCAGGCTGCGCCGGCTTCACAGCGGCCTTCACTTTTGCGGCAGCCTTGGCGGCAGCGGCCTTGGCCTTGTCAGCGGTCTCGCCGATGCGGGCCTTTGTCTTGGCGACGATGCCGGGTTTGGCGGCGCCGGGCGGCGGCACAGCTGCTGCAGGACCCGTTGCCACTGGAGGTGTCGGATCAAGTGGGCCGCGGCGCGGGCCACCATTCTGGCCCTGCTCGACCAGCGAACCGAGCCCACGTGGACCCGTGTACATGACAAAGTTCGCGTCGGTGAGCCGCTTGGAGGCATCCGCAATGTAGTCCGGGCGCGTGAGATACTCGATGACGAACACGGCCTTGTTCTGGGCGCGGAACGGCTTCAGCAGGTTCATCGTCCAGTCAACTTCGGCCTTCTTGTTCGGCTCTTCCTTGTGCGTGATGCCGTACAGCAGGTCTTCCTTGGCGATGCCGTCGATGGCCGCCACATAGTCCGGGCGGTCGAGCAGTTCTTCGGCGTTCTGCACGAGAATGGCGATGTCGGGCCGCACCTTGCGCATGTAGCCGGTCAGCTTGATGATGAACTCCGACATGCGATCGCGGGCAAGCTTGGTGTCGCCGTAGTAATAATAGGCATCCGCGCGGTCGATGTAGAAGCCGTCAAAGCCTGCGGCCATGATGCGATCAGCGAAGGCGTTCGGGTTGCCGAACACGATGTTCTGCCACACGGGCTCCCAGTACTTGACCAGGAAGTTCTCTTTCCATTCTTTGTTTTCTTTGCCGACCCAGTCCGGCCGCTTCTTGTTCCACTCGGGTTTCCAGTAATACCGGTACGTCTCGGCTTCGCCGACGGAGAAATAAGCGATCACCAGACGCTTGGAGCCGTCCGGCTTGATCTTCATCCGTGCGACTTCTTCCTTGGTCAGCGGAATTTCGCTGCCTTCAGGGAACTGTTCGCTGTCGATGACGACGAGGTCATAGGGCGATGCGGCGATCTTCTTTTGCTGTTCGGGCCCGAGGTTTTTGAGCTGGAACGCCCAGGATTTGGCCTTCAGGAATGGGTTTTCGCGTGGCTGGGCGTTAACCGGGCCGGCGAACAGGGCGGCGAGAACTCCCGCGGCCAAGGTCGTCAGTAGGCGCATCCTGTTACTCTCCTGTGAACTCAACTGAAGCGTACATTAACCCGGCGCGGCTGCAAAAAGCGAGACCATTCACCAGGAATTGGTCTTATCACAATTGGTTTTGGTGTGCTCCGGCGTGCCCGCGGTGACCTTTGCCTCAAGGTCGGGCATGGTCGGGTCGCGCCCATCGAGACTGCGGTGGGCGTTGGTCGGCACCAGACCCAGCTTGAAAAGTTCGAGCTTGGTTTCGGCAATGGCGTCGCGGGTGACCAGATACTCGACTGCAAAGATCGGCTTGCGATCGCGGAGCAGCAACTTCAGGCGGTTGTAGGACCAATCGATGTCCGTCTTGGCATTGCGCACCCCCGTGCCGCCACCGCCGTGCAGCAGGTCCTCTTTACCAAGCCCATCGATCACACGGCGATAAGGCTTGAAGCGCAGAAGATCTTCCGCGTTCTGCCCGATCACCAGGAAGCCGGGTTTCAGCCGCCGCGCCGTCGCGGCCAGCTCCGTCACGAAGCGGATCATCTGCTCTTCGGGGGTCTTCAATTCCGTTTTAAAATTCTCGTAGATGTCGACGCGGTCGAGATAAACCCCGTCGAAGCCAGCCTTCACGATGCGTCCGATGAAGCTGTCCATGCCGCCGCCATAGATCAGCTGCTTCCATTCTGGCTCCCAGAAGCGGACGGCGTGGGCCCCAGGCCAGGCGCAGTTGGCCGCCTTCCACCAGACCGGCATCTTGGCCTTGTCGTTTTTCTTGGCGGCCTCGGTCCACTCGGGCTTCCAGTAGTAGCGGAACTCCTCGGCTTCGCCGATGGACATGTAAGAGATAACCAGGCGCTTCTTGCCGTCGGGCCCTTTGCGGACGCGGTCGACCTCAGCGGTCGTCAGTGCATCCCTGCCGCCGTTCTTGGCGTGATCCATGACCACGACGTCCGCCGGGACCTTGGCGATCTCCTCGACGATGGTTTTGTCGAGCCGATAATACCACGACTGTGCCTTGAGCAGCGGGCGCTTGCCAAACTCGGCCTCGTACCAGTTGATGGGGCCATCGCGCAGCGCGTAGGCGCCGGACACCAAGACGGCCAACCCGGCCAGGATGACGAGGCCGCGTTTCAGCGGCGATGGCAACGCCGTGAACAGATTTGAGATGATGCGCACGATAGCTCGCGATTCCGTCACGATTCCCAGCCCGGCCCGAGCCGGCTTCGACCCTAGGCTCGGGAGGTCGCCGATTTAGCCCCGTCTGTCGATAGGGTGATTGGCGAAGCCGATATGAATCAGCAATCAAGGGTGGCAATTCGAAATGCCGGTCGACCATCGAAGCGGACAAGTGCTGCCCCACGAAACGGCGTTGGCCCCGCACGGTCGAACCGGGCGAGGCCATGATCACATGGCATGATCACATGGGCTGTCGGCTTAGTCGTCTCAGAACTTTACCGCAGGTGCCGTCTCGACCATCGCGCGGCTGGCGCCGAGGTCGTAGAAATCGCGGGCCGACATTCCAGCCACGCCGGCAACGAGGTTGGCCGGCATTTGCTCGAGAGTCGCGTTGTACTCGCGCACGGCCATGTTCAGGTAGCGGCGCGAGGCGGCGATCTTGTTCTCGCAATCGGCGATCTCGTCCTTCAGGCGCATGAAGTGTGCTGAAGCGGCGATATCGGGATAGTTTTCGCTGGCCGCCACGATCTGCGTGATGGCCGTGCCCAGCATGGTCTCAGCTTTGGTACGCATAGCCTCGCTGGTGGCGCTGACGGCGGCGGCGCGTGCCTTGGTGATGCTGTCGATGACGCCGCGCTCATGGCCAGCGAAACCCTTCACGGTTTCAACGAGGTTTGGCACGAGGTCATGGCGCTGTTTCATATAGACGTCGATGTCGGCAAAGGCCTCGTCGCAGCGCCGCGCGAGCATGATGAGCCGGTTGTAGGCCATGGCCATCCACAGGCCGATCAGAAACAGGAAGCCGCCGATCACGGCGAGTACGACTTGCGATGACATCAGTATCCTCCATGACGACCGTCCGTCGTCTGGTGAACACGGTAAGCGAAGGTGCTGAATATCCGCTCAACGAGCGTGGTTAATCATTGGTGACCGCGCGGGTGAAGCCGGCCACCGCGTCGGCCGCGACGTCGAGATTGCCCTTGCGCGTGTAGCCCTGACCGCCGCGCGGGCCGAAATCGTGGTCGCCATCGCCGATCCAGGCAAAGCGCACACTCGCAGACAACGGCGTCCGCGATGTCAGGTCTTCGATCTCGGCCTTGGTGCCGAAGGGATCGCGCTCGCCCTGCACGATGAGGGTTTGGGCCCGCATCGGCGCCAAATGGGTGAAGCGCCACGTCTGGGGCTGATTTGGGGGATGAAAAGGATAGCCGAGACAGACACAGCCAAGGATCGCGCCGGTTGCATACAACTCGTCGGCCACCATGGACGCGATGCGCCCGCCCATGGATTTGCCGCCGATCAACAGCGGGAGATGGGGCGCAGCTTTCGCGTCGACCACAACGGCCCGATAGGCATCGAGCAAGGTCTCGGCTTTCGGCGGCGGCCTCTTCTTGCCCCCACACCGCCGCTCGGCCATGTAGGGAAACTCGAAGCGCCAGGTCTCGATCTGGCGTTCGCTAAGCCGTTCGGCCATCTGGTTCAGGAACGCACTGTCCATGGCAGCACCAGCGCCATGGGCGAGGACAAGCCGCGCGATAGGCTTGGCGGCTGACGTGATCAGGTACGGAGAGGTCATGGCGCTCACAGTAGCACAGCATTGACGCGCGGCCGAACATAGCCGTACCCGCGTCACGGCTTGTGGTGCACAAGCACCGAAACGATCCGCCGCCACCGACGAGACGCCGATGTCCCCGCTCGCCTTCCCTCGCCTCGAAATCGTGCCGCCCAAGTTGCCGCTTGTCGGCACGACATCTGTGCCAGGATCGAAGTCGATCACCAATCGTGCGCTGCTGGTCGCCGCGCTCGCCAAGGGGCGCAGCGTGTTGCGCGGTGTGCTTGTCAGTGACGACACACGCCACATGGTGACGGCGCTGCGCGCCATGGGCGTCGAAATCGAAGATATCGACCCGACAACGCTGGCGGTCACTGGCACGGGTCGGCTGAGGGCTCCGACGCAACCGCTGTTTCTTGGCAATGCGGGCACGGCAACACGGTTCCTGACGGCGGCCTGCGCATTGGTCGACGGCACTGTCATCGTGGACGGCGACGCGCATATGCGGCTGCGCCCGATCCAGCCGCTGGTGGATGCCTTGCGCATGCTCGGTGTGGTGGCCCATGCGCCGACCCAGTGTCCGCCTGTCACGATCTCGGGCACGGGGACTTTCGGCGGCACGGCGGTGTCCATCGATGCGGGGTTATCGAGCCAATATGTCTCGGCGATTTTGATGCTTGCCCCCTGCGGCAGCCATCCCGTGGATGTCACGATTGCCGGCAGTGGTGACGTGGGCGCGCGCGGCTACATCGACATCACCTTGCAGCTCATGCGCGACTTCGGCGCGCGCGCCGAGATAACGGGTGGGCGGACGTGGCGTATTGAACCGACGGGCTATGCGGCGAGGCCCTACGACATCGAGCCGGATGCCTCAGCCGCGACCTACGTGTGGGGGGCGGAGGCGATCACTGGCGGTCATCTGACGCTGACGCCGGCTGTCGCGAGCGATCTGCAACCCGATGCCAAATCGCGCGCCATCATCGCCATGTTTCCGCACCTGCCAGCCGTGATCGATGGGTCTCAGATCCAGGATGCCGTGCCGACGCTTGCCGTGCTTGCGGCGTTCAACGCCACGCCTGTGCGTTTTGTCGGCATCTCGAATCTGCGCGTCAAGGAGTGCGACCGGATTCGCGCGCTCAGCCAAGGGCTGAATGCGCTCAGCCCTGGTTTGGCCGATGAACAAGGCGATGACCTTGTCGTGCGAGGCGCACTTGAGCGCGTGACGGCGCCGCCAGCCATTATCGATACGTGGCACGACCACCGCATCGCCATGAGCTTTGCTCTCGCTGGCCTGCGCCTTCCCGGCGTCGTGATCGACAATCCCAAGTGTGTATCGAAGACGTTTCCGGGCTTCTGGGATATGCTCGCGGCGCTCGGTGTTGAGCTTCGGAACGCCTGACCGGTCGTCGAACCCAACCATGGCCCACCCGCTTTGCCCGCCTGGACCGTCCGTGCTAACGCACGGCCGCTTTCAACACCGGCCAGCGACACGATCATGACCAGCACCCGCACCGAGACCGTTGTCGGTTTTCCCGACCAGCATGTGCCGACCGACCGCTATTGGGGTGCCCAATCGCAGCTGTCGCTCGGCAACTTCAAGATCGGCTGGGAGAAGCAGCCAAAGTCGATCGTCCGGGCGCTGGGCATCATCAAGCGCGCCGCGGCCGAAACAAACATGAGCCTCGGCAAACTCGATCCGAAACTTGGCGAAGTCATTGTGCGCGCGGCGCAAGAGGTGATCGACGGCAAGCTGGATGATCATTTCCCGCTGGTTGTCTGGCAGACGGGGTCTGGCACCCAGTCGAACATGAACGCCAATGAGGTGATCTCGAACCGTGCCATCGAGCTGATGGGTGGCGTCATGGGCTCGAAGAAGCCCGTGAACCCGAACGACCACGTCAACATGAGCCAGTCGTCGAACGACACCTATCCGACGGCCATGCACATCGCTGCCGCCGAGCAGGTGCACACAGACCTGCTGCCCGCGCTGCGTCGCCTGCACGAGGCCTTGCTGGTCAAAAGCCACGCCTGGAAGGACGTCATCAAAACCGGCCGCACGCACACGCAGGATGCGACGCCCGTGACGCTCGGCCAGGTGTTCGGCGGCTATGCCCATCAGGTCGGCAACGGCATCCTGCGCATCGAGCAGACGCTACCGTTGCTGATGGAACTCGCCCAGGGCGGCACCGCCGTCGGCACCGGCCTCGCGTCGCCCATGGGCTTTGCCGACAAGGTCGCGGCCCGCATCGCCGCCATCACCGGTTTGCCCTTCACATCAGCGCCGAACAAGTTCGAGGCGCTAGCCGCCCACGACGCCATGGTCATGACGCACGGCGCCATCACGACCGTCGCCATGAGCTGCTTCAAAATTGCCAACGACATCCGCTTCCTCGGCTCAGGCCCGCGCTCGGGTCTCGGCGAACTGGCATTGCCCGAGAACGAGCCGGGCTCCTCGATCATGCCCGGCAAGGTCAACCCGACGCAGTCGGAGGCGCTGACCCAGGTCGCGGTGCAGATCCACGGCAACAATGCCGCCATGTCGTTCGCGGGCTCGCAGGGCCACTTTGAATTGAACGTTTTCAACCCCGTGATGGCCTACAATTTCCTGCAGTCCGTGCGGCTGCTTTCGGATGCCGCCGTGTCGTTCACCGACAACTGCGTCGTCGGCATCGAACCGCGGCTCGAGAACATCGCCAAAGGTCTCGCCAACTCTCTGATGCTGGTGACGCCGCTCAAGGAAAAATACGGCTACGACCGCGCCGCGAAAATCGCCAAGACCGCCCACAAGAATGGCTCTACCCTGCGCGAAGAAGCCATCAAAGACGGCATCCCCGCCGACGAATTCGACGCCATCGTCGTGCCAGCGAAGATGATCGGCCCGGATGTGGCGTGACGCTACAACGGTTTGCATGTTACATATGAAAATGGACCGCGCGACCATCACGTCTGTATCCATCAGGAACTTCAGGAGCATCGCGTCTACAGATGTGAACCTGTCGCGCTTGACGGTGTTCGTTGGGCGTAACGGAACGGGCAAGAGCAACTTTCTTCAAGCCATTAGATTTCTGGCCGATGCCGTCGGATCAGAAAGTCTTGAGGTCGCCCTAGAGCGCGCTTACGGGCTGAACTCAATCGTGCCCACGACCAGTCGAATCAAAGGACAGAAATGTCCGGATGTCAGTGTCGGCGTCGACATCTGTTTCGACTCTGGCGTAAGCGCCGCCTACCGGCTAATTGTCGGATCAAATGATCAGTCAACGCCTATCGTTCGCAATGAGTATGCGAAAGTGACGGCGAATGACGGGCGAGTTCATCACTTCACAGTGGCTGAAGGGACACTCGGGGAACGGTCTGCAGAGCTGAAGTTCTTGGAGCACATTGCCTCAGACCGACTTGCACTCCCCGTGGCCATGACCGTCAACCCCGAGTTTAAGAGATTAACAGCGGCATTGGGTGGCTTCGACGTCTACGATTATCGCTTGGACAAGCTGAGCGCCTCTCAAGCCGTTCCTCCAGGGGAACGCGGAGGCCTTAATGATGATAGTTCAAACCTTGCGGTTTGCTTATGGCATCTGAAGCAGACTGATCCCCATCGGTTTGATCGCATCAATACGTATCTTGCTCGTATGCTCGATGGTGTGACGGTAGACGTTCAATTGATCAATTCCGGAGTCGTCATGTCGTTCCCGACCATGGTCTCCGATGATGGAAAAGGTAGCTTCCCGGTAGCCCCATTCCTTGTGTCCGACGGGACCCTGCGGATGACGGCCGCGCTGACGGCGCTGTTCCAGTCGTCGACGCGAAACGGCGTTGGCTCGTTAATGGGCCTTGAGGAACCAGAAGCTGCGGTTCATCCCGCCGTCTTGCCAATTTTCTTGGATGCGATGGTTGAAGCCTCGGCGTTTCGTCAGATCTTGGTCTCAACCCATAGCCCGGATCTGATCGACCATGCGGAGCTTTCGGCCGAGAACATCAGAATTGTTGAACGCAGGAACGGCAACACGTTGATCACCCCTGTCGACGACATCAGCAAGGAGACGGTGCAAGAGCGCCTGTACACGCTTGGCGAGCTGTTGCGCCTGAACCAACTCTCCGGCGCAACTCCTTCCTAAAGGCGTGGAATGGCGACCATCTACCCGATCGTCGAAGGGCATGGTGAGGTGGCATCCGTGCCGAAGTTGCTCGGTCGAATGGGTGTGGTGATTGCGCCGGAGCAGTTTATCAAGTGCTTACCGCCGCACCGCCTGCCGAGAAATCAGCTGCTGGACCCGATCAAATTGGGCCACGCCTTGGCCATAGCGATCAAGCGATTGCGGTCGTGTCCAGCACCCGCTGCGATCCTGATCCTTATGGATGCCGATGACGACCGCCCTGCCGAGCTGGTTCGGCAGCTCAAGGCGCAACATCAAGCTCAGTTCGACGCCATGAGGCATTCGATCGTTTTCGCAGTGCGTGAGATTGAGGCTTGGTTTTTGGCCGCAAACATGACGCAGGCAGCCCACCCGGATCTTAGGCCTGATTGCCCGGTCATCGAATTCCCTGAGCAGGTCGCTGACGCGAAAGGGGCCTTTGCGAAGCGCATTTTGCCCGATGGGATCTACACATCGAGCGTCGATCAAGTCCGGTTCGTTTCCAAAATGGATCTCCAGGCTGCGCGCCGCGCCCCGTCGTTTGACAAGCTCTGGCGAGATATGGAGGTGATCCTTGGCTCATGACCGCCGCCCATCCACCTTGGTTAACCCATCGGTATTCACAATCCCGGCAACCAAGGTCCGTAAATCTGCCATCATTCATCTCTTGTACATGGTGGAAGGCATTAATAGCCGTGGGGTTGCGAAACCGTTCCGGGGCTTAAGCCGTAAGGCTCTTTACCGGCGGCGTCGCCGATCGAACGCATGCACGTTGCCTGCAGGCCACTTTGGCGGCAGGCACTGAGTTGAACCCACGGTTGCCCCCGCCTTCGGCGGTGCGTCGTGAACAGGAGAGAGAAAGATGCGAACCTTTACCAAAGCCGGTATCACCGGCGCACTTGCCCTCGCGATGGTCTCGACGGCCGTCGTGTCGGAAGCTAACGCTGATCGTCGCGGCCGCATCGTCGGCGGCGTCGTCGCGGGCCTCGTCATCGGTGGTCTGATCGCTGGCGCTGCCACGGCTGGCCCGCGCTATTACTCTGCCCCGCGCTACTACGCCGCCCCGCCACGCAGTGCCTGTGGCGACCTCCGCCGTCGCGCGATCTACAACGAAGAGATCGGCCGTCCGGATCGCGCCCGCCACTGGTGGGACCGCTACGAAGACTGCCGCGGCGGTTGATCGAAACACCCGCCATGACGCATCGGGCCCCGCACATCGTGCGGGGCCTTTTGCAATTTGCTCAAGACGTTGTGCTCACGCGCGCAGGATCGCCTCGACGATCGTCTGCACCTCGAGTGCTTCGCCAAGCGTCGCGAGGTTGGTTGGATTGCCACGAGTCATGGCAGCCACCTTGTCGAGTTGCCGGGCGAGGACCATCGGTCGCGCCTTCTCGTTCGCAATCGCGTGAGCGGGCGCCCGCCAGACGCCGTCCACGTCGCGCTCGGCAAACGACCAGTCGCGCAAGCGAATGCGGCCCATGCTGCCCGTCAGCGTCCAGGTGTTGTGGTCGTCTTTCGTCGTCGTGCCAACGCCGCCCGACAGTCGCATCGGCAATGGGCCCGCGACCAGATCTGCTTCCACGTGCCGCTCGCTGCGGCCGATCTCGGGGTAGGCGCACGTCGCGCTGTGCAGCTGCAACGGCCCGATCAAACGGCGCGACAGAAACAACAGATGCGATCCAACCTCGCGCATGAAGCCGCCTTCGGCCCGGCCATCGAGCCAGCTCACGGCATCCATCTGCCAGGAGCGCGGCCAAGCCGCGAACGCGAGTTCGATGTCGATGCGCTCCGGCGAGCCGATGACACCCTCGTCCAACCAGTGCTGCAACTGGTCAACCGCGAAGGACGAGGCGAACGGAAAATTCACCGCCGCGCGAGCGCCGCTGCTCGACAGCGCTGCAACGGCCACCGTCGCCGCGGATACATCGGTTGCGAGCGGTTTCTCGCACAGCGCCGCACGCCCCGCGCGGGCGCAGCGGTCGAGATAGTCGAGATGGCTCGAAGGCGGCGAGGCGATGTGCAGGCAGTCTGATGCCGCAATCAGCGCGTCAGCGGTGTCGAAGGCTGGAATATCCGCGCCAATGGCCTGCAATCGCGTCGCCGCCGCAGGGCTCGGATCATAGATGCCGCTGACGACGATGTTGGCCTTGTCGTGCGCCAGTGCCGCCCGCATGAGCCGCTCGCCCATGATGCCGAAGCCGATAAAGCCGAGTTTGACGGGCATGTGACTGTGTTCCAGAGGATGCGCAGATGTGGCCGCCGCCCACATACACCGCAAACACCCTCGCTTGCATCCCTGGCAAATCGGTTCGCAGTCCAGGGCCATCGGGTGAACAAAAACCTCGTCATCCCGCACAAGTGCGGCCCTTCAGGCCGCGCGCAGATGCGGGATCCAGCGCAAGACGCCCGCGAAGCGGTCCGCATTGACTGTTTTATAGCGTGCGCTGCGCGCGCTCATCTGCTGGATCTCGCATCAGCACGCGGCTGAAAGGGGCCGCGTTTGTGCGGGATGACGGGTTCATGCGATTGCCTGGTATCGCAGTCATCAGCACATTGCTGCCGTCGTCCCGACCATGCGATAGGCATCGCCCCTGTACTGACGGAGGCCGACGTCATGTCTCATTTGCCGACCCTCGCCGCCCCCGATGACGATCCCCACCTCTGGCTTGAGGACATCACGGGCGCCAAGGCCGTTGCCTGGGCTGATACCGAAACTGCGAAGACGCTCGCGGCCTATGACACGCCCAGCTTTCGTGCAGATTGCGATACGCTCGCGACGCTGCTCGACAGGCCTGGCAAGTTGCCGAACATTTCGCGGCGCGGCGCACACATTTACAATTTTTGGACAGACGCGACGAACCCGCGCGGCCTCTGGCGGCGGACATCGCTCGAAAGCTTCCGCACGGACACGCCGGACTGGGACACGATCCTCGATCTCGATGCGCTCGCCAAAGCCGAAGGCGAGGACTGGACATGGGCTGGCGCCAACGTGCTGCCGCCAGAGCGGCAACAGGCCATCATTTCGCTGTCGCGCGGCGGCAGCGACGCGTGCGTGATGCGCGAGTTCGATTTGGCCACCAAGACGTTCGTGCGCGACGGGTTCAATCTCGGCGAGGCCAAATCAAATGCCGATTGGTGGGACCGCGACACGTTGATTGTGTCGAGCGCCTTCGGCGGTGACGTCACCGCATCGGGATATGCCCGTACGCTGCGCGTCTGGCGGCGCGGCGAGGACATCGCATCGGCCAAGGTCATTTTTGAAACCACGCGCGAAAACATGTTTGTGGGCGCCTGGGTCGATCGCACGGGGGAGGCTCCGCGCGTGCGCTTCTTCGAGCGGCCGACATTCTTTGAAATTCGGATCTGGCACGGCGACATCACTGGGCCGAAAACCGCCATCGATCTGCCGCTTGATGCGATGCCCATGATCGACGGCGATTGGATGGTCATATCGTTGCGCAAGAGCTGGACCGTTGGTGACACGACGTATGCCGGTGACACATTGCTCGGCACATCGCTGTCGCGGTTCCTCGCGGGCGATCGCACATTCGCGACGCTCTACGAACCGGGCGAACGGCGTGCCACCAGCAGCGCTGTGTTCGCCAATGGTCGACTGTTCCTGGGCATTCTCGACGAACTACAACCCCGCTTCGAAGTCTGGACGCCGCCTGCATCACGTGGGGCCACGTCGGGCTGGACCAAGAGCCAGCCGCCCGCAATGCCCGACAGCGGCGTCGTGTCCGTCACGGGTCTCGATAGCCCGTGGAGCGAAGGCGACGGCACGCTTGTGATGACATCGGAAGATCCGCTGACGCCGCCGACGCTGTCGCTGATCGAGGTGGGCCGCGCGCCGCAGATCATGAAACAGGCTTCGCGCGCGTTCGACGCCACCGGCCTCGTGGTCACCCAACATCAGGCGATCAGCATCGACGGCGAGCGCATTCCCTACACGCAGGTTGGCCCAGTCAAGGAGAGCGGCAACGCGCCCGTACACATGAACGGCTACGGCGGTTTCGAGGTGACGCAGCAGCCGTACTATTCGTCCCTGCTCGGCAAGCTCTGGCTCGAGCGCGGCGGCACCGTCGTGCGCACAAACATCCGCGGCGGCGGCGAGTTCGGCTCACGCTGGCACGAGGCCGGACGGCGCGAAAAAAAGATCACCAGCCACGACGATTTCGCGGCCATTGCCGCGGACCTCGTGCGTCGCGGCGTCACCGTGCCGAAACGCATCGCGGCCGAAGGCGGCTCCAACGGCGGCATTCTCATCTCGAACATGCTGACGCGCTATCCGGATCACTTCGGCGGCTTGTTCTGCACCATCCCGCTGATCGATATGCGCCGTTATTCAAAGCTGCTCGCCGGCGCCAGTTGGATCGCGGAATACGGCGATCCCGACAAGCCCGAGGATTGGGCCTATCTGCAGCACTACTCGGCCTATCACACCGCCGCATCAGGCAAGGACTACCCACCGATCTTGATCGCGACGACGCGCAAAGATGATCGCGTACATCCCGGCCACGCCCGCAAATTCGCAGCCAAGCTCCACGCCATGGGCTACACGAATGCGCGCTACTATGAGCTTGAAGGCGGCGGCCACGGCTCCGGCCGCACGAACGCCGAACGCGCGCGTTTTGCAACGCTCGGGCTGACGTTCTTGGCAGACGCTATTGGCTGGCGCGACGCTGTCGTCGAGCAAGCGGTCTAGTACGCCTATGGCGTCACATGTTGCACGGGCTCGGGCTTCTGCTTCGATTCCGAGGCCAGCGAAACCGTGCGCCCACGCAGGCGCTTGCCGGTATCAGCCTTCTCCGCCTCCGGCAGCACGTCGAGGCTCGGCCACAAACCCGTCACCAGCGTGCGCGCATAGCCGTCCACATGCGCCCAGCGGCGCATGGAAGCGGCGGCGCCTGCATGATCGTAAGGCAGGCGCTTCAGCGCGAAGTCGATGCCAGCGGCGCTCGGCGTGATGAGGCCGTACCAGACGTCGGGCGTGCCATCGTTCGCGGGCATGCCGATGACGCCGGGGTTGAACCACAGCTGCGCGCCAATGCGCCGGCTGAAAGGGATGCCAGCGTGGCCGGCTATGACCACGTCCGTTGCAGCGTGGGCAAGTTCATCCGACAGCACGTCGCGCTGCGAGGCGAAGATGAAGCGATTGATCATCTGCGTGCCGCCGTGCAGCACAAGGAAGCTGCGGCCAGCCAAGGTGAAACGCGCAAACGTCGGCAAAGCGCGCATCCAGACGCGGCTCGCCTCAGACACACGCGCGTTGGCGAAGGGATACCAGCCCTTGGCGAGCAGATCGCACGCCGTGCCTTCTTCAAAGCCGCAGCCGCAATCGGCGGCGCCCGCACCAAGCTGCTCCTCGCAGTTGCCCGCGATGACATGGCAGCCCCAGTCGCGGATGGCGTTGACGGTTTCTTCGGGCTCGGCCGCATAAGCCACTACATCTCCCGTACAGATGACGCGGTGTGGCGGGATGCCAAGCCGTTCCGCTTCGGCGCGCATGGCCAGCGTCGCCCGAAGGTTCGAATAGGGTCCGCCAAAGGCGAGCAGCGGGCCCGTTTCGGCGCAGAGCACGCGTGTCAAATCCACCGCTTCAAGTGTCATGTTGGCCCCATTTGCCCAGCAGCCGGTTAGACGCATGAGCCGTGGTCACGTGCAAATCACGACTGGGTGTGAACCAGGTCGATCGTATGAACCGTCAGCCCGCACAAACGCGGCCTCTTTCGGCCGCGTTCCGATGCGGGATCCAGCGCGATATGTCCGCGAAGCGGTCCGTGTAGATGGGTCTATAATGTGCGCGACGCGCGCTGGCTCGCTGGATCCCGCATCTGCACGCGACCTGAAGCGGTCGCGCTTGTGCGGGATGACGAGGTTTTTGTTCATGCGATTGGGGAGTGAGCGGCGTGGAGGCTCAGCCGATCAAGATCAGCAGGGCCGAGACTGTGACCAGCGCAATCGGCGTGCTGGCGGCAATAGCGCCTGACACGGCGGCGGGTTGGCGATCATAGGCCGCCGCAAACAGGTACGCATTGGCCCCGACTGGCATAGCCGCAAGCGTCGTCACCACGCCAACTTCAAGCTTGGGCAAGCCGAGAACATGCGTGCCAACGAACCAAGCGGCCGCTGGCATGACCAGCATTTTCATCACCGTGATTGCTGATACGGCGCCCATCTGACCGGCGAGGCCATAGCTGTTCAAGGCCAAGCCGAGCGCGACGAGCGCGCCGGGAATCGCAGCCTGTGCCAACATCGTCACCATGCTGTCGGCGAGTGGCGGCATATCAAAGCCCGTGACACGCCAGAGCAGCCCAGCAGCGCAACCAAGAATGACCGGGTTGGTCGCCATGCGCCACATCAGCGTGCGGATCATGGCACCCAGGCCATCTTTACCCGCCCCCTCGGCCGCAGCAAGATGCAAGGTCGCGGCGAACCACATGGCCGCCGTATCGCACAGCACGACAAGCGCGATGATCGGCGCCGCCTTGGGGCCGAAATGCGAGATCGCAATCGGCAACCCCATCATCACGCTGTTGGCAAAGGCCGACCCCATGCACAGGGCCGACGCATCGCCTTGACCCTGACCCAACGCAACACGTGTCAGCAGCGCCATCAAAATCCAGACCAGCACGACGCCCGAAAAGAACATGGCAAGGATTGACAGCGCTGGCGCCTCAGGCACCTGCGACGTGCCGATGGTGCGAAACAGCATGACCGGCATGGCGATGCGGAACACAAACTCCGGCAGACCCTTGATCGCGGCGTCCGACAGATAGCGCGTGCGACCAGCCAGGAAGCCGATGGTGATCAGACCGAACACCGGCACGACAGTCGACAGGACGGCGTTCATGGGGCGGATACTTTGCGGATGGCGACGCCGCATGTACGCAGGCAGCCACCGCTTGCGATAGGCGCGATTGGTCGCTTGCGCGTGCCCGACTGTGTCGCAGCTTGTGGACCAAGCCATCCTTTGGCACACGTGGTCATCAGCGAAGGAGCCCCGCATGCGCTATCTGCACACTATGGTCCGCGTGACCAATCTCGAGCAATCCCTCGATTTCTATTGCAACAAGTTCGGCATGGAAGAGGTGCGCCGCATCGACAACCCCGCCGGCAAGTTCACGCTGGTCTTCCTTGCCGGCCCCGCCGACAAAAAGAGCGGGCTCGAAAACCGCGCACCCCTTCTGGAGCTGACCTACAACTACGATCCGGAGGTCTATACGGGCGGGCGCAACTTCGGCCATCTCGCCTATGAGGTGGATGACATCTACGCCACCTGCGACAAACTCATGAAGGCCGGCGTTGTGATCAATCGCCCACCACGCGACGGCCGCATGGCCTTCGTGCGCTCACCCGACAACATCTCGATCGAGTTGTTGCAGAAGGGCGAGTCGAAGCCGAAAGCCGAGCCCTGGGGCTCGATGCCGAACACAGGCGTGTGGTGAGGCTGATGTTGTTGGTGTCTGACCTTTGGTCAGACACCACACGTTCAGTGATCATCTGAAACCGCCGCGACGTGCCCGCGCCTGCGTGGCGTGCACGGTGGCACGGGAAACACACTGCGATGGCACTGATCAACTCGAGCGGTGGCTACGGCTCACTGACCAAGCTGTTCCACTGGTTGATCGCCTTGCTGTTTGCGCTTCAGTACGTCTCGGCGGCTGTCATGCTGCGCACGCCCGCCAATGGAACGCTCCTCGGACTGACGCAGGACACATCCTACAACTGGCACAAGTCCATTGGCTTGATTGCATTGATCGTCACGCTGGCGCGTCTGATCAACCGCCGCTTCGGCGAACTGCCGCCGTGGGCGCCTGGGATCTCCGAGGTCGAGAAAATCATCATTCACAGAGCGGAACAGTTGCTCTACGCGGCTATGCTGATCATGCCGTTGAGCGGGCTTACCTATGTGTTCGCGGGTGGCTTTGGTGTTCGCCTCTTCGGTTTGATTGATCTGCCAAACCTGATTGGATCGTCACCGACGCTCGCAGTCATCGCCAAGTGGACGCACGTGGCGAGTGCGATGCTGTTGCTTCTGCCGCTTGGCGCCCATCTCGGCCTTGTGCTCGGCCATCACTTTGGCCTCAAGGATCGCCTGATCAAACGCATGTTGCCGGCGCGCGAGCAGACTTAACCTCATGGCGGCGACGTCAAGTCGGCAATCTCGGCCGAGAGATTGGCGCGCGCCTTGACCTCCCACAGCGATACGAGCGAGGGCGTCGTAAAGAGGCGCGGCCGCGCGAGAAATCCCGCCAGCACCTTCGCCCGGCCCGCTCGAAAGGCTGCGTCTGGCACATGCGCATATTCGCGCCGCACGGCGGCGGCGTAGGCGGCATAGTGCTCCCGCGAGGCCGCGAGAATGGCGAGATCGAGATCAACCAGCAGAGCCATGTCGGTGTCTTCCGTCGGCGGCTGTTCGCCGTGACGCGTCGCCAGGATGAGTGTCTGCACCCGCATGATCATATCCGGCGCAACGCCGAGATCGGTCAGGTGCAGGGCCGCCAGCTTCGCGCTCGCAGCTTCGTTGTCGCTCTTGGTGGCATCGTAGATGGCATCGTGGAACAGGATTGCGAGTGAGAGCGCGTCGCGGTCACGCGCGGTGGCGCCGTGAGCTGCGACACCACGCAGCATCGCGGCGATGTGGACGAGGTTGTGATAGTGACGGCTGTCATCATCATGGCATGCGATCATACTGCTCAGGATCAGGCCGCGCTGCATGCGTGGGCTATCTGGCGCGACACGCGGGATCACGTCCGACCATGTGGCCCGTATCAGTGTCAGTGCCTCCGTGCGCTCCATGTCGCGATCCTTGGCTTGCGCGAACCTGCCCGTGTCGAGCAAGGTCAGCATGTAATCGCGATAGCTGAGCCCGGCCGCGTCCGCACGCGCGATGCGGAATTTCAGTATCGGCAGCGGCGGCGTTTTCCAGACCTCGGCATGGGCCGTCTTCCAGCGATAGCGTCGCCAGACATAGCCGGGTGCATCATCGTCCAGCGGCGGGCCGTTGTTGTGGCCGATGGCAGCGGGCGCACTCAGGCCCCAGGCGATGATTTCCGGCGGTGGCTTGCCGCGCAGGTGCGCCAGCCCGCGAGCCGTCGGCCCGGTGCTGAACGGATTGCGTTTGCGTTCGAACCTATCGCCCATGGATCTGCGCGCTGCGACGTTTGGTTGGCCTACAAAAGCACAATCAGCGCGCGGCGTTGAGGGCTGCGGGCTAAAATGTTGAACGATGCCCGTTCTGTGACACCGTGGTAGAAGCCAGGAACAACGTGGGATCGATCGCCGTATCGATGCCAGCTGCACCGGGGCTGGATCACGCACGCCGATGCGCTACGCTATGGCCTCACCTTCGGAGGCCACTATGGCGCGACGCATCATCGACATCTCTGTTCCCTTGGAAGCGGGCATCGCCTCAGACCCACCGGGGTTGGAGCCCAAGATCGAATACGAAGCGCATAAGGCGAGTGCCGCCGGCGTGTGCAGCTTCTTCCCGGGCATGACGCCGGCCGATCTGCCTGATGGAGAGGGCTGGGCCTTCGAGCGCTGTCAGATCTCGACGCACAATGGCACGCACGTCGATGCGCCCTATCATTACGCCTCGACCATGGATGGCGGAAAACGCGCCATCACCATCGATGAGTGCCCGCTGGATTGGTTTTTCCGCCCAGGCGTGAAGCTCGACTTCCGACACCTGCCAGACGGCCACGTCGTAACGCCCGCCGAGATCGAGGCCGAGCTTGCCCGCATTGGCCACACCTTGCAGCCGCTCGATATCATCGTCGCCAACACAGCCGCAGGTGCGCGCTACGGCAAGCCGGACTATGTGCCGACGGGCTGCGGATTTGGGCGCGATGCGACGGTGTATCTGACCTCGCGCGGCGTGCGCGTCGTTGGCACGGATGCGTGGTCGTGGGACGCGCCGTTCATCCACACGGCCAAGCGCTACGCGCAAACCAAGGACGCCAAGATCATCTGGGAAGGTCATAAATCCGGACGCGAAATCGGCTACTGCCAGATCGAAAAGCTCGGCCAACTTGAGCAACTGCCCGCGACCGGGTTCACGGTCGCCTGCTTCCCCGTCAAAGTGAAAGCCGCCTCTGGCGGCTGGACGCGGGCCGTTGCGATCATCGAGTAAGCGCAACGTGCGATGCCTCGCCTGCCATTTCAGCGCGACAGGGTGCGATCCGCCCAGGCGAAGACGCGCTCCAATGCGGACGTCGGATCGGCGATTGCGACGGGCTGTGACGGCGCAGGTTGTGCGGCGGTGCTGCCGTCGCGCTTGGGGCGCGGCGGTAGATATTTGTTGACCGGCTTGAAGCCCATTTCTGGCAGCAGATCATACCCGCCGCGCTCGGCAACCAACTTCGAGACGTCGCTTGTCGCGTCGCCGAGATCGCCAAAGTGGCGCGCGCCCGTCGGGCAGGCGCGCACGCACGCCGGCACGCGGTCCTCTTCAGGCAGGTGCTCGTTGTAAATGCGATCGACGCACAGGGTGCACTTCTTCATGACGCCGTCGGCGTAGTCGTATTCGCGCGCGCCGTAGGCGCAGGCCCACGAGCACAGTTTGCAGCCAATGCACGTGTCGGGATTGACCAGCACGATGCCATCTTCGGCGCGTTTGTAGCTGGCCCCCGTCGGGCACACCGTCACGCATGCTGGCGTCTCGCAATGCAGACACGAGCGCGGAAAATGCACTGTGCGCGATGTTTCGCCGTTGCCGACTTCATAGCCGTGAATGCGGTTGAGCCATGCCCCATGCGGATCTTTGCCGTAGGGATCCATGTCCGACAGTGGCGCCGAGTAGCCGCCGGTGTTCCATTCCTTGCAGCTGGTCGCGCAGGCCTGGCAGCCGACGCACGTATCGAGATCGATGACGAGGCCGAGCTTGGTCTTTGTCGATTGCGGGAGCGCGGTCATGTGCGTTCCTTGTTGAAGCTGCGGCCGAAATTGGAAACGGCTGATGTCGGTGCTGGCACAGGCGATGTGATCGCCTCATAGCGCGGTGACGTCTCGCCCTGCTCTGCGGCAGAGGCTTTCTCGACCCGGACCCGCAGATCATACCAGGCGGCCTGGCCTGTCACAGGATCGGAGTTGGAGTAGCGATAGCCGCCCTCGCGCGGTGGCAAGAGCTCCGCGATCAGGTGGTTGAGCAGGAAGCCCTGCGCGGCCTCCGGCGCGTCCTTGTCGAGCGCCCAGGCGCCCGAGCGTTTGCCAATGGCGTTCCAAGTCCACACGGTGTCGCGGTTGACGCCGTCCATCAGCTTCACCTGACATTTCACACGGCCGATGTGAGAGGTAATCCAGACCCAATCGTCATCGACAATGCCCAGCGCCGCGCCGCGTTCGCGCGACATGTACAGCCTGTTGGCCGCATGGATCTGGCGCAGCCAGGCGTTCTGCGAGCCCCAGGAGTGGTACATCGCCATCGGCCGCTGCGTGATCGCGTGCATCGGGAATGCGGCCTGATCGATCATCGTGCCCTCGAACGGCGCGTACCAATACGGCAGCGGATCGAAGAAGCGCTCGATGCGTTGACGATGGCTGTCCGGCGGCTGGATGGCGCCGTGGCCGCGTGCCGCGAGGCGAAACTTCTGCAGCGTCTCGGAATAGAGCTGGAAGATGATCGGCTCGGTATTGCCAACGAAGCCCACTGACTTTGCGAACTCCAGATAGCCCTTGTTGGCGTGCTTGTAGTAGCGCTGGTCGGGCTTCAAGTGATGCAAATGGAAGGCGCCGTTCTCGATGTATCTGTCGAGTTGTTTCGGGTTCACCTCGCCCATGCCGAACGTGTCGCCATCCTTGCCGCGCCACCCGGCGAGCGGGCCGATACCGGGCGAGCGTTCGTGATTGACGATGTAGTCGGGATAGCCGCCTGGATATCGCGCCGTGCCGTCAGCATTGGTGAAGCCTGGCAGATTCAGACGGCTGCCGAGGTCGATCAGCACATCCTGGAACCCGCGCACATTGCGATCCGGCTTCACCACGGGATAGCGGATGGCGTCGGCGGGGCCGTTGGGCTCTGAGATCGGCCGATCAAGCAGGGAGATGCAGTCATAGCGCTCAAGATACGTCGTATCCGGCAGAATGAGATCGGCATAAGCGACCATCTCGGACGAATAAGCATCGGAGTAGATGATCTTGCCGATCTTGTAGGTGCCATCCGGATTTTTCGCAGTGAGATAGTCCAGCGTCGCCGCGATGTTCATCGACGAGTTCCAGGCCATGTTGGCCATGTAGAGGAACATCACGTCGATGGGATATGGGTCACCGAGGCCGGCGTTCGTGATGGCCATATGCATCAGGCCATGCGCCGCGATTGGCGCATCCCAGGAATACGCCTTATCGAGCCGCGAGGGACGGCCGTCCGTGTCGACCAGCAGATCCTCGGGACCGTGCACAAAGCCAAGATGCATGCCCGGCAGCGGCGTATTCGGCTTGATCTGCTCGTGCTTGCCGGCCGGTTTGTTGCCAGGCGGCGCGTGCTTTGGGAATGGCGCCTTGTAGCGAAAGCCACCGGGCACATCGATGGTGCCGAGCAGGATCTGCAGCACGTGGATGAGGCGGCAGGTGTGGAAACCGTTGGAATGCGCGGAGATCCCACGCATGGCGTGCATCGCCACCGGACGGCCGACGATTTTCTCGTGGCGTCGCCCCGCCCAATCGGTCCAGGGAATGTCGAGCGTGACGGTTTCCTTAAACGCCACATGTGCCATCTCGGCTGCGATACGCCGGATCGTTTCGGCTGTCGTGCCGACTTCTTTGGCAACAGTCTCGGGTGCATATTCGCTCGACAGATAGCGCTCCGCCATGAGGCGGAACGCCGGCACGGCCTTGCGGCCATCGTGCAGTGTGAACTCGCCCACGAGGGCTGGCGAAATGTCCGTGCGCATGGCGTCGGCAAGTGCGTTGCTGGTTCTGTCCCAGCTCAGGATTTTACCTTCGGCGTTGCGCGCGAACAGGCCGTCGTCTTTCGCGCCCGTATCCTGAATGACCAGATGTGCCGCATTGGTGTAGCGCACGAGATAATCGAGATCGATCTGCTCGGTGCGGAACAACTCATGGATCAGCGCGCCAACGAACAATCCGTCCGTGCCCGGCTTCACGCCGATCCACTCATCGGCAATGGCGTTGTAACCGGTGCGGATCGGGTTGATCGAGACGACCTTGGCACCGCGTTTTTTCAGCTTGCCGAGACCGATCTTGATCGGGTTCGAGCCGTGATCTTCGGCAACACCGAACAGCATGAAATACTTGGTGTGCTCCCAGTCGGGTTCGCCGAACTCCCAGAACGAGCCGCCGAACGTATAGAGCCCGCCCGCCGCCATGTTGACCGAGCAGAAGCCGCCATGGGCCGCGAAGTTGGGCGTGCCGAACTGCATCGCCCACCAGCCCGTGAGCGATTGCGATTGGTCGCGGCCCGTGTAGAGCGCGAAGCGCTTGGGATCGCGCGCGCGCACTTCGGCCATCCAGTCGGTCGCGGTCTTGAGCGCCTCGTCCCAGGAGATCTCCTTGAACTGGCCGGAGCCGCGCTCGCCGACGCGCAACAAAGGCGCGCGCAGGCGCGACGGCGCCGTGTGCTGCATGATGCCGGCGGCGCCCTTGCCGCAGATCACGCCCTTGTTGACGGGGTGGTCACGGTTGCCGTCGATGTAGCGGACCTGACCATCCTTCAAATGCACCTGGATGCCACACCGGCAGGCGCACATGTAGCATGTGGTCTTCTTGATCTCGTCGGCCGGCGACACCGACGTCGCCACGTGCGCTTCCCGCATTCCTCGTCCTCTTTCGCCGACCGGATTGGCCGCCACCATCGAATGGCTCTCAGTGTCGAATGCCCACCGCGGCGAAGCCAGACGCCGCAGCGCTTCCCAGATGCGACAAATCCGCCATGAAGCCTACGCGCAGGCACTCCTATTGCGCGCCCGATCTTGCGCGCCGCAAAAACCTACGCCTGTTCCGCACTGCAGGAAAAAAATCCGGCTGCGTGCCGGCTGCGTGACTGTCTCCACGCTTGGGACGCTCCGAAGAATAAGTGAATCGATTTTGCTCTGAATACAGAATGTGTAGCACTTATTGTTCGGGTCAATGTCTCAATTTGAATGTCTGCCTCGGGGCCAACGGGGGGCAACAGGGGGGCAACAGGGTACATCGCGCGCCCTGTCGTATGCCTGAAGGGCGGTCGGCATCGGACGCCATCGGATGGCATCGGCTGTATATGCACTTCGAAAAGCGTGCATGACATTGGCCGAGTCACGGCGGCATGAACCGCGGGCATGGGGTAGGTGGCAGTCGGCGGTTCACACCGTCCGTGTTGACTGCGTTGTTTGCCGTCCGATCCGTGTCCGGGGTCAAACCCGCGGAGGGGAGGTCCGTGATCCTGTCCCTTCACCCAGGCAGCGACCTGGCTCACGATCATCAGGGGTCGCACATCCCATCACAGGACCTTTTCTCGACCGCTCGCAGCGCCCCGACACTGATCTGGACGCTGCAGAACATCCCGGCCCGGTCGAGGCAGGACATACATACACGCATTACGTGCGCGCACTGAGCGCCTTCGCGCAAAAGGGTTAAAGCGCCCGCCCTCAGTCGCCATCGACGTGATGGGGCAGGAAGAGACATCGGCAGTGCGACCGCCCACCCACCTAGGGCTATCGCATTTGGCGCAGCAGCTTGAGGCGGTAGGCCTCGTCCCAGCCGGCTCGCTTCAATTTGATCTGCAATGATCCTTTCTCACTGTCGGCTGCGATGAGGTCGCGGGCGCGGCGGCGTAGCACTGCGATGTTGGCGGGACCATGATCCATGCGATTTCTCGCGGCATCTTCGCCCATGGCGACGTCGAGGCCCCAATGC
>JANMGQ010000154.1:0-30747 GCA_031374735.1 Hyphomicrobiaceae bacterium | reverse complement strand
CATGACCAGCATCGCATTTATCGGCCTTGGCAATATGGGTGGCCCGATGGCCGCCAACCTCGTCAAAGCCGGGCACAGCGTCATCGGCTTTGACCTGATGGAGGCCTCGCGCATTGCGGCTAAGGCTGGCGGCGTCGGGGTTGCGGCAAACGCGAAAGAGGCGGTTCAGGGGGCCGATATCATCATCACCATGCTGCCCGCCGGCAAGCATGTGCTCGGTGTCTGGACCGAGGTCATCACGGCGGCAAAGTCCGGTGCGCTGCTGATCGACTCCTCGACGATTGACGTTGAAAGTGCCCGTAACGCCCATGAAATGGCATCAAAAGCCGGGTTCTTGACACTGGATGCTCCGGTTTCCGGCGGCACGGGCGGCGCAAAAAATGCCACCCTCACCTTCATGTGTGGCGGCTCGGCTGCGGCCTTTGCTGCGGCGAAACCCGTCCTTGAATGCATGGGCAAGAAGATCGTGCATTGCGGCGATGCGGGCAACGGACAGGCGGCCAAGATCTGCAACAACATGATTCTCGGCATCTCGATGATCGGTGTCGCCGAGGCCTTTGCGCTCGGTGAAAAGCTGGGCCTGTCACATCAGTCCCTGTTCGATGTTGCCTCGACCTCGTCTGGCCAGTGCTGGTCGCTGACGACCTATTGCCCGGTGCCCGGACCCGTGCCGACATCGCCTGCCAACAACGCCTACAAGTCCGGCTTTGCCACGGCCCTGATGGTCAAGGACATGAAGCTCTCGCAGGAGGCGGCTGCCGCTGCCGGCGCCAACACACCGCTGGGTGCTGCGGCGGCGCAGCTCTACGCGCTCAACGCGGCCTGGGGTGCGGGCAATACCGACTTCTCAGGCATCATCAATTTGTTGCGCGGCATGGAGCAGAAGTGATGTCGAACGCGTACGAAATCCTTGCCGTCAAATATGCCGAGCGCAACAATCGCACGCGCTCAGAAAGTTTCATCCTCGCGGATGATCACAACAGCCCGCATCCCATGGACTACTTCGTCTGGGTGATCCGCAACGCAGAGCGCACGATTGTCGTCGACACCGGGTTCGATGAGACGGAGGCCAAAAACCGAGGCCGCGCAATTCTGCGCAATCCGGCAAACGCGCTCGGCACACTCGGCATTGACGCGGCGAAAGTGACCGAAGTTGTCATCACCCATCTGCACTATGATCACGCGGGCACGCTCGACGCGTTTCCCGCGGCGCGCTTTCATCTGCAGGCGGCCGAAATGGCCTACGCGACGGGGCCGTGCATGTGTCACGACGCCATGCGTTTTCCGTTCACGGCCGATCACGTCTGCCAGATGGTCAAGAACGTCTACTCCGGTCGCGTGATTTTTCATGATGGCGATGCCGAAATCGCGCCCGGCATTACCGTGCATAAGCTGGGCGGCCACAGCCGCGGCTTGCAGGTGGTGCGGGTGGTGACGCCGCATGGCCCCGTCGTGCTCGCCTCGGACGCCGCGCACTACTACGAGACGTTCGAGAAGAAGAAGCCGTTCCCGTTGCTCGCCGACCTCGAAGATATGATCAAGGGGTATGCCACCTTGCAAACCCTAGCGGGTGGCGACGCCAAGCGCGTCGTACCAGGCCACGATCCGCTCGTGTTGCAGCGCTATCCAGCATTGACGGCGACATCTTCCGGCATGGTGCACCGCCTTGATGTGGCGCGGGCGGAGTAAACCCGATGTTCTCGCCAGCACAGATCGCGTCGGCCACCGCTCTGCTCGCGCAGTTCCGCGCGTCGGGCTTCAAAATTGCGACGGCGGAGAGCTGCACCGGCGGGCTCATCGCGGGTTTGCTGACGGAGATCGCGGGATCGTCGGATGTCGTGGAGCGCGGGTTCGTCGTCTACTCAAATGCGGCTAAAGCTGAGCTTCTCGGCGTGCCCGGCGCATTGATCGAGGCGCATGGGGCGGTGAGTGAGCCCGTCGCGCGCGCCATGGCCGAGGGCGCGCTCAGCGCCTCGCGTGCCGACATCACCATTGCCGTCACGGGTGTAGCTGGACCGGGCGGCGGGACCGCTGCAAAGCCCGTCGGCCTCGTGCACATAGCGGCGGCGCGGCGCGGGTGGGCCATAGTGCATCGGGAGTGCCGCTTCGGTGATCTCGGCCGTTCCGCTGTTCGGTCGGCAACGGTGGATGAAGCGTTGATCTTGGCAAGTCAGATTGCGGCCTCGCGGTGAACACAATACACCGAGAAGCAACAAAGGCGGTATCGTCGTGTTCGAGAGACAATCTTACCTCGTCAGCGACCTGGCTCGGCGCCTGAATGGTGCGGCTACCCTTGAGGACTTTTGGGCGCTCTGCCTGGACGAGCTTGCGCAGCGTGACGTGACGTCGATCTGCTACGGCGCGCTCGCAAGCAAACGAGATGTCGAGGCGCGCGGATTGACGAAGGCGCTGATGGTCAAGACCAATCATCCCCACGCCTGGATCGAGGCCTTTGGCACCGATCGCTTCCTCGATGAGGACAGCACCGCCCTTAAATGCATGGCCGACAGCCGGCCCATCTTCTGGGACGTGGACAAAGCCATGCGGCATCCGTCACGGCGCGTCCGGGAGCGCGCGAAGATCGAGCGTGATGTCGGTCTTGATGTCGGCGTGTCGCTGCCAGCATCGCATTTTTCAACGGGTGCAGTGGGTGGGGTCGGCTTGGCGGTGGATGTGCCGCGGCGTCAGTTCCGCGCCTATTGGAAAAGCCGCAAGCATGACATTATCGCCATCTGCACGATCCTCGACACGGTGATGCGGCGCCAGCACATGAAAGAGTTGATCGGCCTGACCAAGCGGGAGGGCGACTGCCTGTGCTGGCTGGCGGCTGGTCTGCGCACCGATCAGATCGCCAACCGGCTCGGCATCACGACAAAGGTCGTCGAAAAGTACGTGTTCAGCGCCAAATCCAAGCTCAAAGCGGCCACACGCGATCAGGCCGTCGCAAAAGCGCTGCTGTTCGGCATCATCGAACCCTAGTCGTCATCGGGGGAAATCCCCCAATAGGCCTAATCATGATGATACGATACCTGTTTGGTCGGCCTGGGGGGACCGTCAATTTCAGGCGGAAGTAGGCGCGCAAGGCACTCTTGTGCCGTCTTCCCTCCCGGCCGCTCCTCATCGTCGCAAGTGCCGCTTTGCCGGCGTCGTATGGGGCATCGGCCCAGTTGCCCGATCAAGTGCGATGACCTCACTCATTATCGGCCGTCCTGTGCGCCGGGTTGAGCCGCGGGCAGATTTCCGCTAGCGCAGCCCCTCGCGATCCGGAGGCCTTGCACGATGCGGAACTTGTTATGTCGAGCAGCGATGTTGCTTGGCCTGCTGCCGGCGCAAGCTGTTGCAGCTGAGGCCATCCGTTGGAGCGTGGTCAACAACTTTGGCCTGCTATCCGGTGTCGACGCCCAGGCGCGCTTCAAGCGCGAAAGCGACGCCTACATCGCTTGCATGAGCAAGCGTTTCAGCCCGGGCCAGTGTGACAACGGGCGCGAAACATTCGGCCTGACGCGCCAGCCGTATCCTGTGCGCTTTGAAAGCCGCACCCTGAAGTATGACCACGCGGTCCTGCATCCAGTTCAGCCCGAATCGGGCGACGCACCCGACCATGTGACGGTGTCCCTCACGCTGCCCGGCGCGGCGCGGGCACGCTGCGATTGGACCGTCGGCGATAAGGCCATACGCAATGCGCCCTGCGATGGCGTCCGCGCATCCGTGCCGCTTGAGACGGATGTCGCAGTGAAGGTCGAGGTGCGCGGCAAGTCTCCGCGCAACGCTGAGACGACGCTGCGCGTGCGCCGCGTGGTGATCGCGACACTCGGCGACAGCTTCATGTCGGGTGAAGGCAACCCGCACATGCGCTCGAAGGTGCAACCGGTAAAGTCCGAGAACTGGCTGGAGCCGCGTTGCCATCGCTCACTGATGACGTCGTCGGCTTTGGCGGCGTTTCGCTGGGCCGACGACAACCCGCAAGCCTATGTCGCGTACTTCAATTTGGCCTGCTCTGGCTCTACGGCCGCCATCGGTCTCCTCGGATCCTACGACGGCATCATTTCGTCGCGCATGCTCGACAATCTGCGCGGCGCGGACGAGGACGCCGTGCATTTCCGAGGCAAATCGATGCCGTCGCAGATCGAGCAGGCGCGAGAGGTGCTGTGCGCGAAAGGCGGCTGCATCACGCCTGACGTGATTTTCCTCAGCATCGGGATCAACACACTGAAGTTCTCGACGGTTGTGACCGAACTTGCAAAACCCAATTGCGCGGAGGCCTGCCTCGATCGGCTGCGCCGGGAACTCGACGCGGATTTCGAACGGCTGAAAGGCGCTGGTGCAGATGCTCTGGCGGCGACGTATCTCAAAGTGCACAGTGCGTTGGCGCCGAAGGCGGCCTTTGCCATCGAGTATCCCGATCCGACACGTGACGAGACGGGCAAGTTCTGCGCCGGCAACGTGCTGTTTCCGGTTCTCGGCAAACTCGGCCTCGGCCGCGTCGACCAGCGCGAGAACAAGTGGGCCTATGAAGCCGTACTGGAGCCCTTGAACCGCCTTATCGTTGACGTCGCAGGCACCACGCCGGGCTGGGAAGTCGTCACAGGCTCGATGCAGGCGACAAAGCGCAACGGCTTTTGCTCGACCGAACGCTTCTTCAACAGCGGCCAGGACGCCAGAGGCACATCTGGCACGTTGCATCCCAACGCTGCCGGCCACAACGCTGTCTCGAAGCTCTTGAGCGAACGATTGAATGCCAGCCTAAAGCGCTGACGAGGGGTTGTTGCACTTTGGCAACCCTGGCGCGCCGCGGTCAACGGCCCTGGCCGCCGCGCATTGACGCTTCGACCGGTCCATGTCGCATGGGCTGCGGCTCGGAGCCGCGAGGGGACACCATGCGACGCCTCCTGGACGGATTGTTTCTCGGCGCCGGCTATGCCGCCGCGTTCTTCCTCGTGGTCATGTTTGTGATCATGTTGGTGATGTCGGTCGGCCGCCTGTCGTGGCTGAACATCAACATCAAAGCCGGCGATGATTTCGCGGCCTGGGCGATGGCGGCCATGTCGTTTCTCGGCCTCGCGCACACGTTCAAAAAAGGTGAGATGATCCGGGTCGGCTTGTTGCTGGAGCGTCTCAAGGGCCGCACGAAACAGGCCTTTGAAATCTTGGCACACACGGTCGGCTTGGCATTCATCTGCTACATGACGTTTGCCGCCTGGAAGTTCGTCAAGTTCAGCCACATGCTCAACGACATGTCGCAAGGCGTGATCGCGATTCCCTTGTGGATTCCGCAATCGGGCGTGTTCATCGGGCTTGCGCTGCTGGCCATCGCCTTTGTCGACGAACTCATCCACATCCTGCGCGGCAATCGGCCGAGCTATGAAAAGCCGCCACCTAAAACGACGGAAGAACTGCTTGAGCGCATTGCAGAAGGCGGAGGCGTTTGACAGCTATGGATCTTCCCTCACTCTCGATCTTTCTGCTTGTCGCCCTGGTCGTCATCCTCGCCTTCGGCGTCTGGATCGGCGTGACGCTCGGCATCGTCGGTCTCATCGCCATGTATGTGGCGACGACGGGCGTGGCGATCGACCAATCGATGATGACCAGCATTTGGGCGGCGTCCGCCAACTGGCAGTTGGCCGCCTTGCCACTCTTCATCTGGATGGGCGAGATCCTGTTCCGAACCAAACTGTCGGAAGAAATGTTTCGGGGTCTCGCACCCTGGCTGCAATGGCTGCCGGGACGCCTGATGCACGTCAACGTGCTCGGCTGCGGGATCTTCGCGACCATGTCGGGATCCTCAGCGGCAACCTGCGCGACGATCGGCAAGATCGCCCTGCCGGAGCTTGAAAAGCGCGGCTACGACAAGAATATGGCGCTCGGCTCGCTCGCGGGCTCCGGCACGCTCGGCCTGCTGATCCCGCCGTCGATCCCGATGGTGGTTTACGCCGTGACGGCGAACGTGTCGGTCATCAAGGTGTTCCTCGGCGGCTTCATTCCTGGCGTGCTCGTGATGAGCCTCTACTCCGGCTACATCATCATCTGGTCGCTGCTGAACCCTGGCAAGACGCCGCCGCGCGATCCGATCATGTCGTTCCGCGAAAAGATGCGGCAATCAAAGAAGCTGATCCCGTGTCTGCTGCTGATTGCGACCGTGTTTATCTCACTCGTCGGCGGCTTTGCGACCGCGACAGAGTGTGCGGCCTGGGGTGTGATGGGCGCGATTGCGCTCGCCTGGTGGAGCGGGACGCTGACGGTTGCGTCGCTGCACGAAAGCATCATGAGCGCGACGCGGCTGTCGTGCATGATCATGCTGATCCTGGCAGGCGCGGCGTTCTGCACGGCGGCCATGGCCTACACGGGCATTCCCAAGGCGCTGGCCGAATGGGTCGATGCGCAGAACCTGAACCGGCACGTGCTCGTGTTGTATCTCACGCTGATGTACATCATCCTCGGCTGCCTCATCGACGGCATTTCGATGATCGTGTTGACGGCCGTCATCGTGCTGCCGATGGTCGAGAAGGCGAATTTTGATCTCGTCTGGTTCGGCGTCTATCTCGTGATCCACGTCGAGATGGCGCAGATCACGCCGCCGGTCGGCTTCAACTTGTTCGTGCTCCAGAACATGAGCGGGCGGGATACGTTCTCTGTGGCGCGTGCGGCGTTCCCGTTCTTCCTGCTGCTCAACGTCGCCGTCATCATCATCACAATCTTCCCCGAAATCGTGACGTGGCTGCCAAACCTAGTCATTCCCGAGACGGTCGTGAAGCGGTGAGGCTTGGGCCGCTTGCGTTGGTGTTGGGTTGCGCAATTTTTCGCCAAGTCCCCGGACTGCGCTCGATGATCGGAACAGCAACAAAAGCGCGGCGCTACGCCCCCGCCGTCATTGCCGGCACGACGACATTGCTTATGTCGCAGCCCATTGGCTTGGCTCAGGACCGCAGCAAAGCGGAGCCGCGCGCACGACACGCGATAGAACTTCTCGCTGGTTACGATTATCGAGCCGCCGTCGCGTTCAGCACGCGATCATTTGCAGACTTGGACGCTCTAAATCGGGACCTGCGCCGGACCATCATCGCACGAGGGGAAGAACGGGCACATGGCACGGCATTGCAATCAAACTGCGACGGCTCGATCTTTGGTCTGTCGGCACTTGTGCAACGCGCGGTGCTTAAACTGAAAAATCCCGACCGGTTTGCAACCGCTTATGACGACAATGCTTCTGCCACGCTGGGCGGCTATGCTCGTTCTCTGCACCGCTGTGCAAGGGATGCCGGATTGGATACCTTCGAGACCGCATTGACGCCTCAGGCGGTGAAGGCCCTCTAGTGGTCTGCCCCATCTAAGATGGCATGTCGTGATACGCGCAGTTCGACCACCCTAAACTGTCATGGCCGGGCTTGTCCCGGCCACCCATTTTTCAACATATTGAAGCGCTTCAATTGCGGCACGATGCGTGGCCGGCACAAGGCCGGCCACGACAATCTTTTGGTTGTGGCAAAGAAACCGGCACATCATTTCTGACGAGACAAGCCACTAGTCCGCGCGCAATGCAGCCGATGGCCCATTGTTCATATGCTTCAAACTTCGTCTCTGGCGACGAGTGCCACCTGGACGCCTCGCCCCCCAGCTCAGCCTCCAAAACAGAAAGGGCCCCGAACAGGGCCCTCTTTTTTGGTACGACTCAGCAGCGGATCAAGCGGCTTTCTCACCTTCGGCACCCGGGTCGCGCAACACATATCCGCGCCCCCACACCGTTTCGATGTAGTGTTTGCCACCGGTCGCCGCCTGGAGTTTTTTGCGCAGCTTGCAGATGAACACGTCGATGATCTTCAACTCGGGCTCGTCCATGCCGCCATAGAGATGATTGAGGAACATTTCCTTGGTGAGGGTCGTTCCTTTGCGGAGCGAAAGCAGCTCCAACATCTGGTATTCCTTGCCGGTCAGATGCACGCGCTGTTGATGGACCTCGACGGTTTTGGTGTCGAGATTGACCTTGAGATCGCCGGTTTCGATAACCGATTGGGCGTGCCCTTTCGAGCGGCGCACGATCGCATGAATGCGAGCGACAAGTTCGTCCTTGTGGAACGGCTTGGTCATATAGTCATCGGCGCCAAAACCGAGTCCGCGCACCTTATCTTCGATGCCAGCCAACCCCGATAGAATCAGAATCGGCGTCTGCACCTTCGAGACACGTAGCGTTTTGAGAACTTCATATCCGCTCATGTCGGGCAGGTTCAAGTCGAGCAGAATGATATCGTAGTCGTAGAGCTTGCCGAGATCGACGCCCTCTTCACCGAGATCGGTCGTGTAGATATTGAAGCCCTCGGATTGCAGCATCAGCTCGATGCTCTGCGCCGTGGCGTTGTCGTCTTCGATCAGTAGCACCCGCATGGTCGTCCTCTCTGCCGGTCTGCCATAGACCGGCTGCCCCGTTTCTGCCCCAACACCAAACGCGCTACTGACGCTTCATCACTTTCCGAGACGTTAACTTGCAGAAGTTAACAAATCCTAATTGTTCGTTGCCAATTGTCTAAGCTCGCACCGCGAGCTCAAGACTGCCGGCAACGCCGCACACTGTGCAACGGCAAAGATATGCCGTTGGAACACGCGTCCAGGAGTACATCGGAAAACGGCCTCGTTGCGCCCCACTGCCGTAATCAAACGTGGCCGACACAAATATGGTTAACTGATTTGCGCGTCAGACCGAAAGCAAAATTGTGCCGCGAATCATTTGGTCGCGCTCAAGGGAAGGCGCAGTTGCTTAACCGCAACGTAAAGTCTTAGATGGTAAGGTTATTGCTGACATTGGCTCCCGGCCCGTGCAATGCATCAAGCGCAATGCCGAGGGTTAAGCGGTTGTATCAGCGGCTGTATGGTTTCTGGTAAACGCGGGTGGCCTACTGTTGCATGCCATGAACTGGCATGGAAGTTGAGTGTCTGTAAGTGTTCGTAGTGCGTTAAGGATAAGCCCCATGAAAGCGCGTGATTCGACACTGCGACTGAAGCGTTTCGATGTAGCGGAACGCGCACGCAAGGCGGGCGATATGGACGCGATGGTGCGCGATTTCGAGCACATGATCGTCGACCTCAATCGCCAGATCGCAGCCGAGGAAGAGCGGACCGGGATCAAGGATCCCGCACACTTCGCCTACTCGACGTTTGCAAAGGCAGCGGCTCTGCGGCGCGATAACCTTGTGACTTCGGTCAGCGATCTGCGCCTCAAGCTCGATGCGGCACGGCTCGATCACGATACGGCGCTTGACGAACTGCGTCGCCTCGAGGCCAACGAGCCGCGCGAAGTCACCAATGATCGCGGCCGCGGTCGCAATGATCGCGCCCAAGCGTCGGCGACCTGATTACCGGACGGTTGGACGTCAGCTTTCACGCCGTGCCATGTGGCGCGCGGCGTCGCACAGGATCTGACCTTGCGCACCATACGGCGCGAGCGCTGCAATAGCGTCGGCCTCAACCTCGGCCAGCTTTTGTCTCGCCGCCGCAACACCCATCAGCGACACGAGGGTGGCTTTGCCCGCCGACTGGTCTTTACCTACGGCTTTGCCAACGACGGTAGCATCGCCAGTCGCGTCCAGCAGATCGTCTGAAATCTGGAACGCGAAGCCGACATCTTCGCCAAAACGGGCCAGTGGGGCGATGTCGCTCTCCCGGTTGGCCAGGATCGGCCCAGCGATGCACGCATAGCGGATGAGTGCCCCGGTCTTCATGGCTTGCAGGCGCCTGATGTGATCGGCCGTCGAGATGACGGGCTGGCCGAGTTTGTCGGCCTCAAGATCAAGAATCTGGCCGCCAACCATGCCCGATGGCCCGGACGCCTTAGCCATTTCTGCCACCAGCCGCACCCGGACAGTCGGCTGCGCCACGACCTTCTCCGCCAGGATCTCAAAGGCGAGCGTCAACAGGGCATCGCCCGCCAGAATGGCTGTCCAGTCGTCATAGGCCTTCCACACGGTTGGCCGGCCGCGGCGCATTTCGTCATTGTCCATCGCCGGCAGATCATCGTGAACGAGGCTGTAGCAATGGATGCATTCGAGAGCCGCCGCCACATCGAGAGCTGCATCGGGATCAGCGTCGAACAGGCGCGCGGCCTCGATGACCAGGAACGGGCGGAAGCGCTTGCCGCCGCCGAGCACGGCGTGGTTCATAGCAGCAACGAGGCGGGGCGGCGCGCCAGCGTCAGCGAGGCGTGCGACGAGGCGCGCTTCGACGGCCTTCTGGGCCAGCTCCAATCGTGTCTTGAAGTCGAGGTCCTGCGCCATGTCTGGTTCCGCAAACGCTGATCCGCCGCAGAGTGGCCGCGTTCGCTTGGCAAGGGAAGTGTGACCGATCGGCGGGCGTGAGCGGGCTAACGAAGCAGGGCCGGGGAGGACGGGGTTGAATGGCGGACTATCGGGCACCTCCGGAGGGCGATGGCGAGAGGCCGACGGTTCGACCTTCGACCGCGCACACGGGTGCCTCTTCGGATGCCACCGGACGCACAGCCCCGGCGCTGCCGACGTGGCGCACCACGCACGTGCCCGCAGGTACGGCACCCGACGCCACGTCGCCGCACCGGCGGCGCTGGACTGTGGGTCGGGTCGTCAAGTGGCTGACGGCCATCGTCCTGCTTGGTTGCCTGGGCATGTTCGGCCTGGTTGTCGCCTATCGCTTCCTGACACCGCCCCTCACCGCGACGATCCTCGGCCAGCGCCTCAGCGGCCAACAGATCACCCAGCGCTGGGTGCCGATGGAGCGCATCTCGCCGAATCTCGTTTTGGCCGTCGTCACCAGCGAGGACTCGGGCTTTTGCCGGCACCGCGGCGTTGACTGGCGCGAACTCGCCGAAGTCGTCGAGAGCACACGCGACGGCTCAGCTGCCCGCGGCGGCAGCACGATCCCCATGCAGACTGTCAAAAACCTGTTCCTCTGGTCCTCGAAAAGCTACCTGCGCAAGGCCATGGAGATACCGATCACGCTGGCTGCCGACCCCATCTGGGGCAAACGGCGCACGCTCGAGATTTATCTCAACATTGCGGAATGGGGGCCAGGGGTCTTTGGTGCAGAGGCGGCGGCGCAGTATCACTTCAAAAAGCCTGCCGCACGCCTGACCGAGATGGAAGCAGCGCTCCTGGCGGCAGCCTTGCCAAGCCCGATTGCGCGCGATTCGGGCGACCCTAGCGCACAGCAGCAGCGCCTTGCCCAACGCCTCATCGAGCGCATGCGCCAAGCGCCAGCAGCCCGTCTCGCCTGCCTGACTGCACCGACCTAACATTGGCGGAGGCGATCAGCGACCGAAAGGCACCGCGTACGACACGCCCGTCGGGATAGTCATCGCGGCTCCCGTTGCGCCAACCCCTGGCTGCGTGATGCCCGGTGGACGCGACTGGGGCGCCCGCATCGCGATGCGGGCGAGCACCGCCGGCTTTGGCTTGGGGAGTGCTGCAACGGCGATCGGCTCTGGCGTGCCGCGATAGCGGTAGTGACCGGTGATTTTGTCGACGAACAAAGCGTCTTCGAGTTGTACGCCAAAGCCGCGATTGTGGATGATCATCGGCCGGCCTGAAGGTGCCATGACGTCTGAAACGATAGCGATGTGCGCCGTCGATGAGCGGTTTTGCGGGCGATAATAGGTCACGATATCGCCGGGTCGATAGTCTTCAGCAAAGTCCGTGACTGGCAACGTTTCACCGACACGGGCAAAGAACAGCCGCAACGTCTCGGTGCGCCGATGATCGATGCTGGTGTCGCCGCGGCCGACGCGCGCCGCCTGGACCTCGCGTTGCAGATCGACCCCGAGCGCCCGATATGCGCGGATCACCACGTCCGTGCACACACCATAAAACGGCGACACGTCGCCGCCGGGATACGATATGCGGACATAGCGCGCCTGGTAAATCGAGACACTCCCGTGCTGCTGCTCAAGAGCTGCAGCGACCAGCGATTGGGCGAAGTCGGCTTCCAAGCTGGCCGGCGCGCGCGCAACGGCGGGTCGAGCCGGTTCTCTCGCCACGCACTGGTTCGGTGTCTCAGGAGTAGCCGGCGCCTCGATAACGGCTACAGTTGGCCGCTCGGCCGGTTGATCCGGGGTCAATGGGGCTAGGTCCAACAGCGGTGGTAGAGGCGCGCGCAGTTCTGACGGTGATCCAAGGTTCAGGGTCAGGCGTGGCACGTCGACGACGATCGGCGGCGGCACATGGGACGATACGTCGGGCGGCGCACCAGGGTATCTCAATGCAGCCAGTTCGATCGATCCCGGCACGACACCGCGAAACACGGGAGGAGCGGTCGGCACCCCTGCCTTGGGCAGGGCACCGACAATACGACGCTCCACCTGCTCAGGTGTCAGCGGAATATTGAACGACGCAACGGGCGAACTGAGCGCAGCCTTACCCAGGCTCGCAGGCCCGCGGGAAACGATTACGCTGACGACCAACACAGGCAGCATGATGGCGGCTGCCATCGCGACGCGGCGAGCCACCCGAGACGCTGCTGGCAACGTGGACGACGCGGCGAGAGGTGTCCGTGCGGCTGTTACCGGTCGATCTGTGCGTGGACGCACCGCGATTGGCGCCCGAGGCAATGACGTGCGAAATGCAACAGCCGGTCGCGGCTGCCAGCGCATCGCCACCGAGGGGTTTGCAACGGCCGCTGCCTCGCGGGCACGCGCCGCACGCTGTGCCGCCGATTTTCCCTGCTGTGCCGCAATGTGGGCCGGCGGCCCGCCGTGATGTCGGCGGCAACGTGGACCGGCAGGGGCTGCCGCAGAAGCACGCCGGTCCTTGGCAGACCAGGCTCCAGAGCCACCTTTGCCGGACTGACGGCGCACCTACACCTCACACCACACTCGCACATCCCAACGCTACCCCAGGAACAATATGGGAAAGCAACTACGGACGCAAGGTTGTGCCTGGAAAGAGAGTTACGGCGTTGCGACCCCCGCCGCCCTCATGCCACCTGGATCACCTCGAGCGCGGCGCACTGCTCGGGCGTCGGGAACGCGCGCACACGCACACGTCGCGGGGAATACTCGGGCGAGGCTTCGAGCAAATGGCCTGCAATCCGTTCGGCCGCGGCCCAAGGCACCACGAACGGTGCCCCGGACTGGGGCACAAACGTGATCGTATCGGTCTGGGGCAGCAGCATGTCGGTCACGCCTTCGGTCCAGACGCAAGTTGCATGCACCGTCCCATCTTTCGCGAGCATCTTGTAGGTTGCGACGTGGATGTCCTCGCCGATGCGCCGATGCAGGGCATCCAGCGCGCCCTTCTGCATCACATACTCGGTTGCACGGCCGACAGCCCTGCAGTTGCTCCATCTGCGGTGGGTCTCTGTGCCTCTGGCTGGCTGCCACTCCTCGAGGCGCTCATCGCGCCATGTCCAAAGGGCGGGCGCGCAGCGGTGCTGCCAGTCGAGATACTTGTCGAACACGAGGTCGAGAAGCGCATCGAGCCCGCGCGTGTTGTCACTGCCGGTCAGGAACATCATGTCGCGCGTTGGCACCATCAACACGGGTTGCCCATCAACTTGAGGCATCTGCAGCACTTGGCCTCGCGGGTAGAGCAACATCGAGGCCTGGTAGGTCTCAGCTTCCGTCGCGTAGAACAGCCCCGGGGCTGACCCCGATGCCGAGAATGGCGCGAAGCCGCAGGCGGGATAGAGGCGCCGCAGGTTCGCCCTGGCGCGCGGCAGAAGGCTATCAACGGTCATGCCCGCCCGTTCGAGATCGGCGAGCGACAAGCGCTGGATCGTGTCCGCTCGGTTGATGCCGAGTGTCACCACGAGATTGCCCACGAAGGGCGTGCTGGCCAGATCCATTTCCTGCGGTCGCTCGGCGCCGGCCGCTTCAGCGACCAACCTGTGCAGGGCGACCTCGGCACGGCTGCGGATCAGCGGAACAACGTCGTCGGCGAGATCCTGCACGCCGTTGATTTCGCGCGGTGCGACGAGCGCGCCTCGCACAAAACGTTGCACCAGGCGCACCTGCGCGCTCGGCGGCATATCCCGGCAGCGGCCGAAGATGCTCTGCAAATAGATGGTCTTGCTGCCGTCGACGAAGGCGAACTTTGCGCGATCATAGACGTAGGCCGACGCCCCCTCGGCCGCCAGCACGGATCTCACAGCCTCGGCAAACAGGTCCTCGGCCGTGGGCGCAAGTCCGAGCCAATTCTTCAGGGAGGACAGCATCATCCAGATCGCATCGGTGCGGCGTCAATGGCCAAGCTTCGAAATCGCATGCCGGCCAAGCGCAAGGCTGACCATCTTCGTTTCCATATAGAAGTCGAACGAATAGTCACCACCGTCGCGGCCGATGCCGGAGGCTTTCATGCCCCCGAACGGCGTCGGCAGATGGCGCACGTTTTCGGAGTTGACCCATATCATGCCGGCCTCCAGCGCATCGGCAATGCGCAGCGCGCGTCCGCCATCACGCGTCCAAACATAGCCAGTCAAACCATAACGGACGTCGTTTGCAATGGAGATTGCCTCTGCCTCGTCCTTGAACGGCACAACAGTCAGCACGGGTCCGAAAATCTCTTCCTGCGCGACGCGGCTGTTAGGCTTCGCCTGTGCAAACAGTGTCGGCTGTACATAATGACCGCCACCCGGCCCTGCGTGTGCCGCGCCGCCAGCGGCGATCGTGACGCCTTCGCTGCGCGCGATGTCGAAATACGAGCAGACCTTGTCGAGATGTCGCTGGTGGATCAGCGGGCCGACCTCCGTCGCTGGATCCAAGGGGTGGCCGACCCTGAGTTTCTTCACGCGCGCCGCAACTTTGGCTGTGAACTCGGCCGCGATACTCTCCTGCACCAGTAGCCGCGAAGACGACGTGCAACGCTCACCATTGAGCGAGTAGATCATGAACACGACGGCATCGAGCGCGCGGTCGAGGTCTGCGTCATCGAACACGATGACGGGATTCTTGCCGCCAAGCTCAAAGTGCACGCGCTTCAGCGTCGCCGCGCCCTGACGCATGATGGCAGACCCAGTGGCGCTCTCGCCGACGAAGCCGATGGCCTTGATGTCAGGGTGTTCGGTGAGCGCCTTGCCCGCCTCTTCGCCGATGCCGTGCACGGTGTTGAAGACGCCCGGCGGCAGACCCGCCTCATGGCAAATTCTCACGAGCATATCGGCCGTTGCCGGCGACCATTCCGCGGGCTTGTGCACGACCGTGCAGCCGGCCGCCAAGGCCGGCGCGATTTTCCAGGTCGAGAGCATGAACGGTGTGTTCCACGGCGTGATCACGCCCACGGGGCCGATGGGCACACGCGTGGTGACGTTCCAATGATCGCCACTCGGCAGGTTTTGGCCATCGCGAGCACCGGCCACCCGATCGGCAAAGAAGCGGAAATTCTCAGCGCCGCGCACGGCCGCCTTGGACATGAAGCGATACGCCTGCCCCGTGTCCCAGCATTCCATCAACGCGATGGTTTCGGCCTGCGCCTCGATCGCGTCGGCGATCTTGTGCAGCAGCGCGCGGCGCTTATCGGGCGCCCAGGCGGCCCAGGCCTTGAAGGCCGCCTTGGCCGCGCCCGCAGCGGCGTCGATGTCGTCGCCAGTTCCCTGGGCCACGTTGGCAATCAGCGACCGGTCTACGGGCGAGTGCGTCTCGAAGGCGCTACGGCTATCCACGCGACGACCGTTGATCAGATGACCGATGCCTGCCGACCTCAGCTCAGCGAGCCGTGGTGCCAGACGGGCCACATTGCCATCGAGGCTGACGGACTTGGACGGCGCGGCCATGCGTTTGCTCTCCAGGACATCCAACCGTAGAACGGAACGAGTGCGCGGGAAAGCACCTGTCCAAGCCCCCTGGATGTTGACGGACTGGCCTGCCTCACGCCGCGCGTTCGGCTTCGACAGCGCCCGTCGCGGGCTCTTGGCTGGAGCGAATGAGATCCCAGGCAATGTTGATCTGCTTCATGCGCTCTTCGCGGCGCACCCGATCCTGTGTATCGCGCGCATGGTCGGGATGCCAGCTCTGGCGCAAGCCATCGACGACCTTCTTGACCACGGTCCGGCTAGCCGCCGGATTGACGCCCAATATCTCAAAAGCCTCATCAGCCGTCTCAGGCACCGCAGCCATGGCCACCAGCGGCGCAACGTCGGGCGATGGTGCCGGCTGGCTCGACAAGACGCCCGCAATAATGCGCGCGATACGTTCGAGGTCCGTCAAAGCGGCGGTCACCATGGGCTTGACGGCATGCCAGCGCTCGTCGGCGACATCAGCCGTCAACTCAGCCGAAAGCAAGCGCCGTTGAATGGCCGAGAGATCGTTGGTTAGGATCGTGCGCAGATTGGCATTTGGCAGGGCACCAACCGCCTCGCGCGAGACTTGGTGCAGATTGACAGCGCGCGCTACGAGTTCGGCGCAGAGCGCAGCCTCGTCGGTCGTGTTGCTACCCGACGACGCTGGGGCCGGGCTTCCGCTTTGGACATTGGCAGTCGAACCGCTCCCGGCAAACCGCCGACGCGCGAACAACAAGCCAGCCCAGGCCAGCAGCACGATGCATCCCCCGACCACGCCACGTATAGCCACTGAGAAACCCGCAGCCTCTGCCGACAGGGATCCGGCAGGCGTTACTGTGGCGGCCCAACCTTGGCTGATCGCTGTCGTGGGCTGCTTTGCGGCCGGCGGCTCAACCGTGGTGGTGGGCCTTGACTCAACCTTTGCCATTTTTCCGTCCGACCTCGCCTCCGCGCCCTTGGGCTCCGTCGGCTTTGCCTCAGAGACCTTCGGTTCGGGCTTCGCGTCGACCACCGTCGGCGGCGGTGTCAGTGCGCCGGCAAAGCGCACGCCGCTACCAAGGCTCGGCGCAAAGCCGACGGGAAAGGCGAGCATCTTTTCGGCGTCCCCGAACGGATCACGAAATCCAGTTGGTATCAGCGCGCGACGCTGCCACTCCGGGCCCAGCCGAAGCATCAGTCGCCCGTTCTCGATGCGGCCGCGCTGCGGCGCTCGCTCGATCAAAGTCGCGGCGACCGCCAGCCAGGGCACACGCTGCCCGCCGCACATGAAATCGAACTTGTGGATTTGCCAGGTTCTGCAGCGGTTCGGGTTGGCTGGGGCACAGGCTGTGAAGGCGTGCGATGCACGCGGGCTTACCAGCCGATATGCACGCTCCGGCGCCGGGCTCAATGCGACGCGACCACGATCGACACTGCACTGGTATGGCAGCAGCACCTGCTCGCCATCGGCCATTGCCGATCTGTCAGCCACAACCATTGCCGACAGGACCAAAAGCCCCAGTCGCATGATCACGGGCGCAACTGCGCCGCATGCCCCGCCCAAACGCCGCACGAATAGCCTCTCCGCCCGCCTGCTCTGGCCCCCTCGGTGCCAGCGCGATCAACATAGACAGAGATCCAAGCTCAGTGCGGCACCTTTATGGCTCAGTGCGGTGCCAAAACGAAGAAGCAGCAAACCTGCGGCGATTACGCCACGGTTGCGCGGGCGCCCGTCAGCCGTTTGCCGCCATTGGCAGATCGGCGGCAGTGTCCATCGCCTTCGGCTCGACCTTCGGCGCTGCAGGCTCCTCGGTAACCACCGCGTTGGCGGCGGCGAGACGCGCAATCAGCTCTTCTGCGACAGCGCGTACACCCTTGCCAGCATCGCCTGGGTACTTGGCCTGGAACGACCGGTCGAGCGTCTGATACTGCGCGGCGTGCTGCAGCGAGTTCGAGCGCGTGATAGCGTGAGCGAAGCAGCGGTTGTCGGCCGCCTGACGCAACCAGCGATCATACTCGCGATCTTGGGAGGACATCTCGTCCTTCATATTGATGACCACGCCGAGGTTTTCAGCAAAGCCCATTTCCGGGTTCAGACTCTTGAAGCGGCGGAACACCTCCAGGCCGCAGGCGGAAACATAGTCTGGCTTGGTCGGTGCGACGTGGAAATCTGCCTCGCGCAGCCAGCTCTCTGTCAGCACCGAGAGGCCCGGAGGACAGTCGATCAGCACGATGTCGAACACACTGCGGGTCGCGTTCAACAGCGCGCCAATGGTCGAGCGCAGGCGGGCGTGTTGGCTTTCCTTGGACACTTCACGTTCAAACAGCGTCAGCTGCATGTCGCTTGGGATCAGGTACACCGAGCGAGCGTCGTCGACATCCGAGACGCCGCCGACCACCACTTTCGCCCAATCGAGCGGCTGATGTTGCAGCACGGCTTGCCCGAGTAGATCAACGATCGTCAATCCGCTGGACTGCAGCTTGTGCAGGTTTGCGGCGGTCATCAGCATGGCGCTGACACTCGCTTGCGAGTCTGAGTCGATGATCAGGACCGTCTTCTGGTGCAGGGCCGACAGCGTTTCAGCCAACGCCAGCACAAGCGTCGATTTGCCGACGCCGCCTTTGGTGTTCATCACTGCAATAGTATTGCGCATGGGACCACCAATAAGTTGTCTAACGGTGCAGCTGTGATCTGCCTCCGACGGTCTTTGCGACATTGTCGGAACAGAATTGTGACGCGCTGAACAGCAGAGGTTTCACATAAAACGTTGACCGATTCGACCATACGAAGTCAATCGAAGCCGCGCGATTAGACGTGAGTTTAGAAAAGTGCCTATGCGTCGATGCACAAGCCGCAGTCTATCCAGCGGCGGACTCAGGGCTGGCGTGGGCTGGGCGGCGCGCGCGATGCCACGGCGGTGCGCGACCGATCCTGGTCGACGAGTGCACTCAACGACGCGATCATTTCCGGCGGGACCGTCACCACGATATCCTGGCCAACCCGGGGGAATACCTTGAACGCATAGCCGGACTTGGCGGCGGCCCTCAGATCATGTTCGGGGACATCGACGATGTAGAGCTCGTCGAGCGGGCAATTTGTGCGCACGTGGCAATTGCCGTAGCGTGCAACCACCGTGAGCTTAAGCTGCTCGGCTCGGTTGTTGCGCGCCGTCTCGTAGTTGTGCCTGTGTTGGCCGAGGTAGTTGTGATGAATTTTCACCAGCGTCGTCACGGCACTCGTCTGCCGGTCGATGTGCGCCACAAGACGCATGGTCATGTTGCCGGGCTGCACCGGAAAACGAAACGGCGCCGTCTCAACTTCGCGATGGGGCCGGAACTGGTCATCGCGCGCAGCGGCCTCAGTGGGAGGCTTCATGGAGCATGCCGCAAGCAGCGCCGCCGATACTACCATGCCAACACGTCGCCACATCACGCGCACTCTGCCCGCCAACAACCAAGACTAGCAGTGCAGACGCCGGCTTGCCAATATCCCCGATTGAAATTTGCGCGCCTTGCTGGCGTCGCGGGATGCGTCCCCATTGAAACGCGTCCCTATTGAAACGCAAACGGGGCGCCAAAGCGCCCCGTTCACACATCACGTCAATGGCGCGATCTCAACCCTTCTGGTTGCGATAGCGGATCATATAGCTGTCCATGGTGTAATCGGCGACCTGGTGCCACAGATAGCCATCCGCCATGAAGGCCGTGTAGCTGTCGTAGATCTTCTTGAACTTCGGATTCTTGGCGGCAAGTTCCGCATAGAGTTCCTGGGCTGCCTTGTAGCAGTGGTCCATGACTTCAGGGCTGAACGGACGCAACACGGCGCCGCCGCCAACGAGCCGCTTGAGCGCCGCCGGGTTGACGGCGTCGTATTTTGCGCCGCCCCAGTTGTTGACTTCGAGACAAGCCGAGGTGAGCGCCTCCTTGTACTGCTTCGGCAGCGCGTCCCACTTTTCCTTGTTGGCGATGAAGCCACCGGTGGAGTTCGGTTCCCACCAGCCGGGATAGTGATAGAACTTCGCGACCTTGTAGAAGCCGAGCTTCTCGTCGTCGTAGGGGCCGACCCACTCGGCGCCGTCGATGGTGCCCTTTTCAAGAGCCGGATAGATGTCGCCGCCTGCAATCTGCTGCGGCACAACGCCGACGCGCTGCATGATCTTGCCAGCGAAGCCGCCGAGGCGGAACTTCAGGCCCTTCAGATCATCAGCCTTGTTGATTTCCTTGCGGAACCATCCGCCCATCTGACAGTTCGTGTTCGACGCAGGAATGAAGTGGCACTTGTACTCGGTCAGGAACTCGTTGAGCAGGTCGGTACCACCGCCGTGCAAGAGCCAAGCGTTCTGGATGCGGGTGTTCATGCCGAACGGCAGGGCCGAACCGAACACGAACGCATCGTCCTTGCCGAAGTAGTAATAGAGCGCGGTATGGCCGCATTCGACTTGGCCGTTCTGAACGGCATCAAGCACCTGCAGTGCCGGCACGATTTCGCCAGCGGCGAAGGTCTGGATCTGGAATTTGCCGTCAGTGAGGGCGGCAACACGCTTGGCGATTTCTTCAGCCGCACCATAGAGCGTGTCGAGCGACTTCGGCCAGCTGGCCGTTTGGCGCCATTTCACTTCCGGCATCGACTGAGCAATCGAGGGCGCTGCGACGGCAGTGGAGGCAGCGCTTGCAACAGCGGCGCCTTTCAGAAACTTGCGACGGTTGACCGTCGATTTGTCAGTAGACACGCGGATCCTCCCCTTGAGAGATCTGACTGAAACGCCGGCTGTTGATCACCGGGTGCGCAGATGTGTCACGGTCTGTGGCGAACTGCAACATGGCTGATATGAAGAAGTGTGCGACCTGGGACGATACCTCGATTGCTGCTTCCGATCACAGCCTCGCCAATATCGCGGCTGTGTCACTCGCGCGGCGCGATGCGCTGGCTCTGCACGCCAGGCCCCAGCAGTGGACGGCGCGACGAGATCAGCCCTTTGTTGACACCGGCCCAGCCGATCTCTCCGGACAGACGCCCGTATTCGATCTTGGGGCAGCGGTTCATGATCACGCGCAGGCCGGCTGCTTCAGCTTCGGCAGTCGCGGTGTCGTTGCGCACCCCAAGCTGCATCCAGATCACCTTGATGCCAAGCTTGTCCTTCAGCGCGAGAGCTTCACGCGTCACCTCAAGGGCTGCATCCGAGTTGCGGAAGATGTCGACCATGTCGACGGAGCCCAGGTCGAGCAAGCCCGGTATCTGCGTCAGCGAAACCGCCACAGGCTGATCCAGGATCGACTGGCCGCCCATTGCGGGGTTCACAGGGATGACGCGATAGCCTTTGGCGAGCAAGTACTTCATGGCAAAGTAGCTCGGCCTGCTGGTGTTGGCTGAGGCGCCAACCATTGCGATGGTCTTAACGTCATTTAAAATGTCGGCGATGTAGGCGTCATCGTAGGTGTCGTGGTTCATCGCCGTCGCATCCGGTTCGCCGAATTGAAGTTACCCGCGCCAGCGGCCGTCGAGCACCCGCTCAAGGCCGCGTGTATCGCCTCTATAGAGATACACCCAGGCCTCGTGAGCGTCGCCTGCATGCAGCCGAACGCGACAGAGCCGTCGCTCGTAGTCATCCGTCGGCGCAACGGACGTCAGGCCGGGCGCGATGCCCTCATATTCGTCGAGCCATCGCAGAGACGTTTCAGGCGTTGTCAGCCGATACAGTTCGCCATGCACGATATCCGCCGCATCGCCGCTGAGTTCAATGCCCGGATACCACGATACGCGATAGAGGCGCGCCTGGAGGGTCGCGGCACCGAGCAAGGTGGCCTCACGGCGCAGCCGCTCGCCCTGCGGATGCGCCACGGCGCTGACGAGCGAGCCATAGACGAACAGCAGGTCGACCATTGGGCTCATGCCTCGCTGTCAGACTGCTTCGCCGGATGCGCGGCTGCAAAGGCCGGGTGCGCATCGCAGTTCGCGCGGATGCGCTTGATATGCCTGTACGCCGCGATATCAGCACCGAAGCGATCGGCGGAGAACAATTGCGGCATCAGGCAGATGTCCGCCAGCGTCGGCGTATCGCCAAAACTGAAGGCGCCCGCGGTGCCGCTCTTCGCGAGCGTTGCCTCATAAGCTGCGAGCCCGCCTTCGATCCAGTGGCGACACCACCGATCGGCCGCTGCTTGATCAAGCTTCAGTTCGGTCTTGAGATAGGCGAGCACACGCAGGTTCTGCAGCGGGTGAATATCGCAGGCGATCGACAGCGCGAGCGCACGCACGTGCGCCCGATCTGCCGCCGCCTTCGGCAACAGCGCGGGCGCAGGCTTGGTTTCCTCAAGCCATTCTATAATTGCGAGCGATTGGGCGAGGATGGCACCGCCGTCGATCTCCAACGCCGGCACGAGGCCGTGCGGATTGCGCGCGAGAAAATTCGGGCTGCGCTGTTCGCCCTTGCGCAAGTGGATCGGCACAAACTCAGGCGTCACGCCCTTCAGGTTGAAGGCGATGCGGCAGCGATAGGCGGCCGAGGAGCGGAAGTAGCCGTAGAAACGCATGGGAAGGCCCTGGTGCTGAGGTGTCTGACCTCGGTCAGACACCTATGTGTTCGACATCACCCCCGTAGCATACCCGTTTCGCGACTGTTGAAATCGGGTGTCCGACCGAGGTCAGACACCGCGACGTGCCTTCGCCTCGGCGCGACGAGCATGCAAAATCGGCTCTGTGTAGCCACTCGGCTGTGCTGCGCCGAGTAAGATCAGATCGCGCGCGGCGGCAAAGGCAATCGAGCGGTCTGTGTCGACCGCCATCGGCGTGTACAGTGGATCGCCTGCGTTCTGTCCGTCCACGACCGCCGCCATACGCTTGAGCGACGCCAGCACCTGCGCCTCTGTCGCAATGCCATGCTGCAGCCAGTTGGCGACGTGCTGCGCCGAAATGCGCAACGTCGCGCGATCTTCCATCAGGCCGACGTCGTTGATATCGGGCACCTTCGAGCAGCCGACGCCCTGGTCAACCCAGCGCACGACGTAGCCGAGAATACCCTGGCAATTGTTGTCGAGTTCGCGCTGGATCTCTTCGGCACTCCAATTCACGCGGTCAGCAACAGGGATCGTCAGGATATCGTCGAGACTGGCGCGCGGGCGCGAGCGCAATTCGGCCTGCCGCGCCGTCACATCAACTTCGTGATAGTGCAGCGCATGCAGCACGGCCGCCGTCGGCGAGGGCACCCAGGCGGTGTTTGCGCCAGCCTTTGGATGCGCAAGCTTCTGCACCAGCATATCCGCCATCAGATCCGGCATGGCCCACATGCCCTTGCCGATCTGCGCGTGGCCCGGCAAACCACAGGCAAGCCCGATGTCGACGTTCCAATCCTCGTAGGCCTTGATCCAGGCCGTTTGACGCATGTCCGACTTGCGACGCATGGGGCCGGCCTCCATGGAGGTGTGCATTTCATCGCCCGTGCGATCCAGAAAGCCCGTATTGATAAAGAACACACGCGATTTCGCGGCACGAATGCACGCCATCAGATTGACCGTCGTGCGCCGCTCTTCGTCCATGATGCCCATTTTGAGCGTGTTGCGGGCGAGACCAAGCATGTCTTCGACGCGGGCGAACAGCGTGTCGGCGAACGCGACTTCGGCGGGGCCGTGCATCTTCGGCTTGACGATGTAGATCGAGCCGGTGCGTGAATTGGCGCGCGCTTTCAAATCATGCATGCCGATCAAACTCGTGACAGCACAATCGAGAATGCCCTCGGGTGCGGGCTGGCCCTGCGCGTCGCGCACGCTGTCGTCCATCATGAGGTGGCCGACATTGCGGATCAGCATGACCGAGCGGGCGCGCAAGGCGATCTCATCGTGGTCGGGCGTCATGTAGCGGGGCGATGTGTTCAGCGCGCGCGTGACGGTTTTGCCGCCCTTGGCGAACGTGTCGGTCAACGTGCCACTCATCAAGCCGAGCCAGTTGCGGTAGGCCGCCACCTTGTCGGCCGGATCGACGGCGGCGATGGAATCCTCGAGGTCCATGATCGTTGTCAACGCCGCCTCGACGACGACATCAGAAATGCCGGCCGGGTCGGTCTTGCCGATGGCGTGCGAACGGTCGAAGCGGATGGCAACGAACAAGCCGTTGTGGCGCAACAGCAGTTCGCTCGGTGCGCCCCCGATGGGCCCGTTAAAGCCAGCAAATGTCGGCTGGGCGATTGATGCATGACGGCCGTCGCGCAAGGTCACGCGCACGGTGTGGCCGTCAATCGCGTAGTCGACCGCATCGGCGTGTGATGCGCCGGGCAGCGGCGCAACTTGATCCAGCAGCAGCTTGGCCCGCGCGACGACCTTTGCGCCACGCACTGGGTTGTAGGCGCCGCCGCGCGTCGCGCCGTCGCTCTCAGCGATAGCATCGGTGCCGTAGAGCGCGTCGTACAGCGAACCCCAGCGTGCATTGGCCGCGTTGAGGGCATAGCGGGCGTTCATCACGGGCACGACCAACTGCGGGCCGGCCATCTCAGCGATTTCAAGATCCACATTGGTCGTGTCGACCTGGAACGGCGCGCCTTCCGGTACGAGGTAGCCGATTTGCCGCAAGAACGCCGTATAGGCCACCGCATCATGCGGCTTGCCGCGCCGGTCACGGTGCCAGCCGTTGATGGCCGTCTGCAGACGGCCGCGCTCGGCCAGCAGCGTGCGATTGACTGGGGCAAGATCATGCACGAGGGCATCCAGCCCGGCGAAGAATGCGTCAGCCGTCACGCCCGTACCGGGCAGCGCCTCCGACACGACAAAGTCATGCCAAGCCGTGTCAATGGAGAGGCGACCTTTGGAAATCCGGGTTGTCATTGCAGCGCGCGGTCCTGGTAAAGTGCGAATGCGTCTACGGTCATGTCGTTTTTGGTCGAGGTGACGCACGCGTCTGCCGGCCGCGCTACCACCTCGATCGTCAACCCGGCATGCGCCGCGTTGACGCCCTGCCCTGCCTCGCCCACTGTTAAACAGACGCCCCGTCAATCCGCAGGCCGCGATGTCCCTTCTTTCCATCACTGACCTGCGCATCTCCTTTCGTGATGGTCGCGGCGGAGCAACGGAGGTCGTTTCCGGCGTCTCTTTCGACGTCCAGAAGGGCCGCACACTCGGCATCGTCGGTGAATCCGGCTCCGGCAAAAGTGTCAGCGCGCTCGCGACCATGCGTCTGCTGCCCAAGGACAGCGCCATTGTGACGGGTTCAATCATGTTCGACGGGCAGGACCTGCTCGGCCTGAATGAAGCCGCTATGCGCGACCTGCGCGGCAATCGCCTCGCCATGATCTTCCAGGAGCCGATGACCTCGCTCAATCCGAGCTACACGGTGGGCGACCAGATCGGCGAGACGCTGGTGCGCCACCGTGGCATGACCAAGCGGGATGCGGAACGCGAAGCCGTCGAGATGCTGCGCCGGGTGAAAATTCCGTCGCCTGAAAGCCGCGTGTCCGATTATCCGCACAAGCTCTCCGGCGGCATGCGCCAGCGCGTGATGATCGCCATGGCCTTGGCCTGCCGTCCCGCGCTGCTGATTGCCGACGAACCAACAACGGCACTCGACGTGACCATTCAGGCGCAGGTCCTGGATCTGTTGCGCGCGCTGCGCGACGACACAGGCACGTCGATTTTGCTGATCACGCATGATCTCGGCGTGGTGGCTGAGATGTGCGACGAGGCTGTCGTGATGTATGCGGGCGAGATCGTCGAGCGGGCGCCCGTGGACGTGTTATTTTCAGCGCCGCAACATCCCTACACAGTCGGCCTGATCGGCTCGATCCCACGGCTTGGCGAGAATGCATCCCGCCTCAACGCGATTGCTGGCACCGTGCCGCCGCCAAGCCGCCTGCCACCCGGTTGCCGCTTTGCGCCGCGCTGTCCGTTTGCCGAAGACGCTTGCCGTGCCATGCCGCCGCCGCTGCGCGACGTTGGTCACGGCCACCTTTCGCGCTGCCGACGTACGCCGCTTGAGACGCTTGTAGCCTGAAAACACTGGTATCACCGCCCCAGGCGCCGATACCAATACGCCATCACCTCGATGCTGACCCACGCCAACACGCCCACGCCGAGCAGGGTCGCGGTCGCAGCCGTCGCGCCGAAGCGCTCGACAATCAGCGCGAACACCATAGGCGCGATGGCATTCAGCAAGAGATAGGGCGTGGCGAGAATACCGAGGATTTCGCCGTACCCCTTGGTGCCAAACAGCGCCAACGGCACGGCGCCGCGCACGATGGTGGTGAGCCCGTTCGCAATGCCAAACAGCACGATAAACGCAATTGCCGTGGTCAGGTTCGCGCCGCCGAAGAGCAAAGCTGCGAATGACAACGGCAAAAACGCTAGCGTGATCCGTCCGAGATCGAGGGCGTGCAGATTTTTGCCGAACACGAGATCGAGCAGGCGCGAGAGCGTCTGCACGATGCCCTTCGCCGAAGCGAGCGTTACGGCGACGGCCGCACTCAAGCCGACGCCGGCCAGCACCGTGACGAGATGCGCCGCCAGCGCACCATAGCAGAAGGCGCTCGCAGCCAAGACGATGCTGAACAAGATGATCGCAGCGCGGCGCTGCGGGCCATCCAGGACGGGGCCCCCGGCAATCGCACTTGCGGTCGCCTCAGCCGACACGGCGGGCGCGTCTTCGCGGCGGGCAAGACCGAACCAATGCAAGGGCAGGCAGAACGCGAGGTTGAGGCCCGCGAACACCAACACCGTCGTGCGCCAGCCATAGGTAGCTTCAAGGGCATACCCGATCGGCCAGAACACGGTGGAAGCGATACCGCCAAACAGCGTCAGATATGAGATCGCGCGCCGGCCGCGTGTCGGCGTGACCTGCACAATGGCTGCGAACGCGGCGTCGTAAAGCGACATGCGCATGGCAAGGCCAAGCAGCGCCCAGGCCGCGAGATACAGGATCTGCGATTGCGCGAGGCCAATCGCTGCCAAGCCCGCGGCGACGAGCAAAGACCCGACGCACATGACAAAGCGTCCGCCGCGCTGATCAATCAGCCGGCCGATCCAGGTCGACATGGCGCTTGAGACGAGCAGCCCAACCGTCAGACCGCCGAACACCAGCGTCTGGCTCCAGCCAGTTTCGGCCGCGATCGGTTTGCCAAGCACGCCAAGGCAATACAGCGTCGTGCCCCACGCGATGATCTGCGTCAGGCCGAGACACACGACGGCAACGGGCATAGGGTCGGAGAGGCGGGTTTTCATGCGAGGCACAACGCCTGGGCTGCGGAGGAAGCGGGTGAGCGCTGTAGGTTCCACTTCCCTCTCCGTGCGCACTGCTGTCCGAGCAAGCGGCCGATCCTCACCCGCGAACCAGCGCGCGCGCAAGCGCGCTGGTTCTTTGCCCTCTCCCCCAAAAGTGGGGAAGAAGGCAGTGGTGCGCAATTTTGTTCGTCAGCGGATGAAATATCACACCCCCTCAAACTCAAACGCCAGCCCGTCATAGGCCGGCCGCACGTGATCAGGCAGGTCGCGGCACATTTCCTCGTAGTCGAGGTCGATGTGCATGTGCGTGAGATAGGCGCGCGTGGGCGCATACTCGGCGATGGCGCGCAGCGCCTGCTTCACGCTCCAGTGCGCGGGGTGCGGCATGGGGCGCAGCGCATCGACGATCCAGATGTCGAGGTTGTCGAAGGCGCGCAGCGAGACCTCGGGAATGCCGACGATATCGGGCGAGTAGCACAGGCGGCCAACGCGAAAGCCGAGCGACGCGAACTCGCCGTGCTCCTGCAGGATCGGCAGAAACGTGATCGGGCCGCCGTTGCCTGATATCGTCACGGGCTCGCCCGGCGCGATCAGATGCCGATCCAGAATGGCCGGGTAGCTGGAGCCGGGCTTGCCCTCGAAGCAATAGCGAAAGCGCGAGACGAGGCTCTCCGTCGTCGGCGTATCCATGTAGACAGGCACGCGCTTGTGCGTGTTGATGAAGAAGGCGCGCAGGTCGTCGATGCCGTGCGTGTGGTCGGCGTGATCGTGGGTGTAGAGCACGGCGTCAACCGCGAGCACCTCGTTGTCGAGACACTGTTCGCGGATGTCGGGCGGCGTGTCGATCAGCACCACCGTCTTGCCCTTGGGGCCAAAGCGCTCGATCAGCGCGGCGCACCTGCGGCGACGGTTTTTCGGGTTGCGCCGGTCAGCGTTGCCCCAATGATTACCGATGCGCGGCACCCCAGCCGACGACCCCGAGCCCAGAAAGGTAAAGCGAAACGTCATGCGGTGCCTGCGGTTCCCATGACAGTGGTGTATGCCGGTCACGCGGCGGGAGCAACGCGGCGGCTTGGATGGGGGTGGCAATGGCGGATGGCAGGCGCGTCCTGATCTGTGGCGGCTATGGCACGTTCGGGCTGAGAGCCGCCGAGCGGCTCGGCACGGACGCCTCCCTGGAGATCGTGCTGGCCGGGCGCAATCTCGCTTCGGCGGAGCGGGCTGTACGTACGCTGCAGCCAAAAATTTCCGCCAAGTTATCGCCGTTAGCGCTTGATGCCATGCGGCCGGACTTGGCGGCGTTGACGCGGCTTGCGCCGTCCGTGATCTACAACGCCTCCGGGCCGTTTCAGGCCCAGGATTATGCGCTGGCACGCGCAGCGATCGCAATCGGCGCGCACTATTTGGATCTCGCGGATGCGCGCGCCTTCGTGCGCGGGATCGGTGCGCTGGATGCGGCCGCAAAAGCCGCTGATGTGCTTGTTGTGAGCGGCACGAGTTCTGTGCCGGCACTGTCTTCAGCGGTAATCGACGCGCATCTGCGCCGCTTCGCAAGACTGGAACGCGTGTTCTACGGCATCGTGCCGGCCAACGGTTTCGACCCCGGCATCGCGACGACCGCATCGATCCTGAGCTACGTCGGCAAGCCCTTCACAACACTGCGCAACGGCAAGATGACGATAGTCCACGGTTGGCAGAACGTCACGCGTCACACATTCCCGCACCTCGGATCGCGCTGGCTCGCCAACTGCGACATCCCCGACCTCGACATACTTCCCGCGCGTTATCCGACGTTGCGCGATGTGCATTTCACGGCCGGGCTGGAGGTGCCGTTGCAGTTCTTCGGCCTGTGGGGGTTGTCTTGGCTTGTGCGCGCGGGCGCGATCCGGCGGGCGGAACGGCTCGCAGGGCTGCTGCTGTGGGCCAAGACCTGGATGACCCGCCTCGGCTCCGACGCGGGCGGCATGTTCGTGATCATGGACGGGATCGGGCCCAACAGCGAGCCATTGCGGCTCGCCTGGCATCTGATCGCGCGCGGCAACCACGGCCCGTTCGTGCCGCAATCTCCGGCGACCGCGCTGACGCGCAAGCTGCTTGCGGGCGACGTCTCTGAGCGCGGCGCGATGGCGTGTGTCGGTCTCCTGACACTGGATGACATCGCGGCCGAGGTGCAGGGCCTCACGATCGAGCTGATCGGGCCGCAGACTGCGGAAATAGTGTCATAAAGGCCAACGGAGCCCGGCATGCACAGTGCACAGGTGCCGAGCTCCGCTGGCAGAGTTTGCCGTCTATGCCGCCGTTCGCTCCCGCACGGCCGCGATGGTGCGCAGACAGGCGTCGGCGGCCTCGCGCCCCTTGATCACGAAATGCTCGTGGAAAAAGCGCTGATGCTCCGCGTGCTCATGGAAATGCAGCGGTGTCAGTACCATCGACAGCACGGGCACCTCGGTTTCGAGTTGCACGCGCATGAGTGCGTCAACGACGGTGGCTGCGACGAAGTCATGACGATAGATGCCGCCGTTGACGACAAAGCCCGCCGCCACAATGGCCGCATAGCGCCCGCTTTTGGCGAGCAGCTTGGCCTGCAGCGGGATCTCGAACGATCCCGGCAAGGTGATCACGTCGACTTCAGGCCCTTGCTGCCTGATGATTTCGGCCAGGAACGATTTTCGCCCCTCTCCGACGATATCGGCATGCCAGGAGGCCTCGACGAACGCGATGCGTTCGCCGGCTGTTTGATACGACTTGGTTTTGGTGGTCTGATTCATGGTGTCCTCTCGGTTGAGACCAGAATCAGGGCGCTTGGCACACGCGCTTTTCGCCAGCGGCACGGGGCCACCAGCGCACAGCACATTTGCCGTTCTCTTTCATCCGGACTGTAACCGTCGGCCCCGGAGTTGCACCGGATCTGCTGACCTCCAGGCGCTTGCGGCACCAGGAGCGCTCGCGGGCTTCGGTCAACCCTTTACAAGGCTGACCGTTACCGCCGGTGGGGATTTCCGCCCCGCCCTGAGAACATGCCCGCACATGCGGGCAATCCGATTGTAGCGATCATCCCGGGCTAAAGGGAAGGGCTCACTTGCCCTTGCCGCCGCCGCCGCCACCATTGCCACCGCCTCCGCCGCTGTTTCCACCACCGCTGCCACCACGGCTGGGACCATTCGTGTTGTAGACGGCCGAGCGCCAATCCGATTGAACCGATACGGCCTGGACCGGTCTGGCTGGCGGGATGGGCGTTGCAGTGGTCGGGGGCGGCGAGACCGGCGGCCTTTTGGGCGCCGATATGGCTATGCCACCGCCTTTGGACGCAAAGCACGCCTGGTAGCATTGGGCATTGGGACGATTGAAGCAGATCTGGTCGCAGGTGTCCTGCAGGCGGCGGCTCTGAGCGCTGGCGTCAGTGGCAAAACCACTGGCCATCGCGGCGGCGGCGAGGGCGACTGCGGAGAAGAAGCGCGAGGAGGTCATGGGAGGCTCCGTGTGTGGTTGGCGGCGCGTTCGGCCGTGACGCAAACCTATGGCAGCTGCGTCCGCCCCGCTGTGTTCACCAGCACACCCTGGGCTGCTGGCCCGATCTTCACCCATCCCGTAATCTCTTTCGGCTACTCTGCCGTTGAACCTTTCTTCGCGAGACCGCGTCCCATGTTTCAAGACGACACGATCCGGAGTGCGCCGCGATGAGTGCGATGGCGGAAGACCATCAGCTCATGCAGCGCCTGGGCAGCGGGGATCAGGGCGCGCTGCGCGCCCTCATGACCCGCCACCAGGTGCGCGTGTTCCGCTTCATCATGCGCCGCGTGAAGAACGAGGCGGTGGCCGAGGAGCTGACCAATGAAGTGTTCCTGGATG
>JANMGQ010000153.1:0-3829 GCA_031374735.1 Hyphomicrobiaceae bacterium | reverse complement strand
AAAGGACCTCTGGTTCTCACCCAGAACGAGGGACAGAACGTGCCTGATCCGCGCACTGCCATTCTAGCGATTAAGGCGTACATCTTTGCGGCGCTACGCATGGCGCCACACGAATTGCTGACGAGGCACATGGCCGTCCGGGTCATCCCGTTGGCCTTCTGCCTCAGCTTTCCCCTGAGCACGGGACCGGAAGTGCAGCAATACATTGTCTCCGCCCTAAACACGGACTCCAACTCGATCTACGGCTCGCTCTACCAGAACTCAATCGCCAAATTTCCTTCCCTTCGAACCTGGCTCACCGGCGGGCTTCATTGGGTCTACATCAGCATGGGTTTTGCGATAGCACTTCTGTCCGCAGGCCCGCGTCAGCCAAGGACTCTTCTTCTACGTATATCCGTCTCTTCGATGATCGTGTTAATGTTTGTCGACATTGCACGTCGGATCACTGACCTCTCAATCCAATTCATCTTCGTCAACATGCTCGCCAATCTGGCAGGCGGCCTCGCCATCGGACTCCTCGTTGTCACAATGTACTCGCTCATCGAGGCAGGGTTCCGTCTGACGTCCACATCACGGCAATGGCAAACGCCTGCAATTTTTGTCTTGCTCCCGCTCGCAGGGATGCTCGCTTCTATGGCTACCTATTATTTTGCCGATCTGCTCTATCGGCCACTGCCCGTGCCAGTGGCTGTCCAGCTAAAGAGGCAAGTCTCGGGATTCTTTATTGCGGCAGATCCCTGGTCAAAGTCGGACCCGCATTTCAGTGGCCTCGAGCCGTTCTCTCCGTTCGCCACTCCCGTTTCGGCGCAAAACATCGAGTGGATCTCGTCTCTCTCTGATATTCACACCGAATGGACCGGCTCGCTGGGTAAACATGATGTTGCCCTCGAACTCTTCGACGGCTGCCTTTGGTTTAGCGCTGTGCCGGATGCAGCAAAGCAGACGTTCTCTGCGACCAAGACTCTCCGCGTCGCTTTCGACGGTAATTATACAATAATGACGGCATCGGGAGGAGATAAAACATTCGACGTTCAACTGTCCAACAGCAGCGCTTTTCAACTTGCCATCAACGAGATTAAAGATTCGAAGGCGTTCGATGCATCACTCCACTTGCACGACCAACGTAGCCCGCTCACCCTAAAGACAAACGGCCCCTCACTGAGCTTCGTGCTCTTTGCGCCGTTCACAAACCGCGTTCGCAAGTCGGGCCTTTACGCTGGGCCTCACCGAAAACTATCGATCGAAATTGACGGCACCACACAACATTTCTCCTTCAAGGACGCAAGCGACGCCAATTCTGAAAAGATAATTGAATGTCGGGCCGTCTCTGACGCAGCGGCATTGGACTCCCCGATACCGATCAAGGGATTGAGCGTGGGCGCCCGCCTTACAATTTCAAGAGCCTCAACGGAAGGAACTACACAACCGATCACACTGCGCGCCACGTCATCGGGAGGTGCACTCAAAGTCGGAACTATCGAAGCAAGAGCCCTTAGCGATATTCCGAGTGGACGATTGTCCTTTGCAATGCTGAACGGTGACACGACGGCCGTATTTGAACTCGACAAGAAGGCGATACCTTTCAAAGATTACGACAGCCTAACCTTGATGGGCGACCTTACTGCTCAGGTCGCCAACGACACCCAGTTGCTTATTACGGGCACCGCGCATGTTGCTTGGAGTTCGAACACACGTCTTAACCCAACCAAGTGGGAGCGCGATGACGGCGCTATCCAGAAGTACATCATTGGCATGTTAATGGCCGCACTGACAGGTTGGTACAAGCTAATCGGCCATCGCTTCAAGACCAACAAGGCATTCGATTGGCTTATGAAGCACAGGAGACCATGACCCAGCGGATGTTTACGCACTGTATCCGGTTCCAGACATCGTCGGCCAAGCTTTCGCGCTAGCGCTACTGGGTCACCCGACTTCGGCTTCTGTATATCTGCCGACTGACGGATCGGGCTTCTACCCCGAGCAGCAAAACTCAGGGGGCCAGTGGCCCCCGCGTTGATCAATGGCAGTGGTAGATGCCGGTCTTGTGGTCTGTGTGGCAGCCGTAGCCGTCGGTTCCGCCGCTGTGGGCGAAGGCGCCGGCGGCGATTGTGAACACAAGGGCGGCAGTCAGGGTCAGGATTTTCATTCGGAGGTCTCCTCGTTGTTGATGCCTTCATCGTCGGCATCTTCAGCCTGCGCCTCCTCGGCGGCAGACTGGCATCCCTCGATGAAGCTGTTGGAGTTCCCGGCGCAGTCGTCGGGATCGCGGATGTCGCGGCGTTGAGCCCAGGCGTAACCGGCTTTATGGCCGGAGCAATCCTGCGTGCAGGGGTAGCCGTTGACGTTCTGAGCCATGACAATGGCTGGCGCAGAATGCGCGTGCGGAGCAAAGGCCGCTTCGTGCGCGATGCTGCCGAGAAGTGCGAGGTGGAGCAGGCTTTCCATTTCGTTTACTTGGCTTTTGAGGCCTTCGCCGCGTCGATGGCTTTACCCATGGCCTCGACGTTGGTGCTTGGAGCAGCACCACAGCCTTTGTCGGCGGCAATCGAATTGAGGCGCGTGTAACGGTTGCGCATGGCCTCGATCTCGATCTGCTCGCTCTGGGTGAAGTCCATGAAGAACCACGGCACCAGCAAGAACAGGCCGGCCACGCCGAGGGCAACGTTCTTGCCGGTCTTCTGCGTGTCGGGCAGTTTGGCCGCGATGTTGGAATCGATCTGGCTCATTTCAGCGATCAGCGCGTCGCACGAGCGGCGATCGTCACCGATCTGAACAGCGGCAATGGGATTGGCTGCGCGGCCAGCGCAGGCAGAGACAAACAGCAGGGCGGCAAGCAGTACGTGAAGGTTCAAGGGCAATCGATACACGGCAATTCTTTCTTTGTGCGTCATAATTGCCGATTGGCGCGCGTTTGTAAATAGGATCAACACGCCTCATTTTCGTGAAAGAACCAGCTTGGCGTCACCGCGCAGGCCGCCGCCAGCACCATCAGCTTGTCGGATGGCACCGGCTGCCCCTGGTAGTATCGGTACAGCATGGCCTCGGAGATTCCCGTCTTGCGAGAGACGGCGCGGGTACCCCCGGCCTTCACGACGGCGTGCTTGAGGCGCTGCGCCAGTGCGGCGGCTTGGATAGCGAGCGACCGATCATGCATCGGTATCGCGGCTCGGGCTGGTTTGGGTTGCTGTGGTGGCCGGGGCCGAGAACGCGGCAAGATACTCAGCCGCCTGTGCTGCTTTGGCAGCGGCCGTGAAAATGGCCCGCTTGTCAGCCTTCATCAGTGCGAGGTAGTGAGCAATGTACTGTGCGTGGTCTTCTCGGGGCTGGTGGGTTATGCCGAGGCTTGTCGTCACGTAAGCGCTTGTCAATTCAGCGACAATTTCCTCAACGCAATAGGCTTGGTCGCCAAACTTTTTGCCGAATTCCCGATCCAGACGGGACCTCGCGCCGCTCCAGTGCGCGTTATGCCGATGTCGGCATAACGCCCATCTTTCTGGCCATGAAAAGCGCCTGAACCGACAGCTGCGCAACAGGTTCGGGTCGCACGAGCACGCGGCGGAAGAAGTCATCGCGAAATCGGGGCCGCGCTGCTGTGCGCCGAACTCGGCGTCACCCAGGATGTTCGCCCCGATCACGCCCAGCATGTCGCCAACTGGTTGGAGTAATGACGAGCTGCTCATTATTCGAGTAATCGCGAGGTGCACGTAATGTGAAGGAGCGCGACGCAGGCTCGCTCCGGTGGGACGTTTCCGGCCACGTCCTTCACATTATTTCGGGTCAGAGCGTGTCGAGCCAGGCGAGCACGCTGGCGTCGCGCTTCCACGATGGG
>JANMGQ010000147.1:0-1749 GCA_031374735.1 Hyphomicrobiaceae bacterium | reverse complement strand
TGCGCGAGCGCTAAACTGATGGCGTCCGCCTCCCATAGTCCCGTTGCCTCCGCAGAAACAGCTTGCCCTTGGCCCAATCTGTTGGCCATAGCGGCGACGGCCTGTAGCGGACGTGCGATACCGCGCGAAACGAGTGCCGCGAGTAGAAGCGACAACGCGAGTACGAAGGCCGCAGAGACAAGCACCAGATCCCTCGCTCGATTAAACGGTGCATTGATCACGGCCACCGGCACGCCGACGGCAATGCGCCACCCTGTTACGTTTGAGCGAACATAAGTGGTGAACACATCCACGCCTTCCAGCGACGTTCCGGTGTAAGAGCCACTATCGTTCACAGCATTGCGACGAAATGTTTCTGTCGCCTCACTGTTGATGAAGCGTTCGTGCTGGCGCGAGCGCGCAATAATGCGGTCGCGCCGGTCAACCAACGACACTGTCCAGTCCGGCGGAGCCGCGTCCGCGAGCAGACTGGCCAAACGTGCGGGATCGATGGTCAAGGTCAATGCATAGACTACCTCGCCGTTGCGGCGTACCGGAACGCCAATGGTGACGAATGGCATATTCGTTGTCGTTCCTATAAAAACATCGGAATATGCAAGGCGGCCTGACGCGATCACGCGCGCGTCGGCTGCCAGAAGCACCGGGTCGGTGGCAATGGGCAACGGCGTTCCGAATGGCAGGTTGGAATTCACGATCTGCTGGCCCTGGCGATCGCGCATGCTGATGAAACGGCCACGGGTTTGCAGCACAGCACGCGCCTGCAAATCAAAGGCGGCAAGGTCGCCGGTCACAAGAGATGGGGCCGTCGCGAGCACTTCCAGCGCAGCCGTCATTTCCGCGACTTCTCGGTCGACGAATGCTGTCGCTCGGCGCATGACATCAAAAGCCGCATCCTGCGCCCTCGTCCGTTCACCACTTTGGAACGTGGCAAGCAGCAGGACGGCGAAAAGGATGACCGGTACGATCACCGCGCTCACAAGCAAAATTATGCGCGAACGAATGGAAGATCTGATCAAGAGGCTGCTCTCATCTGGACGTTTGATGGGCAAGTTTTATTGTCCAGAATTGTATCGTACGCATCGAATGATTGGCAATAAGCGAACCACCAAGCTCGGGCAGCTACCGTCCTGCAAACCATGAACATTCAGATATTCTTATCTGTTATGTCCGTCGCATCATCGAGAGGATAGCAGGCTTCAAGCTCCTCCACCTTGCCATTGCGAGACAGCTCAGGCGAGATGTGCTGCCCACCTATCAAGTTCGCGTCCTCGATCGCTTTGATCTCCGGTCGTCGCTCAACGTCCAACGTCCGATAGCAAGATTGCCATACCGGACTGAGGAGGGCGCAGGTGCTTGCCTGTTCACAAACACAAAAAAGGCGCGGTCGGTGACCGCGCCTGTTGCAGGCTTCAAAGTGATCCAGACTTAACAATCGGGCAAAATCGGCCTGATCTTTTCGATCCGCGGCCTTGTTCCCTTGAGCCTCTGCTGGATGAAGAAGCCGTGGGGCGTTTCACTCGACAGTGTTTCAAACTCCGGTTCGAAGATGCAGCGATGGCAGGTGAACCGGGCGAGTACGGGCACAAGATCGTTTGTGATATCGCATGGCTCGTCATCCAGGGTTGTGCCGATCACCAGGAAGCGCCCGGCGATGACGTTCGTGCCGTCGTCGATCACGGTCAGGCCGGTCGCCTGATCCCAGCCTTCCTCATTGGTCCAGATCAGGTGTTGGTCATCGAGCGGAGCGCG
>JANMGQ010000093.1:0-4087 GCA_031374735.1 Hyphomicrobiaceae bacterium | reverse complement strand
CAGGGTTGCGCGGTTGACCCTGTCGGACGTGCCGAATCTGGCAAGTCACGCATCTATGAGCTTCCGCGAAGACTTGCACGGCATCGAAGCCGCGATCGCGGGGTATGGCGTCGCAATCTGCAGTGATGTTCTGGTTGCACCCGAACTGGCCAGCGGTGCGCTTGTCAAAGTCTCATCCATCGCATTGGAGGGTTACGGATTCTTCACAGCGCACCGGGCAAAACACCCTCGAGAAAAGACGATCAAGGCATTCGAACAATGGATCACGGCACAGTTCCGATTGTCCGGCGGCTATGCCCCCGACGTCGTAAGTGATGGGCTGCAACGCGCCCTTTCTGCTCCCGGCAAGACGGTCGCCAACGAGCTTTAGGTCGATGACGATGTGGAAGAGTCTGACAGTGGTTCCGAGCGGTCACACAACCTCTCACGTGTGGGCGAACCGTGACGCAGCATCCTGGGGACAGGCGCTAACAATCCTTGTATACTTTGCGCTAGGGTCCGGAACCGGGCCGAGCGCCGCGCCCCACAAGATTCCTGACATTCGACACCTGCCAGACCCCGCCGCGCCGTGTCAGCATGCCGCGCGCACTGAGTTCGGCTGCGATCGCGCACAACGATGTTGCACCCGAAGCCCGAATATCAGCAATGACGCCCGTAAAGTCGGCGGCGAACCGATGCCTCGTGCCGTTCGATAAGTTCGTGGAGCGCGATGCAGTCAGCGGCCAGAATGTCACCTTCACTCTGGCATCAGGACAACCCCTAATTCGCTGACAATTGGACTACATGGACATCGGTAGGCAAACTCAAGGCCGGCGAGACGACCGACGATCTGTTCGGGTTTCTCACGCGAGAGTCGAATGCCGAGGTATTCACCCTATGTCGAAGGCGGTGATCCTGACAACGCAGGTCGAATGGGATACTTGGCTGACCGTGGGACGGGTGTTGATGTGGTGCGTTGGACCAGGCGGCTTTGGACGATTGAGGAAAAACGGTCGATTTGTTTTGGGAATACTTCTGAGCATGTATGAGAACGGCGGTGCAAAAGTCGGCCACGGTAGCGGCGGGATGAGCTTGCTGCGGGCGGCGTAAAAGTCGTCCACTTTTACCTTTTCTGGCGACAGGGAGGGTGGGAGGATTTTCACCGTGGACTTGTATCGGAAGGTGCGACTGGCCTGTGCTGAGGGCATGAGCCGGCGCGAGGCAGCGCGTCATTTCAACATCTCGCGCGACAGCGTTGCCAAGATGATGGCGTTCTCGGTTCCGCCCGGATATCGGCGGACGGTCCCCGTGAAGCGGCCAAAACTGGATGCTTTCACCGGGATCATCGACGGCTGGCTGGAGGGAGATCGCGAGGTCCATCACAAGCAGCACCACACGGCGAAGCGCGTATTCGAGCGGCTGCGCGATGAGCACGCCTTCACCGGCGGCTACACGATCGTGAAGGATTACATGCGGGAGCGCGAACGGCGCGGCCGCGAGATGTTCGTCCCGCTGGCGCATCCGCCCGGTCATGCCCAAGCCGACTTCGGCGAGGCGGTGGTCGTCATCGGCGGCATCGAGCAGAAGGCGCATTTCTTCGCCATGGACCTTCCGCATAGCGATGCCTGCTATGTAAGGGCCTATCCGGCGGCGACGGCGGAAGCCTGGATCGACGGTCACGTCCACGCATTGGCCTTCTTCGGCAAGGTGCCGCTCTCGGTCCTCTACGACAACGACCGCTGCCTGGTTGCAAAGATCCTGCCGGATGGGACGCGCCAGCGGGCCTCGCTCTTCAGCGGGTTCCTGTCGCATTATCTGATCCGTGATCGCTATGGCAGACCGGGCAAGGGCAATGACAAGGGCGCCGTCGAGGGGCTCGTCGGCTATTCCCGGCGCAACTTCATGGTGCCAGTACCGCGGTTTGCGACATGGGACGCGTTCAACGCCCACTTGGAGGAGCAGTGCCGCAGGCGTCAGGCGGATGTTCTGCGCGGCCAATCCGGGACGATCGGGGAACGGCTCGCGCAAGATATGGCCGCGATGTCCGACCTTCCGGCGGCACCGTTCGACGCCTGCGATCAAGCCACGGGGCGGGTCAGCTCCCAGGCGCTGGTGCGTTACAAGACCAACGATTACTCGGTCCCAGTCGCTTACGGCCACCGCGACGTCTGGATCAGAGGCTATGTCGGCGAGGTCGTGGTCGGCTGCGGTAGCGAGATCATCGCCCGCCATCCGCGCTGCTACTACCGCGAGGACATGGTCTTCGATCCGGTGCATTATCTTCCGCTCATCGAGCGCAAGATCAACGCCCTGGATCAGGCCGCGCCCTTGGCTGAATGGGACCTGCCGCCGGAGTTCGCGGCCCTGCGCCGCCTGATGGAGGCACGGATGACCAAGGCCGGACGCCGCGAGTATGTCCAGGTGCTGCGCCTGCTCGAGACCTTCGGCATCGACGATCTTCATGCCGCGGTGAAGAAGGCCCTGCAACTGGGGGCGGTCGGCTTCGATGCGGTCAAGCACCTCGTTCTCTGTCAGGTCGAGAGGCGACCGCCGAAGCTGGACCTCGACATCTACCCATATCTGCCGCGGGCGAACGTCGAGACGACATCCGCGGCCAGCTACATGTCACTGCTGTCGGGAGACGCAGCATGACCGTGGCCCCGAAGATCCTGCTCGCGGACCATCTGAAGACGCTGAAGCTGCCCACCTTCTTGCGGGAATATGACAAGCTGGCCCGCCAGTGTGCCGCCGAGGGCATGGATCATGTCCAGTTCCTGGCGCGCCTCGTTGAGCTGGAACTGATCGACCGCGAGCGGCGGATGATCGAGCGTCGGATCAAGGCCGCGAAGTTCCCGGCCACCAAAAGCCTGGACAGCTTCGACTTCAAAGCGATCCCCAAGCTCAACAAGATGCAGGTGCTGGAACTGGCCCGTTGCGAATGGATCGAGCGGCGCGAGAACGTCATCGCCCTTGGCCCCAGCGGCACGGGCAAGACCCACGTCTCCCTGGGTCTCGGGCTCGCCGCCTGCCAGAAGGGCATGTCAGTCAGCTTCACCACCGCCGCGACGCTCGTCAACGAGCTGATGGAGGCCCGCGACGAACGCCGTCTGCTACGCCTTCAAAAGCAGTTGGCCGCCGTAAAGCTAGTCATCATCGACGAGTTGGGCTTCGTGCCGCTGTCCAAGACCGGTGCTGAGCTCTTGTTCGAGCTGATCTCGCAGCGCTACGAGCGCGGCTCCACGATGATCACCAGCAACCTGCCATTCGACGAATGGACCGAAACCTTCGGCACCGAACGCCTGACCGGCGCTCTGCTCGATCGGCTGACCCACCACGTCAACATCCTCGAGATGAACGGCGACAGCTATCGGCTTGGCCAAAGCCGCGCCCGAAAGGCCGAAGCCGCCACCTGATCACCCTTTGCAGAATTGGCCCTGCGGGCCAAGGCGCCATGGCACGCGCCAGATATGTGACCAGCGCGCGCGCCATGCCGCGTGGCGCCCCGCCACTGGCCGGGTTTTGCGCCGTCGCGTGGCCGGATCTGTCTCCGCCGTTGACAGAATGAAACGCACACAGGCGTTGGTGGCAGCAATCTCGATTGAACTGGTGATGCAAGAGACCGTGTAGCTGTGCCAGAAATGGCCGGTCGGACGAACCGTTGGTTCGTGAAACTCACGATCCGCCAGCCAGTATCTCGCCTTGGCCGTCAGGTCATAGATGTAGGGATTGAATTCGGCCCGTTCCGTCGCGCGTTGCTGGCGTGGCAGCATGAGGAAGCCGCCCGCCCGTAGCCGCTGCAGTTGGCGCAGCGATGTGTCCTGGCAGCGATGCGTGTCGCTGGTTAGTTCATGAAGGTAGACGGACGATTGCGGGCCATGTCGCTCGATGTGTTTCAACCAGCGCACTTCGCGATTCGTCGGGCACACGTCCCCTTGAGGAGCTATGTGATGGAATGTTGCACGTCCGAGTGAATCCAGCTTTTGCATGGAATAAACATAGCAGATTCAATGCTAAATTCATAGTTCTGGTGAAGGGCGGAGTGGATCGTCGTTTGGATTGGGAGATGGGGAAGGAGGCGCTTCGTTGGCAGCGGCCTTGGGCGGCTCGT
>JANMGQ010000075.1:0-17762 GCA_031374735.1 Hyphomicrobiaceae bacterium | reverse complement strand
ATCTGACGGTTCGTAATCTGAGAAGTCAGAAACGAAAACGGAACAGGATTTTCATCTCCCGGTTGCATCTCTAATTTCTCCCAGGCAATCGTCTTGCCATCGAGCCGCGCCGGCGTGCCCGTCTTGAGGCGGCCGAGTTGTAGCCCCAACGCCTCCAGCCGATCCGACAATCCGAGTGCCGGTGCATCACCAACCCGACCCGCCGGAGTCTTTGTTTCACCGAGGTGGATCAGCCCGCGCAGGAACGTCCCGGTTGTCAGTACAACCGCCCCACAGTCGATCCGCCGCCCGTCACCGAGCACGACGCCAACCACCGTTTCACGGTCGACAATCAGGTCCTCGACACCCCCTTCGATGACACTCAAGTTGTCTGTCGCACTGATCGCGGCCTGCATCGCGAGTCGATACAACTTACGGTCTGCCTGCGTGCGCGGCCCTTGCACAGCCGGCCCCTTGGAGCGGTTCAGCAGCCGGAACTGAATGCCCGCCGCATCTGCAACTCGACCCATCAACCCATCGAGCGCATCGATCTCACGCACCAGGTGGCCCTTGCCGAGCCCCCCGATGGCGGGGTTACAACTCATCTCGCCGATGGTCGAAAACTTGTGCGTGACGAGCGCGGTCTTGGCCCCAAAACGCGCGGCCGCGGCCGCGGCTTCGCACCCGGCATGGCCGCCGCCGACGACCACAACATCAAACTTCTCCAAGGACATCGCAGGACACTCGATCAGAGGATTCAAGCTGCCCCAGGGGCAGCCTCGGAAAAACCACGTGAATCCGGCCATTTCCATGCCCGAAAGCGCTCTTTTTATCAATCCGCTGCCCGCAGTTAAATGTCCTGACGCGCGCAGCAGGTGTCCTGCCTCAGGATGAGGTGCGAAAATTGGGATTCCGGCCAAGAATTACCCCCACGTCTGGGTGTCCTGACGACGGCAGCATGTTGCCCCCGCAAGTCTTAACGAGCCGGAACCTGGGTTTCACAGGCACCTCGAATCGGAAAATAAATCTGTGAAATTTCCTCCACAGGCTAATCTGTTTCACGTGAAACATGATTCCGCCAGATTCCTGAATCAATTCCGACACTTGTAAGGATTCATCCACAACTTGGAACAGATGAAGAATCTCGCTTGACTCGACTTTGTCCACTCGTTGCTCACTTGCCAATGCAAAAACGGCCAAAGATTTCCCCCAACACCTCCTCGACATCGACCCGGCCGGTCAGCCGTCCCAGCGCATGAGCCGCCCGGCGGAGGTCTTCGGCCCGCAACTCGGTGTCAGTTTCCCGTCCGTCGAGAAACGCGATACACCCCGCCAACGTCTGCTCCAGCATCGCCCGATGCCGTGCCCGGGTCACCAGCGGGCTCTCGCCAGAGACCCCGGTCGACACAGCCGCTCGCCGCGCGATCTCTTCCAGAAGCGCGGCAAGGCCCTCCCCCGTCGCCGTCGAAATCGCGACATCGACACCCACGATCCGCGGCCCAGCGTCGACCTTATTGAGCACGCGCAGCACCTGCTCCGGCCGCCCCTGCAACTCGCCCGGTAGTTGAATCACGGGGTCCGTGGCATCGACCACCCAAAGCACCAGCAGAGCCTCCTCGGCACGCGCCAGCGCCCGCCGGATCCCCTCCTGCTCGACCTTGCCGGGCGCCTCGCGCAGCCCCGCCGTGTCCATGAACAGAACCGGAATCCCTTTGAGGTTCAAACGCACCTCGACCACGTCCCGCGTGGTGCCCGGCTCGTCCGAAACGATGGCAACCTCCCGCCGGCTGAGAGCATTTAGCAGCGACGATTTCCCAGCATTCGGCGGACCCAGAATTGCGACCGGAAATCCATCGCGGAGAATTTCGCCCCGCTGCTCATCGGCAAGCGCCACCTGCAACTCGACCACCAGCTCGCGCACGATCTCCTTGGCCTGCCCTACAGCCTTGGCCGACACATCACCCTCGTCCGAGAAGTCGATCGCAGCCTCCGTAAGCCCCATGGCGCGAACGAGGTCCGCCCGCCACCGTTCGGCCGCCTGGCGCAACGCCCCGCCCATCTGACGCAGCGCTTGCCCGCGCTGGGCCTCGGTCTCGGCGTCGATCAGATCCGCAAGACCCTCGGCCTGGGTCAGGTCGAGCTTGCCGTCTTCGAACGCACGGCGCGTAAACTCACCCGGTTCTGCCAGCCGCAAGCCCTCGATCCGCCCCAGCGCCCCGAGCACGCCGGCGACAACCGCTCGCCCGCCATGGACGTGCAACTCGACACAGTCTTCGCCCGTGAAACTTCTCGGCCCCGGAAACCACAGCACCAGCGCCTGATCGAGCAGCGCCCCCGTGGCCGGGTCCACAAGCCTCCGCACAGCAGCCTGCCGCGGCTCGGGCACCCCGCCCGCAAGCGCCAGCAGAGCATCTCCCGCTCGCGGCCCGGACACGCGCAGCACAGCCACCCCGGCTCGGCCGGGTCCGCTCGACAGTGCAAAAATGGTCGACTGGCTCATGACTGCCGAGTCCATACAACACGAGCGCGCGCAGACCATCACGCGAAAAGGCCCCAGCGTGTCAGCCAGGGCCTACAAAACGAAACATCGATGACCGTTACTGTTTGAGCCGCACCTTCGTCAGCGACTCCCCGATCCGCTGGAATGCCGCGTTCAGCGATGTCGTCGTCTGCGCCGTGAAGTAGTGCGTCACCGCCGATGAAGAACACTGCTGCAGCACACCCAGCGCCGTCGGATCGCTGACATCGAACGCAATGGCGTAGATCTCGATGCCGTCATTCTTGATGTTCTGGCACACAGCCAGCGTCGTCTGGTTCGCGTCCGTCGGGTTCCAACCCTCGTGCGTCGGCGACGACGCAGAGGCCGTGTTGACACCGTCCGTCATGAGAACCAGCACCTTGCGCGCCCGTTGTGATCCGGTTTTCGGCGCCCCGTCATTGAAGGGCGCTGTCGGCGACATGGCGCGCCACCCCCACATCAGTCCGGGCGCCATGTAGGTCTGCCCCGCTGCCGCAAAATCATCGATGGCATTCTTGAGATCAGATTTCGAGTTCGAAAGGCGCTTCATGGGGCTGCCGCAATACGTGTTCATCAGGCCCGTAATCGGCTGGGACGAGGACAAAGCGACGTCCCGGTCAAGTGGCGTTTGCCGCGAGCCCACACAGCCGTACCAGGTGAGCTGCTGGGTGTTGCAGACATTCTGCTCCGGCCCATACTCGTAGCCGTCACACTCTTCGTACTGATACGACACTGGCTTGCCATCGTCATACCACGTGCCGGTCTTGGTCCTGCAGCCCCACTTATTCGTCACCGGCCGTTCAAGCCTGCACACATTGGTAGGACCATCGGACGGAACGCTCAGCCAACTCTGACCCCGGTTCTGCGTGCCAATGTTGACGTACTGCGCAAACGGCACAATGGAAAACTTGATTTTGTCCTCAGCGCCGCTCTTTTCATAGGTCTTTTCGACCAGATCCTTGGCAGCCTGCTTCAAGCCGTCGAGCTTGCTGCCCTCCATCGACCCGGTCGTATCCAGGACCAGCGCGACCTCGGCCTTGCCCATGCCGAACTGGCCCTGGCTTTCCGCCTTGATGTCGACGCTTGAAATCCCAACCACCTTCATGAACGTGGTCGGCATGGTCGCCGATGCCGTGGCCTTGACCACGTCGTTCGGTAGTTCCTGAAATGTCGAGGTCAGCGTGCCAACTTCGTACCGCTGCTTCCAGTTGGTCGCAAGAAACGCATCAAGGGTCGATTGACCGTCCGAGCCGCCAGACTGTCGGCCCGAGCCGACAGCAAGCACGCCAGAATCGAGCGCATCCTGCATACTGATCTTCAAGCGGCTCGACCGGCCATAGTCGACCGTCAGCCCGACGACCCCCGTCAGCGCGATGATGAACAGGCAGAACACCAGCACGGTGCCGCCCCTCTGATCATCTCGAAAAGCCGCAAGGTCGCGTCCCAGTCGACGAAGCATGTCGAGCCTCCCGTCCATAATGCCAGACGAGAGTGTACGTGGAAGTCCTAAGCTTCCGTTGACGGAAAGACACAATTGACGTTGAACAAACGGCCTCGTTTGGCACAGTCGTCAAAAGGGCTTCACGACCACCAGCACCACGATGATCAACATCAGCACCGTGGGCACCTCATTGGCCACCCGGAAAAATTTCGACGTGCGGTTGGACGTCCCAGCCGCCAACGCCTTGTGCCAGCCCAACATCGCCCCGTGCGACGCGGTCAGCGCTAAAACCGCTGCCATCTTCCCCCAGAACCAGCCATCCCTCAGGTACCCCATCTGCCAGCCGAGCAGCGGCCCAGTGATCCACACGACCACCAGAGCCGGCCGCATGATGAAGCGCAGCAAGCGCCCCTGCATGATCGTGAAGGTCGCAGACAGCGGAGACTGATGCCCCGCCTCCGCGTGATAAACGAACAGTCGCGGCAGATACAACAATCCGGCCATCCACGAGATGACCGCGACGATGTGCAGAGCCTTCAGCCACAGGATCATTCAAACTCCCCGCATCACCGCGACTTACGGATCCGCGCCACAGCCCGCGCAACATTGTCCGGCGGTGTCTCTGGCACGATTCCATGCCCGAGATTGAAAATGAACGGGTTCATCCCCAGCGCCGCAATGGTCTCGTCGATACGCTGATCGAGAGCCTCGCCCCCAGCCACGAGCAACAGTGGATCGAGATTGCCTTGCACAACCGTCTTCCCCGATAACGTGCGCCGTATCTCAGCCAGCGGCATGGCCGTGTCACAGCTGATCCCCTGCACCCCTGTAGCTTCGACATAACCAAACGCCAAGGCGCCCGCGCCCCGCGGAAATCCAAGAATCGGGATCTTCGGATAGCGGACCCGCACGCCATCAACGATGGCACGCGTCGGCGCTACAACCCAGCGCGCGAACTCATGCTCAGCGAGACTGCCGGCCCAGGTGTCAAAGATCTGCAGCGCATCGGCACCTGCCTGCACCTGCAACGTCAGATACTCGATCGAGGCCGCGACCAGGATATCCATCAAGCGCTGGAACCCCACTGGGTCGCGATAGGCCCACAGCCGCGCGGCGGCCTGATCCTTGGTGCCCTCGCCAGCCACCATGTACGTCGCAACCGTCCAGGGAGCCCCGCAGAAGCCGATCAGAGCCGTTTCCTTAGGCAGATCCTGCCGAAGCCTCTGAACCGTCTCGGCCACGATAGCGAACTTCCTGTGGGCCTCCTGAGGCTTCAAGACGGCAAGCCCTTCGACAGACCTGATACTGTCGAGCTGTGGTCCCTCGCCCTCGACAAATCGCACACCCTGGCCGAGTGCGTCCGGCACCACCAGGATATCCGAGAACAAGATCGACGCATCAAAGCCATAGCGACGGATCGGCTGCAGCGTGACTTCAGCCGCAAGCCTGGGATTGTAGCAGAGATCGAGAAAGCTCCCGGCCTCAGCACGGGTCTTCTTGTATTCCGGCAGATATCGCCCTGCCTGGCGCATGAACCACACCGGCGGGGGCGCGAGGGCTACCCCATCGAAGACCTGAAGAAAACGGCGCATCATCCATCCCGATGTTGGTGCCTCATGTCGGTGGCCGGACCTGCCCTCCCCACATGCTCGCACAGCTCTTCTCTTCTTAAGTCATTTTTAATGAAGATTACTATTACGACTCTTAGGGCGTGAATCCTGGTCACAAAAGTTCCTCGCCAGATTCACACACTGGCGCGCGCCGACCTGGCGCCAGCCATCGATCTTGTGCCTTTGCCACGCCTTCCATACTAGAAGAAAAAGAAGTTCGAATTCAGCGGCTTATCCCGCTTACCTTGCCTCCACCTGCCGAGCAACCTGTGCAGAACCGTTCAATCCGGCCGCAGCATCGCCAGCAGAGATTCTGCCGCAGACCTGCGACCCATTTGCGCCTTGGTCGACACGACTCAGGGAGAGCCCTGTGGACACATCTGTGGATGAGTGATGAGTGTCGCCCACCCTGCCCCCTCCCGTGTATAACTGCCCCACTTATCCACATCGCCATCCACAAGCCGCAAGGCGCCCGAAATGGCAAAGCAACCCGTGACGGCAATGCAGCGAGCAAGGCAGTGAGACCATGGGCAACATTCTGCCGAGCTACTTCCACCTGCACTTGATCTCGGATTCGACCGGCGAAACCCTGACGACCATTGCCAAGGCGGCGGCGGTCCAATACGCGCAAGTCCGGCCGATCGAGCACGTACACCCTTTGATCCGCAACAAGCGCCAGCTCGCTCGCGTTCTCACCGAGATCGAACAGGCCCCAGGCATTGTTCTCTATACGGTCGTCAATCACGAGCTGGTGGAAGAGATTGAGATCCGCTGCCGCGCGTTGAAGGTTCCAGCCCTGCATGTCCTGAAGCCGATCATGTCAGTCTTCGAAGCCTACCTCGGGGCGCCGCAGACACCGATCGTCGCCGGCCAGCACGTCGTGGACGCTGATTACTTCCGCCGCATCGATGCCCTGAATTTCTCGATGGCCCACGATGACGGCAAGCTGCCCGAAGACTTGAACCAGGCCGACATTATCATCCTTGGCATTTCCCGCACATCGAAGACGCCAACCTCGATCTATTTGGCCCAAAAGGGATATAAAACCTCGAACGTGCCTTTGGTTCCGGGCATTGCCCCGCCAACTGTCTTGTCCGAAAAGCACTCGGCATTCGTCGTCGGGTTGATCGCCAGCGCCGAGCGTATCGCCGATATCCGCCGGCACCGCGTCTCCATGATGTCTCCGCACAACATGGACGCCTACACCGACCGGCAATTGATCGCAGCCGAATTGGCAGAGTCTAAACGCTTGTTTGCACAAAACAATTGGCCGATGATTGACGTCACACGTCGGTCTGTCGAAGAGACGGCGGCGCAGATCATAAAGCTGCTGCAGGATCGCGACGCGGCAGACCAGGAACAGCGGGAGACAGGCGATGGCTGAACCTATGGATCTCATACTGGCGTCCGGCAGCCGCTACCGCCGCGAGATGCTCGAGAAAGCTGGAGTAAAATTCCGCGTCGTGCCGGCCTGCGTCGATGAAGCGCGGATAAAAAACACCATGACCGAGGACGATCCAGACCTTGAGGCAGGCATGCTGGCTCAGCATCTCGCCGCGGAAAAAGCATTAGATGTAAGCCGTAAGCACCCAGCGGCTCTGGTCATCGGTGCCGATCAGGTCTTGGTCTGCGGCGGAGAAATATTCTCCAAGCCGCCAACCCTTGAGGCGGCTCGGGAGCAATTGTTGGCACTGCGCGGCCTCACGCACGCACTGCCGACGGCTGTCGCTCTGGCGCACGGAGGAAAAATAGTTTGGGAGCACTTGGACGAGCCCCAGATGACCATGAGGCAGTTTTCAGAGCCGTTCCTCGACGCCTACCTTGCGGCGGAGGGAGGTGTCGTCTGCGAAACCGTTGGCGCCTATCAGTTCGAAGGCCGCGGCGCCCAGCTGTTTGAGGCCATGGAGGGTGACTTGTTCTCGGTCGTCGGCTTGCCTCTCTTACCTCTGCTCGCCGAACTCCGTCAGCGCGGTGCATTACTCGCCTGAGATGTCCGCCCGTCAATAGGAAACCGTCGATGCTTCTGATTGGTCTCACAGGCTCCATTGGCATGGGAAAATCCACGGTCGCCAAGCGCTTACAGGCGCTGGGCGTGCCAGTGATCGACGCCGATGCCCTGGTGCACGAACTCTACGCGGGCCCCGCGGTCGCGCCGATCGAGGCTGCGTTTCCCGGCACGACCGTGGCAGGAAAAGTTGACCGGCAGAAACTCGGCGCGGCCCTCTTGGCAGATCCCGCCGGCTTCAAACACCTCGAGAGCATCGTGCACCCGCTGGTGTTTCAATCGGAGAGAAACCGGCTCGCAAAGGCTAAAGCAGCTCATGCTCTTATGGCCGTGCTGGAAATTCCTCTCCTGTTCGAGACTGGCGGCGAAAAAAGGGTTGATGTCACCATTGTGGTCAGCGCTCCGGCGGAGGCACAGCGCCAGCGCGTTCTGGCACGACCGGACATGACGGAGGAAAAATTCAACCAGATACTCTCCCGGCAGATGCCGGATGCGGAAAAGCGTCGCCGCGCCACCTTCGTTGTGGATACCGGTACGACAATTCCCGAAACCGAGGCTCAGATCGATAAGATCGTGTCTGATTTGCGGGCGGGGTCGCAGCCGGGTACAGCTTATGAGACCCATTGGCTCTGAGCGCCCGGCCGCCCCCGACCGAGCCGACGGGGGAGCATCGCATGCGTGAGATCGTACTGGATACCGAGACAACCGGCCTTGAAGCCAAAGGTGGCGACCGGCTGATCGAAATTGGCTGTGTCGAGTTGATCAACCGCTTCCCATCGGGAGTCGAGTTTCACCGGTTCCTCAGTCCGGAAGCCAAGGAGGTCCATGCCGACGCGTTCCGCATCCACGGCATCTCCACCGCGTTTCTGAAGGACAAACCCGTCTTCAAGGACGAAGCCGATGCCTTCCTGAATTTCATCGGCGACGCGCCGCTGATCATTCACAACGCGTCATTTGATATCGGGTTCCTCAATATGGAGCTCGAGCGCCTCAAAAAGCCTGTACTCGACATGGGCCGAGTGACTGACACGTTGCAGCTTGCGCGCCGCAAGTTCCCGGGCTCCCCGGCAAGCCTGGACGCCCTGTGCAAACGCTTCAACATCGACAACACCCAACGCACCAAGCACGGCGCCATCGTCGACAGCCTGTTGTTGGCGCAGGTCTATGTCGAACTGCTCGGCGAGCGGCAGGCAACGCTGAGCCTTGCAACCGACGCCTCCGCGGGCAATCGCAACGGGCAACCAGGTGGACCACCGCGGGTCGGCGAGCCAGCGCGCCAACGCACGCGGCCATTGCCACCGCGCTTGAGTGAGGCAGATGCGGCCGCTCATGCCGCTTTTGTCAACACGCTGGGTTTAACAGCCATCTGGAAACGCGTGGGATAACAGCAGCATACATCAGTTCCCATGGCATGGCATCCGAATGATCGCCGTGCCCGATTTGTGGGCATTGCCATTCGGCAGTGAACTGCTGTAATCGGCATTATCGATCACGATGGGGAATATTAGACATGTCGATGGGAGTGCAGAAAACGCCGATTGCAGAGTTGGCGGTGATGGTGCCGGCAGAGCCCGTCGAGAGCCAGACGGATCGCGAGAGCAACACAAATCGTGCATATCGAGAGATTCACCGGCGAATTTTGGCCGGTGAAATGCCTCCCGGCGACCAGTATCTGGAACAGGAACTGGCCGAAATGCTCGGCATGAGCCGCACGCCTGTACGTGAAGCGTTGATCAGGCTTGCTGATGAGCGATTGGTCGAAGTGCGACCACGCCATGGCGCGCGTGTTCTGCCCGTGTCTATCGAAGACATCAACGAGATCTACGAATTGCTCGCCGAGCTCGAAAGCCTGGCTGTCAGACACGTGGCCGCAGACGGTATGCCAGACGACCATCTGACAGCTGTTGAAGACGCGAACGCCCAAATGCAAGCGTCCCTCCAAACCGGCGATCGCATGGCGTGGTTTGCCGCCGACAGCACATTTCATGCGCGCTTGGTCGATGCCTGCAGAAACGAGAGATTGAAGAGCGTCGTCAAGGGCTTGACAGATCAATCCCACTGGGCGCGACAGCGCACGATCGGCCACTATCAGATTGGCGAACGGTCTGGTCGCGAACACGAGGAAATCATCTTGGCGATCAAATGCCGCGACGCCGAAACGGCCGCTCGCGTCGTCCGCCAGCATCGCCTGCAAGGCGGCGTCGCGATGGCAGGCTTGCTGCGCGTGGCCAGCGGCAAAAAATAGCCCGACAAAACGGGTGCACGCGTTACTCGCGAGAAGCAGCCGATTGCCGCGTATCGGCCCATTCGCCGCGTTGACAGGCCGCACCGGCGGTCGCATCGGTCAACGACGAAACCCGAGCCATAAGTGGCCGAAGACGAGACCGATCATGGTGCAACTTTCGCTGCCGAAAAACTCGCGCGTCAATACGGGTAAGGTGTGGAACAGGCCCGACAGCAAGGCGAAACTCAAGGAGTTCCGCATCTATCGCTGGAACCCCGATGACGGCAAGAACCCGCAAGTCGACACCTACTACGTTGACCGCAGCACCTGCGGACCTATGGTTCTCGACGCTCTGATCAAGATCAAGGGCGAGATCGATTCGACGCTGACCTTTCGCCGCTCCTGCCGCGAGGGCATTTGCGGGTCCTGCTCCATGAACATCGACGGCACCAACACGCTCGCGTGCCTGAAAGCCATCGACGACGTCAGCGGCCCCGTGAAGATCTATCCCCTCCCCCATTTGGAGGTGATTAAGGACCTCGTCCCAGATCTCACCAACTTCTACGCCCAGCACCGGTCCATTGAGCCTTGGCTGAAGACCACGACACCAACGCCGCCGACTGAATGGAAACAAGCCCGTCCGGACCGCGACAAGCTGGATGGCCTTTACGAGTGTGTGTTGTGCGCCTGCTGCTCGACGTCGTGCCCGAGCTATTGGTGGAACTCGGATCGCTATCTTGGCCCGGCGGCACTCCTCCAAGCCTATCGTTGGGTCATCGACAGCCGCGACGAGGCAACCGGCGAGCGTCTTGATGACCTAGAAGATCCGTTCCGCCTCTATCGCTGCCACACCATCATGAACTGCGCCAAGGCCTGCCCGAAGGGTCTCAATCCGGCAAAAGCCATCGCAGAACTGAAGAAGCTCATGATCGAACGGCGGGTGTGAACGGGTGAGCGACACCTTCGGATCATCGCCAGACAACACGGCACCGTCCGGGTCGGCGCCCGCTGCCCGCAAGAGCCGCCCGAATGACACGATCTCCGAACGCTCTGGCCCAGCACGCCTGAGCCAGACATATGCTGGCACGTTGACATCGACCGCACGCGCCAACGATTTGAAGGCCTTTCGCCGTGTGATGCTGGCCTTCGCATTTTCGACCGTCGTGGCTGGCGCTGTCATCGGCCTCGTACCTGTGGGTCTCGACGCAGCTGTCAGCCGGGAGCTCTCTAGCGTCTTGCTGCTCGTAGGTCTCATAGACACATTTGTCCTGCGCAATTGGAGGCGGCTGTTTGGCGCGTGAGGCCACCCAGCCGGCTCCCCAGCAGCGCCGTGAAGCCTCAGCCACAGCTGGAATGCCCGCAGGCCGCGCAGACGCGGCAGCCCTCTCGAACATGATAACTGGGCGAACTGCATCGCGGGCACACTGCGGCGCGCCCCGACACGTCGCGCGCGGCTAGAGGATGCATTTCCCCCGCGATCCCTCGGGCTTTTGAAACACGCTCTAGGGGTGCCTGCTCTCGCCCGCAAGCGAGTTGCTCGATCCGCGACAAATGCGTCTCTATAACACCCCCGATCGCCGCGATCAGACTGGGCACGTAGGTGCCGTCCAGCCAGCTGCCACCCTGCGGATCAACGATGGCTTTCAGCTCGTCGACCACAAACGACACATCGCCGCCGCGCCGGAACACAGCGCTGATCATCCGCGTGAGAGCCACGGTCCACGCATGGTGCTCAAGCGTCTTGGTATTGATGAAGATCTCGAATGGCCGCCGCCGACCACCAATTTCGGTGTCATTGATCGTGATGTAAAGCGCATGCGCGCTCGCCGGCCATGCCAGCTTGTAGGTGAAGCCGGACAACACCGCATCTCTCTTCAGCGGCGCGCTCATGTAGACGACGTCGGCGCTTTCGCCGAGAACGCCATATGACTTGCCAGGCTCAGAGGCTGCAGCCAGGCGCGGCGCAACAGGTAGGCTGACGGCCGAAGGCGCGCCGGATACGGCTGTCATCGACGGTCCCGCCTCAACGACCGTCGACGTGAGAACAGCCCCAGTAATGTCGTTGGGTCTATACGTCGTAATGCCTTTGAGCCCCAAGGCGTAAGCATCCATGTAGATGCCCTGGAATGCATCAAAGCTGATGTCAGCTGGACAATTGATGGTCTTAGAGATCGCGCTGTCGATGTGCGCCTGCGCGGCCACTTGCATGTCGAGATGTGCCCGCGGTGTCAGTTGCCCCGTTGTGACGAAGGAGGCCGGCAACGGCTCAGCGCCACCCCGCAGCCTCCGGAACGCAGCAACGGCATAGTCTTCCACCCGCACCGTGTGCGCACGACCATCCGTCGCTAGAACACGTCGATCATAGGCGAGATCAAACACCGGCTCGATCCCGCTTGAAACATTCCCTGCCAACAGCGAAATCGTGCCGGTCGGCGCAATAGACGTCAGCAACCCATTGCGCAGCCCGTGCGCCGCAATGTCCTGCTGCACATCTGCCGGCAGACCAAGCGCCTCGGCCCGCTTTGCGACAGCCGTTTTGTTGAACAAGGGAAACGCACCCTTCTCGCGCGCAAGCGCAGCACTTGCCCGATACGAGGCGACTTTCATTGCGCCTAGCCACTGGTCTGTCAGCCGGGCTGCCTCTTTCGATCCGTATCGAACATCAAGCATAGCAAGCGCATCGGCAAGACCGGTGACGCCGAGCCCGATCCGCCGCTTCGCCATCGCTTCGGCGCGTTGCGCCTTCAGCGGATAACCCGAGACGTCGATGATGTTATCGAGGAAGCGCACGGCGGTAGCCGTCAACTGCTCAAGTCTTGCCACATCGAGTCGCGCGGCCGGATCAAACGGATCGCGCACCAGTTGGGCGAGATTGATCGACCCGAGCAGACAGGCGCCGTAAGCGGGCAGCGGCTGCTCGCCGCACGGGTTCGTTGCGTGGATGGTTTCGCAGTAGCTGAGCCCGTTGCGCGCATTCACCTGGTCGATGAAGATCACGCCCGGCTCTGCCGCGTCGTATGTGGCGCGCATGATGCGCTCCCACAGCCCGCGCGCTTCGATCGTGCGATACACCTGACCGCCGAACACCAGGTCCCACGGCGCATCCGCACGCACAGCCGCAATGAATGCGTCGGTCACCAGCACCGAAAGATTGAAGTTCGTCAGCCGTCCCTTTTCGCGCTTGGCGTCAATAAACGTCTCGATATCAGGATGGTCACACCGCAACGTCGCCATCATGGCGCCGCGCCGATGGCCCGCCGACTGAATGGTTCGGCACATGGCGTCCCAGACGTCCATGAATGAGACGGGACCAGACGCATCTGCGCCGATGCTGGCAACCAGCGCCCCTCTCGGCCTCAACGTGGAAAAATCATGCCCGATGCCGCCGCCCTGCTGCATCGTCAGCGCGGCTTCCTTCACGCGATCGAAAATGCTCGTGAGGTCGTCCTCGATCCGCCCCATGACGAAGCAGTTGAACAAGGTCACCCGGCGCTTGGCGCCGGCGCCGGCCAGAATGCGGCCCGCCGGTAGGAACTCGAACCCCTCAATTGCCTGAGCGAACGATTGCGCCCAACCCTTGCGCGCCTTGGGTGGCTCGACCGAGGCTGCCGCCCGCGCGACCCGCTGCACCGTATCACTCCAACGGACATCACGCGGCGCGCCGTCAGAGGCGGTCAGCCGGTACTTCTTCCGCCAGATATCGATCGACACGTCTGGCCAATGGGCTGGAAAGCCCAGATCCTCAGCCGTCTCCGGAGCATTTTGAGTGGTGGACACGAGACAACGCGGCTCACACGCTAAGTTTCAGAACCAACCTGAAACTATCATCGCCGCGAGGCCGAGTCAACTAATGTTCTCTTAATGTTTAAATTTTGATCTCAGAAAGGCGCTGCGCAGCTTCCGGCCCCAGCGGTGGCGTCGGTGACATGCGGGCGCCCTCGGCGAGCAGCTTATCGGATGCCGCTTCGATCTGGGTTTCGATCATCTTGCGCACATGTGAGCGCGGCTGGCCGCGCGCGACGGCCGGCAGAAACTCGACGATCACAGTGCCAGGATATCGCAAGAACGATCGTCGCGGCCAGAACAGCCCGGAATTCAAGGCTAGCGGAACGCACGGCACATCCAGCGCCTCATACAGCGCCACATAACCCGGCTTATAGTCCGGCACAGCCCCGGGCGCTTGCCGGGTACCCTCAGGGAAAATCAGGATCTGCCGGCCCTCAGCAACACGTTGTTTCGCGTCTGCCACCATCCGCTTCAGCGCCACAGCGGCTCGCTCCCGCTTGACCAGAATATGCTCGAACTTGACACAAAACCAGCCATACACCGGGATCCAGCGCAGCTCGTCCTTGAGCACGATGGCCGGATCGTCAAACAGCGTAAGCAGCGCGAATGTGTCCCATGTCGACTGGTGCTTCGCGATCACCACGCACGCGCCATCGGGCAGATTTTGCCACCCACGCACTTCGAGTTTCGTGCCACAGATCCGATCCAGCAGCCAAAGGCACACGCGCCCGTGCAGCTTCAAGGCCGCAATCGCAAGCTTGCGCGGCCCAAACAGCAGCCAGATAAGGCCAAACAGCATGACCGCTGTTGTCAGATAGAACGACGCGGCAAAGACGATGGAGCGAAGGAGGACCATGGGGGGTGCATGCGCGAAACTGACCGGGCGATTTAGCACGCTTGCCACGAGACTGCACCTCACCTCATTGCCACTATGAAAAGCATTTGAGCCCATCATCGGCCGGCGTACAAGATCCAGGCTCTGCCACTGCGCTGAAACAACTCGGGGAACATGGCTGGCGTCTTGCGCGACTTGGCCACCAGTTCGACCGCCTTGCGCAGTTGAGCGGCGTTTTTGGCCGGTGCCGCCAGCAATGTATTGCGATCCGGAATGGCAACAACAAACCCCGCACCGAAGTCCTTTTCAACCTTTGCCCAAGGCTCGTCCAGCAGCAGCAGGCTTGGCGAATACGCCTCATCGACGGCCGTAAAGGCGCGCACGCCCGATGCGTCCTCCGTCTCCATATCGGTGAGAAACCGCCGCAGTTGCTCGCGCCCAAAATCAAACAACGCGTCGTCGGAAACCCCATGCTCTTGGCCGGCGCCGGCGAGAGCAATCTCGAGCCGCTCCCCGCGATCAATCGCAACAAACAATAGCGCCGGACCAGCAAACGGACGCAACAGCGGCCCAGGTGACGCCTTCTGGGCCAACAACTGATCGAGATAGTCCTTGTGTCGGATCACCACCCGCAAAGACGCGACAAACGCGTCGCGCGTCACCGGCGTTTTCTGCGGCTCAACTGATGCCACCACCATCCGCACGAACTTGGCCACGATTTCCGGGCGTTGGATCGGTTTCTGCACCACATCGGCGGCAAGGTTTTCAAGCGCGATTGTCATGTCTGTGCCGTCGAGCGTCTTGGCCTTCAGCGTCGCTTTATTGGTTGCCGCAATCGACGAAAACTTGCCGCTCGCCTGTAGTTTGTCCGTCAGCTCTCGCCGTAGGCTCTCATAAAGCCGCTCCTGTGCAATCGCTTGTGCCCCCGCGCCGCCGGTCAATAAGCTGGGCACCAGCAGCAACAGGACCAGGATTGCGAAAAGGACGCCGCGCATCGGGCTGCTCCGGAGATCATTGGTGCGGCTCTCTTACACTGTTTCGAGGTCGATTCGCACGCCGCTACCGCACCGCACACCAACGGGCTTAACGCATCTGTAATAATCTGTAATCTGACGTGAGCTTGATTCGTGGCGGCCCGCACAGTCGGCGGAGACCTTGAGAGCCTATCTCAATGCGTCACTGATTGAAGCAAGGACAACCGGTCTCATCCCGGGGCCGGCTCACACGGGGAGCATCAACATGAACCAACGTGCGCTCGCAGCCGAGTTCATCGGCACCTTCATGCTAGTCTTCGGAGGCGTTGGGACGGTGCTGTATTCCGCCCCATTCGGCGGTGGCATGGTCGCCGTATCGCTCGCCTTCGGCTTGTCGGTATTGTGCATGGCCTATGCGCTCGGGCCCATCTCGGGCGGCCACTTCAATCCGGCTGTCACCGTCGGCCTCGTTGCCGGTGGCCGTTTCCCCGGCGCGGACGCGATCGGCTACATCATAGCGCAGGTGCTCGGCGGCATAGCTGCCGCGTTCGTCCTCTCTATGATCCTGAGCGGTACCCCCATTGGCGCGGGCGTCACCAAATGGAACTCGCTCGCGGCAGCCTCAAACCCCAACACCTTCGGGGCGGGCTTGCAATTCTCGACCATGTCGATCCTGCTGATTGAGTGTGTGATGGCAGCCCTGTTCCTGATCATCATCATGGGCGCCACCTCCAAGCGCGCACCAGTCGGCTTCGCCCCGATCGCCATTGGTCTTGCGGTGTGCCTGTTCCACCTGATCTCAATCCCCGTCTCCAACACGTCGCTCAATCCGGCACGCTCGACGGCAACCGCAATCTTCGGCGGCTCGGCAGCCATCAGTGCACTCTGGATGTTCTGGGTCGCGCCCTTGGCTGGCGCCATCGTCGGTGCCTTCATCGCCAAGTGGATCCACAACGAGTAACGCTCGCGCGATGTGATCACAGGCTTCGTTGCGCCCCGCCTGCTGACAGGTGGGGCGCAAGGCTGCTGCGAACGATCCATGCCCCATTGCAACGCGCGTCGTTCCCCGCCATGTCGCGTCAGCAGCAAACGGGGCAACTCATGCGCATTCTGAAACGGTTCTTGCAGATGTTCGCGCTGGTTTTCCTGCTGCCGCTGGCGCTGCATTCGGCCTATTGGCTCGCAACCGACCCCGCGAAGCGCTGGAACGAAGCCGACTGGTCGAGTGCGGGACTGTTGCCCCGCGATGCGTCGAAGAAGCCGGAGGCGATGGTGCACGTCTATGCCGCCCGCGTCGGTCGCTGGCGCGGTATGGTGGCCGAACACACCTGGATTGTCGTCAAGGAAAAGGGCGCAGCCCAATACACGCGCTGGGACAAAACCTTCTGGGCCAACCCTGTGAAAACCAACAACTGGCCGGCAGACGCCCGCTGGTACGGCCATGCGCCGGTGCTCGTCGGCCAGATCGAGGGCACCGAGGCCGAAAAGCTGATCCCGCAAATCCGCCGCGCCGTCGCCGCGTACCCCCACGCCAAACCGGGCGGCTATCACGTCTGGCCCGGCCCGAACTCGAACTCGTTCGTGGCCCACGTCCTGCGCGCCGTACCTGGCATTGGCATCGCCATGCCACCGACAGCCATCGGCAAAGACTTCCGCACCGACGGCTGGCTGATCGGCAAAAGCCCGAGCGGCACAGGGTACGAAGTGTCGCTGTTCGGCTTCGCCGGCGCGGCCGTGGGCTGGGCTGAGGGCCTTGAGCTCAGCATCCTAGGCCTGACCGCCGGCATCGACATCCGCCGCCCCGCGATCAAGCTGCCAGGCTTCGGTCGCATCGGCATGAGCGCCGTTTGAGCGGCGCGAGCAGTGACGGTTTTGACCATTCGTCGAATGTTCCGCGCGTGTCCGCTTGCCGCCCCACTTCAGCACGAATTGAACGTCGAAAATGATAGTTCGCGATGGTGTAGGGACGTTGGACTTGGGGCGATGATGCGTCACGGTAACGTTCGAGGTTGCTCCAAGGCCGCGAGCCATTGCGTGTAGTCCTCTTTCGACAGGGCGTTCTGGTGCCATAACGCGTCGACTAACACCCGCATGGCACCGCGCCACAGGTCAGCACCGTCCGTGGGCGGACGGAGTGACGACGGCTGGATCGTCGCGCCGCGGCTCACGATTTCAGCGACTGCCAGAACGCCTTGGACGTGTGGTTCCCCCGCTGCCCAGCTCGCGATCTTTACACGTTGGGCCAGCTCCGCAAACGCTTCCCGATCTTGACATGCCAAAAGGATTGCACCGGAAACCAACGCGCGTCTGCCGAGGTTGCCCTGAGCCCGGTCCGAGAGCGACTGGACCATGGCCGGCTCCAACCCCGTGAGCCATGCCTTCGGCGCTTG
>JANMGQ010000033.1:0-164610 GCA_031374735.1 Hyphomicrobiaceae bacterium | reverse complement strand
GCGCAAAATCGAGACGGGCAAGAAGCCGTTCGTCGCCGCCATCAATGGGACAGCCATGGGCGGCGGCCTGGAAGTCTGCCTGTCGTGCCATTATCGGATCGTTGCCGATGATCCCTCGATCCAGCTCGGCTGTCCGGAATCGAAGGTCGGGCTCATTCCCGGCGCCGGCGGCACACAGCGCATGCCGCGGCTGATGAGCATTCCGGTGGCGCTGCCGTTGCTGCTCGAAGGCAAATCGCTCGATCCCGCCAAGGCGCTCAAATCCGGCCTCGTCAATAAAGTCGTGCCGAAAGACAAGCTGATCGAGGAGGCGAAGGCCTACATCAAGAATGGTGGCAGTGCCGTGCAGCCCTGGGACACGAAGGAGTTCAAGTTCCCTGGCGGCGGCGTGCAGGGCGCCATGGGCAAGCAGGTGTTCACCGGCGGCAACGCCATGCTGGCGGCCAAGACCTACAAGAACTATCCAGCGCAACTTGCGATCATGTCGGCTGTCTATGAGGGCGCGTCGGTGCCGATCGATGCGGCGCTGCGGATCGAAGCACGCTACATGGCCAAGGTCATGGCCGATCCCGCCTCGCGCAACATGATCCGGACGCTGTTCATCAACATGCAGAAGGCCAACAAGGGCGCGGCCCGTCCGAAGGACGTGCCGGCCACCAAGCTCGAAACCGTCGGCATCCTCGGCGCGGGCATGATGGGCGCCGGCATTGCCTATGTGTCGGCTGCAGCGGGCCTCAATGTCGTGCTGATCGACCAGAGCCAAGAGGCCGCCGACAAGGGCAAAAGCTACACGGCAAAGCTCAATGCCAAGGGCATTGAGCGCGGCAAGATCACCCAGGCGCAAGCCGACGCGATCCTGTCGAAGATCACCGCAACCACGTCCTATGATGGCCTCGCCAAGGCCGACCTGATCATCGAAGCCGTGTTCGAAACCCGCGAGATCAAGGCCGATGTCACCAAGCGCGCGGCAGCCGTGATGCCCAAGCACGCGGTGTTCGCCTCCAACACCTCGACGTTGCCGATCACCGGCCTTGCCGAAGCCTGGACGGCTGCCGGCCGCGATACTGCCGAGTTCATCGGCATTCACTTCTTCTCGCCCGTCGACAAGATGCAGCTGGTCGAGATCATCAAGGGCCGCCAGTCGAGCGCGCACGCGCTGGCCGTGTCGATGGACTACGTCAAACGCATCCGCAAAACGCCGATTGTCGTCAACGATAGCCGCGGTTTCTATACCAGCCGCGTGTTCGGCACGTACACGCGCGAGGGTATGGAAATGCTGTGTGAGGGCGTCACACCGGCGCTGATCGAGAACGCCGGCAAGATGACGGGTATGCCCATGGCGCCGCTCGCGCTGACCGATGAAGTGGCACTCGACCTCGTCTACAAGGTCGGCAAGCAGACAGCCAAGGATCTGGGCGCCGCCTACACGCCGAGCCGCATCGATCCGATCATCGAGAAAATGGTCGTCGAACTCGGCCGCGTCGGCAAGAAGGTCGGTAAGGGCTTCTACGATTGGCCGGCCGACAAGGATGGCGTGAAGCGCCTCTGGCCGGGCCTCAAGGACCTCGTCAAAGCCAAGCCCGAGAGCGAGCAGCCCAACGTCGCCGAACTCAAGAAGCGGTTCCTGTATCGCCAGGCGCTGGAAGCCGCGCGCTGCTTCGAAGAAGGCGTGGTCACCGATCCAGCAGACGCCGATGTCGGCGCGATCCTCGGCTGGGGCTTTGCCCCGTACACGGGCGGTCCGTTGTCATTGATAGATACAGTGGGTGCGGCCGAGTTCGTGCGCGAGTGCGATCGCATGGCGCAACAGTACGGTGAGCGCTTCGCGCCGAACAAACAGCTGCGCGAGATGGCAGCGACCGGCGCGTCGTTCTACGGGCGGGCGAAGATGAAAGCGGCGTGAGACGCCTGTGTGCGCGCGGCTGATGGTCGGCCGCGGCAGATGGTTCAGCGATTGCTCTCGCCGACCCCTTTCGCTACAGCGGCTCAAACCCACGTTCCAGAGAGCTTCCCCATGTCCCACCTCCTCGTGCTCGTGCGCCACGGCGAAAGCGAGTGGAACAAGCTCAACCTTTTTACCGGCTGGAAAGACCCTGATCTGACCGAGAAAGGCGTCGGCGAAGCCAAAGCTGCCGGCCAGCGCCTCAAAGCTGCCGGCCTGTCGTTTGATCAGGCGTTCACGAGCGAGCTCAAACGCGCGCAGCGCACGCTCTCGCTGATGCTGGGCGAGATCGGCCAGCCAAATTTGGCAACGATACGTGACCAGGCTCTGAACGAGCGCGACTACGGCGAGCTCTCTGGCCTCAACAAGGATGACGCGCGCAAGCGCTGGGGCGAGGAGCAGGTGCACATCTGGCGTCGTTCCTATGACATCCCGCCGCCCGGCGGCGAAAGCCTCAAGGACACCGCCGCACGCGTGCTGCCCTATTATGAAAAGCATATCTGGCCAGCTGTAAAATCCGGCAAGAAGGTTATCGTGGCAGCGCATGGCAATTCTCTGCGGGCTCTGATCATGAAGCTTGAAAACCTGACCGGCGAACAGATCATCGCTCAGGAACTCGGCACCGGCGTGCCCATTGTCTATCATCTCACGGCCACCGGAGCCGTCGAGACGCGGGCCGATTTGAAGGCTTGAGTGTTGGCTAGAGACGCAACGCCAGGCGATTGAGAAAGATTACCGCGCCGTTTTCCTGGCATTTGCTTTGGGTTGCGCCATCTCCACCGTCTCCGAGGTCTTTGAGCCAGCGGATAGCCAAAACCAAGCATCCTGTGCCACAAGCGGGCATGCACACGGCATCTGATTTGGCGGCTCACGTCCGTGCCCGAACGGCCACCAGGGAGCAGGTCGCATGACCAAGCGATCCAAACCCGCGGCGCGCTCAGGACCCATGAAGCTCGGCCTGCCGAGCAAAGACGACATCATCCGCTTCATTGAGACGTCGACCGAGACCGTCGGCAAGCGCGAGATCACGCGCGCCTTCGGCATCAAGGGCGGCGATCGCATCGCGTTGAAACAGCTGCTTCATGAAATGACGAATGAAGGGCTGCTCAAGGGCAATCGCAAGGGACTGACGCCACCCGGCAAGCTGCCGGCGGTCGGCGTCTACGATATCGTTGCGCGCGATAGCGAAGGCGACCTGATCGCGGAACCGGCCGAGTGGGCCGAGGACGGCGCGCGACCGCGCGTGCTGGTCAGCGAGGGCGGCGACAAGAAGCGGCGCGAACACGGCGCGATTGGCGTTGGCGACCGGATCCTGGCGCGTGCTGAGCGGCTCGAAGATGACGACCGTTACAGCCACACGGTCACGGTGCTCAAGAGATTGCAGAAGGAGAAGTCGCGCGCGCTCGGGATCCTGCAAGCCGAGCCGCGGGGTGGCTTCAGAATAGACCCGATCGAGAAACGGGAGATGCGCACGTTTCGTGTCGCGGCGGATCGACATGGTGTAGGCAAGGCGGGCGATCTCGTTCGCTTCGACCTGACGCGCGAAGGCCGCCTTGGGCCGCCGGAAGCGGCCGTCGTCGAGGTGCTCGGCAACCCGCAGGACCAGCGCCAGATCAGCCTGATTGCGATCCACGCCCACGGCATCCCCGATGTGTTTCCGCCGCGCGCGCTGGCCGAAGTGGAAAAGTTGCCGCGCCTCTCGGACGCGCCACTCGAAGACTGGCGTGATCTGCCGCTGATCACCATAGACCCCATTGATGCGCGCGACCACGACGACGCCGTGCACGCAATGCTCGACGACGACGCGAACAACACCGGCGGCTGGATCGTCACTGTCGCGATTGCCGATGTGTCGTACTACGTGCGGCCAGGCACGGCCCTCGACAAGGAAGCGCGGCTGCGTGGCAACTCCTGCTATTTCCCTGACCGCGTCGTACCGATGCTGCCGGAGCGAATCTCGAATGACCTCTGTTCGCTGCGCGAGTTGGAGGATCGCCCCGCGCTGGCCGTGCGCATGATCTTCGACGTCCACGGCAAAAAGCGCGGCCACACGTTTCACCGCAGTCTTATGCGCTCCGCCGCGAAACTCGCCTATCAGCATGCGCAAGACGCGATCGACGGCAAGCTGACCGACAAAACCTCGCCGCTGCTGGAGCCGATCCTGAAGCCGTTATGGGCCGCCTACGCCGCGCTGTCGAAAGCGCGCGATGAGCGCGCGCCGTTGAACCTCGATCTGCCAGAGCGCAAAATCCTGCTCGATGACAAGGGCTACGTGAAGGACGTCTACGTGCCAGAGCGTCTGACGGCACACCGCCTCATCGAAGAGTTCATGATCCAGGCCAACGTGGCCGCCGCCGAACAGCTGGAAGCCAAGAAAGCCCGCTGCGTCTATCGCATCCACGAGCCGCCGAGCCGCGAAAAGCTCGATGCGCTGCGCGTGTTTCTAGGCACGCTCGGCATGAAGTTGCCGAACGCGGGTAGTCTGCAGCCGGGCAATTTCAACGGTATCCTGGCGGATGCGAAAAAGCTGCCGGTCGCCGATCTCGTCAACGAGGTCGTGTTGCGCTCGCAATCGCAGGCCGTGTACTCGCCCGAGAATGCCGGCCACTTCGGCCTGCATCTGCGCCGCTACGCGCATTTTACCTCGCCCATCCGCCGCTATGCCGATCTGCTCGTGCATCGCGCTTTGGTGAAGGCGCTCGATTTCGGACCAGGTGGCGCGGGTGACGAAGAGATCGCCGACCTCGATCAGATCTCGCAACGCATCTCGGAAGCCGAGCGCCGCGCCATGGCGGCCGAGCGCGAGACCAATGATCGCCTCATCGCGTTCCATCTGGCCGATCGCATCGGCGCACAGTTTGTGGCGCGCATTTCCGGCGTGACGAAATCCGGGCTGTTCGTGCGGCTCAAAGATACGGGCGCGGATGGCTTCATTCCCGTCGCCACACTGGGCCAGGAATATTTCCACTACTCAGATGTCGCGCACGCGCTGATCGGCGATCGCTCGGGGCTCGGCTATCGCCTCGGCGATATCGTCTCGGTCAAGCTCGTCGAGGCCGTGCCGATGGCGGGCGCGCTGCGCTTCGAAATGATAAGCGACGGCACCAAAGGTGTCGGCGGCAACATTCCGCGCTCCATCCGGGGGCAGAGGCGTATGCGGGGGCGCCGGTGAGCCTCTTCGCACTCGATCCTTTCACGGATCTTGCGCCCTGGGCTACGATGCTGCGCCGCCAATCGAGGCTGGGAAAGCGGATCTGTTTGAAGACGGTGCGGACGCACGGTCCAACGGCGCGATAGCCGCACGGTCGGGGCAAACGGTGCTAAGCCCAGTCTTCAACCTCGGCCACGTCCGAAAACTTGCCCTCTTGAACGGGCGGGCAGTGCTCCTATCTGTTGGTTTGTGCACGCCTCTGAAGGGTGCACAACTTCTATGCGCTGGGCCCGTCGGGCCAGCACAACCTGTTGCTCCTAAGGAGGACTTCCATGCGCGCTTTTGACTTCGCCCCCCTGTATCGCTCCACCATCGGCTTTGACCGTTTTGCGTCGTTGATCGACCAAGCTGCCGGTATCGACGATGGCACGGGCTATCCCCCCTACAACATTGAGCGCCTCGGCGAGACCGAGTATCGCATCACCATGGCCGTCGCCGGCTTCGCGCGCGACGAAATCAAGATCGAACTGAATGGTGACGCACTGACGGTCGCCGGCGAGAAGGCCGGCGATGACAAAGGTCGGCAGTTCCTGCATCGCGGCATTGCGGGACGCACGTTCTCGCGTCGCTTCCAGCTGGCGGATCATGTCGAGGTCAAGGGTGCCGACCTCAAGGACGGGCTGCTGCACGTCGATCTCGTGCGCAATGTGCCAGAGCGCCTGAAGCCGCGCTCGATCGCCATCGGCCAGGCGCTGAACAGCGCACCAAAGGCTCCAGCACAGCTCGACGTCGCGGCCTGACCAGCGTGTGCCAATCGAACGAGGGGGCGCCGGCGCGGAAACGCGGCCGGCGCTTTGGCTTGATTGGATGGGCCGATATCGCGTGCTTCAAGGGGATGTTGCCGTGATTCAACCCAATTTGTTTCTCAAACAGGCAGCATGGCCTTGTCGCTCGCCTACGTTTGGGGCATTGCGACGTTGCGTCCGCTGTTGCGCGCCACTCTCAATGCGTCGACGGCGGAGCCAAAGCAAATTGGCCACAACGGGAGGAACCCAGTGACCGTCAATCGTCGTAAATTCATGAAAGGGGCCGCGGTTTCCGCCGCCGCTTCCACCGCCGTCGCAGCGCCGGCCATCGCTCAGTCATCGCCGGAAATCAAATGGCGGCTGACCTCGAGCTTTCCAAAGTCGCTCGACACCATCTTCGGTGCCGCCGAAGTGTTTGCCAAGGCTGTCTCTGAGGCGACCGATGGCAAGTTCAACATCCAGGTCTTCGCCGGCGGCGAAATCGTGCCGGGCCTGCAGGCCGCTGACGCCGTCACCAACGGCACCGTCGAAATGGCGCACACCGCCTCGTATTACTACTGGGGCAAGGATCCGACCTTCGCCTTCGGCACGGCCGTTCCGTTCGGCCTCAACCAACGCATGCAGAATGCCTGGATGTACGATGGCGGTGGCATCGACCTGTGCAACAGCTTCTATGCCAAGCACAAGATTTTCGGTCTCCCGCTCGGCAACACCGGCGCACAGATGGGCGGCTGGTATCGCAAGGAAATCAACACCGTCGACGACCTCAAGGGTCTGAAGATGCGTATTGGCGGCTTCGGCGGCGCGATCCTGCAAAAGGTCGGCGGCGTGCCGCAGCAGATCGCTGGTGGTGACATCTACCCAGCGCTCGAAAAGGGCACCATCGACGCGGCCGAGTGGGTCGGCCCCTATGACGACGAAAAGCTCGGCTTCTACAAGGTCGCCAAGTACTACTACTATCCCGGCTGGTGGGAAGGCCAAGCGATGCTGCACGCGTTCATCAACCTGGACAAGTGGAACGCTCTGCCGAAGTCCTATCAGGCCATCGTGCGTGACGCGGCCGCCCGCGCCGATGCCATGATGATGGCGAAGTACGACATGCTCAATCCGGCCGCGCTGAAGCGTCTGGTCGGGTCGGGTGCGGTTCTGCGTCCGTTCAGCGAAGCTATCCTCGACGCCTGCTTCAAGGCAACCAACGAGATCTGCGGCGAGATCGCCGGCAAGAACGAAGACTTCAAGAAGCACTACGACGCCATGAAGGCCATCCGCGGCGATGACTATCTCTGGTTCCAGCTGTCGGAGTTCAACTTCGACCAGTACATGATGATCCAGCAGCGCAAGAAGACGATCTGATCTGGATCTGGGTGTTGCTTGACCGAGAAACCCGGCGCCAGAAACGGCGCTGGGTTTTTTTGCGACGTGATCTGCCGTACGTCCTGCAACGTGGGGCGGCATTACGGCACGACATCCAAGATGGCGGCGGATCGCATCTGTACGTCCGCGCGCTGGCCGACGCCTGCGGCTGTCCCCGGCAGGGTGGTGACCCGCCCGCGGCGGCGTACCTTTGGATCTGGCGACCCCTTTGGGGATACTTGGCGATTGTCAGCCTCGGCAAGATTGAGGCGCGAGAGAAACACCTTATAGTCGCCGAGCTCGGTAAAGCGCTGACGCTCGAAATCGTGCCGGATGCCCGGCAGCGTCTTGCTGCCCGTCTGGCAAATGCCGATCACTGTCTCGCGTCCAGCCTCGCGCAGGCGAAAGACATAAGGCGCACCATCCGCTGGAACACGGATCTCCTTCCCGGCCTCGATGAAGGCATTGGGCTCGAAGTCGTTGGGGAACACCACCGTCCCACGTCCGTTTCGATCGACATTGATGAGTGTCAGATAACAGCTCTCTGTGGCGCGGGCCGATACCGAGAGCGTCTCGCCGATCTTGAACGTGGCGGGCCCCGTTTTCAGCACCAATCGCGGCAGGACATCGTCGCCGGCCGCGTCAACGACGGGCACCTGCTCGAGCGGCGGCACGATGCCGGTGCGGACGACGGCGGCCAACGCGCCTGCCGCCGCCTCAATATGGCGACGAGGCACGGGGCCATGCACGATACGATCGATGATGTCGCCTGCAAGGCCCTTGGCCTTGCCAGCTGTATCCCGCAGTTGCTTCTCGGCTACGCCGAGTTCGGTTGCCAACGCCGCCAGCGTCACATCTTGTTCATAGTGACGGGTCAGCGCGCTAATCGGATCGATACCGTCGAGCGTCGCGCCTGGAATCAGACCCGCCTCTGTGAGAGCTGCACCTGCGCGGCCGATATCGGACGCCAACAGCGCTTTCAGCTCGTCGTCGCCAGCCGCGAGATTGAGGACTTTCTCGCGGATATCGCGCGGAATCGCGGTATCGCCTGTGACGCGCGCCTTCAATTCGTCACTGGCGGCCCTTGGCCCTTGGCTGTGGCACACGAGGCACGTGCCACCGGCGCTCAGGCGCCGGCCTGGGTGCGTGTCATTGCGCACCACGGATGTCGGCAAGTCGTTGATGCGCACGCCGTCGCCGTTGGCCATGAAAAAGGCGTTGAAGCCGCTCGGCAGGGCAAACATGACCAGCGAGCCGTCCGGTCGCGAGGCCCCGCGTGACCCAGGACCGCCGGGCGCATCAAACAGGTCTGGGCGGCCTGGCGTCGGCGCGTACTCGTAGGTCATCCAGAAGGCGCCGTTGGCAAACGCCGACCGCTGCAGGAGGCGGCTGCCGCGCGCGATCGCCGAAGACTTCAAGCCAACGCGCCGCGCCCTGTTTTGCGCGATATCGGCACCCAGATCCACCCGCAAACTGGCCGTCAACGTCGACAGCCGATCAGGCAGGCCCAGGAGTTCGTAGTAGAGCGGGGGCGACAAGCCGGCGACAGCAAACCAGTCGGCCCGCACGGCACTGGCTATAGGGGCGTCAGGCGCCGTGTCTGGATCGAGGCCGCGGTAGGGATAGGCGGCAAGCAGGCGGTTCCAGCGACCATCGTCCCATCCCATGGCGGCGAGGTCGATCCTGAAGATCGTCTCGGCCGTGTCGACGGGCGCCAGCACGACCGGCTTCAAGCCCCACGACAGACTGTTCACCGCGACGGTGACAGCGTGCCGGTAAGCCTTCATCTCGGCATCGCTCGCGCAGGCATTGTAAAGATGCGTCAGCGTCAGAAACCGGCTGGACTTGCTGGCGGGCCCTGCGCTGTCGAGATAGCGGTCGACGGCCGCGGCGGCATCATCCCGGCCAATCGGCACCCGATCGCATCGCCCAGCTGGCTTGAGTGATACGATCCATTCGCGCAGCGCATCCAGATCCGCTGAGGTGAGCTCGATGTCCTTGTTGGCATCGAGCCCATGCCATGGCGATGCCTGGAGCATTGTGTAGAGGGAGGACGCTTCCGGGAGGCCCGGCCTGACGCGGATCGGGTCCGCTGCCAAGGTTTCCAGATCCAGGATACCACCAAAGGCACCTGCTGGCGCGGGTAAGCTGGATTTGCCCGATTGATGGCAAGAGGCGCAGTTCTTGTCGAATACGGCGTAGACTTTGGCGGCCGTTGGATCTGCGGGCGAGGGGGGAACCACAGTCTTGGCCGATGGCTGTGTCCAGCGCGCCTCCTGGGCCGATGCCCAGAAGCCGCTGGCCATGGCAACGGCGCAGGTCCACAGGGCCATTGCGACAGCGGGCCGAAAAGCCGTCAGACGCACGCCGGCCGGACGAAGAGCCCATGAGCTCGCCGAGACGCGCTGGCGCTTCAAGTATCGCAGCATGTGAGCCCCTGTCTGCCGCCCACTTCCTAACTGGCCACACGCACCAGAGCCAGAGCGCCGTTGTCACGGCTTTGCAAATTCTCGGAGCGGTGCGACGTATGCATTTTTCTGGTCGGCTGCTTCCGTCCCGGCGGTGCTGACTGGTGCGCGCCTTGCATCTCCTGCGACATGCAACACTTGCGACATACAAGGGCGACGGCATGCAAACGCTCAGCCTGATCTCGGACAGTGCAACGCCTTGCGGGATCGAGCAGTTTCAACGCCGTCTTGCCGCGCGGCTCGGAGCGCTTGAGCCAGGTCGCCACGACTGCTGTGCCATTGTGGGGCAACCCGGTGAAATGGCGGTGCTTGCTCGCGTGCTCGGCCCCCGGGATGCGCTTGTGCTTGGCCTCCCCGTCGTGGCGTGGAAACGACGGCTTGCGGCCCCGCTGCGGGCGATGGTGCTGGCCCGGCGCATGGGCAAGGCTGTCATTGTGGTGATGCATGAGTGGGGCGACCTCGATTGGAAGCGCCGGGCGCTGTACCGGGCCTATCTGCCGGCCGCGACCCGGCTGTTGTTCTCATCGCCCATGGTGCAGGCGCAATTCGAGGCTGACCCGATCGCGCGCCTGATGACGCCCCAGCGCGGGCTCATGCCGATCCCGCCGAATCTCGCCCCGCCCGCGCAGTTGCCTCAGACCGAAATCGCCCAACTGCTCGCTGACCTACGTCGTTCGGGCACGCGCGTGATCGGGACTTTCGGCAGCATTTATCCGCGCAAGAAACCAGGCGCTCTGCTTGATATCGTCGCCGAGCTCAAGTCACGTGGGCAGCCGGCCCATGCGCTGTTCGTCGGCGATTTCATTCGTGACGCGTCCATCGATGTCGAAGGCAATTTTTGTAATGAAATCAAACGCCTTGATCTCGCAGACGACGTGACAGTGACAGGCTTCATTGCCGACACAGGAGATGTGTTCGCAGCCCTCGGCGCGTGCGATGTCCTGGCTTATCGGTTCGACGAGGGATTGACCTCGCGTCGGGCGAGCGTTTTTGCCGCGCTGCTGACGGGGCGGCCGGTGGTCGTCAACAGACCGCGCAATCCGGGCGAGTTCCTCCACCATCCGCCCTATCAGGCGGCACTCAAGAGTGGGGCTCTGAAGCTGGTGGACATCGAGGCCACGACCGCCCAGTTCGCCGACGCCGTCATGACAGCCAAGGCCGAAGGCATCTCCGACAGCCGCGCGATGTTCGAGACCGCCTGGGACCTCGCGGCCAATGTCATCAGGACGTCCAGCGCGCCCGCAACGGTGCCAACGGCCGCTCTCGATCCGGTCAATTAAGAGCCAGCAACCGGGCCTTGTCGGTCAGCACGTACATGCGGCCGCCGGCCACGATCGGCGCGATGAACACGGGCGAGCCCAGGTCTTGCGTGCCAGCCGTCTTGCCGGTCGCCGGGTCTACGCTCGCCAACTGGCCTTTGCTGGAGGCAAGCCACAGCCGATTGCCGGCCAGCACCGGGCCCGACCAGGTGCCGTCACCCGGCAGTTTCATCGTCCAGGCTGTCTTACCGTCTCGCCGCGTGATGGCCATCAACTGGCCCGTTGTGTCGACCACGAACACGCTGTCGCCTGCGATCCATGGCTGCTGAATGCTCGGCACGGTGAGCGACCAGAGCCGTTCGCCATTGCGCATCTGAGTTGCAACCATGCGGCCAGCATGGCCAACAGCGAACGCGACGCCGCCATCGATCGCGGGGCGTGCGGCATCACTCATGGCGGCAAGAGACGACGCGGTACGGGTGCGTGACAGGCTCTCGGTCCAGGCCGCTTGGCCGGTCGCCACCTTCACTGCGACCACATCACCGGACACAAACGGGGCAACCACCGTATCGCCCTCAACGGCCGGGCTGACGTTGGTGATGAAACTTTGCTTGTCCGACTCGCCCTTGAACTTCCAGTTCTCGGCGCCGTCAGCTGCCGAGAGGCAGTATAATTCGCCCTCGGTCGTGACGAAAAACAACCGGTCGGCGGTTGCTGTTGGCGACGAGCGGATGGGCACGCCGATTGGACGTTCCCACAGCTTCTTGCCCGAGGCAGCTTCGAGGCCGACCGCAGCGCCATAACCCGATACCGCGAAGATGCGGCCGCCTGAGTAGGCGAGCCCGCCGCCATAGCCTTTGGCGGGGTTGCCTTCGCCTTCCGGCGTGATGGAGGTGCGCCAAGCCACGCTGCCGCTTGCCGCATTGAACGCGGTGACTTTGCCGGCGGCATCAAGCGTATAGACGCGTCCCTCAGCCACGATCGGGCTGGCGCTGAGTTTGCCGTACTTGCCAGAGCCCTGGCCGATATCGGCGGACCAAACCTGGCGGACGGCTCCATTGAGGGTCAGGTGACCGCCTGCATTGGCGGCGCCCCCGCCCGGTTGAGTCCAGCTGTCGTTTGCGACTTGGGGCGGCAACATCATGGGCCGGTCTGCTGGTGCCAGGTCTCCACCACCGACGCGGTTGCCCTCGGCAATGATGGGCACGCGCTTGCCAGCAAGCGGCACGGGCTTTTCAGCCCATGGATTGAGGTCGGTCAGTTTCGGCAGACTGGGCAGGCTTTCGGAGCAACCCGCCAGAAGCGACGCCATAGATGCAGCCAACAGAAGCCGAAAGCTGCTACGCCCGACCATGAGCCGAGCTGACACGCGTCCGGGTGATCTCAGCGTCTCGATCGTCATCCCCGGCATCCCCCTGCAGCGCCGTGCGCTACTTCTTCTTTTTGCCCGGCGGTTCATTGCCGGCGGGCGTTGTCTCGGCCGGCTTGGCTTCTGGCGGTTTTACCTCGGCCGGCAAAGCTGGCACCATCTTGGCGAGTTCGCCCTGGGCGATCTCAGCGAGAATGATACCGACACGTTCAGTGATCGAGCGCGGCGTTGTTGGATCGCCGACCAGTTTTCCGAACTGCGCCTTCGCCTCGTCTGCCTTTCCAGCTTTGTATGCAGCGATACCCAGAACTTCGCGGGCCGCATGCCGCCATGGACTTGCATCCACGGTTAGATCGTTCACGCGATTCTGCGTCTCAGTCCAGCTCGCCGTATCGACTGTCAACATGGCAGATTGTAGGCGCGCATAGTCGGCAAGCTGTCGATCCACGCCTGCCTGCTTGGCAAGTTCGTCATAAGTCGCAACCGCTTTGGCCGTTTCGCCGGCTGCGGCGTGAGCTGCGGCGAGGCGCAGTTTGGCCAGCATACCATAACTGCTGGTGTTGGCGGTCAATGCCAAAAGCGGCTTGGTGTCGACTGTATCTTTCGTGGCTGTCAGGGCCTTGACGCTGTCGCTGAAAGCCCGGCTTGTGGCCTCGGCTGCCGCAATGCGGCGGGCCTCGACGAACTTGTAGCCGGCCACGCCAAGCACGACAGCCACGCACCCCGCGATGATGAAGGTGCCATAGTCTTTCCAGAGTTTCTGCATGCGCTCGCGCTGCAGATCCTCCTCGACCTCTTTCTTGAAGGCGTCGAACTGGTCGGCCATAGGGTCCGTCGATTGAGATGGCCGCGACTGGGCGGCCACGTGGCGTGACGTGTTGAGCTGTCCTGATAACCCGGCTCTGGCGGGAAAGCGAGAGAGGCCACGCGGCGATGTTTGCCGTCACCCGCGTTCAATTGACACTTCGTCAACCTTAACTCGCCCTTAACCACCCTTGAGATAGTGTGAAGATACCCGCCGGTGCTGATCCCCGCGCAGCCGGTGGGCGGTCACCGCGTACAAAGGGCTTCCCCATGATGAACGATATCCAGTACTACATCACGGCCTTCGCACAACTCACTGTCGCCTCCGCTTTCGGTCTTGTGCTCACCATCGGCGTTGCCGGCCTCACCCATGCCGATCTACCGTTCACCTGCAAAGATTGCGTCCAACAGATGCGCGGCTGATACGTTGGTCCCATGGACCAAGCCTCTGCGCACCCCACACACCCGAGCTTCGCCTGGGCAAGTAGCGCAAACAAAAAAGCCCGCCCCAGATATGCCGGAGCGGGCCGCATTTAGGCGGACGCGAAAGCGTTATGGCGTCTTGGGAGCTGGCTGGCCGACGCCCGTCTTTTCCTTGGCAGCGTCGACGGCCGCTTTGCCCTTCTCGACGGCCTTGGCGCCGATCTCCTTGGCCTTGGCGGCTGCGTCGCTCGACTTGGTCTTGTCGGCCAACTCTTTGGCGCGCTCTTTAGCTTTCTCAAGCAGCGACTTCTTGGCTTCGCTGCGCTGGAAGCCATCGACGGCGGCCAGGACCTCCTTGGTTGCCTGCGGCAGTGCGACGGTGCGCTTGCCATCCTTGGACGTGATCTGCAGCGCGGAGTAACGCACGCCGATCTTCTTTTCGCCAACGCCCGCGAAGCCGCCGACGCCGATGATCACGCCCTGGATCTCGTTGTTCGTGCCCATCACGAGGTCTTCGATCGCGCCGATGACGGTGCCGTCCTTGTTGACGACGTTGGCGCCGAGCAAGCGATCCTTGGCGAGATACTGCTGCGGGCCTTGGCCGCGATAGAACACGCCGCTTGGGATTGGCGTTTTGGCAGCAGCAGACGGGGCCGGTGCGGCCGGAGCAGGCGTCGCAGCCGGAGGCGGTGTCGGCGCAGGCGCCTGGGCGAGAGCCGGAACCGTTGCAGCGAGCGCCACGGCCGAGATCAGGGTGAGAGCATACTTGTTCATGATCGATCCTTTGTTGTTGGCGCGACGCCTTTTGCGCCGCACTTTGTCGTCGGGTGACTTGGACATAGGTGCCCGTTGGCCCCATTTCCACCCTTGAGGGCCGAATAGTCACACTTGTTGACACCAACAAGTCGCAGACATGAACCTATGCACAACGAATACGCCGGTCGATGCAGCGGCCAGCAATCCCCGAATTGCCACAAAGTTGCGGCAGTCGAGCGTCTTATCGCGCCAAAAGAGCTGGCCGCAGTCGATTGATGGGAGCCCGTCATGCCCAAACATGCACGCTTTGCTGCACTTGTGATGCTTTCGGCCTTCGGCGGCTTCGCGCTCGTACATGCGGTGCAGGCTCAGTCGCCCGCGCAGCCATCGCCCATGCCACCGCAATCCAGTGGCCGCTTCACGATGCATCCCGCAGATGGCGGCATGTTGCGGCTCGATACCGAGACCGGCACCATGTCCGTATGCAAAGCGCAGGCGGGTGGCCAGTGGAGTTGCCAGTCGCTGCCCGATGAGCGGGCCGCGCTCGACAAAGAAATCGGCCGTCTGGCGCAAGAGAACAGGGATCTGCAGGGCGCCGTGAAGCGCCTCGAAGATCTCGCGGGCATTCCTTCGGAAAAGCCAAAGAGCGATCGCCGTGCCGAGGGGCCTAAGTTCCCAGGTCCAGAGAAGCTGCCAACCCCCGACGATGTCGACAAGGCGATGAGCTATCTGCAGAGCATGCTCAAGAAGTTCAAAGAGAAGCTCAAGGATTTCGAGAATCTCGAAGGCAAGCGCACAGAACGCTTGTGAGGGACGTCTGAGTGCCGACGGCAGGAGCGTCGGACGCAAAAGCGATCTTGTCGATCCGGTCATGATTGGCTACGCCCGTGAGCGAGACGCTCACTCATCGGATGACACGTCATGTCGGACAGCCCCGTCGTTGCCCAAAAGGGCCCGTTTCAAGTTTCGCTCGAGCAAGGCAAGCCATACTTCTGGTGCACCTGCGGCCGCTCGGCAAAGCAGCCGTTTTGCGATGGCAGCCATAAGGGCACGACGTTTCAGCCCAAGAAGTTTCAGGTCGATTCAGCTGGCACTTTCAATCTGTGCGGCTGCAAGTCATCGGACGACCAGCCATTCTGCGACGGCGCACACAATATGCTCTGAGGTTCATGTCGCGCGCATATCGGGCCCGCCGGTCCGCCCGGCTATACACGCGCGCACCCCATGTAACAGCGACTGTGTCTGTATCATCCCGGCACGGACGTTGAGCATTCATTAAGGTCTCGGTCCCAACCTTGGCGGCAGCGAATCGCTGTAACCGTTGGGGTGACGATGACCATTGCACCACTTGCTATCTATCATCCGCGCGGCACTCAAGTCGCTGCAGTTGGGCCTGAAGCCATCATTGCGACCTTCGTGCAGGGGGCCGTACTCGCTAAAACTGTATGGGCCGTTTCAGGCCCGCAGGGTTTGGCGCATGTGGAGTCGCCGACCGGCTCGGGCCAGCAAGCCCTGCTGGTTTGGTCGGCCCATCACGAGGCCAGCAAATGGGCGGACGTGCTCAGCGCAGAGCCCGAACTGGTGACCATCGATGTACCAGCTTTTATGTCCGACACGCTGGCTCGCGTTTCGCTCACCAACTCGGTCGTCGCGACCGATTGGTCGTCAGAACCGATCGAGCCGGAGTTGCAGCCGGGGCATCTGCAGTCCCTGCTGCAGCAGGCCCTCGTGCGCGACTTCGTCGCCATTGCCGGCAAGACCCGCTCCGTCTTCGTGCTGCAAAGCCTGGAACGTGTGATGCCAATCACCGTCGTTGACGGCCGGAGCGAGGTGGTGCCGGTGTGGGGAGATCGCGCGATGGCGGAGGCGGCAGCACAACAGTTTGATGGCATCGCCATGCCTGTGCGCATGCCGCTGGCAGAATTCACGGGACGCTTCCTGCTGTCGGCGCAGGGTGTGCGCGCGCGCATTGCGCCAGGCTATGTGCATTGCCCGGGTGCGCTCAGCTACTCCACGTGGGAGTTCAAGGCCTTGCTCAATGGCGGCACCCCGAATGCGGTCCGCGTCGCCTAAATCCCCGTAGCTCTTACAGACAGTAGGATCGACACGGAGACAGCGTCATGCGCAACGGCCTCTGGACATACGTCGCGGTGGCCGTGCCATTCTGGCTGCTCGATGCTCTGTGGCTCGGGCTCATCGCCAAGCGCTTCTATCGCGATGCCCTCGGCACGCTGATGGCGAAGCCCGTGAAGCTCAGTCCGGCTGTGCTGTTTTATGTGGCCTATCCCGCCGGCCTCGCGTTTTTTGTGCTGAGTTCAGGCTTGGCCCCGGGTGTTGCGCAAGCGGCAGCCGTCGGCGGGCTGTTCGGGCTGTTTTGTTATGGCACCTACGACCTCGTCAATCACGCCACGCTGCAAGGCTGGCCCCTGCGCTTGACGGTGGTTGACATGGCCTGGGGCCTGTTCGCCAGTGGGGCTGCCTGCGGGCTTGCGCGAGCATTTATCTGAGCATCTTCGCCACGCGCGGCGCGAAGTATGTGAGAATGCCGTCGCCGCCGGCGCGCTTGAAGGCGAGCAGGCTCTCGGGGATCACCCGGTCGCCGTCGAGCCAGCCGTTCTGGACCGCTGCCATGATCATCGAGTACTCGCCCGACACCTGATAGGCGAATGTCGGCATACGGAATTCGTCTTTCACGCGCCGCACGATGTCGAGATAGAACGTACCGGGCTTGACCATCACCATGTCGGCCCCCTCGGCGATGTCGAGGGCCACTTCGCGCAACGCTTCATCTGAGTTGGCAGGGTCCATCTGATAGGTGCGCTTGTCGCCCTTGAGTGAGGCTGTCGAGCCGACCGCATCGCGATAGGGCGCATAGAAGCCCGACGCGTATTTGGCCGCATACGACATGATCTGCACGTCGATGAAACCGTTGGCATCCAGTGCTGTGCGCAACGCGCCGACCCGGCCGTCCATCATGTCAGATGGCGCGAGAATGTCGAAGCCCGCTTCGGCCTGTACAAGGGCCTGTTGAACCAGCACGGCGACGCTCTCATCGTTGACGATCTGATCGCCGACCAGCAGGCCGTCGTGGCCGTGACTGGTGTAGGTGTCGAGGGCGACGTCCGAGATCAGGCCGATGTCGAGCTTGGCCTTGCGGATGGCGCGAGCGGCCTGATTGACGGCATTGTTGGGATCAAGCGCCAGCCGCCCATCGGGCGTACGCTGGGGGGTGTCTGTGTAGGCAAACAGGGCGAGGGCCGGGATGCCGAGGGCGAGTGCCTCCTCGGCCGCACGCACGGCTTCGTCCGGCGTATGGCGGAAAACGCCGGGCATCGATGGGATCGCCTCGCGATCGCCCTTTCCGGGCTTGATCACGATGGGCCAGATGAGGTCGTCGGTCGTCAGACGAGTCTCGGCAACGAGCCGGCGCGACCAGGCTGTGCGGCGGTTACGGCGCATGCGAATGGTAGGATACGCTCCCAGCGGCGCCTCGCCGCCTGGAACAGCTGGCGACGCCGCCTTCGCCTTGCGCGGCTCGGCTCGGCCCGCTTTGGGTCCGGTGCGGCGATCTTGAGATGAAGACATCGGGCAAACTCGAAAGAAGCGGGGCGCGCGCACAACCACGCGAAGGTGATATTCATGCCAAATGTCCGGTCAGCACAAGCCCAAGCGTCGCCGCGCGACCAAAGATACCGGTTCGCATGGTAAAGGTTGGCCCATTTCGGACCGCGCTCGTCTTAGGCAGCGCCCGCCCTTAAACCGCCCCCGTGTCGTCGTCGTCGCGTCGGAGCGAGGCTTTCGGCGGCGGTACCCCTTCAGCGCGCACCCGCTGGCGATACTTCGACGGGGCCATGCCAAACCAGCTTTCGCGACAGGCCCGTGTAAAGCTCGACATTTCGGCAAAGCCAAGTGCCGCAGCGATCTCGCTCATCGACTGATCCGTTGCCGACAAGAGGTGCGCCGCCCGCAGTTTGCGCGTCTCCGACACCTCCTCAGAAAACGACGTTCCAGCCTGCTCCAGCAGATACTGCAGTTTACGGGCATCATGCCCGAGCGCCGTTGCCACCGTGTCGAGTTCAGGCGCGCCTTCCGCCAGGACCGTTTCGATGTGTTCACGCACTTGCTTGATGATATCCGGCGGGCGACCAGGGCGCTTGGCAGCCAGCACTTGCAGCTCGCTTTCCCCTGCCACTTGTGCCGTGCGGTAGATGCGCGTATCGGGCCCGGCATGGGTGATAACAAGCGTCGTTGGGTCGAGCCACATACGATTGTGGGCCGCCTCGAAACGCACGCGGGACCCGAACAGTGCCGTGTATTGCTCGACACACGGCAGTTCACGGTGGATCAGGTCGACACGCAGCGGCGTCCATGTCGGGCCAGCGATGTGACGCAGGCGCAGGATGACCGTTGCCAGCGCAAAGCTTACGTACTGGGGCATGGCCGCCGTAAACTCGAGCGGGAACATCCACTCGACGAAGCCGACGCCCCCATCATCGATGGTCAGATCTATGTGCATCGGCGACGTAAAGGCCGGCATGTACTTGACCAGATTGGTCAGCGCATCGCGCATGGTTGGCGCCTGGGTGATCAAGTAACCGAGCGACCCGGACGCGCCGATCGGATAGTGCGTCGCATAGTCGAGACCAAAACACGGTCGCCCGGAAATGACCGCTGCCCGCTCCAGCAAGTGACTGACGGGTGCCAACGGCACGTAAGTGTCGGCGCTGTAGATGGCGTTCGGGTCCAGGCCAAACTCACGCATCAACACCGGCACGTCGACGGGCAAGCGTTCATGCTCGACAAACTGGACCAAGCCATCAAAAACGCTGGCTCTGATATAAGGGTCTCGACCGCGCATAGCTGACCACTCCAGCCTCGCGAAGCGCCACGTGAAACAGATGTTCTGTGGCGATGGAAATACCTGCTCTGAACGTCTAATACAGATTAAGCAGATTTCATCCCGGTTGTCCCGATCTTTGTCGCTGGCGCCAATTTCATGCCCTGCACGGACAAGCGGGCGAACGTGGTTCACGGTATACATCTGTCCATCACGGAACAACGACCTGCGGGTCGTGGCCGGTGACGGTCAGGCCAGCCTGAATGCGCCACTGTTTCGCCACGATACAGCCAAGTCGCAAAAAACCTTAGAAAGACAGGATCATGACCATGGCCAACCAGTTCAAATCGACCCGCCTTGAAGACAGCGTGCTGCACCTTCTCCACCGGTCCGGCCAACAGGCGGAGGTGCTGTTCATGCGCCAGAACAGCAACGATGACATGACGCCGCGCCAGTACGCGGTTCTGATCACCGTTGAAGCCAACGAGGACATTTCGCAGACCGGCCTGGTCGAAGCCACGGGGATCGATCGCTCGACACTCGCAGACGTCGTTCGTCGCCTGGTGTCGCGCGGCTGGCTGGCTCGCAAGCGCACGAAGCATGACGCCCGCATGTACGCCGTCCGTCTGACCGCCAAAGGCAAAGTTGCGCTCGACGGCGCACGTCCGGCTGCGAAAAAAGCCGACGACATCGTGCTCGCCACGCTGCCGGCGCGCCGGCGCCAGGAGTTCCTCGAGACGCTGGCCCAGGTCGTCCAGAGCATGGACGAGCAAATGGCCATCGCGGCCTAACGTTCACTTGAATTCACCGAAATCCCCGGTCGGTTCTGCCGGCCGGGTGAGGGGCAGGCGGCGTAAGCCGCCTGGTGGGATGCCGTGCGGCCAGCTTCGGGGGAGGCGGACCGTGCGGCTGGGGTCTTGTGCGGCTCGGCTTGACCGAGCCGCACAAGCGACACTGGGGGGCAACGTCGCCTGGGGACTGCGGGGGCAATGCAGGGGATAGCGCAGGCGTCGTATGTCATCGGGGGATCATGTCGATGGGCTGCGCTTGCAAGGGGGGCGTGCTGGGGGAACGTGCTGGGCGCTTTGGGGAGCGTGATTTTGGGGGATCAGGCCGGCGGCATCGGGGGATGCCGTCGGCCTCTAGCGTTTGATGACCGATTTGCAACAACCTGCCGTCTGAATGACGTGCAGGTTACCCCGATGTCCCCTCGCGCGAGGTCATCGGCCTCAGCCACAAGATCCGCCACGCGTGCTTCCGCATCGACCCCAACCTCATCCGGGATCTCCTGTCGACGCCGCATCAGGTCATCAGAAGGATACTGACAGATCTCGACTCGGCTGCTGTAGCGAGCACCCTCCGCAACAACCGTTTGCCACCAGCTTCGTGGTCGCAAAGGTGTTAGCTCACTGGCGGCCCCGAGAGGATTCGAACCTCCGACCTACAGATTAGGAATCTGTCGCTCTATCCTGCTGAGCTACGGGACCTCTTGTCGAGGTGTGCCATGACACATCCGCAAGAACAAGATCGGACACCCGCGTTAGCCCATATCCGAGTATCGCTCCGAGCGCCAAAACGTAGTTCCCACCGGTTCCCACTGGCTCGAATGCACCATGACGCGTGTCAACCGATCTGAGTGTCCACAGATGTCAGATGCGGCCAGCGTGCTCGATAACTTTCGGCTTTTTCGACATAGCGATCGCCTCGCAAGTTGTTGGGGTTTGGCCGCAGGACGCCGGTGAAAATGTCGTCGAGGTCGAAGGGGGCATACAGCGCACCGGCGTTGCTGGTTGATGCACCAAGTGCCACACAGGTGCCCGCGATGAGGAAGCGGTCAATGCCATCTTTGGCCGAGCGCAGCTGTGGATATCCGGCTCCGAACCGCTGGCCATACCAAAGGTGGACGCGCGCCTGGTTCTTCACCTCGACTTTGACGCCGAGCTCGTCCGTCACAGCAGCGACGTACCGGATCACCGCGTCTTCGGCCTCGTAGGATAAGTCATCGGAATCGAAATAGAAGACGTCGTAGTCGTTGACGTTTTCACCCGGCGGGCGACCTGCCTGGGCGTTCCAAACGGCTTGAAACAAACATCCCGCGACAAGCCAGCAGTCTGGCAGGTGGAGCGTGGGCAACCGTTGGAGTAATGCGGCGTTGACAGGGTTTGTCGCAACCGCCGCGCGGAAACGACGTTCGAGATCATCCGTCATGGCAGTCGCCTGGGTTCCTGCGGCCCAGATCCCTGTGGCCCAGATCCCTGTGGCCCAGGTTCCTGTGGCCCAGGTTCCTGTGGCACGAGCGGGCCGGTGTACGCGTTTGACAGCGTCGTGGGATCGAGCGTCAGATTGCGCAGATCTCGTGGCGCGAAGTAGGGCAGAAATCCGTTCGCGCTCATGCGCGCGACGACCTCGCGCTGCTTGGCGGGGTCACCGACATACTCGATTGCAAACACGCGCTTGTCGAGCGCGCGGGCGCGCCGCAGGTCCTTCTCGGCAAAGGCGATCGCATCGCGAGGATTGGCCGCCTCGGTGTGATCGAGGCCGAAGTAGAGGTCCTCTTTCGACACGGCATCGATAGCCGCTTGAATCGGTTTTTCGGCAATCAATGCTTCGGCGTTCTGCAGAATGACAATGGCTTCAGGGTTGATTGCCCGTGCTGTCGAGGCGATGCGTGAGACAAACGCCGACATGGTCTTGGCGCCTTGAGGATGTTGCTTAAGCAGTTCTTCGTACACATCTGCGCGGTCGAGATAGAAGCCGTCGAAACCTTGCCGCATGATGCGGGCGGCGTAGCCATCCGGGCCGGTGATGATCCGCTGCCAATCCGGTTCCCAGAAATTGACGGGATAGTTGCGCGGCCAGCGCGGATTCTCGGGCCCGATCCACGCCGGGCGCTTGGTCTCGTCCCACCACGCCTCCGGCCAGTACCAGCGATAGGTCTCGATCTCGCCAATCGACATGTAGGAGATCACGAGCCGGCGCCGGCCATCGGGGCCAGTCTTGAGGTACTCGATCTCGCTCGGCTCGAACTGGCGCAGAAAACGGATGCCATCCGAGAAGCCGTGATCAATGACGACCATGTCGACGGGGGCGGCGGCGATCGTCTGGAAATTGATCAAGCGAAGTTGGATGCCCCAGCTTTTCACGGCGGCCAGCGCCTTGCGGCGGGCCTCACGCGCAACGTCTGCGGCTTTGGGTTTCGGAGCGGCGGTGGCGGGTGTTGCCAACGCCGCCGCGCTTGCCAGCAAGGCGCGGCGAGACAGCAACGGGCTCATGCCGCCGTCTCACGCATCATGCGCGCCGCTGTTGCGAGACGCTGCACAACGGCCTCGAACTGCGCGGCCGTTGCCGTGTCGACCAAACGTCCCTCGACATCGAACGCCGCCATGGCACGCGGCACGGCGATCTGCTCGGGTAGGACCAACGCTCCAAGACCGAGTTCGAGCACGTGTCGCAACTGCATGAGCCCGCGCATGCCGCCAAAGCCGCCCGGCGAGGCGCTGCCAAGGGCGAATACCCGGCTCTTGTAGACTTGGCCGGACACACCCGCATCGTCCTTCACGCGGCTGATCCAATCGAGTGCGTTCTTCAGCAATGGAGAGAACGACGCGTTGTACTCTGGGCTCGCAATGAAAATGCCGTCGTGCGCCTGCATCAGCGCCATCAGCTTATGTGCGTTGTCAGGGACACCGTCCTTGGCTTCGAGGTCGCCGTCGTAGAGCGGCATGGGATAGTCGCCGAGATCTGCAAACGTTGCCGCTGTGCCGGCCGCCTGCGCGACGTGCGCGCCGAGCTTGGCCAGGCGCTTGTTCAGGGACCCGTCCCGCGCTGAACCGGCGAGGAACAGTAGTCTGAGAGTATGTGGCATGATCGTCTCCCGGGCGTCTGCGGCCTCATAGCAGACAAAGTGGCGGCCTGTAGGCCTGGGCGAGATGGAATTCAGCGCATCGGAAGGTGGTCGGTCGCCCCCGACGGATGGCCCCAGAACATGGACTCAGATCATGTTGACGCGGCGGGACATCTGGCCGATTGAGCGCGCCGTACGCCGGAGGCAATCCCCATGGCAAAGAACAAGACGCTCGACATGCCCTTTCCCTACTCGCTGCCAAAAGACCAGATCCGCATTCTGCTGCTGGAGGGGATCTCTGATACAGCCGTGAATGTATTGAAGGGGGCCGGCTACACGCAGATCGAACGCGTCTCAAAGGCGCTCGACGGCGAGGAGCTGCGCCAGCGTCTGAAAGGCGTGCGCATGCTCGGCATCCGCTCGCGTACGCAGATCACGCCCGCGGCCATCGACGGTATCCGCTCGTTGATCGCGGTCGGCTGTTTTTCGGTCGGCACCAATCAAGTCGACCTCGGCGCTTGCACGGAAATGGGCATTCCGGTGTTCAACGCGCCGTTCTCGAATACGCGCTCGGTGGCGGAGTTGACCATCGCCGAGATCGTCATGCTGATGAGGCGCATCTTCCCGAAGTCGGTCTCAGCACACGCAGGCGGTTGGGACAAATCGGCCATCGGCTCGAACGAGGTGCGCGGCAAGACGCTCGGCATCGTCGGCTATGGCAACATCGGCACGCAGTTGGCCGTGCTGGCCGAGAACATGGGCATGCAGGTGATCTACTACGATCACACCGACAAGCTGCGCCATGGCAACACCGAGCCAGTCGATAGTCTGGATGAGCTGCTCGCCAAATCAGACGTCGTCACACTGCACGTGCCCGAGACTCCCGGCACGGTCGGCATGATGGGCGCCGCGCAGTTCGGCAAGATGAAGAAGGGCGCGATCTTCATCAACAACGCGCGCGGGACAGTTTTTGATCCCGAGGCGCTGGCTGCGGCTTTGAAATCAAAGCATCTCGCTGGCGCAGCGGTTGATGTGTTCCCGATCGAGCCAGGCTCGAACGCGGATAAGTTCGTGACCCCGCTACAAGGGCTCGACAACGTCATCCTGACCCCACATGTCGGAGGCTCGACGGTCGAGGCGCAGGAGCGTATCGGCGCAGAAGTGGCGCGCAAGTTCGTGGAATACTCCGACGTTGGCTCGACCTCGGGCGCGGTCAACTTTCCTCAAGTGCAATTGCCGCCACGGCCGAAGGGCACGCGCTTTCTGCAGATCCAGCGCAACCTGCCAGGCGAGTTGAAGCGCCTCAACGAAGTGTTCGAGCGCCACAAGGTCAACATCGCCGCGCAGTTTTATCAGACGGCCGGCGATCTCGGCTATGTCGTGCTGGATGCCGACGGCGAGGTGCCACACGCCGAGGGTATCGTGCAGGAGATCCGCGCGCTTGGTGGCACGGTGCGTGCACGCTTGCTGTACCGGCGCGCTTGACCGAGCGGACGGCCACCATCCATGCTGTCAGCATGTCAGATGCTGTCCCCAGTCTCGCCGATCTTCGCGCCACGGCCGAGCGCATAGCGCCGCACGTGCTGCGCACACCTGTGGTGCCATGGATGGGGCCGTCTGTGGCCCGCCTGCTCGGACCCGATGCACGCGTGCACTTGAAGCTCGAACTGTTCCAGGCCACCGGCACATTCAAGGCGCGCGGTGCCATCACCACGGCGTTGCGGATTGCGGATGTTGGCCGGCCCAGCGGACTGACAGCGGCCAGTGCCGGCAATCATGCCATCGCGACCGCCTGGGCCGCGCGGCGGCTCGGCGTGCCGGCCAAAGTCGTGATGGTCAAAACCGCCAACCCATTCCGAGTTGCACTGGCCGAGAGCGAGGGTGCAACGGTCATCAGGGCCGACGACGCTGTGGCCGCCTTTGCCGAGGTCGAACGCATCAAGGCGGCAGACGGGTATGCAGCCGTGCACCCGTTCGAAGGGCATGCGGTCGCCTGTGGCACGGGAACGCTCGGCGTCGAGTTCCTTGAGCAGGTGCCGGATCTTGACGCCGTGATCGTCTCAATAGGCGGTGGCGGGCTTGCGGGTGGGCTGTCCCATGCGATCAAGCTGATCAACCCGAAGTGCCTCGTCCTCGGCGTCGAGCCCGTCGAAGCCGATGCCATGAGCCGGAGCCTGCGAGCCGGGGCTCCAGTGAAGCTCGATCGGGTCGACACCGTCGCCGACAGCCTCGCTCCGCCCATGGCGCTGCCCTACGCCTTTGGCCTGTGCCGAGCAAACCTGCATGACATCGTCACCATCGACGACGACGCCATCTGCGCGGGCCTTGCCCTGATGCAACTGGAGGCCAAGCTGGCGGTTGAACCAGCGGCCGGCGCCGTCGCTGCGGCGCTCTTTGGGCCCTATCGCAAGCGGCTCGCCGGCCGGCGCATCGGCTTGATCGTCTGCGGCGCCAATATCGATGGCGAAACCTATGGCCGGCATCTCGTGCGCGGTGTGGCGCATGTGCCCAGCCTGACAGCTCCCTGACGCGTTAACCACCCTCGCAGATCAAGGCAGCCATGCAGACAGACTGTACCGGAGGCCAGCAGGTCGCTGTCGTAGAAATCGCATAACACCTTGAATAAGATAATTTTTTGATTGAATCGTGGAGGCGATGAAGGCACCCGGTGCGGCGTCCGCACTTTTGCCACAACTCGCCTTCGCTCGCCCTTCCTCTCCCAATGAGGCGAGCGTATAAGCCGCGCCGACGGCCTGGGGCGACTCAGGCCGTGTCCTTTCACAGCGAGGTGCCATCACATGGCACAATCCGTCTCTGCCGCCCCGTCTGCCGGGCACGATGCCGATGCTCACGACCACCACGGCAAATTCTGGCCGCTCTACATCGGGTGCATTGGCGTGGTATACGGCGACATCGGCACGTCACCCCTGTATGCGTTCAAGGAAGCCTACGAAACGGCGAAGCACCACGGCACGGCAGGAGAATCCGCTGTAGTCGGCATCCTTTCGCTGATCGTTTGGACACTGCTGCTGATCGTTACGCTCAAGTACGTGCTGGTACTCCTGCGCCTAGACAACAAGGGTGAGGGCGGCACGTTCGCGTTGATGGCGCTAGGAACCTCCGTTGCCAAGCGCAGCGCCTGGATGCTCACGCTGCTTGGCATCTGCGGCGCGGCGCTGTTTTACGGCGACGCCATCATCACGCCTGCGATCTCAGTGCTCTCGGCTGTCGAAGGCATGAAAGTTATCGCACCCGCGACAGAACAGTTCGTGATTCCGATCACGGTGATCATCCTGGTCGGTCTGTTCATGATGCAATCGTATGGCACCGAACGGGTCGCCAAATACTTTGGCCCGATCACCATCGTCTGGTTTCTGGCGATGGGTCTGGGCGGCGTGTTGCACATCTTCGACGACATGCGCGTCTTCAAGGCGCTTAACCCTTGGTATGGAATTGCCTTTGTGTCGTCGCACGGCATCGTCGGCATACTCGTCATGGGCAAGGTGTTTCTCGCCGTCACCGGTGCCGAGGCGCTGTATGCCGACCTTGGACACTTTGGCCGCAAACCGATCCAAGCCGCCTGGATTTCGCTGATTCTACCCTGCCTGTTGCTGAACTATTTCGGCCAGGGCGCGTTGCTTTTGCTCGACCCGTCGGTGGTCGATAACCCGTTCCTCAAGATGTACCCGCGTTGGGCGCAGATCCCGATGGTGGTTCTGTCTATGGTTGCGACCGTCATCGCCAGCCAGGCCGTGATTACCGGCGCCTTCTCGATTACGCGGCAGGCCATTGCGCTTGGCCTGCTACCGCGCCTTCGCATCGTGCATACCTCGGAGACGATGGCGGGCCAGATCTACCTGCCGCGCGTCAATACGATGATTCTCATCGGCGTTCTGATCGTCACTGTTTGGTTCGGCTCATCGTCGAAGCTGGCCGGCGCCTATGGCATCTCGGTCACGGCCACGATGGTGATCGACAGCATCATGGCGTTCTTCGTCATCTGGAAGTACTGGAAGTGGCCGCTCTGGAAAGCCGCTCTCTTGATGTTGCCGCTGGCGCTCATCGAGCAGGCCTTCTTCATGGCCAACTTCATCAAGGTCCTCGACGGCGGCTGGTTGCCGCTGCTCATTGCAGGCACGATCATCTTCACGATCCTGACCTGGGCCCGTGGCGTCAAGACGCTGAGCAAGGCGACCAAGTCGATTGAGGCAGACCTCGCTTGGCTGATCCGCAAGCTCGAAGCGAAACCGCCGCACCGCGTGCCGGGCACGGCTGTATTCCTGACTGGCGATCCTGATGCTGCGCCCACGGCACTGATGCACAACTTGAAGCACAACCGCGTGCTGCACGAGCGCAACATCATCCTCAACATCCGCACCGAGGATACGCCCCGCGTGCCACGCCATGAGCGCATCGAGGTTGACAAGGTGTCAGACGGATTTATCCGGGTCATCGCGCGCTATGGCTTCATGGAGCAGCCGAGCATGCCAAAGATTCTCGATCAGCTCAAACGCAAGGACGTGAATATCGACATCGGTGGCACGTCGTTCTTCTTGTCCCGCCGCTCTCTCAAGGCCACCGACCGCTCGACGATGCCCTGGTGGCAGGAGCACTATTTTATCTGGCTCGCCTCGTCGGCGGCCAACGCGACAGAGTACTTCCGTATCCCCCATGACCGTGTCGTCGAAGTGGGCACGCAGGTGCAGGTTTAGGGGCGAGCAGCTGTTGGTTGGCGGGCGACCGGTAAATGCGTCCGCCGCCTTTCTCCAAGCGCATCAACATCCGGACAAAGTTGCCGCTTGCAGGTCTCGGCAAGTGCCGTTACAGAGACCGCGCTGACTGGTGCGGCGCACGCTGAACCGGAATGTGAATGTCTTGAATCCGTCTTGGGGTGTTCCCTCGGATGGGCGCGTAGCTCAGCGGTAGAGCACTACCTTGACATGGTAGGGGTCACAGGTTCGATCCCTGTCGCGCCCACCAGACATTCGGATCGATTTTGAACTTGCCTCAGACTTGACGAGCAGGCCCGACGCCTTTTCGTTGCAGACACACGTTTGACCACGGGCCCGACGCTATGAAAGTTCGCAACTCCCTGAAGTCGCTGCGCAAGCGCCACCGCGACAATCGCATCGTGCGCCGCAAAGGCCGCGTGTACATCATCAACAAGACCGACAAGCGCTTCAAAGCTCGTCAAGGCTGATCGACGACTGGCGTTGTGTTCTTGAGAAGCGGCAGCCGTGGGTTGGCCGCCTCTTTGGCGTGAATGCGGCCCTCGCACGGTGACGTGAGGCGTCCGGCTGGAGAGGCGTCAGACCAAAGCGACGTCGAGCCCGAGATGTCGGGCTCGATAGCGTCAGGCCCGCGCGAAAAGGACGGCCTCTTTTGTCTCGGTCCGCATTGCTTTGCCTTCGGCAACCAGCCAATTGGCATGCGCGATCGTCTCGGCCATGGCCATCATCATCTGTCCACCGGCAACGGCTGACGCAAACAGCTGCTTGGCAAGGTCTGCGGCGTTTTTCGGTTTGTCCATATAGGTCAGCAACTCGCCGAGCCGCTTGTCGTGGTGCGCCTCCAGCTGGCCGATCCGCTCATGCAGGCCATGGAACGGTAAGCCGTGCGATGGCAACACGAGGATGTCGGGTGGCAGCTTGGCGAGACGTTTCAGGGAGGCGAGATAATCCTTGAGCGGGTTACCAAGCGGCTGAGACGTGAAAACGCCCACTACAGGCGAGATCTTGGGCAGGATTTGATCTCCGGCAATCAAGATCTTGTCCGCCGCGCAATAGAGCGAGGCGTGCTCCTCAGCGTGGCCACCGTTGACCAGCACCTTCCATTTGCGCCCGCCCAGATCAATATCGTCACCGTCGCGGATCCGGACCACACTCAGCGGTAAGGGGTAGTTGCGGAACGGCGACGCCTCGCGCGCTTCCATCATTTTTGCGATGCCGCGCTCGGATATGCCGTTGCGCATGTAGCTCTGCTTTTCAGCCTCAGCCATCGGCTTCAGGCCTTGCTCGCGCCACAGCTGCGGGGCGAGCCATTCGGAATACGTCATGTGCAGACGGATATCGAGCTTGTCGCATAGCCAGCCGGCGAGGCCCACATGATCGGGATGACCGTGGGTACACACGAGGCGCTTCACCGGCTTGCCACCGAGGCGCGACGCGATCACGTCGTCCCAGATGGCGCGGGTCTTAGGATTATCAGCACCTGTGTCGATGATGGTCCAGCCATCACCGTCATCGAGCAGCCAGCAGTTCACATGGTTGAGCACGAACGGCAGCGGGATGCGCAGCCAGATGAGGCCTTTTGCGATCTCGATGCTATGGCCTGCTTCAGGTGGGGTCTCATGCAGATACACGAGAGGCTGGGTAACCATCGGCGCGTCCCGCATATCGAGCATCCCGTAAGTTGACGTACACGTCAGCCCATATCGCACTGCACAAGCTGTTGTCCAAGGCCCATGCCGCATAGGCGATGGGCGTCGGGGGAATGGGTGTGAGCCATGGCCTGTATTGTGGCTCGGCAAAATGAGCTCCAACCCGACACGGCTGTGCATCAATGCGCAACACGCCCTTTCGCTAACTTGACGCCTCGTCGCCGGGCCTGTCACCTCAGGTGTACATCGACCGATTCGTATTTCCCCCGTTGAGGCGTGCCATGACCTCTGTTCGTTGCATTGTATCCGCATTGACCCTTTCGACTTCGATCGTGGCGCTGTCGCCGACACTCATGGCGCAGACATCGCCGATCGAGACGGCATCGACGCGGCCCACGGCAGCAACCGATCCAGACCCGCTGGCAGCGAAGACGGCAGATGCTCCGCCGCCGCAGGCCCCGGGTGCGCCGGTCGCTTCAACCCAATCGGCAGCTCCGCAGCACCCCGTCGTTTCAGCGGCGCTTGCCAGGCTGGCGGAGCCCTCAAGTGCCAAAGGCGGGGCAAAAGACGATCGCGAAGCTCTGGCCGCATTCCTTGCTGACCAAGGCGACCGGCCGCTGTGGACCACGGCCGATGGTCCAAACGTCAGGGCCAAAGCCGCAATCGCGGAACTCGCTCTGGCGGCCAGCTACGGCCTTTCAGGCAAAGATGGCTACAAGGTCACGACGCCTACGTCCTATGGCACTGTCGAAGCGCAGGCCGAGCATGAAATCTTCGTCAGCATCGCGCTCATGACCTACGCCCGCCATGCCCGCGGCGGCCGCGTCGACCCTGCCAGCATTGCGCGCAATATCGACATGCGCCCACGCCCGTTCGATGCCAAATCGGTGATCGCATCGCTGGCTGCAGCCGACGATCCGGCGGCGACGTTGCGCCTGTTCCATCCTCAACACGAGGGCTTTCAGCGCCTGCAACAGGCACTCGCAACCGCACGGCAAGCTGCCGCTGCGCCAGAGACAATCCAGCGCTTGGAAGTGAACCTTGAGCGCTGGCGCTGGATGCCCGATGATCTCGGCGCGTTCCATATCCGCAACAACATCCCCGAGCAGATCACACGGGCCTACAAAAACGGCACCGTGGTGCTGACCGAGAAGATCGTGGTTGGCAAACCCTCGTCGCCGACGCCGCTGATGTCGGCGGATATGCAATTTGTGATTTTCCACCCTTCGTGGGGCGTGCCGTCCGGCATTAAAGCCAACGAAGTCGGCCCGATGCTGGCGCGCGCCAGCAAGCGCGGCCAGAGCTTTTTTGACTTCGATGGTGGCGACGGCAATGCCTCCAGGGCGCTGGCACGCCACCAGCTGCGCGTCTCGCTGAATGGCCGCGATATCAACCCTGACAGTGTCGATTGGACCAAGGTGGACGTGCGCCAGTTCCACTTCACCCAGCCGCCGAGCAGCCAGAATGTGCTCGGCGTGGTCAAGTTCCGCTTCCCCAACAAGCACGACGTCTACATGCACGACACCACCGAGAAGAGCTTGTTCGGCCACGCCACGCGCGCCTATAGCCACGGCTGTATGCGCGTGCAGAACCCCATCCATCTCGCCGAGGTGATCTTGGCGCACGACAAAGGCTGGAGCGCTGAAAAGGTCCGCGGTCTCGTGCCCGGCGGCCGCACGTCGGACATCACGCTGTCAAAACCGGTGCCGGTGCATCTGACCTATTTCACAGCCAGCGTTGATGATGCTGGCACACTCAACCTGCATGGCGACCTCTACGGCATGGACAGCCGCGTCGCCTCAGCGTTGGCCGGCAAATCCGTGGTATTGGTGTCAGCCAAAGTGGATGTCGGCGCGCAAAAGCCGGCGCAGAAGCGTGACCGCGTGGCCGTTGGCACCAAGCAGCCGGTCGAGAAAGCCTGGAACCCGTTCTCAGGCTTGTCCGGCAACTAAACATCGGTGGTCGACTGACGGTACCTCTGAGGCGGCAGTTCGGCGTTCGGTCTGGTCCGACGGCCCCCAAGCCGTCGCAGCGCCGGGGCCGCTTCGGGCTATGTGCTGACGTCGAGAGCAGGACGGAATCCCCATACGCGCTAACATAACAAATTTTCCGCGTCATTCCGGACAAGCGCGGCCACGTCTGGCCACGCGCAGATCCGGAATCCGGCCGTTGGTCGAGCCGAACAAATCTGTTTAGATGTCAGCGTATCCTGTCCGGAACCACCCCATGAGCACCGTTGCCCGCCTGTTCAAGCGCAAGCTCGTGACGCCGCCGCGCTGGCTGCCGCATGAGGTCGCCTACGAGACGATCATGGGCTCGATGGCCTACGGCGTATCGGCCGACAACTCGGACATGGACGTGTACGGCTTTTGCATCCCCCCGAAGGTGGACGTGTTCCCGCATCTCAATGGCGAGATCCCGGGTTTTGGGCGCCAGCTGAAACGTTTTGAAGTCTGGCAGCAGCACCACGTCGTCGACGCGTCGGAGAATGGCGGCAAGGGGCGCAGCTATGATTTTTCGGTGTATTCGATTGTGAAGTTCTTCCATCTCGCCATGGAGAACAACCCGAACATGATCGACGCGCTGTTCACGCCGCGCCGCTGCGTGCTGCACTCGACGCCGATAGCGGAACTGGTGCGCGAGAACCGACGCGTGTTTCTGCACAAGGGCGCCTGGCACAAGTTCAAGGGTTACGCTTACGCGCAGATGCACAAGATGGACATCAAAAACCCGGACCCGGGTTCAAAGCGTGCGGAACTGGTCGAGAAATTCGGTTTCGATGTGAAGTTCGCCTATCACGTGGTGCGCCTGCTCGACGAAGTCGAGCAGATCATGACACTGGGCGATATGGATCTCACGCGCGACGCCGAACGCTTGAAAGCGATCCGGCGCGGCGAGTGGACAGCGGTGCAAGTGAAGGAGTTCTTCACACGGCGCGAGAAGGAACTCGAGACCGTTTATGCCGAGAGCAAGCTGCCGCACGGCCCTGATGAGGCGCGCATCAAGACACTGCTGCTGCAGTGCTTGGAGATGCATTACGGTTCGCTGCAGGACGCCATCACGGTGCCGGGGCAGGAGCGCCAGTTGCTTGCCGAGATCAAAGCCTTGTGCGAGCGCGCGGGCGTGTGATTGATCGACAAAGGTCGCTATCCCGGAATGCGATCATGCGCTGCGCGTGATCGCATATCCGGGACCTTCACCCCTTGCCGCATGGCATCATTGCTTCAAAGCAACAGGTCAAGGTCCCGGATATGCCGGTCGCGCGCACCGCGCGACGGGCATTCCGGGATAACGCCGCGTGTTTGATCAGCCCTTTTTTTCGGCCGCTGGTACGACAGATCCCGGGGCTCGCTCCGCCATCGCCCCGCATCGATTGCAGATTGTCGGCGCAAAGGATGCCATGTAGGGCCTTGATCGCCAACATTTCGACGCGGGAGCCGATAATGTCGAAGTATGATTTTGTAGCTCGTTTCGTTCAGCCGCCGGATGTCATTTTTGCACTTCTCACCGACACAGACCGGCATCATCGGATCATGCCATACTGCAAGAGCGTCGCCGTCACGGACAGCCGTACGCTCGCCGACGGCAGGCCAGAAATCACGATGCGCCACCATTTCGTCATCGAGCGCGTGTCCATCGCAACCGACGTGCACTCCGTTCTGCGCTATGATACGCAGCCGCGCTCGCTTGAGATGGTGAGCCAGTTTGGCGGCGGCAACCTCAAATCCACGGGACGCGTGTCTGGCGAAGGGACCGGTTCGGTGTTCATCTCGAACCTGGATATCTCTGGCCTGCCACTGCGCTATCGGCTGTTGCTGGTCGAGCCCCTCCTGCGGCGCGCGCATACGCGGCTGACCGAAAAAATCAGCCGACGCGCCGCTGAAAATGCCGGCACGCCCAACGGCGTTTGATCAGGAGCGCCGGCTGAACTGCCGTGTTGCTGCAATGAGCTCGTGCACTGTGCCCGTCTCCGTCATGGCGTGGCCGGCGTCGGGCACGATCCGCAGGTCGATCTCGGGCCAGACGGCTTTCAGGTCGAACGCGTTCTTCAGCGGCGTCACCACGTCGTAGCGGCCGTGCACGACGATGCAGGGGATGTGGCGCAGGCGGCCCGCGTGGATCAGCAACTGATCCTCGCGCTTGAGAAATCCGCCCTTGACGAAATAGTGGCACTCGATGCGCGCGAAGGCGATGGCGTACGTGTCGGAGGCAAACAGCTTCAGGCGCTCGTGATCCTGAATGAGCGACAGCGTCGAGCCCTCATAGACGGACCACGCACGGGCCGCCTCGATCTGGACGCGCCGGTCAGGGTGCGTAAGCCGCCGATAATAGGCAGCCATCAGATCGCCGCGCTCGGCGGGCGGGATCACCTTCTCGAACTCGGCGAAGGCGTCCGGGAACAGCCACTTGGCGCCGTCCTGGTAGAACCAGCGCAGTTCATCGCGACGCAGCAAAAAGATGCCGCGCAGAATCATGCCTGAGACGCGCTCGGGATAGGCTTCCGCATAGGCGATCGACAACGTGGATCCCCAGGAGCCGCCGAACAATTGCCAGCGCTCGACGCGCAGCTCGCGGCGCAACCGCTCCATGTCGTCGACCAGATGCCATGTCGTGTTGTCATCGAGGCTCGCGTGCGGTGTTGAGCGGCCGCAGCCACGCTGATCAAACAGAATGATGCGATAGCGCGCGGGATCATGAAACCGACGCATGGTCGGATTCGAACCGCCCCCTGGGCCGCCGTGAACGACAAGAACAGGATGCCCCGCCGGGTTGCCGCTCTGTTCGAAATAGATCGAGTGTCCGCCGGACACCTCGAGGCGGCCTGACATGTAAGGCTCAATCGGCGCGTAGTAGGTGTGGGGGGCGTCCGTCATGCGGGCCTGAAGCTGGGGGCGATTTCCGAGTATACATCGGAGTTCGCCGCCCGCAGCGCAAGTGTCGGGGCCGGTTCACACCGCCGCAACCACGAGCAACGCTTGCGCAGCGCGCGGCGGGTGTGACACAGCACCCGCGCCCCTCATCGAGACCGTTCACCGATGCCAGCCGTCGACAAGAAGTCTGCCAAAGCCTCCGACAACAGCGGCGGCGACAGCGCCAACAAGATGTGGGGCGGCCGCTTCTCCATGTCGCCGGCCGAGTTGATGACCGAGATCAACGCCTCCATCGGCTATGACCAGAAGATGGCACCGCAGGATATCGCGGGCTCTAAGGCGCATGCGACGATGCTTGCGGCGCAAGGGATCATCACGAAGTCCGATGAGGCTCAGATCCAGAAAGGGCTCGATCAGGTTGCCGAAGAGATCGCGAGCGGCAAATTCAAGTTCTCGGTCAAGCTCGAAGACATCCACATGAACGTGGAGTCGCGGCTCGCTGAGATCATCGGGCAGGCGGCCGGGCGGCTGCATACGGCGCGCTCGCGCAATGACCAGGTGGCCTTGGATTTCCGCATGTATGTCCGCGACGCCACCGATGCGGCCGACGCGAGCCTCGCCAAGATGATGACCACGCTGGCCACCAAAGCCGACAAGCACGCTGATGTCATCATGCCGGGATTTACTCACTTGCAGCCGGCGCAGCCCGTAACCTTTGGCCACCATCTGCTCGCCTACGTCGAGATGTTCGCGCGCGATCGCGGCCGATTGCAGGATGCGCGCAAGCGCATGAATCAATGCCCGCTCGGTGCCGCCGCACTCGCCGGCACATCGTTTCCGATTGATCGTTTTGCGACGGCGAAAGCGCTCGGCTTTGACAAGCCAACGGACAACTCGCTCGACACCGTGGCTGATCGCGACTTCGCGCTGGAGGTGCTGGCGGCGCTGTCCATCTCGGCCATGCACATTTCGCGTCTCGCCGAGGAGATCGTCATCTGGATGACGCCGCAGTTTGGCTTCATCACGCTGACGGATCAGTGGACCACGGGCTCCTCGATCATGCCGCAAAAGCGCAATCCGGATGCAGCCGAACTGTGCCGCGCCAAGGTTGCGCGCATCGCAGCAAGCTTCCAGAGCCTGCTGATGGTCATGAAGGGCCTGCCGCTGACCTATTCGAAGGACATGCAGGAAGACAAGGAAATGACCTTCGATGCCATACGCAACTTTTCGGTGGCGGCCGCTGCGATGAACGGCATGTTCGAAGAGATCGAGCCGGTGCATGAGACCATGAAGGCGGCTGCCGGTCGCGGTTTTTCAACGGCGACAGATCTCGCGGATTGGCTGGTGCGCACCTTGAAAGTCCCGTTCCGCGAGGCGCATCACATCACAGGCTCGATCGTGAAGGCGGCCGAGAAGCAGGGCGTGGCGCTCGAAGATCTCTCGCTCGCGGCCATGCAGGACTTCGAGCCGCGTATCACCAAGGACGTGTTCTCGGTCCTGTCGGTCGAGAACTCGGTGAAAAGCCGCATCAGCCATGGGGGAACCGCGCCACAGAACGTGCGCAAAATGGCCAAGGGGTGGATCAAACGACTGGAAACGGACGCAAAGGCGCGCTAGGATACGATTGTGCTTGGATTGTTCTTATGCCCATGGCACGCATGAAGGAAATGAGCCGTGTCCTACAAGACCGCAGCACTGTTGATTGTAACGGCCATGTCTGTGGCCGGGTGCGGCGTGCGTGGTGCGCTCGACGCGCCTCAGGCGGCGACTGGCTCCACGTCGACGACGGCGCAAGCCGAAAGCGGTCAGGGGAAGAAGGCTGGCGAAGCGCCAAAGCCGCATCAGGGCTTCATCCTGGATAAGCTGATCCAGTAGAGCAATCCTACGTTCTCCCGGCGGCTATACCCACCGCCGACCGTCATCGAACCGTAACAGAGTCCCCTGTCGAACGATCACATTCGATCGCATGTGACGATCAAAGCTCACTGCACCTGTTTTGCTTTGCACGCACGACACATGTCATTGGTCCACGCATCAGTTCGCAGACGGGGCCCGCCTCATGTTCGGGGGCGGATTTTTGGTCAAAGGCGCCGTGTCGCTCGCCCGCGGTTTCGGCATCTCCGAAACCATCATCGGTCTGACGATCGTAGCCGTCGGCACGTCCATGCCGGAATTCGTGACCTCCGTCGTCGCCGCCTTCAAACGTCAATCCGACGTCGCCCTCGGCAACATCCTCGGCTCCAACATCTACAACATCCTGGGCATTGGCGGCGTCACGGCACTGATCTCGCCAACCATCGTGCCACCCGAAATCGTCAGCTTCGACAATCTGGTCATGATCGCCACATCGGTGTTGCTACTGGTCTTTGCAGCAGCCGGCCGGATCATTGCCCGCCTCGAAGGGCTAGCCCTGCTGACAGGCTATGTCGTGTACGGTTGGATGTTGTGGCCGAAGTAAACCCGGCGCTTACACGAGCGTCTTGAGCGCCGCTGCTTCATAGCGCACGAACTCGCCGGAGCGTCCGTCGCGCACCTTCACGGCCCAGGCGGGATCTGTGATCAGGGCGCGTCCGATGGCTGCAATGTCGATGCCGTCGCGCTCGACCATCTCGACGAGCTTGTCGAGGTTGCCCGAGGTCGAGATAGCATCGGGCTTGGTAAAGCCGGTGATGAAATCCGTATCGAGCCCGATGGAGCCGACCGTGATGACGGGCTTGCCGATCAGCTTTTTGGTCCAACCCGCAAGGTTCATGGGCGAGCCCTCGAACTCGGGCTCCCAGAAGCGGCGTGTGGAGCAGTGGAAGATATCGACGCCGGCATCGGCGAGCGGCGTTAGGAAGGCCTCAAGTTCACCCGCGGTGGAAGCGAGGCGGGCCGCATAGTCCTGTTGCTTCCACTGCGAGAAGCGCAGGATGATTGGGAAGTCGGGCGACGTCGCGGCGCGACAGGCTTTGACCACTTCAGCGGCGAATGTCGCGCGCTGCACGGGCGTGCCACCGAATTTGTCATCGCGGATATTGGTTGTCGCCCAGAAGAACTGGTCGATCAGATAGCCATGCGCGCCGTGGATTTCGATGCCGTCAAAGCCGAGGCGGTGCGCGTGGGCAGCCGACGTGGCAAAGCCGGCGATGACATCGGCGATCTCGCGCTCGGTCATGGGCTCGACAACCTTCTTGCCGGGCTTGGTGATGCCTGACGGCGCGACCGGCAGGACGTCGGGATCGGGCAGCGACCCGACGCGGCGCAAGATACCGGTGTGCCAGAGTTGCGGCATGATCTTGCCGCCGGCGCCGTGCACAGCCGCCACAACTTTCGCCCAGCCGGCAAGAGCGGCGTCGCCATGGAAGTTTGGCACTTTAGGATCGTTCAGGGCCGCCGCATGAGCCACGCCGACGCCTTCAGTGATGATCAGGCCGACCTGTTTTTCAGCGCGCAGCTTATAGTAGGCGACGACATCATCGCCCGGAATGCCACCGGGCGAAAATGAGCGCGTCATCGGCGCCATGGCGATGCGGTTGGCGAGGCGGAGCGACTTCAGCGCAAACGGCTGGAACAGGGCGGCAGACGACATCGAGCAGTGGCTCCTGGATCAGATGGCCGGAGCTATGGCGCAAAGCTGCAGCCGGCACCAGCAGTGCTACAACTCGGCAGCGCGTCTTGAGCAACGGCGGCGATTGATTTTGAGACGAAACGGGCAGCGAAGTGGCGGTCGTTCCGTTCGACCGCCCAAGCTACCCAATTTTGCGGGTCGCGACGATACAACGTTCCAGCTGGCACTAGCCAACGAGCGGTTCTTGCCCGGCCACGCCATGGATGTTGACGCTATCGCTGGGTGCGACTAAGAGACCGTAAATCGTGTCGATCGAGCACCGCGCGGCCCCGGATCCCGATGATCCGGAACCGCCGCGTGCTTTTTGTTTTGATGTGCGGCGTTATGGCGCAGGGTCGTTTTGCAACGATCACGTCTAAAGCATCCACACATCCGAACAGCGGACATGGGCGCGCGCGGCAACGCTGCGAGCGCACGGAATTTGGGCGGCCTTTGTGTCGCCAGCATAACATCGGCGGGCAACCGCCACCACAGGAGTGACGACACGTGGCACGTATCGCTGGTGTGAACATCCCGACGCAAAAGCGCGTCGTTATTGCATTGCAGTACATTCATGGCATCGGACCGAAATTCGCCAAGGAAATCTGCGAGAAGGTCAAGCTCCCCGCAGAGCGCCGCGTCAGCCAGTTGACCGACGCCGAAATTCTCCAGATTCGTGAAGCGATCGACCGCGAGTATATGGTTGAAGGCGATCTTCGTCGGGAAGTGGCGATGAACATCAAGCGCCTGATGGACCTCGCGTGCTATCGCGGCCTGCGCCATCGTCGCGGCTTGCCGGTGCGCGGCCAGCGCACCCACACCAACGCCCGCACCCGCAAGGGCCCGGCTAAGGCCATCGCTGGCAAGAAGAAAGCCACGTAATTCGGCGCGCCCTTGGCGGGGTGCAGGGCTCGGCGCTTACGGCTGGAAAGCCGAGATGCCGAAGCCCGCGCACCGCCTCCGCTCCCTGCTCCCTGATAAAACGCGCCTCACAGCGCCCAACACGAAGACGACTTATGGCCAAAGATGCAGCCGCCCGCCCTCGCAAACGCGAGCGCAAGAACATTTCGTCGGGCGTTGCCCACGTAAATGCGTCTTTCAACAACACCATGATCACAATCACGGACGCACAGGGCAACACGATCGCCTGGTCGTCTTCGGGCACCAAAGGCTTCAAGGGTTCGCGCAAGTCGACGCCGTTCGCCGCCCAGGTGGCCGCTGAAGACGCTGGTCGCAAGGCGATGGAACACGGCATGAAGGTGCTGGAAGTCGAAGTGCTCGGCCCCGGCTCCGGCCGTGAGTCGGCGCTGCGTGCCCTCCAGTCGATTGGCCTGCAGATCACGTCGATCCGTGACGTGACGCCGATCCCGCACAATGGCTGCCGCCCGCGCAAGCGTCGCCGCGTTTGATCTTTGGCCGCTGATCTGGCCGTCCGAGAGGGCAGGGACACCTGCCCTCTTGTTCGCGTCGAAAAGCAGTGCCGACGTTGGGTGGCCGATTTGCCGCCCCACTGCTCTCACCGGGTGCACGGCGAGACGGTGTTCTTTCGAGTGGCATGACGCCGGGTTTGCCCCACCCCGCGTCAGCAACCGCACGAGGCCCGACCATGGCGACGTCCCAAGCATTGCAGAAAAACTGGCAGGATCTGATCAAGCCGCAAAAGCTTCAGATCACCGCTGGCCGTGACAAGAAGCGCAACGCCACTTTGATCGCTGAACCGCTGGAACGCGGCTTTGGCATGACGCTCGGCAACGCGCTTCGCCGCGTGCTGCTGTCGTCCCTCCAGGGCGCAGCCATCACGACGATCCAGATCGACGGCGTGCTGCACGAGTTCTCATCTATTCCCGGCGTCCGTGAAGACGTGACCGACATCGTCCTCAACGTGAAGGACATCGCGCTCAAGATCCATTCCGATGGCATGAAGCGCATGGTCGTGAAGAAAGAGGGCCCTGGCCCGGTGCGCGCCGGCGACATCGAGACGTCGTCGGAAGTGGAAGTCTTGAACCCGGACCACGTCATCTGCACGCTCGACCAGGGCGCGTCGATCCGCATGGAGTTCACCGCCTCGACCGGCAAGGGTTATGTGCCGGCTGACCGCAACCGTCCGGACGACGCGCCGATCGGTCTGATCCCGGTCGACAGCCTCTATTCGCCGGTCAAGCGCGTCTCCTACAAGGTCGACAACACGCGTGAGGGCCAGGACCTCAACAAAGACAAGCTGACCATGCAGGTTGAGACCAACGGCGCCATCACTGCCGAGGACTCTGTCGCGCTTGCAGCCCGCATTCTGCAGGACCAGCTGGCTGTGTTCATCAACTTCGAGGAGCCGAAGAAGGCCGTCGAGGAAAAGCAGCATTCGGAACTGCCGTTCAACGCCGCCCTGCTCAAGAAGGTCGACGAACTTGAGCTTTCGGTTCGCTCGGCCAACTGCCTGAAGAACGATAACATCGTCTACATCGGCGACCTTATCCAGAAGACCGAAGCAGAAATGCTGCGGACGCCGAACTTCGGCCGCAAATCGCTCAACGAAATCAAGGAAGTGCTGGCCGCTATGGGCCTGCACCTCGGCATGGAAGTCACGAACTGGCCGCCTGACAACATCGAAGAGCTGGCCAAGCGCTTCGAGGACCAGTACTAATCTTCGCGTGTGGCGGCCGGCTCCCCGCAGGGGAGTCGCCACACGCAACTAAGACCGAGGCGAGGCCAAAGAACCTCCCCGTAATAACCTGAGATACAAACCAACTATCGAAAGAACCCGACCATGCGTCACAAGAAAATGGGTCGCCGCTTCAGCCGCGACAGCTCTCACCGTCAGGCCATGTTTGCCAACATGGCGGCCTCCCTGCTCCGCCATGAGCAGATCGTCACGACCCTGCCGAAGGCAAAAGACCTGAAGCGCGTCGTTGACAAGTACATCACGCTTGGCAAGCGCGGCGACATGAATTCACGTCGTCTGGCTGCCTCGCGTCTCGGCGACGATGAGATGGTCAAGAAACTCTTCGAAGTGCTGGCGCCGCGCTACAAGGACCGTAACGGCGGCTACACGCGCGTGTTGAAGGCTGGCTTCCGCTACGGCGATAGCGCCCCGCGCGCCGTGATCGAACTCGTCGACCGCGACGAGAGCGCCAAGGGTAAAGAGGACAAGGCCCGCCACGAAGCCATGTTGGCGGCGCAGCAAGCGGCATCATAAGCCTGTTCCTGCAATGACGGTATCACAGATGAGGGCCGCCGTGATTTTTCACGGGCGGCCCTTTCGCTGTCTTGAGCGGGCCCGGCCCATCGTCTGGTGCGGAAGCAGTTTACCCAGGACGCGACCATCTCATCGCCCCGCCGTGGACCTTTCGTTTGCGAAGGCCGTGAAGTCCGCTTAGGGAGTGGCTTCGATCCACTCAGTCCTGATCTTGATCCATGGCCGGCCATTCTCAATTCAAGAACATCATGCACCGCAAGGGCAAGGCGGACGCGCAGCGCGCGCGTGCCTTTGCCCGCTTCAGCCGCGAAATCACGGTGGCGGCCAAGACGGGCCTGCCCGACCCGGACATGAACGCGCGCCTGCGCCTTGCGATCCAGAACGCACGCGCCGAAAACATGCCCAAGGACAACATCGAGCGCGCCATCAAGAAGGCCGCCGGTGCCGACAGTGCCAACTTCGAAGCCGTTCGCTATGAGGGCTTCGGCCCCGGCGGCGTCGCCATCATCATTGAGACGCTGACCGACAACCGCAATCGCACAGGCGGCGAGGTGCGCTCATCGTTCACCAAACACAGCGGCAATCTGGGCGCCACCGGCGCGGTCAGTCACAACTTCGCGCACGTCGGCGAGATCATCTACAAAGCCGAAGCTGGGTCGGCCGACGCCATACTCGAGGCCGCCATTGAAGCTGGCGCAGACGACGCAGCATCCGATGCCGACGGCCACACCATCATGACATCTTTTGATACGCTTGGAACTGTCGCGCAGGTCCTGCAGGAGAAACTCGGCACGCCGACATCCGTGAAGATCGTGTGGAAGCCAAACCTGATGACAGCGGTCGATGGCGATCGTGCTGAGAGCAATATGAAACTGCTGCAGGTGCTCGAAGAACTCGACGACGTGCAGGCCGTGTTCTCAAACATCGAAGTGGACGAGGCAACGCTGGCAAAGCTCGGCGCATGAGTGGCCTCGTCGTGAGCATCAGCGGGCCGGTGACGACGCGTACACTGATCACGGGTATCCTGTGGGCCGTGGTGGCCGGTCTGATGTGGGGGCTGGCGTTTGTCGCACCATTGCTGCTGCCAGGGTATCATCCGGTGGAACTGACGGCCGGGCGTTATGCGGCCTACGGCCTTGTGTCCGTCGGTGCGCTGCTGGCCGCACAGTTTTCAGGCCCGGTGGTTGGCCTCCGTGATCCGCGGATTTGGTGGACCGCACTGTTGCTGACCCTGATCGGCAATCTCTTGTACTTTGCGTTGCTCGCGGCTGGCATCCCCGCCACGGGCGCGCCTATGGCGGCGCTGATCATCGGCACTTTGCCGGTGCTGTTGCCGATCGCTGCGGGTTACGGCAACGCGGCGGTCGCACTCGGCCGCTTCATTGCACCTGGGATACTCATCCTGCTCGGTCTCGCGGCGGTCCATGTCGGCGAGCCATCGGTGGGGGCAGTGATCCATGCGGGCAGCGTTGCCACGAGCTATTGGATCGGCATCGCGCTCGTGGTCGGCGCCCTGCTGTCGTGGACCATCTATGGCGTTGCCAATGCGCGCGCCATTGCGGCACGGCCCGACATCACAGCGTCGACCTGGGCGAGCCTGCAGGGTGTCACGCTGTTGCCAGTGGCGTTGCCACTTTTGGGATTCAGCGTCCTGACGGGTGCGACACACGGCAGCCGCCCGGATCTCGGCATGTTCATCGCCGTCAGCCTGGCGCTCGGCATTCTCACATCGTGGGTTGCCATGTGGTGCTGGAACAAGGCCGCCCAGCTCTTGCCCGCGCATATCGCGGGGCAGCTGATCGTGTTCGAGACGCTGGCCGGCTTGCTCTACGCCTACCTCTGGAAAATGCAGTTTCCGCCAGCGCTTGTTGTACTCGGCGCGGTGCTGTTGATTGCCGGCGTGCTGCTCGGCGTGGCGCGCTTACGGCGGATTTAGCGGCGACCGTCGCCGTGGTGCGCTGCAGCTGCAGTGATTGCGGCTTCTATCGCCTTGCGCGCCTGCGGGCTGTTCTTCCAGCACGTGCTGCCAAGGATGCCCGCGGCTTCGGCACAGATCGTGGCTGCGTCGCGTCGCGCGAGATCGGCCAACGTGGTAATACCCATCTGCTCAAGGCGCATGACCACCGTTGGCCCGACGCCTTTGACAGCAAGAAGAGTCTCCCGCTCGGCAGCGGCAAACGCTTTCCCCATCACTCCGCTGCCTGCTTCGCCGGCCGCAGGTGCTTGAGCACGGCTTGGCGCACGAACTCCGCCGACGTCGGCGTGCCGTCGTAACTCAACGCCGGGACCAGCTTCGTGCCGGGCACGTCGATCTCGGTCATCAGCAGGGAACGCATCTGCGCGTCGCGGTTTTGTTCGAGCACGAAAATAGTGTCGTGTGCCGCGCAGAAATCGCGCACCTCCTGGCCGAACGGGAAGGCCTTCAGGCGCATGGCGTTCAACTTGATGCCGTCCTTGGCCAGCAGATCGAGGCCTTCGAGCACAGCCGGGCGCGTGGCGCCGAAATAGATGATGCCAACTTTGCCTTTGGGATCGCGTGTCTCGATGACCGGTTTCGGCACGATGGTCGCAGCGGTGTCGAACTTGCGCCGGATGCGGTCGATGACGCGGGCGTGGATGCGGCCATCCTCGGTGTAGCGGGCGTACTCGTCGTGCGAGGTGCCGCGCGTGAAGAATGAGCCCATGGTCTCGTGCGTGCCAGGTAGCGTTCGGTAGGGAATGCCGTCCTTGTCGATGTCGAGATAGCGCCCCCAGGGCTGACCGCGATTGTCCTTGAAACCTTCAAGTTCGGCCGCGCTCAGCACCTTGCCGCGATCGTGCACGTGCGTATCGTCCCACGCGAAGGCATCCGTCACCCACTCGTTCATGCCGATGTCGAGGTCGGACATGACAATGACCGGCTGCTGCATACGCTCGGCGATATCGAAGGCCTGTGCGCCAAGCGTGAAGCACTCAGTCGGGTCCGACGGGAACAGCAGTATGTGTTTCGTGTCGCCATGCGAGGCATAGGCGCAGGCGAGCACGTCAGGCTGGCCCGTGCGCGTCGGCATGCCCGTCGAGGGGCCGCCGCGCTGGATGTTGTAGAGCACGATCGGGATTTCGGCGAAGTAGGCGAGCCCCAAGAACTCGCTCATCAGCGAGATGCCCGGCCCGGACGTGGCCGTGAACGAACGCGCGCCGTTCCACGCGCCGCCGATGGCGACACCGATGGCCGAGAGTTCGTCTTCGGCCTGCACGATGCCGTACAGCTTCTTGCCGTCCTTGGTCGTGCGCAGACGCTTGCAGTAGCTCTCGAAGGCTTCCGCGAGCGACGTCGACGGCGTGATTGGATACCAGGCGCAGACGGTCGCGCCGGCGTAGACAGCGGACAGTCCACCCGCGTCGTTACCCGTGACCAGGATCTTGTCCTTGGTCTTGTCGGATTTGCGCAAGCTGATCGGCAGCGGACACTGGAAGTGCGCCGTTGCATAGTCGCGGCCAAGCGCCAGCGCCTCCATGTTCTCGGCAATCAGTTCGGCCTTGCCCTTGAACTGGTCCGAGACAACGGACTTGACCGTGTCCATGTCCATGTCGAGCAGGGCCGACAGCGCGCCGACGTAGACCATGTTTTTCAGCAGCTGGCGTTTGCGCGGTGCGGCCCATTTGCGCGCGCACATTTCAGAGATCGGCACGCCAAGAATGGTGATGTCGGAACGCGCCCAACGGCGCTCCATCGTGCTGTCGTAGAGCAACCAGCCGCCGGGCACGATCGCTTCCAAGTCTTCCTTGTACGTTTGGGGGTTCATGGCGACCATCAGGTCGATGCCATCGCGGCGGGCCAGATAGCCAGCCTCCGACACGCGCACCTCATACCATGTGGCAAGGCCCTGGATGTTGGAGGGGAAGATGTTCTTCGGGCTGACGGGCAAGCCCATGCGGAACAGCGTCTTGGCGAACATGCCGTTGGCCGACGCGGAGCCGGAGCCATTCACGGTCGCGAACTTCACGACGAAATCATTGATGCCACTCATGCTGATGTCCGGGCTGCGCTGGTTGAACGTGCTCTCGTAGCAGCTACTTCACAAACCGTGCGATCGAATAAATCAAGCCCACCATCATGAAGCAGGTGCCCAGCGTCCACTTCAGGCTCGCATTGTGCAACTCGTACATCTTGCTCTCAATCTCCGCCTTGACGCGGTCGATCTTGGCATCCAGTTGATCGAAACGCGCATCCACTTTGGTGAATCTGGCATCGACCTGGGAGAACTTTGCATCGATGGATGCCATGCTGGCGTCGAAATGATCGCGCGTGACGAACTCCTCGCCAAGTAGCCCCTCGATCGCCTCGCCGTGCACCTGAGCCGTGCGCGGGTCCATGCCGTTGCCCGTGAGCTTGCCGATGTACGCTGCCGGCCGCATGTGACCTGTCCTGGGCATGGCTCACCACGTTGATAGGGCAACTTAACAAGAACATCGCCCAGTTGCAAGCCGTGTTCTTGTAATATTCTAGCACGTATCCAGGCGATGCCTCAACTCATCAGTCCCCTCGCCAAGGCGCGATGCTGCGCCACCAGACCGCGCGTGTTGACTGTGGTGAGTTGATAATCCGCGACGATCCGTCGGCCAGCGACGATGACGTCGCGTGGCTTGGTCGGCCCACAGAGCACAAGACCTGCGACCGGATCCCAGTCCGCGCCGGCCATCTCAATGGTGTCGAGCGGCCACACGCACAAGTCTGCCGACATGCCTGGTGCGAGATGGCCAATGTCAGAGCGCCCCAGCACACGCGCGCCGCCACGCGTTGCAAGCTCCAGCACATCGCGCGCCGACAGCGCCGCGGGATCACCGCCAACGCGCTGCAGCAACAAGGCCTGCCGTGCTTCATTGAGCATGTGGCCTGCATCGCTTGAAGCGGAGCCGTCGACGCCGAGGCCGACGGGCACGCGCGCATCCAACATCCGCCGCACGGGTGCGATGCCTGAGGCAAGCCGCATGTTCGAGCACGGGCAATGCGCAACGCCTGTGCCGGTCCGCCCGAAGAGCTGTATCTCATGCGCATCCAACTGCACGCAGTGCGCATGCCACACATCGTCCCCGGTCCAGCCCAGCGCTTCGGCATAGTCACCCGGCCGCTTGCCATAGCGCGCAAGCGAATAGGCCACATCCTCCGCATTCTCGGCGAGATGCGTGTGCAGCCGCACGCCTTTTTCACGCGCCAGCATCGCGGTGTCGCGCATCAAGCCTTCGCTCACCGTGAACGGCGAGCAGGGGGCGAGTGCGATCTGGATCATCGCATGTGGCTTGGGATCGTGGAACGCGCCGATAACGCGTTCACAATCGCGCAGGATGTCCGGCTCGCGCTCGGTGAGTGCGTCCGGCGGCAGCCCACCTTTCGAGACGCCGATGCTCATGCTCCCGCGCGTCGCCGTGAAGCGGACACCGATCGCCTTGGCGCCTTCGATGGCATCGTCCAACCGTGCGCCGTTCGGAAACATGTACTGGTGATCGGACGAGCAGGTGCAGCCGCTGAGTGCGAGTTCCGTCAAGCCCGTCATGGCGGAGACGCGGATATGCTCCGGTCCCATCTTTAGGAAAATCGGATACAGCGCCTTCAACCAGCCAAACAGCGGCGCATTCTGCCCCGCCGGCACCGCCCGGCACAACGACTGAAACAGATGATGGTGCGTGTTGATAAGGCCAGGCGTGACAACGCAGTCGTGGGCATCGATGACCGTGTCAGCCGTCATCGGCAGCGCGGCCGTGTCGCCGACCTGCTCGACCACGCCATCACGCGCGAACACCGCGCCCTCGCGGATTTCGCGACGCACGTCATCCATCGTGACGAGCACGCTGGCGTTTATTATGAGCAGGGTTGGCATGGCCGGCGCTCACACCGGCATCGGCAGCACTTCGTGTTCCTTGAGTACGCGGCCCGATTCGACGTCGACTTCGACCAGGCGGACGCGATAGCCCCACAGCTGCGCGATGCATTGCATCGTGCGCTCGCACTCGGTCTTATCCAGCGTAATGCCGTTGCGGACCGTATGCGTGATGACGAGGCGCCGGGAGCCCGACAAGTCGGCGTCTGTGACCTGCAGATCCGGATCGAGCGCCGCCACGTCATAGCTGCGTGCGAGGCGGCGGCGGACGTCTTTGTAGCCGCGCTCATCGTGGATCGCCGTGATGCGCACAGCCGGATCGCGCGCGTCGTCCTTCAGGGCAAAGAAGCGGAAATCGCGCATCAGCTTCGGCGACAGAAACTGCTGGATGAAGCTCTCGTCACGATAATTGGCCCAGGCATCGCGCAGCGTGCCCATGAAGTCGCCGTTGCCGGCGAAATCGGGGAACCAGTCTTTGTCCTCGCTCGTTGGCTCCACGCAGATGCGCTGGATGTCGCGCATCATGGCAAAACCGAGCGCATAAGGGTTCATGCCGGAGTAGCGACGGTCGTTGAATGTTGGCTGGAACACCACGGATGAGTGCGAGTGCAGGAATTCCAGCATCGACCCGTCGGTGATCCAGCCGCGCTCATACATGCGGTTGAGGATCTCGTAGTGCACGAACGTCGCACAGCCTTCGTTCATCACCTTGGTCTGGCGCTGGGGGTAGAAGTATTGCGCGAGACTGCGCACAATACGCAGCAGTTCTCGCTGCCAATCCGCGAGTTTCGGCGCATTCTTCTCGAGGAAGTAGAGCAAGTTCTCTTCGGGCAATCCGAGGCGCTTGGCTTCGTTTTGTGCAGCCGTCGGCTTTGGCGCGGGTTCGCCCTTGTTGATATCGGGCATGGTGCGCGCGGTGACGGCATCGTAGTTTCGCTCGTTGTATTCGGCGCGCTCGGCCTGCTTCACGGCATCGCGCTTGGCGAGGTCACGCGCGCGCGGGATCATGTTGCGGCTGATGCCTTGGTTCATGAGGGCGTGAGCACAATCGAGCGTCGTCTCGACAGCGGCTTCACCGTAGCGCTCCTCGCACTCCGCGACGTAGTCCTTGGCGAACGCCAGATAGTCGATGATGTGATCGGCCTGGGTCCACTGTTGGAACTGGTAGTTGTTCTTGAAGAAGTGGTTGTGGCCGAAGGCGGCGTGCGCAATCACCAGCGCCTGCATGGTCATGGAGTTCTCTTCCATGATATAGTTGATGCACGGGTTCGAGTTGATGACGATCTCGAAGGCGAGGCTGCTGCGGCCTTTGCGATACATGGCTTCGTCGTAAGCGAAACGTTTGCCGAACGACCAGTGGCGATACATCACGGGCATGCCGATGGACGAATAGGCGTCCAGCATTTGTTCTGCCGTGATGACCTCGATCTGGTTCGGATAGATCGACAAGCCCATCTCGCCGAGCCCGATTTCCTTCATCTGCTCATACACGCGATCGATGAGCGCAAAGTCCCACTCAGGGCCGTCCCACAGCGGTTTGACCGAGGACGTCTTGCGGGGCGGCAGCTTCAGGTCGCTCATGAACGGCATCCCTTCACCAGAGCCGGATCTTTCAATCCCAGCCGTGGCAAGGGTGAGGCGGCAAGCCACGAAGGTCAAGGGACGTCGCGGGAGCATCGATATCTCCCTGTGGGCGATTGCGGGGACAAAAGTTGTCGCTCACCGCTATGGGCGAAGGCGAAAAGAGCGCGGTCATCGGTCAGGGAGAAGCCGGCCGGAGCGACCTCATATCAGCGGCCAGAATTATTGACGGATATGCCTCCCCACACTGTCATGGCCGGCCCTTCGTGCCGGCCACCCATCGTGCAGCGCACGCAGCTGGTGTCAGCTCGTTGAGACGGCTCAACACCATAAGCGCCGCCGCGCGCGTCGCGCGATGGGTGGCCAGGACAAGCCCGGCCATGACAGTGGGTGGGATAAGTCTTCAGTCAGAAATTTTCGCCACGGGTATCACAGGTCATAAACCTGAACGGGCGTTAGCCTGATCTCTTCAAGATTGCGTCATCGGCGGGCGATACTGTCGCCCTCGGATCAACTTGAGGAGATCATTCGTGAGCAAGAAAGCCGTCACTGCCATCGTCATCAGTGTTGCTGTCGTGAGTTTCGTCTCGGGCGGTGTCCTCGGTGTAACGACCACGACATGCATCCCAAACACCTTCTCGAAGGGCCCGGGCGGTCGCCTGTAGTCTTCACACCCGCCCCATCCCGCCGCCGCCTGGCGTTTTCACCACCAGCCGCTGACCGGGCTCAATCCGCTGGGTTCCCTTCCCGCGCAGTTTCGTCCCGTCAGCGAGGCCGACTGAACCTGCCGCACCTGGCGCGCCGCCGAGGCGGCCGCGGGGCGGATAGTCGATGCGGTCGAAGGCTGCCAGCAGTTCAAACGGCTCGCCGATGCCGCTTTCGATCTCGATGTGCTGGCCGTGGCCGCCACGCGTTTTGCCCGCGCCGCCGGAGTTGTCGCGCAGCTCCTTTTTCCAGAAGATCAGAGGCGTGATCTGCTCGGCGATCTCGACCGGCGTGCCTTTTACACCTGAGGGATAGGCCGTAGCTGAGAGACCGTTCTGCGTGGGACGCGCGCCCGTGCCGCCGTTCGACGTGACGGCCATGGTGAAGCCGTAGTTGCTGCCCGCCCCGCCCTTCACGGCACCGCGCACGTTGAGGTTCCACAGGCACGACGTGCCCTCGGCCGGCACGCGATCCGGGATACATTGCACGAGGCAACCGAACACCACGTCGGGCAGCATCTGGCCGAGGATGTGGCGGATGGCGACGGCGGCGGGTTTTTGCGCGTTGAGAATGCAGCGCTCGGGTGCCGAAACGGTGAGCGGCGCGAGTGAGCCTGCGTTGTTGGGAATGCGCGCGCCGACGATGCAGCTCAGCGCGAACACCGTGTAGGCGGTCGTGTACGACAGCGGCACGTTGATGCCACGCCGCGTCTGCGGATCGGTGCCGGTGTAATCGACATGGATGCCGGTGTCTGAAACGGTGACAGTGCCGACGAGTTTGATCGGCGCATCGTAGCCATCCGTCATCATGTCGGCGCGCCACGTGCCCTTGGGCAGCTTGGCGATCTCGGCGCGCACGGCCGCTTCGCTCTTGGTGCAGACGTGGTCGGCCAAATGATCGAGGTCGTCGAGCTTGAACTCCTCCATCATCTCGACGAGGCGCAAACAGCCGACGTCATTGCAGGCTGTGAGCGAGTAGACATCGCCGACGGTGTCGATGGGCAGCCGTGTGTTGGCGCGGATCATCGCCATCAGCGTTTCGTTGACGCGGCCCTCCTCGATGATCTTGAGAAACGGGATCGAGAGCCCCTCCATAAACACGTCGGTGCCGTCGGGACCAAAGCCGATGCCGCCAATGTCCATCAGATGCGACGTGCACGAGAACAGGCCGATCAGTTTGCCCTTGTGGAAGCAGGGCGTGGTTATGACGAAGTCGTTCAAGTGCCCCGTGCCCATCCAGGGATCATTTGTGATGTAGGCGTCGCCCGGTTTCATGCTCTCGAGGCCGAAGTGGGCAATGAAATGCTTGACGCTCTCGGCCATGGAGTTGACGTGGCCGGGCGTGCCCGTGACGGCCTGGGCCAGCATGCGACCGTGCCGGTCGAAAATGCCGGCGGAGAGATCACCCGCCTCACGCACGATGGGGCTGAACGCGGTGCGCAACAGTGTCTGCGCCTGCTCTTCCACCACCGCAATGAGGCGGTTCCACATGATCTGGAGTTGAATGTCGGTCGGGACGGCTGCGGGCATCGGGGAGGGCTTTCGACGTGGTCGACGGACCTCCATCTAGCAGCCGTCAGATGCGCCCGCTACGCCATCACGCAACAACGGTATCGCGCGCCTTTTTGACCGGTGTCGCCGACCAGCCAAGCATGGTCACGAACGTGCCGAGCACAAACAGAAACACCGGGAATTCCGGGTTGACCAGCGCCTCCATACCGCGCCGCTCGAGCAGGAACATGAAGCTTTTGCCGATGGCGCTGGTCTGTCCCTCGATCAGGCATTGCCCCGCCAGGATGGCAACTTGCACGAGGGCCACCAGCACCAACCCGAGCACCAATACGCCGCCGATGCGCCAGTCACGCCGGCCGGCAAAGCGACCGAGCAGCCAGCCGTAGAGCGGCACGAGCAGCAGGGCGAGGCCGACGCCGGAGATGTCAAATGCCCGCATATTTCGTGATCCTCTGGTCGATGGCGCCGAAGATGGAGTGTCCGGCTGCGTCCTTCATGTCGAGGGTAACGCGGTCACCAAACTTCAGAAACGGTGTGACAGGCTTGCCGCCGACGATGGTCTCGATGGTGCGCACTTCGGCGAGACAGGTGTAGCCGAGGCCACCCTCTTTGACCGGCTTGCCCGGTCCGCCATCCGCGCTCTTGTTCGAGACCGTGCCCGAGCCGACGATCGTGCCTGCGGCGAGCCGGCGCGTCTTGGCGGCGTGCGCGATCAGCCGTGGGAACGAAAACGTCATGTCAACGCCGGCATCGGGATGGCCGAGCGGCTGGCCATTGATGGCGGCGCGCAGCGGCAGGTGCACTTTGCCATCTTTCCAAGCGGCGCCGAGTTCGTCGGGTGTGACAGCAACGGGCGAGAACGCCGTTGACGGTTTGCCGTGGAAGAAGCCGAAACCTTTGGCGAGTTCGTTCGGGATCAGGTTGCGCAGCGAGACGTCGTTGACCACCATGATTAGTCGAATGTGGCGGCCGGCCACATCGGCGCTGACGCTCATGGGCACGTCGTCTGTGATAATGGCCACCTCACCCTCAAGGTCGATACCAAAGGCCTCGTCGGCGACCAGGATGTCGTCGCGCGCGCCAATCATGGTGTCAGAGCCGCCCTGATACATCAGCGGGTCGGTCCAGAAGCTGCCGGGCATCTCGGCGCCACGGGCTTTGCGCACCAGTTCGACGTGGTTGACGTAGGCGGAGCCGTCGCACCACTGATAGGCGCGCGGCAGCGGCGCCATGGCGGCGGTTGCGTCGAAGACCTGCACAGGCGCGCGGCTGCGCCCGGCGTTCAATTCATCTGAGGCCGGCTGCAGTTTCGGGGCGGCCATCGCCCAGGCGTCGAGTAGCTGCTGCATCGTGGTCAGATCCGGCACGACATCACGTGCTGCGACACAGCGCGTCAGATCGCGCGAGACGATCATCAGCACGCCATCGCGCGTGCCATTCTTGAGCGTTGCGAGTTTCATCGGTTCACCATCTCGGCCGTTATGATGGACGTCTATGGCCACAGTCAGGCAACGGCGTCGAGCGGGCTTGCCGCGGCGCATTCGGTCGGGCAAAAAATTTTCTGTGTCGGCGCATGCGGTTCGCGATGCAGGTCTCGGCAAAGTTCAAAAGGAGAGCCACACGATGTGGCATGTGTTTCGAGATCCGAGTTTTCGCCTGTGGTATTTGGTCATCGGCCTCGCTTTGCTTGTGCTGCCGCCAATTGTGATGGCGCTTTGGTATCATCGAAAGTCGCGCGAGACGGCTGCCGGTCGCGATCTGATGAAGCGTCAGAACAGGATGGGTGTTCGCGCGCCCCCGCGCCAAGTGGCGGCAATGGCGCGTGATATTGCTGTCGGCCGCTATGGCGCTGACGTCGCGTCTCAGCAGCGGTGGACCTACGTTTTCTTCCTATGCTGGTTTCTGGTCAACGCGGCCTACTTCGGCCTCATGATCTACGCCGACGCGGTGAACAAGGGCCTGCCTCCCTGATCTGCAAAATCGAGAGGGCGGCAATAGGTCCGGGCGATCCGGCTGGACATCGCGGAGCGTACCAGGACATGTCGATGGCAAAGACGGCCGTCGAGTGGGACTTGGTTGGAGCTTCCAGCTTCTTCTTTTCGCCAGCGGCCTGGTTTAGGGATGAATGCCGGGGATCGTTGAAAATCAACGCTAATCTGGCAAAGTGCAGGCGCGCCGCCGATTTTCGACACAGGCGCGAGACAGGAAGACCTCATGTCCGCAACGCCGCTGCTCGACAAGATCGCGTCACCGGCAGACCTGCGGCGGATGCCGGAGAAAGACCTTCGCCAAATAGCAGATGAATTGCGCCAAGAGACGATCGATGCCGTGTCCGTCACCGGCGGTCATCTCGGCGCCGGCCTCGGCGTCGTTGAACTGACGGTTGCGTTGCACTGGGTGTTCAACACGCCGGACGACCGGTTGATCTGGGACGTCGGCCATCAGGCCTATCCGCACAAGATATTGACCGGCCGCCGCGACCGCATCCGCACCTTGCGCATGGGCGGCGGCTTGTCCGGCTTCACAAAGCGTGGCGAGAGCGAATACGACCCCTTCGGCGCCGCGCACTCGTCGACGTCGATATCCGCCGGTCTCGGGATGGCTGTGGCGCGTGATCTCGACAAGCGCAGCAACCATGTGGTCGCGGTGATCGGCGACGGCTCCATGAGTGCCGGCATGGCCTACGAGGCCATGAATAACGCAGGCGCGCGCAACGAGCCGCTGATTGTTATTCTCAATGACAACGATATGTCCATCGCGCCGCCTGTCGGCGCGCTGTCGCGTTATCTGTCCCGGATTACGTCCTCGGGCACGTACCTGCATCTGCGCGAGATCGGTAAGCAGTTGGCGGCGAAACTGCCGGAGCAGTGGGAGCGCCGCGCCGCGCGCGCCGAGGAATTCACCCGCACCTATTGGACCGGCGGTACGCTGTTTGAGGAGCTGGGCTTCTATTATGTTGGCCCCATCGATGGCCATGACTTGAGCGTGCTGGTGCCGGTGCTGAAGAATGTTCGCGATGCCAAACAGGGCCCGATCCTCGTCCACGTCGTGACCAAGAAGGGCAAAGGCTACGCACCCGCCGAAGCCGCCGCCGACAAGTATCACGGCGTCAACACCTTCAACGTCATCACCGGTGCGCAGGCTAAGGCGAAGCCGAATGCGCCGCAATACACACGCGTGTTCGCCGACGCGCTGATCGAGCAGGCGCGCACGGATGACAAGATCGTCGCGGTGACCGCCGCCATGCCATCAGGCACGGGGCTGGACCTGTTCGGCAAGGAGTTCCCTGAACGCACCTTCGATGTCGGAATCGCCGAGCAACACGGCGTGACGTTTGCCGCTGGCCTTGCAACCGAGGGCTACAAGCCGTTCTGCGCAATCTATTCGACGTTCCTGCAGCGCGCCTACGATCAGGTGGTACATGACGTTGCGATCCAGCGCCTGCCTGTGCGCTTCGCGCTCGACCGCGCCGGGCTGGTTGGCGCCGACGGGCCGACCCATGCAGGTTCGTTCGACGTCGCCTATCTCGGCTGCCTGCCAGATTTCGTCATCATGGCCGCCTCCGACGAAGCCGAACTCAAGCACATGGTGGCAACTGCCGTCGCCATCGACGATCGGCCAAGCGCGTTCCGATACCCGCGCGGCGAAGGCGTCGGCATCGACATGCCGGCTGTCGGCGTGCCGCTGGAGATCGGCCGCGGCCGCGTTGTGCGCGAAGGCTCGAAGATCGCGCTGCTATCATTTGGCACGCGCCTGCAGGAATGCTTGAAGGCTGCGGACCAGCTCGGCGCCATGGGCCTGTCGACGACGGTTGCCGACGCGCGCTTCGCCAAACCACTCGACGCGCAGCTCATCAAACAGCTCGTCGATCATCACGAAGTGCTGATCACCGTGGAGGAGGGCTCCACGGGTGGCTTTGGCACGTTCGTGCTGCAGCATCTGGCGCTGACAGGTCAGCTTGATCGCGGCTTGAAGGTGCGCCCGATGATGCTGCCCGACGTGTTCCTCGACCACGACAAGCCCGACAAGATGTACGCCCAGGCCGGCTTGGACGCAGCCGGCATCGTCAAAACAGCCCTCGCGGCCTTGGGCACGGGGCAGGTGGGTGTGGTGCGGGCGTAGGGGCGCTTGTGTCGCTCCGACCCATTCGCCAGCGCCTCTGTATCCGGGCGGCAACACGTCCCGGCTCGAATGCATGTCGGCTGCACGTCAATGTTGAGGCGATGACGGACAAACGGCAAGCTGTCTCCGTATTGGTGCGGAGTCTGTCATGTTGCGTCGGTCTTGGTTTCATTGGTCTCTAAGCTTACTTGCGTTGGCATTGTTCTTTGCGCTTGCCCTGATCATGTCGGGCTCGGGCAATGCGATGGAGTTGAAGACCCAAATTTTGAAGCTGTTGGAGCAGTTGGATCCCAAACATGTCGGCTTGGTAGGCTCAGCAAGCGGCGCCTCGTATGGTCTCCTTCAGCTTTACCTTCAAACCGAAAGGCGGCTGCCAGGGGTTCTCAGTCGCTTCCTCGTTCGATGCCAACAGCGGATCACACAGCATCGCAGTCTTTTGCTCGCTGAGTTCGAGAACCGCGTAGCGGCGGCGGTCGAAGGGAACACCTGGGCAGACCGGATGCGCCTTCGCCTTCTGCAGTGGCGTCTGAGAAACTACATCGATGACATCGATACGGAACCGATTTCCACAAGCAGCAACTACGCCAAGCTCGTAAAACGACAGGAAATTGCCAGCCGCGCGTTCAAGCAAGTCCAAGAGGAGATGGCGACAGCTCATCTTCTGCGAGGTCTAAAGTGTTCGAAGGCTGCGGATGAAGGCGTCGACAGAGACAACTCACGACGCAAGGCTGTAGCCGAACTTCGCAAGGCTGCATCGTTCGACAAGTCCGATCCGCAGGTGTTTCGAGCCTGTGTCAGCGAGTTGGAAAAGACTTCCAATCGCGACGGGCTGTTGGAGTTGGCTACTGGCTGGGCAGAATCTGCGGCCCAATGTGGATACGCCCGCCAAGAAGGCGTCGCGCGGACACTTCTCGCAAGATGCATGTTTGATGAACGAAAGGGCGAGGACCGAAGTGTTAAGGAAATCGAATCTTGGTTGAGAAAGATCGCACGACCGCAAATAGACACTGCCTGTTCGCTACTTGAGCAACACTGCAATCCCGGCGAAACATCATCCACTGATCGCGAATTGGCAATCGCATTCGAACTAAGCGGGGACATCGAAACTGAAATACAGGCACCCGCAAATGCGGGACATTCTTACGGCCGCGCGCTCTCGATTTATAGGGCGATCGGTGACCTCGAGGCGATTGACCGCCTCCGTGGTCGGCTGACCGAGATAAGGCGCCCCGACAATGTATCGACTTCAAGCAAGGTTGCTGCCGTCCTGTACATGGAGGCACACTACAAACTTGCCGAAGCGAACTTGGTCAGCGGAAACCCTGGCCAAGCGCGGCTGTCGATTAGCGACGCACACGCGTACCTTGCCGAGCGGATCCCAGACGGGTTGCTGTCGGACACCGATCGCAAAGAGTGGATCCAACGAATAGAGCAAGTTCGCCTAAAGGCAGAGGCGAACATAGTATCGACCGCGTAAGGTTCAGTCATACTCCCCAAACCCAAGCCAGCCCATGCCCGCTGAAAAAGGCGACAGCAGCGACGGCGGCGCCGTTGAGTGAGCTTGAGGCGAGCTGCACGCCATCGGGCACATCGGTGCCAGATGCGGCGCGCCAGCTTTGCCCGAGCGACAACAAGGCCAAGCTGCTGGCGCCTGCCACGATGGCCCACCAGGGCGCCTTGAAGGCGCCAGCGAGGCAGACCGCGAGAATTACAAAAAAGGCGATGCTGTCGGACCGGCGTTCGAACATGGGGGATCACCCGAATCGGGGACGCGCGCACGCCTCTCCCTGGGCTCTCATTTCGACCAGTTCAACCGAGCGGATGACATTGGCAGTGGATGATTGCGATCAGATCCATCCTCATTCCGTCCAATCGCGATACCACGTCTTGAACAGGGCCAGCTGGCTCGCGGCATAGTGCTTCTGGCTGGCTGAGAGACTGTCGGATGCCAAGAAGTGGTGCTCGTATTCGGGGTTGCCCTCGAGCACCAACAGATGCTTGTAGTACAGCACCAGATCGACTCCTTCGTCGAACGAGGACAGCACGCCCAAGGCCTTGTCGAGTTTTTCAGCTTGCCGGCGCGCCTTCGCATCGCCCTTCTGCGCTTTCTCGCACAGCGCCACGAGGTGCAACACCTCTTTCGGTAGCACGTTGCCGATGCCGGTGATGGCACCGATCGCCCCGCAGTTCACATAGCCGTGCACCACCTGCGTATCGACGCCGACCATCAGTGTCAGCGACGTGTCCTGTCCCGTGATGTGCTCAGCTGCGTAGGAGAGCGACTTCGCCCCGCCGAACTCCTTGAAGCCGACAAGATGCGGATGTTTGGCGCGCAGCGCAAAGAACAGATCAGCCTTGGTTTCATAGCCATAGTAGGGGCTGTTGTAGATCACCGACGGCAAGTCCACCGCGGCTTCAAGGACGCCCTCGAAATGCGCGCGTTGCGCCGCAACGGAGGCGCCACGCGACAGCACACGCGGGATGATCATCAGGCCCTTCGCGCCGACTTTCTTGGCATGCGCGGCCAGAGCCGCGGCCCGCTTGGGGTTCTGCGCGCCCGTGCCGACGATGACGGGTACGCCGGCTTTGGTGAGCGCCGCGACGCCCTCCATGCGCTGCTCGTCCGTCAGCAGCGGCCAGTCGCCCATGGAGCCGCAATAGACGACGGCGGACATGCCGTGGCCGACGAGTTCCTTGCCCTTGGTGACCAGGGCCGCAAAATCAGGCTCACGCTTGGCCGTGCAGGGCGTCATCAATGCGGGAATAACGCCCCGGAACACGTTGGTGGTCTTTGCCGACTTTGCCATGGCTCACCCTCTCAATAGTCGTAGCGCTTGAATATGAACCCACCGACGAGCTGCAGCAAGCCGATCACGGCGCGTGCACCAAGCGTGAAAAACATAAGCAGCACCGTGCTTTCGTGCAGCACCAGGCGCGCGATGATCTCGCCATCCGCCCAGGGCATTAAAGCTAGAATCTTATCGCGGATCTGCGCGGCGGCCTTGGTCAGCGTCAGAAGGAACGGTCGCTCGTAGACCGCGCAATACCCGAGCGCCAACACCGCCAGCACAAGCGAGACCGCGACGCTCCCAAGCGACATGAAGTATCTAAAGATCGCCCAATGGAGCATGTGCCTCTCCGTCGTCCCCGAGTGGGACAGGCTTAACATGATCGGATGCCGCATGAACACCCGCTGCATGGGCCCGCAGCATGGCGCGCGCTGGGGCACAGGCGCGCGGGCTAATTGACGTGCGCGTCAATGGCGTATTATCGACGGGCGCGGGCTGGCCCCGTGCTGGCATGTTGAGGAGCTGCGACCATGGACTTCGACCTTTCCGACGACCAGCGACAGATCAAAGACAGCGTCGACCGGTTCCTCGCCGACGCCTACAATGACCTCAAGAAAAAGGCCGCGGCCCGCAAGGAGCCGACTGGCTACGCGAAGGCCAACTGGGCCCAGTATGCCGAGCTCGGCCTGACCGCGATCCCCTTTGCCGAAGAGCACGGTGGCCTCGGCGCTGGCCTTGTCGAGACTATGATCGTCATGGATGCCATCGGCCGCAACTCCGCGATCGAGCCGTACTTTTCGTCAATCGTGCTCGGCGGCGCCGCATTGCGTCACGGCGCGAGTGCCGCACAGCAATCAGCCTTGCTGCCTGACGTCATCGCCGGCGCACGCACGCTGGCGCTCGCCTACACCGAGCGGCAATCGCGGTTCGACCTCGCCGATGTCTCCGTGAAGGCCCGTGCAGACGGCAACGGCGGCTATGTGCTGGACGGAGAAAAGGTCGTTGTCCTCGGTGGTGATACGGCTGATACGATCGTCGTCTCCGCGCGCATTTCGGGCGGCAAGCGCGACCGCGGCGGCATCGGCCTATTCTTGGTGGGCGGCACAGCCGCCGGCGTCACGCGCACGAGTTATCCAACACAAGATGGCTTCCGCGCCTCCGACATCACCTTGAAGGACGTCAAAGTCGGCCCCGAAGACGTGCTGGCCGGCCGGGACAACGATGGCCTCGCCATACTTGAGCGCGTCGTTGACGAAGGCATCGCGGCGCTGGCTGCCGAAGCTGTCGGCGCCATGGCCGCCCTGCACGACTTGACCGTTGACTACCTTAAGACGCGCAAGCAGTTCGGCGTCGCCATCGGCTCGTTCCAGGTGCTGCAGCACAAGTCGGTCGACATGTTCACGGCGTTGGAGCAGGCCCGCTCCATGGCCTACTACGCCACCATGATGGCGGGCGAAGCCGACGCCAAAGAGCGCCGCCGCGCCATCTCGGCCGCCAAAGTTCAGATCAGCAAATCGTGCAAGTTCGTTGGTGAAACCGCCATCCAGTTGCACGGCGGCATCGGCATGACCATGGAATACAAGGCCGGCCATTACTTCAAGCGCCTGACCATGATCGACCAGGCTTTCGGCAACGCCGACCACCATTTGCGCCTGCTGGCTGGTATGGGTGGTCTGATCTCGGCCGCGTGAGTTGTCGTCCTCAAGTACGCAGGCGGCGAGGATGTCTCGTCCTCGCCCGTTGCCTAGAATTTTGCTCGAATTCTAGGTGTTGTCGCAGAGCATTCCTAACCAGCTTTCTTTCGAAAGTGTGAACTCGTCGCGGGCAATATTGCTCGACTGTTCGTATTTTCAAGGAAGAGCGCGATCTGATGCTGAGCGTCACTTATAGCACGGTCACTGGCAATTCCGTGACCCTTGCCGTGGCCGAGACGGCGACGGCGAGCCAACAAACGGCACTCATCCAGCAGGCATTGAATGCGGTTGCTGCCAGCGGCGGCGGAAGCGTATCCCTGTCAGCTGGGACATGGACTGTGGCCGGCGCAGGCAATGCCGCCGACGGCTGCCTGAAGGTCGGCTCGAACACGCGACTTGAGGGGGCTGGTGCCGGGGCGACAACCCTGAAACTCGCCGACGGTTCCGGCAGTGTGACCGGCATTGTCCGCACGGCCAGCGGCGCAACCCAGGCTGACGGGACTTATGCGACAACCAGCAATGTCGTGATCGCAAACCTGTCAATCGACGGCAATAAGGCCGCGACGAGCGGCAGCGTCGACGGCTTCTATTGCGGCCCGAAACCCGGCACGGCGCAAGCCGACACGAACATCACTCTTGATGGTGTCGACGTCGCCAACTGCTCGCGTTACGGCGTCGATCCGCACGAGCGCACGGTCGGGCTCACCATCAAGTCCGTCTCGGCGCATCACAATGGTGTCGACGGCATCGTCGTCGACTTCTGCCGTGATGTGCGCATCGAGAACACGACTGCGTTCGCCAACGGCCGGCACGGCATCAACGTTGTCACGGGCTCCCAGAACGTCTTGGTGTTGAACAGTTCCAGCACCGGCAACGGGGGCTCCGGCCTCGTCATACAGACCGGTGACAACGAAGCCCGCGCCTTCACCGAGCACGTCACCGTCAGCGGCGGCACATTCGACGGCAACGGCCGCTATGGCATCGAAGCGCGGCAAGCGAACGACATTTCTGTCAGCGGCGCCCACATCGGTGACAATGCCATGGGCGGCTTGCGCCTCAGTGGTGTAGCGCGGGCTGGCCTCGATGGTGTTGTTTACGTCGGCACTGCCGGCGATCCGATCAAGATCGACAGCGGCTATCTGCAGACCTTCGGCGATGATGATCCACTCAACGATCGCTGGATCCCGACCACCGACATCCGCCTCGACGGTGTCGCCCAATACATTCCCGTGGTGGTTCCAGGCGCGCCACTCTGGACCTACGCGATAACAGACGGCAACGACACCATCCTCGGCAGCGACGGTCGCGATGTCATCGCGGCGCACAGCGGCAACGACTGGGTCATGGCGGGTGCCGGTGACGATGTGATCTACGGCGAAGACGGCAACGACATCCTCGACGGCGGTGCCGGGCGCGACACGCTCTATGGCGGTGCGGGCGACGACTGGCTGATCTACTCGGGAGCAGCGCCGGGTGCTGTCGAGACGATGGACGGCGGTGCCGGCAACGACACGGCGGACTTTATGACGGCAGCCGCTGGTGTGCGCGTCGACCTGCTTTCTGGCGGCATCGAAGTCAGCATTGGCGGTGTGGCCATCGTCGATCTTATCCGCGTCGAGAACGCGCGCGGCTCGGTGTTCGCTGACACGCTCAGCGGCGATGGTTATGCCAACAAGCTCTCGGGCTTCGATGGCAACGATGCGCTGTATGGCAACGCCGGGGCTGATACGCTTGACGGTGGCGTCGGCGATGATCTGCTGGTTGGCGGCATCAACAAGGACGTCCTGACCGGTGGCGCAGGCCGCGACACGTTCCGATTTGCCGTCGGCGACGGATCGGACACGATCACCGACTTTACCCGCGGCGACGACGTGATTGACATGCTCGGTGTAGCTTCGTTCGCATCGCTCAAACTGAAACAGATCGGTGCTGACACGCAGATTAAGGTGGGCACGGACACCATCCTGCTCCAGGGCGTCCTCGCCACAACGCTGACGGCCGGCGATTTCCAGTTTCACTGATGTGATATCTTGGCCTGACCTGGGCCTGACCTGGGCCTGATCTTGCGTGGCCTCGACCTTGGGCGGCCAGTGCGGTATGGGTAGAGATACCGCCCCGGAACGCCGCGATCGCGGCACTACGGCGCGCAAGAGTGAGAAGATGACCGACTATTCGCCTGCCGATGCCGATCTCGCACCGCCGCCTGTCCGGGCTGGCACAGAAAGCCCGCGCCCGAAATCGATCGCTGAGGGTGGCACGCCCGTGCCAGGCTCGACGCTGTCGGCTGAAGAACTGGACCAACTGACGGCCGATATCGTGTGCGGCCTCAAGACCGTCACCGATCCCGAAATCCCGGCCGACATCTACGAACTCGGGCTGATCTACAAGATCGACATCGGGGACGATCGCTACGTGACGATCGACATGACGCTGACGTCGCCAGGTTGCCCGGTCGCAGGCGAGATGCCCGGCATGGTCGAGAACGCCGTCAACGCTGTTCCAGGCGTGCAGGGGTGCACCGTGAACCTGACCTTTGACCCGCCGTGGGACAAGGACCGCATGAGCGAAGAGGCCAAGCTCGCCTGCGGCATGTATTGACGGTTGGTCCGCATGACGCGGGCGCGTATCGGTGGTAGCGAAGATTGTCCAAGTCGCGACCGCGTTGCACGCAATGAAGATTGAAATCCCCGACTTCTGCCTCGTCTTGCTGATCGGTGCCTCGGGCTCCGGCAAATCCACGTTTGCGCGCACGCATTTCAAGCCGACGGAGATCGTGTCGTCCGACCACTATCGCGGTGTCGTCGATGACGATGAGAACAGTCTTGAAGCCAGTGGCGATGCCTTTGCGGCTTGCCACTTCGTCACGGCGACGCGCCTCAAACGGCGCAAGCTGACCGTCATCGACGCGACCAACGTCAGGCCCGAAGACCGCGCCAAGTTTGTCACCATCGCCAAGCAGTATCATGCGCTGACCGTCGGCATCGTGATCGATCCCGGCGAGGGTATCTGCCTTTCGCGCAACGGTTCGCGGCCGGATCGGCAGTTTGGCCCACATGTCGTGCGCAATCAGATGGCTGGTCTGCGTCGCGGGCTCAATCGCCCGGACAAAGAGGGCATCCGCTATCTCCACCGGCTCGACGGCGTCGACAAGATTGCTGCGACGACGATTACGCGGACGCGCACCTGGACGGATGCGCGGAACATCGAGGGGCCGTTCGACATCATCGGCGACGTGCACGGATGCGCGGATGAACTGCAGGAGTTGCTGGAGAAGCTGGGATATCGGATCGAATGGTGTCTGACCTCTGGTCAGACACCCGAAACCGCCGGTGCAGCAGAGCTGGGTTCATCGAACTCGACTGTACCAACGGTGTCTGACCAGAGGACAGACACCAAACGCGCCGCCCCCAAACGCACCGTCCACGTCATCCCGCCCACCGGCCGACGCGCCGTGTTCGTCGGTGACCTCGTCGATCGCGGGCCGAATTCGCCGGATGTGCTGCGCATCGTCATGAGCATGGTCGCGGCCGGCAGCGGCCTGTGCGTGCTCGGCAACCACGACATCAAGTTCTGGCGCTGGGCGAACGGCAAGACCGTGACCCTCTCCCACGGCCTCGACAAGACCGTCGCGCAGATGGAGGAGGTCGCGAAGACGGATACGCACTTCAAACGTGAAGTGGCCAAGTTCGTTGGCAACCTGATCAGCCACTTCTGGCTCGATGGTGGAAAGCTTGCCGTTGCGCACGCAGGCGTCAAGGACGAGATGATCGGCCGCGCCTCGGGCTCCGTCCGCGAATTCTGCCTGTACGGCGAGACGACAGGCGAGAGCGACGAGTTCGGCCTGCCGATCCGGCATAATTGGGCGGCCGACTATCGCGGCAAAACCGTGGTCGTGTACGGCCATACGCCAACGCTGAACGCCGAGTGGCTCAACGATACCATCTGCATCGACACGGGCTGCGTGTTCGGCGGCCGGCTCACGGCACTGCGCTGGCCGGAGCGCGAACTGGTCGATGTCAAAGCGCGGCAGGTCTATGCCGAGCCGAAACGCCCACTTGCGCCGCCTGCTGAGCAACACCTGACAGCCCAACAGGCGCAAGACGATCTGCTCGATATCGACTTGGTCATCGGCAAGCACATCGTCACGACGACGATTGCCAACACCGTCACCATCGATGCGGCTCAGTCAGCCGCGGCGTTGGAGGTCATGTCGCGCTTTGCGGTGAACCCGAAGTGGCTGATCCACCTGCCGCCGACCATGTCGCCGTGCGCGACAACGCTCACCCAAGATCCGCCGGATACGGAGAAGACACGCCGCCTCGCTGGTTTCCTCGAACAGCCGGCCGCCGCGTTTGAGTTTTACCGCGATGAAGGCGTCACGGATCTGGTCGTTGAAGAAAAGCACATGGGCTCGCGTGCGCTGCTGATCGTGTGCCGCGATGCGGATGGCGCTCGCACGCGCTTTGGCATCACTACAGGTGAAACCGGCCATATTCTCACGCGCACGGGCCGGGCATTCTTCAACGACGGTGTCACCTGTGAAGCCCTGCTCGCGCGCGTGCGCGACGCCATGACGGAGACGCGCTTCTGGGAGCGACACGCGACCGACTGGGCGCTGCTGGATGCCGAGCTGATGCCCTGGTCGGCAAAAGCCCAGGGGCTGATCACGTCACAGTATGCGCCAACAGCGGCGGCGGCCCATGCGGGCCTCGGCCACGCTGCCGCGTTGCTGACACAGGCCGCGGCGCGTGATCCATCCGCCGCTGAACTCGCGACGCGCTTTGCAGACCGTCATGCCAGCGCGGTGAAATACGCCGACGCGTTCCGCCGCTATTGCTGGCCCGTGACGTCGCTCGACGACTATCGCATCGCGCCGTTCCATGTGCTCGCCACCGAAGGCGCCGTCCACATGGACAAGGAGCATATCTGGCACATGACGGAGTGTGCGCGGCTCGCAGAGCCCGGCGACAAAGTGCTGATGGCGACCACGCACCACGTCGTCGATCTCACCCGCGAGGCAAGTGTCGACGCCGCAACCGACTGGTGGCTCGCGCTGACCTCGGCTGGTGGCGAAGGCATGGTCGTGAAACCACGCAGCTTCATCGCGCGCGGCCGCAAGGGCATCATCCAGCCTGCAGTCAAAGTGCGCGGCCCCGAGTACCTTCGCATCATCTACGGCCCTGAGTACGACCTGCCCTATAATCTGGAACGCCTGCGCAAGCGCGGGCTCGGCAAAAAGCGCTCGCTCGCCTATCGCGAGTTCGTGCTCGGCCACGAAGCGCTGACCCGGTTCGTCGCCAAGCAACCGCTGCGCAAGGTGCACGAAGCCGTGTTCGCGATCCTGGCGCTCGAAAGCGAGCCGGTTGATCCGCGACTGTAAAGGCACCACAAACGAGATCGCTCGATGCCATCCACCGTCACGACGCGCCTCGCGACCACCGCCGATGCCGATACGGTCGGCACGCTGATACATGCGCTCGATACGCATTATCGCGGCGCGGCCGACGCACCACCGGCACACATCGCGGCAGCCATGGCGAAACGCACTATCGCAACCCGCGAGGGCACGCTGTTCTTCCTGGCCTTCGAGGCGGACCGCTCTGTTGGCATCGCGTGTTGTGGCATTCTGCGCCCGGGGCGCTCGCTTGAAGGCGTGCTGTTTTTGAAGGACCTGTTCACACTGTCTGACGCACGCGGACGCGGGGTTGGCACGGCGCTGCTGTCGGCTCTCGCCCGCCACTGCCTTGACCACGGCATCGGCCGCATCGACTTCACAACCGAGACGGACAACATCGGCGCCCAGAGGCTCTACGACAGCCTCGGCGGCGCGCGGCAGGACAAGATCATGTACCGTTTTGACGGCCAGCGACTGCGGCGGCTGGCCGACGCGGCGCGCGGATGATAGCGATAGCGCCGACGTTAAGTCTCAGGGAGAACCAATCATGCGCCGTATTGCCCTCGCCGCACTGCTCGCGGCGGTCGGAGCGACGCCTTCGCTCGCTCAAATCGCCGTATCCGCTAACGACGCCAAGGTGAAGCTCGTCAACGGGGTCGTGCAGACCGTCAAAGACGGCAAGGACACCGTCGCCATCATCGATCTCAAGGCCAACCCGCCCAAGATCCTGTTCGAACTCGAGGTTCCCGGCAGCGTTGCGGGGCCGCCGACGTCCGTCGCCGTATCGCCGAAGGAAGAGATTGCGCTCGTCACGGCGGCTGAAAAAATCGACCCGGCTGACCCAACAAAGCGCGTGCCAGACGACAAGGTGACCGTTATCGACTTGAACATGGCCAAGCCCGGCCTGCTCGCGCGTGCCAAGGGTGCCGTCACCAAGACCGAAATCGCACCAGCACAACCAAAGGTGATCGCAACACTGACTGCCGGCAAAGGTGCGGCTGGCGTGTCGTTCAACAAGGCCGGCACGCTCGCGCTCGTTGCCAATCGCAGCGAAGGCACAGTCTCGATCTTCACGGTGGCCGGCAAAACCGTAACCGCCGCCGGCAAGGTCGAGCTCGGCAATGCCAACGCTGGCCCGAGCGGCATCATCTTCTCGGCCGACGGCAAGCAGGCCTTCGTCACCCTCGATGGCGAGAGCGCCCACAAGATCGCCGTCCTCAACGTCGACGGCGCCAAGGTCGAATATGCCAAGCGCGATATCAATGCGGGCATCCGGCCTTATGGCATCGACATCACCAAAGCGGGTGACGTTGCAGTCGTCGCCAACATCGGCCGCGGCCAAGGTGACACGGACACGATCTCGCTCATCGACATGAAGGCGGCGCCGCCGCGCGTTGTGACGACAGTATCCGTTGGCCAGACGCCTGAGGGCATCAAGATCTCGCCTGACGGCAAGATGGTCGCCGTGACGGTCATGAACGGCACCAACAAGGTCGACACCTCGCCCTTCTACAAGGCACAAGGTCTTCTGCAGATCTGGACGCGTACGGGCACGCAGCTGACCAAGATGGCAGAAGCGCCGGTCGGCAAATGGTGCCAGGGCATTGCGTGGTCATCGGATAGCCGAACCGTCGTTGCCCAGTGCATGGCCGAGGAAGAGATCCTGGTGTTCAAGGTCTCCGGCAAAAACCTGACCAAGTCCGGTGCCATCAAGACCAAGGGCGGCCCGGCTGGTATTCGCACCGCTGAGTGACGACAGATCATGCCGGTTCGATGTCGAGCCGGTTGCCAAACATGTCGAGTGTTTTTCGGCCAACAGCCACGTCCTCTCCGGGCATGTGGCTGTTGGCGCGTTATCGCGTCAGTTCTTATCGCGCTGCACGTTCGCTCATCTCAGTTCGCATGCGCAAAAAATGAGCGGTGCACTGCAGCATTGCCTAGGCATAGGGCAGATCAGCCAACGCGACGCTTTGCTGAAAAAACACGCAACAATCTGATTTTGCTGTATTTTAACTCATCGCTACCACTTGGCACAAGTCTTGCTGTTCGTTAACCATCGGCAGTCGCCCCGACGGCGGCACATGATGGAGCACGGCATGAGACGCTTGCGTAACGACGTCGGTGTAATAGGGGCCGCGATCACACGTCGGTCAGCTCTCCAATGGTCGTCGGCCGCATTGACTCTGGCGGCAGCGAAGGCCGCATTTCCCGGCGGCGCATTTGCGCAAGGGGCGGGCCCTGAGGTGAAGGGGACACGTCTCGGCTACATCGCGCTGACGGATGCATCGCCGCTTGTCATCGCCAAGGAGAAAGGCCTGTTCACCAAGCACGGCGTGCCCGACATGGACATTGCCAAGCAGGCCTCATGGGGCGCCATGCGTGATAACATGGCGCTTGGCCTCAAAGCGAACGGCATCGATGGCGGCCATATCCTGCGCCCGAAGGTGCATCTCTATTCGACCGGCAAGGTGATGCAGAACAGCCAGCCGCTGCCGATGTACAACTTGCTCAATCTGAATGAGGATTGCCAGGGCATCTCCGTTTCAAACGAGTTCAAGGATTTGAAAGTCGGCAAGGATGCCGGCCCGCTGAAAGAGGCGCTCGCCAAGAAGAAGGCATCCGGCAAAGAGGTGAAGGTTGCCATGACCTTCCCCGGCGGGACGCACGATTTGTGGATCCGCTATTGGCTCGCGGCTGGCGGCATCGATCCGGACAAGGATCTTGCAACTATTGTCGTGCCGCCACCGCAGATGGTCGCCAACATGAAGGTTGGCACCATGGATGCCTTCTGCGTCGGCGAACCGTGGAACGAACAGCTGGTCAACCAGGACATCGGCTACACCGCCATCACAACCGGCGAGCTCTGGAACAAGCATCCTGAGAAGGTTCTCGGCATGCGCGCTGACTGGGTCGATGCCAATCCGAAAGCGACGCAAGCGATCCTGATGGCCGTCATGGAAGCCCAGCAGTGGTGCGAAAAAGCTGAAAACAAAGACGAGATGGCGGAAATCGTTGGCCGCCGCCAGTGGTTCAATGTGCCGGTTGCCGACATCATCGGCCGCATCAAGGGCGAGATCAACTACGGTCTCGGCCGCAAGGTCAACGATCCGAAGCTCGCGATGAAATTCTGGGGCGAAGGCGGCGCCGTGTCGTACCCATGGAAGAGCCTCGACAGCTGGTTCATCACGGAAAACATCCGTTGGGGCAAGTTCGAGGCGAACACCGACATCAAGGCTCTGGTCGACAAAACCAACCGCTCCGATCTGTGGCTGCAAGCAGCGAAAACGCTTGGTGTCAGCGGTGTTCCGAGCAGCGATAGCCGCGGCGTCGAGACGTTTTTCGACGGCAAGACCTTCGATCCGGAGAACCCCGTCGCCTATCTGAAATCGCTGGCCATCTCGCGTGCGCAGGTTTGATTCTTCGTACGTATGCCACCTCCGACAAGGCTCACGACATGGCGACCAATCCTACTCAACTGCGCGTCATACAAACCAACGCCACGGATGCCGCGAAAGCGGCCGTGGCGGCGGTCGTGGCATCTGCAAAACCGGCAGAGGCCGTGGTGCAGTTGCCCCCTCGGCCCAAAAAGAAGTTGCCGAGAGTGCTGGCGGCGGTTGGGCGCGGGGCTGGTCAAGTTCTACCGTCGCTCATCGTGGTCGCGCTGCTGCTGATCGTGTGGGAACTGATGGCCTCAGGCCCGAAATCAGCGCTTCCGTCCCCGTCGCGCATCTGGAAGGAGGCCCATGACCTGATCTTGTTTCCGTTCTTCGTCAACGGACCGCAAGACATCGGGCTCGGTTGGCGGGTGCTGACATCTCTGCAGCGCGTTGCCGTCGGCTTCGCGTTGGCCGCCGCCGTGGGCATCATGCTGGGCTGTTTCGTTGGTCAGAGCGAGTGGGCTACCCGCGCGCTCGACCCGATTTTCCAGATCTTGCGCACAGTGCCGCCGCTTGCTTGGTTGCCGATCTCGCTCGCCGCGTTTCGCGATAGCGCGCCGTCAGCGATCTTCGTGATCTTCATCACCGCGATTTGGCCCATCATCATCAACACGGCCGTCGGAATCCGCAACATTCCGCAGGACTACCGCAATGTAGCCGCTGTGCTCAATCTCAATGCCCTCGAGTTCTTCCGCCGCATCATGATACCGGCCGCGGCGCCCTACATCTTCACCGGTTTGCGCATCGGGGTAGGCCTATCCTGGCTCGCCATCGTCGCCGCTGAAATGCTGACCGGCGGTGTTGGTATCGGTTTCTTCATCTGGGATGCGTGGAACTCGTCCAAGCTCTCCGACATCGTTGTGGCGCTTATCTACATCGGCTTGGTCGGGTTCATTCTTGATCGTGCCATTGCAGCCTTAGCCAATGTCGCAACCCGTGGCGTTCAGGCCGCTTGAGAGAGACAACATGATCGCTCCTGTCAAACCCAAGCTGCACACTGATCCAGTCTCTGCCCATCGGCGCGGCCCACTGCTTAAAATTGACCACGTCGACAAATCGTTTCAGCGTGGCGGTGTCACGACTGAGGTGTTGAAGGACGTCAATCTTTCTATCGAGAAAGGCGAATACGTCTCAATCATCGGCCACTCCGGTTGCGGCAAGTCCACGTTGCTCAATCTCGTGGCAGGACTCACGCAAGTGAGTTCAGGCGCGGTGCTGCTTGAAAATCGCGAGGTGAATTCGCCAGGTCCAGAGCGAGCGGTGGTCTTCCAGAACCATTCTTTGCTGCCCTGGCTCACCGTCTACGAAAACGTCAAGCTCGCGGTCGACAAGGTGTTTGGTCGCTCCAAGTCTAAGGCCGAGCGCCACGATTGGGTCATGCAAAACCTTGATATCGTGCAGATGGGGCATGCCAAGGACAAGCGGCCGGGCGAAATCTCTGGCGGCATGAAACAACGTGTCGGCATCGCGCGCGCGCTCGCCATGGAGCCCAAAGTGATGCTGATGGATGAGCCTTTCGGGGCCCTGGATGCGCTGACGCGAGCGCATTTGCAGGAGACCGTGATGCAGATCCACACGCGGCTTGGCAACACCGCTATCATGATCACACACGACGTCGATGAAGCTGTGCTGTTGTCGGACCGCATCGTGATGATGACCAACGGCCCGTCGGCGCGGATCGGGGAGATCTTGGAAGTCGACTTGCCACGGCCGCGCAATCGCATCGAGCTTGCCAAAGTGCCTGCATACCTTTCGGCGCGCGAGGCGGTGCTGAAGTTCCTCTACGAGCGTCATCGCTATGTCGAGGCGGTATCATGACGTCGAAAACGAAAAGCAACGCTGGTGACGCGACCTCAGGGTCGGCGGCGTCAATGCCGGGCACGGTCGTGACGCGCCAACAAAAGCTCGTTGTGATCGGCAACGGCATGGCGCCCGGGCGCGCACTCGATAAACTGTTCGAGCAGGCGCCCGACGCTTACGACGTGACGATCTTCAACGCCGAGCCGCGCGTCAATTACGACCGCATCATGCTTTCGCCCCTGCTGACGGGCGAGAAGACGTTTGAGCAAATCGTCATCCATGGCGATGGCTGGTACGTGAAGCACGGCGTTACCCTCTACAAGGGCGCGAGCGTCACCGAAATCGATCGCAAGGCCAAGACCGTCACCACCGCGCGCGGTATCACTGCGAGCTATGACAAGCTGCTGATCGCGACGGGCTCCTTGCCCATTATCATTCCAGTGCCGGGCCATAAACTTGCCGGTGTCCTGTCGTATCGCGACCTCGATGATGTGCAGGCCATGTTGCTGGCTGCCAAGGCGCGCGGCAAAGCTGTCGTCATCGGTGGCGGCTTGCTAGGTCTTGAGGCCGCCGTCGGTCTCAAAGAGCAGGGCATGGACGTCACAGTGGTGCATCTCGCGCCGACGCTGATGGAGCGCCAGCTCGATCAACCCGCCGGCCACCTGCTGCAGCGCGCCATCGAGCAGCGCGGCATTAAGGTGCTGACCAAGGCGAACACCAAGGCGATCCTCGGCGAGAAGGCCGTCGAAGCTGTGTTGCTTGAAGACGGCACACGTTTGGTGGCAGATCTTGTGATCATGGCCGTCGGCATCAAGCCCAATGCGCAGATCGCCAAAGATGCCGGCATCACTGTCAACCGTGGCATCGTCGTCGACAGCAGTATGCGGACGTCGGACCCGGACATATACGCGGTCGGTGAATGCGCGGAAGCACATGGTCAAGTGTTTGGCCTCGTCGCGCCGCTCTACGATATGGCCAACGTGATCGCGGCGCAGCTTTCGGGCGACTATGAGGCGGCCTTCAAGCCGAGCGCCGTCGCGACGAAATTGAAGGTCACCGGCATTAACCTGTTTTCTGCGGGTGACTTCGCGGAGGGCAAGGATCGCGAAGAGATCGTGCTGCGCGACGCAACGCGCGGTGTCTACAAACGTCTCGTCATCCAGAACGACAAGCTCGTTGGCGCCGTCTTGTACGGCGAGACCGGCGACGGCGCCTGGTTCTTTGATCTGGTCAAGAAGGCGACGCCCATCACCGAGATGCGGGAGACGCTGATCTTTGGGCCAAGTTTCGCGGGAGGGTCCCCACTGGACCCTATGGCGGCCGTTGCAGCGTTGCCGGATGAGGCAGAAATTTGCGGCTGCAACGGCGTATGCAAGGGCAAGATCACCGGCGCCATCGAGACCATGGGGCTGAGGACGCTGGACGATGTGCGCGCGCACACCAAGGCGTCGGCTTCGTGCGGGTCGTGCACCGGCCTTGTCGAACAGCTGATCAAGAGCAAGCTCGGCGACGCCTACAATCCGCTGGCGGTGCAGCCCATGTGCGGCTGCACGACGTATGGGCATGACGATGTACGTCGGCTGATCGTCGCGAAAGGTCTGAAAACCATCCCGGACCTGATGCAGTCGCTGGAATGGAAGACCTCGTGCGGTTGCGCAAAGTGCCGGCCGGCATTGAACTATTATCTCCTGTCGACGTGGCCCGGCACCTACGAGGACGACAACCAATCGCGCTTCATCAATGAACGCGTCCACGCCAACATCCAGAAGGATGGCACATACTCCGTGGTGCCGCGCATGTGGGGTGGCGTGACCAGCGCGAAGGAACTCCGCGCCATTGCCGACGTGGTCGAGAAGTTCAACATCCCCTCGGTCAAATGCACGGGCGGCCAGCGCATCGATATGCTGGGCGTCAAGAAAGAAGACCTGCCTGCGGTCTGGGCCGACCTCAACAAGGCCGGCATGGTCTCGGGCGCGGCCTACGCAAAAGGTCTGCGCACGGTCAAAACGTGCGTCGGCACGGAGTGGTGCCGCTTCGGCACGCAGGACTCGACCGGGCTTGGCGTCAAGCTCGAGAAGTTCCTGTGGGGCTCGTGGACGCCGGCCAAACTGAAGCTCGCGGTGTCCGGCTGCCCGCGCAACTGCGCGGAAGCCACCTGCAAAGATATCGGCGTCGTGTGCGTCGACAGTGGCTACGACATCCACTTTGCGGGCGCTGCCGGTCTCGACATCAAGGGTACGGAAGTGCTCGGCCATGTCGAAACCGAAGCTGAGACGATCGAGGTGATCGGCGCGCTGACGCAGCTGTATCGCGAGCAGGGACGTTATCTAGAGCGGGTGTACAAGTGGGCCAAGCGCGTCGGCTACGACACCGTGCGCCAGCAGATCATGGCCGACACGGAAAAGCGCAAGGCGCTGTATGACCGTTTCGTGCTGTCACAGTCGTTCGTGCAAATCGACCCGTGGGCAGAGCGCGTCGCCGGCAAGGATGCCCACGAGTTCGCGCCGATGGCTGACCTGAGAACGCTAGAGGCTGCGGAATGAGCGGAGCAACCTGGATCGACATCGGCCCGCTCGCAGACATCCCGTTACGCGGTGCCCGCGTGGTCAAGAGCGCTGCTGGCTGCATCGCCGTGTTCCGCGTGGCTGAGAACGAGGCCTTCGCCATTGACGACGCGTGCCCGCACAAGGCCGGACCACTCAGCCAGGGCATTGTGCATGGCCGGGCCGTCACATGCCCGCTGCACAACTGGGTCATCAGTCTGGAGACCGGCGCCGCACAGGGCGCTGACTCCGGCAAGGTGCGCACCTACCCACTTAAAATCGAGAACGGCCGCATTCTGCTGGACCGCCGATCGCTCGTCGCCTCGAAAGCGGCGTGACGGCGCGATGAGCACACGCACCACATGCCCCTACTGCGGCGTCGGCTGCGGCGTGCTTGCGACGCCAAAGGCAGACGGCACAGCCGAGATCGCCGGCGATCCCGAGCATCCCGCGAACTTCGGCCGGCTCTGCTCCAAGGGCACTGCACTGGGCGAAACGCTCGCGCTTGATGATCGCTTGCTCTTTCCGCTGATCAACGGCGTCCGTGCATCATGGGACACGTCGCTTGATCTGGTGGCAAGCCGCTTTCGCGAGGCAATCGCCCAACACGGCCCCGAGAGCGTCGCGCTCTATGTGTCCGGCCAGATCCTGACTGAGGACTACTACGCCGCTAACAAGCTCGTGAAAGGCTTCATCGGCACGGCCAACATCGACACGAACTCACGCCTGTGCATGGCGTCGTCCGTTGCTGGCCACAAACGCGCATTCGGCGCCGATACGGTGCCCGGCTGCTACGATGACCTCGAACAGGCGGACGTCGTCGTGCTCGTCGGCTCCAACCTCGCCTGGTGCCACCCGGTGCTCTACCAGCGTCTCGCCGCCGCCAAAGAGCAGCGCGGCACCAAGATCGTGGTCATCGATCCACGCCGCACCATGACGTGCGAGATCGCCGACATGCACTTGGCACTCGCGCCCGGCAGTGACGTCGCGTTGTTCAACGGCCTGTTGCGCGCCATTGCCGACGCCAATGCGACAAACCCTGAATACATTGCGCGGTATACGGCTGGCTTTGCAGACGCGTTTGCGGCGGCCAGCCATATGGCTGCAGGCGACGTGGCCGAGGTCACTGGGCTCAGCGCAACGGAGTTGCAGGCGTTCTACGACCTGTTCATTGCCACCGAGCGCGTGGTCACGGTCTACAGCCAGGGTGTCAATCAATCGATTGCCGGGACCGACAAGGTCAACGCCATCATCAACTGCCACTTGGCGACAGGCCGCATCGGCCGCCCCGGTATGGGGCCGTTCTCGGTCACGGGGCAGCCGAACGCCATGGGCGGGCGCGAAACCGGCGGTCTCGCGACGATGCTGGCTGCCCACATGGATCTCGGCAACGCCGACCACCGCCGCATCGTGCAATCCTTCTGGAAATCGCCGCGCATCGCCGACAAGCCGGGCCTCAAGGCCGTCGACATGTTCCGTGCCGTCGCCGATGGGCGTATCAAGGCGCTGTGGATCATGGCGACGAACCCTGTCGACAGCATGCCCGAGGCCGACGGTGTGCGCGACGCGCTGGCGCAGTGTCCGTTTGTTGTCGTGTCCGATGTCTCACGCCACACCGACACGACAGCGCACGCGCATGTGTTGCTGCCAGCGCTGGCCTGGGGCGAGAAAAGCGGCACAGTGACGAATTCCGAGCGCCGCATTTCGCGGCAGCGCGCGTTTCTGCCAGCGCCGGGCGAGGCGCGGGCCGATTGGTGGCAGATCGCGGAAGTGGCCAAGCGTATGGGTTTTGCCGACGCGTTCAGCTGGACGTCGGCCGCCGAGGTGTTCGACGAGTACGCACGGTTGACCACCCAGAACAATGACGGTGTGCGCGATCTGGATCTTGGCGATCTCGTCGACTTGACGCCCGCCGCTTACGACGCGCTGGCGCCAACGCAATGGCCGCGGGGACAGCAGCGCTTCTTTGCGGCTGGCGATTTCTACACGCCGGACCGGAAGGCTCGCTTTATCGCGACGCCCTACCGCAAGCTGGCCAACGCGCCCTGCGCCACATATCCGCTCGTCCTGAATACCGGGCGCGTGCGCGACCAGTGGCACACCATGACGCGCACGGCCAAGACCGCGCGCCTGATGGCGCATATTGCGGAACCCTTTGTCGAATTGCATCCTAATGATGCCGCGCACCTCGGCCTGCAAGCGGCAGATCTCGCCGAAGTATCGAGCCGGTACGGCATGGTGATCCTGCGTGTCGTGGTGACAGACCGCCAGCGCCTCGGCTCCGTGTTTGCGCCAATCCACTGGACGGGGCAGGTGTCGGGGCGCGCACGCGTCGATGCGTTGATCGCGGGCGCGGTGGACCCCGTTTCAGGCCAGCCGGAGCTGAAGGCGATGCCCGTCGCCGTCAAGCGCCATGCGGCGCGCTGGTATGGCTTTGGCGTCTGCACAACCCCACCCGATGTGACCTCCGCATCTTATTGGACCACCGCGCGCGCGCCGCAGGGCTGGCGCGTTGAATGTGCGGGTTTGGAGCTGCCGCCGGATGTCGACGCCCTCGCGCGCGACATCCTGCATATCCGCGCGACCGACGACGTGCTGTCCGTGCGCGACGCGGCAAGCGCTGATTATCGCTGCGTCGTCTTTCGCGATGAGGCGCTGGTCGGCGCGCTGTTCCTCGGGCCGGCGCCCGTCGTTGTGGCGCGCTCCTGGATGATCGAGCAGCTGAACGTGAAGCCTGTCGATACTCAGGCACGGCTTGGTCTGCTCGCTGGCCGTCCCGGCGCCAACCAGCCGGACAAGGGCGCCATCGTTTGTGCCTGCTTCAGCGTTGGACGTAACGACATCGCAGCGAGTATTGCCAACGGACACCACACGATCGCGGCCGTGGGGGCCGCGACCAGTGCCGGCACAAATTGCGGCTCGTGTCGCAGTGAGATTGGGAGATTGTTGAATGACGCGCGCATCCAGAAAGCCAGCTGACGCCGCGCCGCCCCGCATGGGCGCGTTGGCGAAGCTGCCGATCTTTCTTGCGCTCGATGGCAAACGTGCCGTGATTGCTGGCGGCACGGCGCCGGCCGCCTGGAAAGCCGAACTGCTGGCGGCAGCCGGCGCCGATGTGCACATCTATGCATCAGAACTTGGCCCTGACATGACCGCCCTGCTGGAGCGCGGCGCCGCTGCCGGAAAGCTCATTCATCACGCGCGTCCTTGGGCGATGGATTGCTTTGCCACAGCTGCCATCGCGCTTGCGGACGCTGAAACAGGCGCGGAGGCGCAGGCCTTCTTTTGCGCCGCGCGCGCGGCAGGCGTGCCGGTGAATGTCATCGACAAACCGGCGTTCTGCCAGTTTCAGTTCGGCTCGATCGTCAACCGCTCGCCTGTTGTTGTCGCCATCTCCACCGATGGCGGCGCGCCCATCCTCGGGCAGGCCATCCGGCGGCGGATCGAAACGTTGCTGCCAACGTCGCTGGCTGCCTGGGGCGAACTCGCCAAAAGCGTCCGCGAGACAGTGGCGTCACGCTTGACGCCGGGCGCGCAGCGGCGGTCGTTCTGGGAGCGCTTTGCCGAGCGCGCCTTTGCCGCCGCACCAGCTGGCGATGCCGCGACATCGATCGACGATCTCATCTCTGAGGTGCACGCGGGTGTTGGCGCTGGCTCAGGCCGTGTCACGCTGGTCGGCGCGGGTCCAGGCGACGCCGAGCTGTTGACGCTGAAGGCCGTGCGCGCGCTGCAATCGGCCGACATCATCCTGTTCGACGATCTCGTCTCTGATGATGTGCTCGAACTTGCGCGGCGCGAAGCCAAGCGCATGATGGTCGGCAAGCGCGGCGGCCGCGACAGCTGCAGCCAGGCCGACATCAACGCCCTGATGCTGAAGCTTGCCCAGCAGGGCAAGCACGTGGTGCGGCTGAAGTCCGGTGATCCCATGATCTTCGGCCGCGGCGGCGAAGAGGTCGATATGCTCACCCGCAACGGCGTCGCCGTCAGCGTCATTCCTGGAGTGACCGCGGCCTCAGCTATGGCGGCGCGCCTCGGGCTGTCTCTGACGCATCGCGATCACGCGCAATCCCTCCGCCTGGTCACCGGCCATGCCCGAACCGGCGCGTTGCCAGAAACGCTCGATTGGGCAGGCCTCGCCGATCCTTACACGACGCTGGTGTTCTACATGGGTGGCAACATGTCGGCGCAGATCAGCGAGCGCTTGATGGCCGCTGGCCTCTCGCCTGACACGCCAGCGCGCGTCGTCGCCGGGATCACCAACACGGATGAGGCGCATTGGAGCGGATGCGTGCGCGATCTTGCGCTTGGTACCGCCTCCGTGCGCAAGGGCCTGCCGATCTTGATCGGCATCGGCCGCGCTTTCAGCCCCGCGCAGCACGAACATGGCGCAGACGATGCGACATCTGACGTCGTGCCAGACATGGCACGTCATCCCTCGGCGTCGAAAGTGTAAAGCCTGCGGCGTGACGCCTGTCAGGTGGCACCATGCAGCCCGCTTCAGACTGCAACGCGGCGTTCAAGATGACTGACGAGGCGCACAAGCGGCCACAGGATGGCCAAGTAGATCAGAGCTGCGAGCACGACAGGCGTCTGGTTGTAGGTCAGCGAGCGCGCCATATCGGCCGAGTAGAGCAGATCTGGAAATGACACCACACTCGCGATCGACGTCAGTTTGACCACTTCGACGGTGTTGGAGACGAGATCCGGCAAGACATTGCGCACGGCTTGCGGCAGCACGACAAATCGCAAGGTCTGGAGTGGACCGAGGCCCGTGGAGCGGGCGGCTTCCCACTGGCCGCGCCCGACGCTCTCGATGCCCGCGCGATAGATCTCACCGAAATAGCTGGATGTGTTGAGCCCGAGACCAAGCGCAACGGCCTCGATCGGAGTGAGGCGCACGCCGGCAAACGGCAGCCCCGAATAGAGCAGCACCAACAGCACCAACGGTGGAATGGCGCGGAAAAAATCAACCAGTGCAACAGCCGGCCAACGCAAGGCGCGCCGTAGTGACGTGGTGGCGAGCGCGACGGCCAAACCACCGATGAGGCCCAAGGGTATGACGATCAGGCAGAGCCACAGCGTAGTGCCGAGCCCGCGCAACAGCAGCGGCAGCACCTTGTGCGCGATCTCGACGTTGAAGAACTGCTCCACCAGGATGTCCATCGCTCACGCCCTCTTCCAGGCGAACCGCGTCTCGATCCAGCGGCCCGCCACCACGACGGGAATAAACAGCACGAGATAGGCGATGGCTCCCATCATCAGCGGCGTCGCATTGCCCGTAAACGACTGCGCGGTCGTCGCTTGATTGAGAATCTCCGGCACGCCGATAACCGTGCCCAGCGCCGTGTTCTTGACAATGGCGATCGTGCGGTTCGTCAGCGGCGGCACGCCAAGCCGAATGGCCTGCGGCAGTATAATCCAGACCAGTGTCTGGCTGAATGTCAGGCCGGTGGAACGCGCCGCCTCCCACTGCCCCTTGGACGTCGACGTGATGCCGGCCCAGATGATCTCCTCTGAAAATGCCGCGAGGACAAGGCTCAGTACCAGCCAGAGCACTGCGAAGCTCGACAGATTGATGCCCACATTCGGCAAGCCAAAATACAGCAGCAGAATAGCGACCAGCGGCGGCAGTGCCCGGAAGGCATCAACAAGCATGACGATGAGCCAATTCAGCACGCGCCAGCGATAGCTGCGTATGCAAGCCAGCGCGAGGCCGAGGCCGAGGCCTGTGACGACCACGGCGATACCGAGTTCCAGCGTGACGGCCATACCCTTGAGGATCGCCGGCCAATACTTGGCCAGCATGGCCGGATCGAAGAAAGTCTCTAGAAAGCGTTGCCAATTGCTCATCGGGTGAGTTCGCCGACGAAAGCGCGCGTGCGTGCCTCTTGCGGGTTCGAAAGCACCTGTTCTGGCGGTCCTTGTTCGACGATGCGGCCCTGTTCCATGAAGATCACGCGATCAGCCGCGTCTCGCGCGAAGCGCATTTCGTGACTGACGACCAGCATGGTCATGCCGCGTGCCTTGAGCGAGCGCATGACGGCCAGCACCGATCCGACCAGTTCCGGGTCGAGCGCCGACGTAGGCTCGTCAAACAGGACGATCTTTGGATCAAGCGCCAACGCCCGCGCGATGGCAACGCGTTGCTGTTGTCCGCCAGACAATTCGTTGGGGTAACTGGTCTCCTTGTCGGCAAGCCCAACATCGGCGAGCGATTGGCGGGCGATACTGTCGGCTTCGGCACGCGACTTGCCCAGCACCTTGCGCAGCGCCAAGCCGACGTTACCCAGAGCCGTCATGTGCGGGTAGAGATTGAAACTCTGGAACACCATGCCCATCGAGCGGCGCAGCCGGTTCAGGTCGGTTGCCGGCGCTGTCACGTCCACGCCATCGAACACGATGCGTCCGCTCGTCGGCTCCTCCAGGCGATTGGCGCATCGCAAAAGCGTCGACTTGCCCGACCCCGATGGCCCGATGATGAAGGTCAACTCGCGTTCGGCGATGGTGAGGTCGATACCGCGAAGCACCTCGGTTGCGCCAAAGGACTTGGTCAGCGCGCTGATCACAAGCAGCGGTTGCGCCGATGTCATCGTGTCTCCCTTTGGCGCCACGAGGTCACTTGCACTTTGGCTCGCGCGGCGTCGGGTCGTAGCCTGGCATCCCGGGAACGCCGGTTCCCGGAAACACGGTCACGGCCGCTGAGCCGGGGGCGGGTTTGGTGCCGAACCACTTCTCGTGGAACCCCGCCATTGTGCCGTCGAGCTTCATGCACTCGATCGCGTTTTCGACCTCGACAAGCAAAGCCTTGGAGTCCTTGCGCAGGGGTGCGCCCCACACAAGCCCTGTCGAATGCAGGTACGAGAGCTGCAGTTGCGCATTCTGCTTCACGGCCCAGGCGCCGACCGTGTTCCCCGTCACGTTGGCGTAGGCGCGGCCTGCGAGCACCGCCTGCACCGCGTCGGTCTGTGTGCCAAAGCTCTCGACTGTCCAGCCGATCTCGGCTTCAAGACCGCGCGCCCAGCCGTCGTAAGCTGATCCCTTGTTGACCGAGATGACCTTGCCTTTGAGTTCCTTGAGATCCTTGACGTCTTTCTCGCCCTTCTTGGTTAGAAACTGAAAGTCGGTGTTGAGATAGCCCTCGGTGAACAGATAATTCTCGGCGCGTTCCTTGGTAACGGTGGTCGGCGCGGCGACGAAGTCGATTGTGCCCGCCTGCAACGCCGGCAGGATCCCAGAGAACTGCGTCGCCGTGATCTCGATCGGCCGGTTCAGACGTTTGCCGATCTCGGTGGCGAGGTCGATGTTGAAACCTTCGATACCGCCCGAGAGCTTCGGCATGGCGTGGGGCGCGAACGTGCCATCGACCATTGTTTTGAGCGGCTGTTGCGCCACAGCTGCCACGGCTGCAGCTAGAAGCGCGACGATAGCGCCAACACATGTGCGCATGGACCAAACCCCCGTTGAGTGAGACAGACGTCTCGATCAGACGAATATACAAATGAACCGGAGCGACAAACAATGCCTATTCGTCATGCGGCCCGGCACGCAGTGCCGATCAATTGAGCAGTCCGTCAGTCCTGTAACGGACATTCAGGGTGTCCTGATATCGCGCTGCAAGGCGGCGACGACATCGTCTCGGATGGCTTCGGTCATCGGGCCGAAGACGGCGTGATCGCCGAGCGTATGCCCTTTGCCCTCGTAGACGTGCCACTGAACCGCCGTCGACGTCGCCAGTGTCGAGGCAGCCAAGGCTGCCTTCTGCCGTCCGATCTCGACCTGCGAATCCTTGGTGCCGATGAACAGGTGTAGCGGGCCGTTGTAGCGCGCGTAATGCGCGATCGTCGGGGTGGTATCGGTGAAGAACTGCTTCCACCAGTGTTGGCTTGAGAAGACGATAGGTCCGGTCTTGGGATGGCGCTCGTCGTCGAGTTCAGCGCGTGCGATGGCGCCTTGAGAATCGGCAATCGCGTTGCGTTGCATGGTGAGCGTATCGAGTTGCGCCGACGTCCAGACGCCGTCTGGCGGTAACAGTTGCTCAAGCGGAAATGCCTGAAGGCGACTGTGTGCGTGCCCATTGCGGATATCGTCGGCCGTGACACGCCCTGACGTGGTCCCGAGCGCTCGCAGCGCATCGTCAACGCGATCGGTCATCTGCCACCGAACCGTCGCGGCGGGGCTGTCGAGCATCGGGCCGATGAGTGCCACGGCCTTGAATAGGTTCGGTTCGCGCGCCAGCAGTCGCCCGACGAATTGTGATCCCTCGGAGACGCCAATCGCGCCGAGACGCATCGCGTCTAGCCGTGGGTGGGCGCGCGCATGGGCGACGACCGCCGCGAAATCATCCAAGTTGGTATCAGGCGTCACCGTGCGTCGAATGGCGTTGTCGACGCACAACTCGGCGTAAAGAGCGGCGCGGTCGTTTTGCGTCGCGCCCGCTGCAACCCGCGGATCGGAGGCATTGCAGCGCACACCGCGATAATCGAAGCGGACAACAGCCAGTCCCGCCATTGTCAGCGCACCCGCGAGATCATCGAACAGCTTCGTGCGCGGAATTTTAGGATCGGCGATCAACATGTGCCGATCAAACAGGCCGCTGCCTGCCGCCAATACGACGGCGGGCACCGGCCCTGGACCGATCTGCGGCCAATCGATCTGCCCCGTAAGGGTTGTTTTGCCGTCGTGCGATGGGAGGGCGAATTCTTCGGCTGTTGCTGTGCTCATAGCACCCCAAAGCAGTGCCGCAGGCAGCACATGTTTGAACACCTTCGGCATACAGCATCCCGTCGGTTCAAGCCTTGCGATGCCCGACGTTGAAATCATTACGGCCTGTTTGGTCAGTCCCGCGCAGCAGCCACAGCGGTCGCGTGGCGAACTGTACGGGAATGCCAGACTTGCCGTCGACAGGCTTGAGCGTGCGGTCGAACAGCGAGGTGGCCGGCATGTAGCGCAGCGCCACGCCCGCGCGCCGGCGCGGTGAACGGTTCGCGGCGCCGCCATGGATCATATAGACGTCGTGCAGCGACATCTGCCCGGGCTCCAGCACGAGATCGATAGCCTTGGTTTCATCGAACGTGCCATCGGCCATACGCTGGTTCAGCACGACGTCGGTGCGATCCTCGTGGAGATGCTCATGCAAATGCTTGTGGGCGTGCGAGCGCGGGATCACGCGCAGGCAGCCGTTGGTCGTGTCCGAGCGATCAAGCGCGAGCCAGACGGTGCACGTTGCGAGCGGGCGGATCGGCCAATAGTGCCCATCCTGATGCCACGGCGTTTCGTGCCCATCGCCGCCGGGTTTGCAGAACACATGACAGCCCCACAGGATCACGTCCGGGCCAATGGCACCGACGACCAGATCGAGAATATCGGGATCCTGCGCCAGCTTGAGGAAATCCGCACTGCCCTTGACGCCCTCGCCGTTGTCACCGTCGACGTGGGCCGACACCAGTTTCTCCGGCCGCACGCCGGGATTAGCCGCAATCAGCTGATCCAGCGTGCCGCGCAGGCGGTCGACCTTGTCCGCTGCCAGCCGGAACGCAGGGATGACATAGCCGTCGTGGCGATACTGGTCGCGCTCGGTGGGCGAGAGGTGCGGCATGGTGAACACCCGTTTGATGGCGGCGCCGGCTAAAGCGTTGACTATGGTTGCGGGCGTTACGCGAGATGCTATTCGGCAGCTTCGGCGCGCACAAGGCGCTCGTCTGCCTTTTTGCGGTCAAGCTCCGCTTGTGCCAACTTTCGAAGGTTCACTGCAACGCTGCCATCAGGATCGGAGGCGCGCTCAGCTGCCGAACGAGGGTCGGCCCCGCGCCCGACCGTGTAATCGCCGTCAGGCATCGCCCTGACAGCATCGACGTTCAAATACATGAGCTTGAAAGGCTTGGTCATGGCATCGACCTCGATATGAGTTGACGAGCGGCGTCATTTTCGATCTCAAAATACAACTCATTGTGCTCGTTGGGACACCTGGGCCAGCTTCAAAAGCTTATTTCGGCGTCGCTAACCCAAAACGGTCATGGCAGGCCCTGTGCCTGCCACCCATTGTGCTGCAATCTCGAACGCCCAAATGCAGCACGTCCGGCGCAAGACATTGCCGGTTGGCCTCGCTGAGGAATGGGTGGCCGGGACAAGCCAGGCCATGACAATTTTGGTTGCGTCGGTCGCCAGGCTCGGTGACGGCTAACCGATAAAGCCCAAGCTTCTGTGGAGCCCTCAGCTTGCTGCGGTGCCAGACAGAGACAATGGCAGTTCATAAACCATCGAACTCATTTCTTCTCCAGCCCCCAGAACACCAGAAACGGCGCCAGTGGTTCGGCGAAACTGACCGACGCACGGCGGGCTGATGCGCCGTACCACTCGCCAGCGGGCACGTGCGTGACGATCTTCCAGGCGTGTCGCTGCGCATCTTCGGCGATCGCCGTGCGTTTGGCGGGATCGACTTCGCGCGTGAAGCGGTCGCGGATTTTCTCCATCTCCTCGTCGCACGGCCAACCGGGTCGCGCCTTGTCGCAGGTCGAGGCGAGGTAAGGGTTCAGCATGGGATCGGTGATGTCGAGTTGCTGCCAACTGGTGGTGAAAGCGCTCCAGCCGCCGTCTGTGATCGGGCCGCGCTTGGCGCCGAGCCGTGTCGCCATGGTCTGCCAGTCGGACACCTGCAGGTCGACTTTGAAGCCGGCTTTTTCCAGCTGCACCTTCATGACCGCGCCGAGATTTTTCAGCACCGGCAGGTCGGTTGGCTCAAGCAACACCACGGTCGATCCATCATAGCCCGCAGCCTTGACCATCTCGGCGGCTTTGGCTGTGTCGCCCTGCATCAGGCCTTCGGTGCCGGCCGCCGTCTCGTAGGGGCCACCGCAGGTGAACAGTGCTTTGCAGGTGCGGAAATAGTCTTTGTTACCGATCGTGGCCTCCAGCATGTCGCCCTGGTTCAGCGCCAGCATGGCCGCGCGTCGCAACTTGACCTTGTTGAATGGCGGATGCAGCCAGTTCATGCGGAACTGGTATTGGTTGACCACAGGCTGGCGGGCGATCTTGATGTTCGCGTCCTTGGTCAGCACCGGCAACAGGTCGTGCGAGACGTTTTCGATCAGATCGATCTCACCATTGACCAGGGCGTTCACGGACGTCTGGGCGTCGGGCATGTAAAGCCACTCGACGCGATCAACCTTGGCGATCTTGCCACCCGCCAGCCAGGATGCCGGTTCGGGCCTCGGCTTGTAGTTCGGGTTCTTGACGTAGACGACCTTATCGCCCGGCTTCCACTCGTCGCGCTTGAACATGAAGGGACCGGAGCCAACGACCTCGTCGAACTGCTTGAACGGGTCCGTCTCGGCGATGCGCTTTGGCATCATAAAGGGGGTGACGACGCTCGGCTTGGCGATGCTCTCGATGACGGCGCCAAAGGGCTCCTTCAGCACGATGGCGATGGTCTTGGCGTCGATGACCTTCCACTCGGCCGTCGCCTGGGCCAGTTTCTGTCCCATGCTGTCGCGCACGGCCCACCGTTTCAGCGAAGCGACGCAGTCCTCGGCCGTGACGGGCGTGCCGTCGTGCCAGGCGAGGCCGTCGCGCAGTTTGATGGTGTAGATGAGGCCGTCGGCCGAGACGGTGTGGCCCTCCGCCATCTGCGGTCTTGGCGCGAACGTCGCGTCGATGGCGAACAGAGTGTCATAGACCATGTAGCCATGCTGGCGCACGATGTAGGCCCCCGACCAGATGGGATCGAGGATCTTCAGGTCGGAGTGCATGACCACTTTAAGGGTCTGCGCCGACACGGGGCCCGCCATGACAGTGGCAGCCATCGTTGTGACCAGTAGCCCGAAACTGCGGCGCATGACGGTTCCTCCCCGTGCAGCAATGGCTCAGGATTTAAGCACGAAACGCTGGCGGGTGGCTATTGCCTAGCCGTCCGCGGCGCGGCCAGAGCGCGGCTAAGGGGCGGATCGTCGCCTTGCCGCCACGGGAGCCGGCTGCTAACCCCCGCTTAGACTGCGCACGGGACAAAGAACGCACATGGGTGTCTTCAGCGAGATCTTCTCCTGGTGGGGCGGCAACACCTGGTCGAACCGCATCTACACGGCCGTGCGCGGGCGCCACGTCGGCACAGACGAAATGGGCAACCGGTATTTTGTGCAATCCAAGGGCATCGGCCCACTCGGCGTGCCGCGCCGGTGGGTGATCTACAAGGACGGCGCCGAGGCGAGTTCCATCTCGCCCGACTGGCATGGCTGGATGCACTATACGGTCGACGTTCCGCCGACTGAGGAAAACTACACGCCACGCCCCTGGCAGAAGGCCCATAGCCCCAACATGACGGGTACGGCTGACGCGTATCGCCCATCCGGTTCTATCCTGGCCGGCGGCGCGCGACCGAAGGCGACCGGCGACTACAAGCCGTGGACGCCGGAATAAGTCGCGGCCAGCATTGGTGGGCTTCCGCATTCGGGTTTGGCAACTCATGTTATGAAGCTAAGGCCGTTCATCCCACATTGGGGCCTTGAGAGCCTCTGTATCGCGCTCATCGCCTTTGGCACCTTGCTTGCTGTGCGAGACGCGGAACTGCGCCAGCGCGACGTGACCTGGCAATTGATGACGAGTGGCGAGTTTGCGCGCGCGACGATCTTGAACTGGGAGCAGTGGACGACCACCCTCACCTCGTCCCGCGCGCGCGAGTGCACCACCAACGACGTAAAATGGGCGCGCTGCACCACGACCGGGGCAAGCACCCGGTCCTTCAGCTACACCACGCAGCGGGTGGATTTGTCGTGGCAGGACCCAACGCGTCGCCGGCATACAGTGCGTAATTTTGTGCTCGACAAGGAGCACGTGCAGCGGCTCGAACTGGAGTTTGGCAACGGTAACGCGCCAAAGACGCTGGCGATACGCTTCAAGGTGCCGGACGTCGCGATGGACCTGGAGCAAGAGCAGCGCGACTGGGAGGAACGGCGCCGAAACCGTGACCAGGCCGGGCCGTGTTTGCCAGCGGCGCTGTGCCGACAGATGACCGTTGACCTGCCCGATTTCAGCTCGACCGAAACCACCATTTTGGGCGTCTTCGACGTGTCGTTGACCAGCGCTGCAGGCTGGTTGCTCATGCTCGGCGGCTTTGGTTTAGTGCTGACGCTGATGAACCGGGTTTGGGCACGTCGCCTGATCCGAGGCCTTTCGGCGGACGAATAGCCTTGCCAGGGCCGCATTTGCCCTGGCACTGTCGCAGCGATGACTTCGGGCCTCGCCGGATTGTGAACGATCTGGTCGAAAGATTGTGGTAGACCGCTGATATGGCTCAGATACCGCGTCCAAACGGTTCCTCTAACGCAGCGTCGAACGTTGGCGCGCCGGCGCTGGAACGGAAGGTGCGCCTGTCGCGCCTTGCGCTGCTGTTCGAACAGCTGTGGCCACGCATCTGGGCGCTTATTGCGCTGGCCGCAGTGTTTATTGTCATATCGATGCTCGGAGTCTGGCCCTCGCTGCCAGAGGTGGCGCACAAGGTGGTTCTTGGCTTGTTCGGCCTCGCTGCCGCGACCGTTCTCGTGTCGATGATCCGACTGCAGGTGCCCACCCGCGATGAAGCCCTGAAGCGTATGGAGCAGACCTCAGGCGTGCCGCATCGTCCGGCCTCGGCCTACGAGGATACACTGACAATCAACTCAACTGACGCCTCCACGACCACGCTGTGGCAGGCCCACAAAGAGCGCCTGCAACGCCTCATCGGCATGTTGCGTCCAGCCCGACCAGCTCCCCGCACTGACAAGCGCGACCCGTTTGCCATGCGCGCGCTGGCGCTGCTCGCCGTGCTGGTGCTCGGCGCGACCGTTGGCGATAGCGCTGCGGACCGGCTGTGGTCGGCCTTCCGCTTTGGCCCGCTCGCCAAGTCCGTCGACGCGCGCCTCGACGCCTGGGCCACGCCACCGCCTTATACTGGTAAGCCACCTGTCATGCTGGCCGACGGCGCCCGCGCCAACAGCTGGCGCGAAGTGGCTGACCGCGGCCCCGTCGAAGTGCCGGAGCGCACCACGTTGGTTGCCCGCGGTTCGGGTGGCATGGGCAATCTGGCGCTTGAGATCACCGAGCCAGGAAAGCAGACCGTGCGCATCGAGCCGCCCAAGGCTGACGCGGCCAAAGACGGCGAGGATGCCGCTAAGGATGGCAAAGCGCTTCTAAAGAAGGCCGCTGCCAAGCCGGCGTCTGGTTCGGCGCAGGCGTCAAACGCAACGCCCGCTGACGATGTGGGCGAAATCAAAGCCGAGTTGCGCAAATCGGCGACAGTGAAGCTGCTGTCCGGCACGACCATTGTCGCCACGTGGCAGTTCAATGTCACGCCCGACCTGCCGCCCATTGCGAGCCTGACCAAGGAGCCGGAGCGAACGCTGCGCGGCGCCCTGCGTATCCCCTACAAAGTTGAAGACGACTACGGTGTGGCCTCGCTCGAAGCGCGTTTCACGCGCGCGCCGCAAAAAGAGGACACCTCCCGCACCGCGTGGGCCCGCGCAGAGCGCGCCAAAGTCAAAGGCCCGCGCCCGCCGCTTGAGCGGCCACCCGTGCTGCAGGTACGCCTGAACGCGACCTATCCCAAGACCGCGACGGGCATCAGCCTGCACGAATTGGGGGACCATCTGTGGACCGGCCTGCCGGTGCGCATGCAGTTGGTGGCCAAGGATCTCGCCGGCCAGCCGGGTCGCAGTGAGCCGTACACGATGATCATGCCGGCGCGCACGTTCCGCAAGACGCTGGCCAAGGCGCTGATCGAACAACGCCTCAAGCTGATCGAAGACCCGCGTCAGAAGAAAGACGTGATGCGGGCGCTGGAGCTCATCACAGATGAGCCGCAGGAGTTCATGAAGGACCTCAAGGTCTATGTGGGCCTGCGCAACGTCTATCACCGCCTTGCCCAGGACGGCCGCAATGCGCGGTCTGTGCGCAACAGCGCCATCAAGCAGCTGTGGGCGATCGCCGTGCGCGTTGAGGATGGCTCGTTGTCCGACGCCGAACGGAATTTGCGTGAGATCCAGGAGCGGTTGTCTCAGGCGCTGCGCGATGGCGCCTCGGATGAGGAGATCCAGCGCCTGATGCAGGAGCTGCGACAGGCCATGGCCGAGTTCATGCAGGAACTGCAGCGCCAGGCTGAAAACAATCCGCCCCAGGAGGGTGGCCAGCAGCAGCAGGGCCAGACCTACAGCCAGCGCGACATCGAGCAGATGATGCGCAACATCGAAGACATGATGCGCTCGGGCAACAAGGAAATGGCCGAGCAGATGCTGTCGGAACTGCGCGACCTCATGGAGCGTCTGCAGTCCGGCCGCATGGCGCAGGGCCAGCAGGGTCAGAATGGCCAGCAGAGCCAGATGAACCAGATGATGAATGAGCTCGGCGAGCTGCTGAACAAGCAACAGCAGTTGCTCGACGAGACGTTCCAGCAGCAGCAGGGACAGCAAGGCCAACAAGGTCAGCAAGGCCAACAAGGCCAACAAGGCCAACAAGGCCAACAAGGTCAACAAGGACAGCAAGGTCAACAAGGACAGCAAGGCCAGCAAGGCCAACAAGGTCAGCGCGGGCAACAAGGCCAGCAAGGGCAGCAGGGTCAGCGCGGGCAACAGGGCCAAGGTCAGCAAGGCCAGGGTCAACAGGGCCAGGGTCAACAGGGCCAGCGCGGCCAGCAACCGGGGCAGGGCCAGCAGCCAGGACCAGGCGGCGAGAACCGCGGCCAGGAGCAGGGCGGACCGGGCGGCATGGCTGATCGCCAGCAGGGCCTGCGCGACATGCTCGACAAGTTGCAACGCGGCATGGGCGGCATGGGTATGCAAGCGCCCGAGCAATTCGGTGAAGCTGGTGACGCCATGCGCGAAGCTCAAGAGGCTTTGCGGCGCGGCGATATGGCTGGCGCGGCGGACGCCGAAAGCCGTGCGCTCGAGAAGCTGCGCGAAGGCGCGCAGGGCATGGCCCGCGAGATGGCCCGCCAAATGCAGCGCGGCCAGCAGCAGGGCCAGGGGCAGCAAGGTCCGAACGGCGATCCGAGCCGTCTCGATCCCCTCGGTCGGGCGCCAAACGAAGGCACGGTTGACGGCTCCGATCCGGGCCTGCTGACCAAGGTGCCGGATCAGATCGACGCGCAACGCGCGCGCGAAATCCTCGAAGAACTGCGCAAGCGCTCAGGCGACCAGCAGCGCACTCCGGCGGAGCTTGAGTACATCGAGCGGCTGCTGAAGCGGTTCTGAGGGCGGGACAACTATGGGACGCTGGTCTGCGGTCACGCGCCTTTGCCGCCATCGGCATGGCGTTGCAGCACGGTGGTCAGCGCTCCCACGACAATGCACACCGCGCCCAACACCAGCGCGACTGTCGGCTGCTCGGCAAACCACAACCAGCCGATCAGCGCCGCCCACACTAAGCCGGTGTACTCGATGACACTGTAGCGCACAGCGGTCAGGCCTGAGAGCGCTTTGACCAAAATGAGATAGCCGGCGGTGCTTGCCACACCGATGCCAGCAATCGTCGGCCAGTGCTGGATCTGCGCCGACGACCATGTCGTGAAGGCAAGCGCCGGTGTGACGAGCAGCGTCACCAGCAGCGCCTGGATGAAAACCACCTGCACCGGCGCCTCGCCGGTGGCTTGTTGGCGCAACAGCACGAGGCCGACCGCATATGTGACCGGCGCCGTCAGGGCCGCAAGCAGCGCGAGCGGGGTGCGCTCAGTGTTGGCTGCACCGCTGGGCGACAGTCCCAATACACGATCCCCAAAGACAATGATCAGCATGCCAGCGAACCCGAGCGCCAGCCCGCCCAGTGTTTGCATCGTCACGGTTTCCTTCAGCGTCACGGCACCGAGCGCCGCGAGGAAAAGTGGCGCGGTCAGAGCCAACGCGAAAACCTCAGCAAGTGGCAAAGCGCCGAGCGCATAGATGAAAGTGCCGTTCGAAATGATCATCAGGACCGCGCGCACAAAATGTTGCGGCAGTGTCTTGCGGGTTGGCCAGGGCGTGCGCCAAAGCACCAGCAGCAGCGCGGCGATCGCAGCCGTGAGCGCAAACCGCAGCCATAAGATTTGTAGAGTAGAAAATGGCCCGGAGACGGCTTTGATGAAGCCGTCCATGATCGTTAGCAGCGCGATGGCGACGGTGCCATAAGCGGCGTGAAGGACGGACGAGGGCGGCGGTGTTGAGCTCATGGGGCCAGTCGGCCACGTCTTGAGGGCGAAGGCGATGCAACTCTGTGTCGCGTACAACTGCGCAGTTAAGCCAAGATCAGATTCGCACCTGTCGCCGCGTTCACTCGCTGTGCTATGCTTTGGCAACGCAACAGAGTCGGAGACGCGCCATGGGTGCGGCGCTGAGAATTTTTGCTGGTATATTCTTCTTGTTCGCAGCTGTCGCGCTGGCGGCGGACTACACGCGCTATGCCAATGGCAGCGGTTTCCGCATGACGTCGCTGTTCATGCACTGGCGTGACTTTTCGCCCGTCATGCTGACCAAGGCGCAAGCGGCTGTGTCGAACGGCGTGCATCCCATCTTGTGGAAAAACGTCATCCTGCCGCTCATTTCGCTGCCGGCTTGGTTTCTGTTCGCCAGCATCGGTTTCGCCTTTGCCTACCTCGGGCGTGCAAAGCGACGGGTCAACATCTTCATCAATTGACCACATGCCAGCTCACAGTTGCACCCGTCCCCGATCGAGGCCCAGATGACGACCACAACGCCAGCCGTACCCCGCCCGTCCGCGACAGTTTTGATTGTGCGCGACACATCGGCTGGGCTTGAGGTGTTCATGGTGGCACGCGACCGTCAGGTCGACATGGCGAGCGGCGCCGTGGTGTTTCCCGGTGGCAAACTCGATCCTGATGATCGTGCCGCGGCTTGGGGAAACATCGCTGCGCCAAAAGCGCCCGACCGCGCCTATTGGATCGCCGCTGTCCGTGAGACCTTCGAGGAATCCGGCCTGCTGATTGCCAAGACGGCAAGCGGCCCGATCGCGCCTGAAACGGCGACGCACATCTCAGAGCATCTGCGCACGCCATTGCTCGACCAAACCGTGATGTTCTCGCAGCTGATGACCGAGAAGGCTCTGACGCCCGCCCTCGACCTTATGGCCCCCTTCGCCCATTGGATCACGCCCGCTTCGGTGCCGAAGCGTTTTGAGACGCACTTTTTTCTGATCGCGGCTCTGCCGGGACAGACAGCCGTGCACGATGGACGTGAGGCCGTGTCGAGCTTTTGGATGCGTCCCAAGGATCTGTTGGCCGAATCCGATGCTGGCCGGCAAACGTTGGTGCCGGCCACGCGCTTGAACGTCGAACTGCTCTCGGAAACCGACACTGTGGCGGCAGCTTTGGCTGCTGCGCGCGCCCGCACAGTTGTAACTGTCATGCCCGAGATGACCAAGATCGACGGCGGCATGCGCCTGAACATTCCCGCCGATGCAGGCTACCGCACTACCGAGATGATCCTGCGCCGCTAGGCGTTGCGCGCATCCTGCAGGATCATCGTCGCGGCCTTTTCCGCGATCATGAGCGTGGGCGAATTTGTGTTGCCCGACGTGATCGTCGGCATGACCGAGGCATCCGCGATGCGCAGGCCGTCGAGGCCATGCACCTTCAGGCGCGGCGAGACGACCGAGAGATTGTCCGTCCCCATCTTACAGGTCGCGACCGGATGAAAAATCGTGGTCGCAATAACACCAGCAGCCTTGGCGAGTTCACCATCCTCGGTGATCTCAGGGCCGGGGCGAAACTCTTCAGGCGAGAAACGCTGCAGCGCGGGCATTGAAACGATGCGGCGCGTGACGCGGATTGCGTCCGCGGCGACGCGGCGATCATCCTCTGTCGCCAGATAGTTCGGGCGGATCTCGGGATGCGCACGCGGATCGGGCGAAGTCAGGCGCACATGGCCGCGGCTGGTCGGGCGCACGTTACAAACACTTGCGGTGAAGGCCGGGAACGGATCAAGCGGCTCACCAAACTTCGGCAGGGTCAGCGGCTGCACGTGATATTGAATGTTGGGCGTTTCGCGGCTTGGATCGGAGCGCGTGAAGGCGCCCAGCTGTGACGGCGCCATGGTCATCGGGCCGCGTCGAAACATCAGGTATTCCAGGCCGAATTTGGCGCGCTGCACGAGGCTCTGATAGCGCTCGTTCATGGTCGCGACGCCCGACACGCGATAGGCGCAGCGCACTTGCAGATGATCCTGCAGGTTCTCGCCGACGCCGGGCAGATCATGCAGCACCGTGACGCCCTTTTCCCGCAGCACGGCTGCCGGGCCAATGCCCGAAACCTGCATGATATGCGGCGAACCAATCGAACCCGCGGCCAGGATCACCTCGCGCTTTGCCGTCGCGGCCAGGTTTTCGCCGTCGCGGGTGTAGGCAATGCCGGTCACGCGCTGGCGGTCGATCTTGAGCCACTGCACAAGTGCATTGGTTGCGACCGTCAGGTTCTTGCGATGCTGCACAGGACGCAGGAAGCCTTTCGACGTGTTCCAGCGCACGCCTGATTTCTGGTTGACGTGGAAATAGCCGCAGCCGTCGTTGTCGCCGCGGTTGAAATCGTCCGTCTTCGGAATGCCCGCCTGCTCGGCTGCATCGCGAAAGGCGTCGAGAATATCCCAGCGGATGCGCGGCTGCTCGATACGCCATTCCCCGCCGCGTGCGTGCACGTCGTCGAACGCCGACGGCTCAAGCGCGTATTGATCCTCATGCTGCTTGAAGTAGGGCAGCACATCGTCCCAGCCCCAGCCCGTGTTGCCCATCTGGCGCCACTGGTCGTAGTCGCGCGCCTGCCCGCGCATGTAGATCATGCCGTTGATCGACGAACAGCCGCCGAGCACGCGCCCGCGCGGGTAGTTGAGCGCGCGGCCATTGAGGCCCGGCTCCTCGGCCGTCTTGAAGCCCCAATCCGCGCGCGGATTGCCCATCAGGTAGAGGTAGCCGACGGGGATGTGGATCCAGTGATAGTTGTCCTTGCCGCCGGCCTCAAGCAGCAACACGCGCGCAGCCGGATCAGCCGACAAGCGATTGGCCAGCAGGCAGCCTGCTGTTCCCGCGCCGACGATGATATAGTCGTAGATGTTGTCCGTCGACGTTGCCATGCCCGCGTCCCGCTGATGCCGCCGCCCATCGGATGGCGGCAGCGGGACTTGTCAATCCCGCGGCGCAACATTTCGGGCTGGGTCGCGATTGTTGGTGTCGCGATTGTTGGTGTCTGACCTCAGGTCAGACACCCAGCGTCCCGCTTAGGGGCGTACGAGTTTGCTAGGAGCCCGTCCAGATAGCCCCAGCGGCTCCACGATTTCACAACCATAGTCACTCAGGCGACCCTGAACAGCTTCGTGAGGTTGTGGGCGGTGCACACCAGGGCCCATTCCAGGCGCACGGTCTCGACGCCCCGCAACAGGAACTGGCGCAAGCCGCGCGCCTGTTTGATCTGCCCGAACACCGGCTCGACCACGTGCTTGCGTAGCCGGTAGGGCGTTTCGTAGCCGCCGTCGTCGATCTTTTTGCGCATCGCCTGCGTTTTCGGTCCGCCCGGCTTGCCATTGTCCTTGGTCGGATCTTTTGCTCGGCCCGGCGCGATGTAGGCGTCGATTTTTCGCTCGTCGATCGCGGCCAGATTGGCCTCGCTGCAGAAGCCGTTGTCGATGGCGACTACACGATCGGCCGCGGAGCAGATCCTCGCTCGGCGGCGGAAAGGACAGTCGATCCGGATCGCAAATTCGCGACTGCAAAACTCAAGTCCACGGAGGCTGGAGCCATGCGGATCGCGTCCGCAGCGGCGAAGGTGCTGTACAGCAAGGTGGCGCCCCGTACCGATAAGGCCGTCGCTGCATCTGCGCTTACGCAAACCGGTAGCAAGTCCAAAGACACGAGCAAGGCAATCGCTTCGAAGGCTGGCAAGATCCTGCACGAGCCCAAGGAGAGCACATCGGCCAAGTCGCTTGCAGGTTCCGCACTCACTCAGCGGCCAGGAAACGTGTCGACGCAAAAGTCTCGAAAGAGAAAGTAACATTGATCGATCCGCGTCACAGCTATCCGTCTTGACGCTGCCATGCCCGAGCGCCGACAAGGTCGGCGCAACGCCGGGACCCACATGCCTGTAATCGATCCCCTGACCCTTGCCGTTATCGAAGCCGGCCTGCGTCAGGTCTGCAACGAGATGGACACCGCCTTTTCTCGCGCGGCGTTTTCTCCCGTGATCGCCGAGGCCGATGATCGCGCCGACGGCATCTATGCGCTCGACGACGGTCGTCTGATCTCACAGGGTGAACTGGGCTTGCCGGTGTTCGTCGGCACCATGCAGGCCTCCACCGCACACCTTGTCCGCCTGATCCGAGAGGGCAAGGCCGGCAAGCCCGAACCGGGCGACATCTACATCGTCAACGACCCCTATCTCGGCGGCACGCACCTGATGGATGTGCGTTTCGCGCTGCCCTTCTACTACCAGGGCGAGCACGTCTGCTGGCTGCAAAACACCGGCCACTGGCCGGACGTCGGCGGCATGGTGCCCGGCGGATTCTCCGCGCACGCAACCGAAGTCGAGCAGGAAGGCTTGCGCCTGCCGCCCGTGAAACTGTTCAAGCGCGGCGTGATCGACCCCGAAATCTACGCCATCATCATGTCGAACATCCGCGTCGCCGACCAACGCATCGGAGATATCAAGGCGCAGGCAGCCGCGCTGAAAGTGGGCGAACGTCAGCTGACGGAGCTCATCGATCGCCACACCCTGCCCGTGGTGCGAGCGGCGATCGCGGAACTTGAGACGCGCGCGGCGTCGCTGATGCGCGCGCACATTTCTGCGATCCCTGATGGCGTCTATCGCAGCGTAGCCTTCGTCGATTCCGATGGCATCGTCGACGCGCCGCTGCGCATTGCGCTCGCCATCACCAAGAGCGGCGACAGCCTTGCATTCGACTTCGCGGGGTCGTCACCGCCCTGCCGTGGCCCGATGAACTCCGTCAGTGCCACGACGATCTCGGCCGTGTATCTCGCCGTACGCCACATCTTCCCGGATACGCCGCTCAATGCGGGTGCGTTCGCGCCGCTGAGCATTTCCGGCATCGAAGGCACGTTCCTCGATGCGCAATATCCGCGCCCCGTGTCAGGCTGCGCGGCGGAAGTCTCACAGCGCATAGCCGAAGCCGTGTTCCTCGCACTCGCCCACGCCATCCCGCACAAGGTGACAGCCGCACCCGCTGGCACTTCGGGCAACCTCTGCCTCGGCGGCAACGATCCCGCCACGGGCCAGGGCTACGTGATGTACCAGATCACCGGCGGGGGCTACGGCGGCAACATCGACCACGACGGCCTCGCCAACGGGTGCAGCACCATCGGCATTTCCAAGACCGCGCCGATCGAAGTCATGGAACAGAAGTTCCCGGTCCTGTTCCGTCGCTTTGCGTTGCACGAAGGCTCCGGCGGCGCTGGCGAGACGCGCGGCGGCTTCGGCGTCGACTATGAGATCGAGATTTTGCGCGGCGATGCGCGGCTGTCGTTCGTCATGGACCACGGGCGGTTCGGCCCGCCGGGTGTTGTTGGCGGCGCCGCGGGAGCGGTGAATGAGGTTGTCGTGACGCGCGGGGCTGAGACCTACCGGCCGAAACATCTGTCCAAGGATCAGGGTATCGAGCTTGCGGTTGGAGATCGCGTCACGGTGAAAACGCCCGGTGGCGGCGGCTATGGCGATCCGGCCGCGCGGTCTCGAGCGTTGATCGCCCGCGATGTGGCGCGGGGGTATTACACGGCGGAGCAGGCGGCGCTGATGTGGCCGGAGGGGGTGAAGTGAGCCGCTACTTTCAACCCGCCACGCTTGACGACGCGCTACAGTTGCTTGCTCGAAATTCGTCATTGAAGATTGTCGCCGGTGGCACGGATATCTACCCAGCGGCGACATCGCAAGCTGCATGGCGTGGCATTGAAATGAGAGATGTACTCGACATTTCTCGCCTAAATGGAATGCGCGATATCGTTGAAAGAGTTCACGACTGGCACATCGGTGCCTTGGCCACTTGGACCGATTTAATCAATGCTTCACTGCCGCCAGTGTTCGACGGCCTTAAGATCGCTGCGCGCGAGGTCGGCGGCATCCAGATTCAAAACCGGGGAACGATCGGGGGCAATATCTGCAATGCATCACCGGCTGCCGATGGTGCTCCGCCATTAATCGCGCTCGATGCCGAAATCGCGTGCATGTCGGTCGGCGATTGTCGGATTATGTCGGTCGACACGTTCATCGAGGGAAATCGCAAGACACGGCTCAGGCCCGGTGAGCTTGTCACGGGGATCATCGTGCCAAAACGGCCCGGCCGCGGCCATTTCCTGAAACTCGGCGCGCGCCGATATCTGGTTATCTCAATCGCCATGGTCTCGGGCACGTTCGACATAGACAATGCCTCGGGCATTGTCCGCTCCGCCCGCATTGCTGTCGGCGCATGCTCCGCGGTCGCACAACGTTTGCCGAAACTGGAAGCGCGACTTGCGGGCACACGCATCGGCGATATTCAGCCGACAGCGGATGATCTTGCGCAACTTGCGCCGATCGACGACGTGCGCGCGGATGCCGACTATCGCCGCGCTGCTGCGTTGCAGTTGGTTGCGGACCTTCTCGATCAAGCGGCTGCGTCGCACCGGAGACCTGCATGACAGTTGGTGCCGTAACCTTCACCGTCGACGGCGTGGTCGAGCTTTTCTACGCCGCGCCGGGCGATACCCTCGCCGATGTCCTGCGTGCCGGCGAAACATCGCGCGGGCGAAATCCACGTAAGGGCACCAAGATTGGCTGCAATGCTGGCGACTGCGGCTCATGCACTGTGCTGCTCGATGGCGAGGCCGTCTGCGCGTGCCTCGTGCCCGCAGCTCAGGCCAGCGGCCGAAAGGTCACGACCATCGACAGCTGGAAAATGTGGCCTGAAATGAGCCGGCTCGTGGATGCTTTCATCGCCCACGGTGCAGCGCAGTGCGGCATCTGCACACCCGGCATGATCGGCGCCGCACACGGATTGTTGACGCGCAACGGCAGCCCGTCGCGCCGCGAGATCGAAGACGCCATCGGTGGCGTGCTCTGCCGTTGCACGGGCTACATCAAGATCGTAGAAGCCATCGTCGCCGCTGCGGGTGATGCGCCGATCGCGGCCGCACCGGACACGGGCGTTGGCACCTCGGCGAAAAACCAAGGCGCCGCATACGCCGCCAAGGGCTACTCGAACTTCGCCGCCGACGCGATCCCTCAAGGCACCCTGGGCATTCGCGTCATCCGCTCCCCGCATGCTCGGGCTGCGTTCTCGTTTGGCGATCTCGACGCGTTCGCAAAGCAGCATGATCTCGCGACGATCCTGACAGCGGCCGACGTGCCGGGCGCCAACAGTTTCGGCATCTTTCCGCACACGAAGGACCAGCCTGTGTTCGCTGAGCGCGAGACGCGCTTTCGCGCCGAGGCCGTGGCGGCACTCGTCGGGCAAAATTTGCATGCGATCGACCTCGCAACGTTTCCGATCACGTGGACGCCGCTGTCGCCGGTGACCGGCATCGATGCGGCCCTGGCCGAGGGCGCACATGCAATCCACGCGCATCTGCCCGACAACGTGCTGACACGCGGCAATCTCAGAACGGGTGATGTCGTGCGCGGACATGCCGATGCGGCGGCGACGGCAGAAGGGCAGTTCGAAACGAGCTTTGTCGAGCATGCCTATATCGAGCCGGAGGCGGGGCATGCGTGGGGAGAGCGCGGGCAAGTCGTCATTTCGGCCTGCACGCAGTCTCCGCACATGGATCGCGAGGATGTCGCGCGTGTGCTCGGCTTGGCTGACGCGGACGTGCGCATCGCGCCGACGGCATGCGGCGGCGGCTTCGGCGGCAAGCTCGATGTCTCCGTGCAGCCGATATTGGCGGTGGCGCTTGCTCGCGTCGGCAAGCCCGTCTCGCTCACCTACTCGCGCACCGAGAGCATGGTCGCGACCACCAAGCGGCATCCGGCGCGCATCACGTCGAAAGCATCCGCGAACAAGGACGGCCGCCTCACCGCCTATGAGATGTCCGGCGACTTCAATACCGGCGCCTACGCCTCGTGGGGACCAACGGTCGCCAATCGCGTGCCGATCCACGCGCACGGTCCGTACAAAGTGCCGAACGTGCACAATCGGACGCGCGCCGTCCTGACCAACGAAACGCCGGCCGGTGCGTTCCGCGGTTTCGGCGTGCCGCAGTCGGCCATCGCCAACGAAGCGCTGATGGACGATCTCGCGGAAAAGCTTGGGCTCGACCGCTGGCACATCCGGCGCATCAACGCGCTCAAAGCCGGAGATGCAACTGCATCAGGACAAGTACTCGTCGCGTCGGCAGGTCTGCCGCAGTGTCTCGATGCGTTGAAACCCACATGGGACAAGGCTTTGTTGGACGCAAGCGCCCACAACGCTGGCAATGCGCGCCACAAGCGCGGCGTTGGCATCGCGTGCATGTGGTACGGCTGTGGCAACACCGCGCTCTCCAATCCGAGCGAGATGCGTATCTCGCTCGAGCGCGACGGACGCGTGATCATCTGGAGCGGCGCGGTCGATATCGGACAGGGTATCTCAACCATCCTCGTGCAGATAGTGCGCGAGACGCTGCAGATCGATGGCGCTGACATCGCGGTATGTCCGCTGGTCGGTGATACCGACGCGACACTCGATGCCGGCAAGACATCCGCCTCACGGCAGACGTTCGTGTCAGGCAACGCGGCGCGGCGCGCGGCGGAGCAGCTGCGGGCAAAGTTGCTGCGTCATGCCAACGTCGATGCAGATACCAAGCTCGCGTTCGAACATGGTGGTCAGTTCGCAACGCTGCTCGCAGGCAGCAATGGCGAACGCCGTGTGTCGTTGGCGGACATCATCCCCGAGGGCTTTTACGGCTTCGAATCCATCGGCCGCTACGACCCGCCGACCACGCCCCTCGACGCCAACGGCCAGGGCATTCCTTATGCCACCTACGGCTTTGCAGCGCAGATCGCCGAGGTGATGGTCGACACGGCCCTCGGCACGACCAAGGTGCTGCACATCCACGCCGCCCACGACGTTGGCCGCGCCATCAATCCGATGCTGGTCGAGGGCCAGATCCACGGCGGCATCGCGCAGGGTCTGGGGCTCGCGCTGATGGAGGAGTTCGTCTCAGGCAAAACCGAGAACTTGCACGATTATCTGATACCGACAGCCGGCGACATTCCGCCGATCACGACGCACATCATCGAAGATCCGGACCCTGAAGGTCCGTTCGGTGCCAAAGGCGTCGGCGAGCCCGCGCTCATTGCGACAGCGCCGGCCATCCTCGGTGCGATCCGCCACGCGACGGGCGTGACGGTGCGCAAGGTACCTGTGTTGCCGCATCGGCTGTGGGCGCTGTTGCAGGCGCGGGGAACATGACTTTCTGCAGATCACTTCTTCTTCGGCGGCGCGGACACTGGCGCCTTCTTGGCCGGCGGCGGCTGAGCTGCGAACCAGAGGGCAAGCGCCTTCGTCTGCTCGTCGTCGAGCGATTGGGCGACCGACATCATGGCCTGGTTCGGCCGTTGGCCACCCTTGTAAAATCCCATGGTGTCGACAAACTCCTCGACCTTCCAGCCGACAATCGCCGGAATGCCATTGTCGACGCCATCCAGCCGGTGGCACGTGACACATTCGCGCGCGAGATGCTGGCCGAGCGCCCTCACGCGGGCGTCATCGGGCGCTTGTGCTGAAGCCATCGCGCAGATGGCCCAGCCGGCAAACGCAAAGATGGCAACCTGAACCCGCGACATGCATCTCCTCCGCGATCGCACGCCCACAATAGCACCCCGTGCGGCGATAGCATGACACCCACAGAACGTTTGAAGATCGACGACGACACACAGAAGTCGCGTTGCACCCCGACTTGCTGTCCTGTTAAGAGCCCGCACGCTGCACTGAATGACCATAGAATCCCAAAGCATCAAGAGGCGCCAGCCGTAATGTCATCTGAGGGTGCATCGCTCACCGGAACGCAGAACACGGTGCCAGCGCCCAAGACGCTGGAAGTGGCTGTGATCGTGCCGACCTTCAACGAGGCCGGCAACGTTGCGGCTGTGGTCGCGGCGGTGGACCAGGCGCTCATGGGCTTCCGCTGGGAACTCATCTTTGTTGATGATGCTTCGCCCGACGGCACCGCCGAGCGCGCGCGCGAAATCTCCAAGACGGATGTACGTGTGCGCTGCATCGAGCGCTATGGCCGCCGCGGATTATCCGGCGCCTGCATCGAAGGCTTGTTGTCTTCAAGCGCGCCAGTGCTGATGGTCATGGACGGCGATTTGCAGCACGACGCCAACACACTCGCTGTCATGGCCCGCCATATCCAGCGCGACGAGGCCGATGTCGTGGTCGCAAGCCGCTATGTGGGCGAGGGCTCAGACGAAAGCTTTTCGGCTGGCCGCCGCCAGATCAGCCACCTGTCCGCCAAAGCAGCCCGCTTGGTCACGGGTGTCTCGATTACCGATCCCATGAGTGGTTTTTTTGCGTTGTCCCGCAAAGCGCTGCGAGAGGTGGCGCCCAACCTCGCCTCCGAGGGGTTCAAGATTCTGCTCGATCTCCTGTCAGCGCGTGACAAGGGCAAGCCGTCGTTCCGCGTGCTGGAAGTGCCGTACGCCTTCGGTGTTCGCCAGAGCGGAGAATCAAAGCTCGGCATGCGCGTCGCCATGGATTTCGTCGGGCTGCTGGTCTCGAAAGCGACCGGTGGCCTGGTGCCGATCCGGTTCGTCAACTTCGTGGCAGTTGGCGCGCTCGGCATTGCGGTGCATCTGCTTGCGCTGCTGTTTTTCCGCTCGTTTGGGGTCGAGTTCGTGCCGGCGCAAGCCGCAGCGACGTTCGTCGCCATGACCTCGAACTTCGCCTTTAACAACGCCTTCACCTATGGCGACAAGCGTCTCGTCGGGGCCGCTGCGATCAAGGCGCTGTTTGTCTTCTACGTCATCTGCGGCATCGGAGCCTTGAGCAACATCGGCGTTGCGGCCTGGCTCTATGCGCAATCCCCGTCGTGGTGGGTGGCTGGCATTATCGGCTCTATCATCGGCGCAGTTTGGAACTACGCCTTGTCGAGCAGGCTCATATGGCGGGCATGACGGTATGGCGAGGCCACACAATCACGTGGTGGCTGTGTCTCCTGATTGGCATCACCCTAATCGGGCGCTTGCTGCTTGCAGCCTTCGTCGGCCTCGGCATTGACGAGGCCTATACGGTTTCAACCGCAAAGACGTTCGAACTCTCCACCTTCGATCATCCGCCCCTGGCCTGGTGGCTGGCACGTATCGGACGCATGCTTGGAGCGGACAGCTCGGTCTTGGTCCGCCTGCCGTTCCTGTTGCTGTTTTCGCTGACGACGTGGTTTGCCTATCTGGCGGGGCGTGACCTGTTCAACGCGCGGGCGGGTTTTTTTACAGCCGTCACGCTCAATGTCGCGCCGGTCATCGGGTGGACCACGGGCACATTCGTGCTGCCAGACGGTCCGCTGATCGCTGCTATGTTGGCCGCGTTGGTGTGTGTATCGCGTGCTCTCTTTGGGCCTGACGCCGCGGCACCGAAATGGTGGCTGCTGACGGGCGTTGCCGCGGGGCTTGCCTGTCTCTCAAAGCTGCATGGTGTGTTTCTGTTCGCTGGCGTTGGCTTGTTCGTGCTCACCTCGCCTGAGCATCGGCACTGGTTGTGGCGCCCGTGGCCCTACATCGCCGTCCTGATCGCGGCCGTCATGTTCACCCCCGTGATCATCTGGAACATGCAGCACGATTGGGCCTCGTTCGCCTTTCAGGCGGGGCGTGCGCGCGTGGCGAAGCTTGCGATCGGCAACGGTTTTGCGGCGCTCGGAGGGCAGGCGCTGTTCATGGCGCCGTGGGTTTGGATCGCGATTGTGATCAGTGTCTGGCGCGCGCTGCGTGCGGGGCCAGCGGACGCACGAGCATGGCTGCTGGTGTGCCTCGGCGCCGGGCCAGTTGCAGTCTTCTCGGCACTTGCTTTCACAGGCTCGAAAACACTGTTTCACTGGGCAGCACCTGGGTATCTATTCTGGTGCCTGCTGGTTGGCCGCGACCTGGATCGTGATATTGCAGCGGGACAGCCGCGCGCGGAAAGCTGGCTCAAGGGCAGCGTCGCGGCCATCGGCGTCATCCTCGCGCTTGTGATCGGGGTATCGCGCCTGCCCTGGCCGCCTGTCGCAGCGCTGGCAAAGGTCCCATATCCCCTCGATGAAACCGTCTCCTGGGCGCCGCTGCGCGCGGCTCTCGTGAAACACACGATGGATCCGCGTGTGGCTTATGTCGCGGCCGTGCGCTGGCACGAAGCCGGACGGCTCGGCATCGCACTCGATGGGGAGATCGCCGTGCGGTGTCTGTGCGAGGATGCGCGCAGTTTCGGTGTGCTCTATGGCAATCGCGCGCCGGCTGGCCAAACCGCGATCATCGTTTCGCCAAACTTGACGCTTGAGGCCGCACAAGCTTTGCTGGGCCAGTCGTTTAAACGCATCATACCGCTCGAGCCAGTCGACATCCCGCAAGGCGGCAAGCCGCTGCAGCGGCTCAACCTCTATCGCGCCGAGCCATAGCCGCGTCTATCCGGCGCGCGAGCGGCAGTGTGAGGCCTGCGACGAGGGCCATGGCAAGGCCGGCGAAAATCACGTCGCTGAGAAAGTGTCGGCCTTGCACGATGCGCACGCCGCCGGCGGCGAGACCGACAATGGTGCCACCAACGACGATGGCTGGCGCCATTTGCGGGGCCAGAACCGCCGCGGCCATAAACGGCATGAACGTGGATGCCGTCTCACCCGAGACGAACGAGCATCCCCACGTGCATTGATCGGATGGCACAAATGCCGGCTTAAACGTTTTGGCGCCGCCGAACTCTGCAATCTCCATGGGCCGCGGTCGGCCGAAAGGGGACTTGAACATACCGTGCGTGACGAGGACGGGGCCGATCAGGAGGCAGGCCGACAGATAGATCCAAGCGAAGCGGGACCGTCGCAACCAGGAGGCCCCGCGCATTGAGCGCCACAAGCCAAACATGGCAACGGCGACACATACCGCATAGAACGCCTGGAACGCATTGCGCAACGGCTCCCACCACCAGACGAGATGGCCGACAAAGTCGCGGTTTCCCTCGTAGAATAGACTGGAAACGGAGATGTCGATATCGCTCCAGCGTACGAACAGCACCGCGAGCGGGAGGGCAGCCGCGAGCGCGCCAACGGCGAGCCGTCGCGCGACGCGGTTCTGCGCAGCGGTCGAATCTGCGGATAGCATGTGCCCCCGGCCCATCGTGCCGCTTGAGTGTTCCGTCCGGACTGCACTGTCAAGTTGGCGGCGCGGCGGCGTTCGGTAACGACCGGGGTCAGTCGTCAGTGCTTGAGATCTGCTGGAACAGTGCCGCCGTTCTCTGCCAGCTTTGTCATGACCTGCTTGTGCAGCCAGACGTTCATCTTGGCGCTGTCGCCCATGTCACCGCTGTAGTGCAGTTCCTGGGCGAGCTGCTTGCGTGCTTTCAGGCTCGAGTCGAGATCGAGCAGCTTCATCAAGTCGACGATGGACACGCGCCAATCCAGATCTTCGTCGCTGTCTTCATCGCGTTTGTCGAGCACGGCTGCAACGTCGATCTTGGGCAGCGCTGCCTTGGCGGCCGGTGCCGCGGCGGCACCCGGCGCTGACGCAGGTGCTGCTGGAGGGGCCGAACCCGGCACAGCACTTGGCGTCGCGGGAGCACCTGGAACTGCGGGGGCTGCGGGTGCGGTGGTCATCTCGGCGGCCGCTGCGGGCCCGCCGAAGATTGCGTCTTTGATGGCACTGAAGATGCTCATATCGAACTCCCGAGTTCCCGGCCGATCAATCCCCGATCGTCCGTGCAGATCCCTCAACGCCTCACAGGACACGGGCATCGCCACTCCGGCAAGTGGCAGTTGCGCCTCGGGTGCGTGTCCCAAAAGCCTCATGCACGCCTGAGGAATACCCCCAACGGTGCGATTGCGACGCCGACGAACACATGCAAGAGACGGGCATGCAGCGGCCGATCCTCGAACTCACAGACCTGCGCCGCACCTTCAAACAGGGCGAGAAGGAAATTCACGTCCTCGCTGGCGCCAGCACCGCACTCTATCCCGGCCAAGCCGTGGCGCTGGTCGGGCCTTCGGGCGCGGGTAAATCCACCCTGCTGCATGCGGCGGGATTGTTGGAGACGCCTGACTCCGGCCGCGTCGTCGTCAATGGCCAGGATTGCGCCAAGATGGACGACAACGCGCGCACGCGCGTGCGCCGGGCCGAAATGGGGTTCGTGTATCAGTTCCACCAGCTGCTGCCCGAGTTCACGGCGCTCGAAAATGTCATGATGCCCCTGCTGATCCAAGGCACCGAGCGCGGCGCGGCCGAAGCGCGTGCGACGGAGCTGCTCGGCATGATGGGTCTCGGCCAGCGGCTCGACCATCGCCCCGCGCGGCTGTCGGGCGGCGAACAACAGCGCACCGCCATCTGCCGCGCGCTCGCGACCAGGCCGAAGCTGCTGCTTGCCGACGAGCCGACAGGCAACCTCGACCCGTCTACTGCGGATCACGTGTTCCAATCGCTGATCGAGCTGATTGTGCACACGGGCGTCGCCGCTTTGATCGCGACCCACAATATGGCGCTGGCTGCTCGCATGCACCGCGTCCTGCGGCTGGAGCATGGCTTACTGCACGAGCTGCAGCCCCGGCAGGCGCCGCAGTGAGCGTTACGCTGCCGCCGTGGTCGGCAACGGTATGCGCGTTGACGTGCTGGCCGTTTGCGCCAGTCGCCGCCAGCCGAGAGTCATCGCCAGGAACGGCAGCAGCCAGATCATGCGTGTCTGATAGCGCGGCTCGACGCCCGATAGCCCACTGCAGATGGCGGCATTGATCAGCACGCCGGCCAGCAGGATCAGCGCCATGTCGTTGATCCGTCCTGTTTCGCCGCGCAAGAGCAGGATCGACACGGCCGTGCCGCCGAACATCGTCAGCAGGAATGCCATCTGGAACATGCCGGTTGGCAGCATGCCTTGCGCCGATGGCGTCGCAGCGAATGTCGCGTGGATCAAGGGTGGTAACTTGGCAGCAAAATAAGCCCGATCCGCCGCTGCGTGGTTGAACTCGGGGATATCCGTCACCGCCAGCAGCATGCCCCAACGGGTCAGGAGTTCCCGCGTGCTGGCAACGGGATCAGCGAAGAACGCACTGAGGAACACGCGCATCTGCTCCTCTGACAGGGCCCGCCGTGTGACGGGATCAGCCTGCGTGAACACGCCGATCGCCGGGTCAGGGCTCCACAGGAAATCGTTGGCTGTCATGGCTGGGCGGTCCACGAAAGCACACACGGCATAGCCTGCGGCCGGACACACCGTCTTCAGATACGCCCGTCCCGTTTCGCTGTGCATCACGCGTGCCGTCAGCATCGGTGGGCGAACGGGAGCAGCCCCGGTGACACGCGTAACCGCGACACTGAACGCAGCATCAGCCATCAGCGCGGCACCGATCGCGCCCGCGATCAGCGCAAAACCGGAGGCCCGCAGGTCGCGCCGCAATAGAAATTTTGCCACGACAGCGATGCCGATAAGCGCGCTCGCCGTCACCAGATGGCTCGTGTGTGCGGCCAGTGCGAACGTCAGCAGCACAAACCAGAACACACGCTCCCACCGCTGCATCTTGTCGATGTGCGTAAGCAGCAGCGCGGTCGACAGGACACCCAAACCTGCGAAAAGATCCGGCATCATATAGCCGCTGAACCACGACAGCGGCGTCGCCAGACCCAAGGCCACAAGCGTCAGCGCCGTCGATGTCATGGGGCGGGACACCAACAGCCGCAGCGCGCAGAACACAGCCGCCAAAACGATGGCCGCCTGCAGCAGCACCGGCAGCCACATGCCACCGACGACAAAACCCCAGAACAACAGCGAGCCGTAATAGATCGAGCGGCCCGCAAATACGGTTTTGTCCTCGACCGAACTCGCAGATTTGGCAATCACACTGGGTGCCTTCTGGGCCGCTGCGGGCGCAGCCGCTGCCTCCGACCAGACCGTTTTCAAACCACCGAACTTCTCCGCCGGAAACGCCGCACCACGAATGTAAGCGGTGGTATCGTGAAACAGAAACGGCTGGCCATTCATGGCCGCTGGCCACAACAGGGCGAGCCAAGCCGTTACAAGCAGCGCCAGGCCGGCAAAGAGTGGGCGCGCAGCCGCACGGCGTTCGAGCGCATCGAGACGTGGTGCATCGAAACGGGCAACGAGCATCGGTCACACTCCGGGCGGGCCGGGAGTCGTATAACAGCGATGGTCAAAAAAGGGTGAAGGGTCGCGCCCACCTACGCACGTCATACCTACCCAACAACCTTGCGATACGAGCGCTTCTCGCGCGGTGTGTCACCGTCGAACAGGACGATGTCGCAGGCTTGGAAGCGAAGCGGTTGACCCGTTTCGACGTTATGCCCGGTGACCAGCACTTCCAAGACGAGATGCTCCGGGCCCGGGTGTAGCGCGACAATGTCGTAGCGAAGATCCGGGATCATGGCGAAGAAGCGCGTCAGCCAGGCGCGCAGTTCGACCTTGCCGCGATAGGTCGCGCCTTCCGGGTGGATACCGGCTGGAAACTGCCACGCAAAATCATCCGGCATGGTCGCCAGCACGCCCTCGACATCCTGCCGGTTCCACGGGGCGAGGAAGTCGGCCGTCCAGGCGTGCCAATCGCGTGATTGTTGCATATCGGGCTCCCAAACGCTTTTTGGTTTCGATGATACACGCCAGTAAGAGTGCGTCCAAATGATTGCTCCTCCGGGAGCTGCAAAGTGCATGACCTTCAATGGCCGCCTGCAGCGTGCGGATCGGATTTATGCTCAGGACGGTCACGTGGCGCCCGGCTTGGTGCAGCAAGGCGGCCGGGCCTGTGCCGATACTACGGCAGCGCGTCGATCCGGTCACGATAGACGATGACCATCCGATGCGTGTCTATCAGCGTTGCGATCTGCGGCCAGAGGCGCGTGACCAGCGGGTGCCAATCCCTGAGGCGGAGATTGTAGAGTTTGAAATGCACGATCTTGGGACAGACTGGCGCGACCAGCACTCGGTCGTAAAAGTCGGTGTCGACCGCAACGATCACGAGGTCGTTTGCGAGCGCATGATCCCAGATTGCATCATCGGGCCAAGATGGGTCGACATCCTTGGCGAACACGAAATCGGCCTTCGCCCAGAGATGAAAGCGGCGCGGCAGGTTAACATCAAGAATGAAACGCGGCATCAGTTGGTCACGTTCACGGCATAGCGGCGTGCGGCGCTGCGACTCGCAAAGGCGAGGCATGCCGAGATGTCTTCAGGCTCCAACAACGGATACGCGTCGAGGATGTCGGCCGCGCTGTCATCGGCTGCAAGGAACCCTAGGATCGTCTCGACGGTAATGCGCATGCCACGGATAGTCGGCTTGCCGTTGCACAAGCCGGGGATGATCGTGATGCGGTCGAGGCCGCTCGGGATGATAGTGTCGGCGGGCATCGGGACTCCTAGGAGCCCGTCCAGATAGCCCCAGCGACTTCCAGATTTCACAACCATAATCACTCAGGCGACCCTGAACAGCTTCGTGAGATTGTGGGCGGTGCACACCAGGGCCCATTCCAAATGCAGAACCTGCACAAACAGCTTCGCCAGCGCCTGCAAATGACGTTTTCGAAACTCCGCAATGGTGCGGAAATCCGGAACATCCTGCGCGACAATCATCTTGAAATCGAGCCGGTCCTCGCAAGCCTTCATGATGCGACGCGACGAAAAGATGCCGCTCGCGTAGGCCGTCAGCCGCAAGGCAACCATCAAGCGCGGATCGAACGGCGGTTGGCCGAGCACGCTTGGATACGACGCCTCAAACTCCTTGAGATCCGGGCTCTCGCGCACCAGCGCCACGATGAAGCGTGCCAAGTGCCCCTTCGGCACGTACTCCGAAACGTCAGCCGGCAGCAGCTGCGGCTGCCGGACTACACGATGACGATTGAAAGTGATCAGGCCGTGTTCTGGCGACGTGCCGACAAGCCAGGTCAGTCGCCGGTCGTGATCGCACCACTGGCAGCTGACGCCAGCGCACCTCGTCGCGTCAATGTTTCACACGATGCGATCGATCAGCTCTACGGCTTCGCGCCCGGCTGGGACAAATACATGCTGGTGGCGGCATACATCGAATGGGCCAAGGACAAGGATGCCGCCCGCAACGAGGACGCCCGCTTCATCGCTTGGGCGAAAAGCTACACCAAGGGCAAGGCGGCGCCATAAATCCCGAGCAGACATTGGATCGGCCCTAGAAAGTACTCGATATCAAGTTGATTTCTCGCAGGTGGGGGCTCGGACTTGCTATCCATCGTCGTCGTGGGGCCATCGGCGGGCCGGCCGCACACCGGAGTCGGCCGGAGACATCAAGGCCGTCAACGGCAAGCGCAATGCCGAAACGCCTTCCGCAATCAGGCCGGTCTTGCGCCGTCCTGGACAATCTGCACGACCCGCGAGAGATCGTGTTGCGCGCGCCCTTGGAACACACCGTGCTTGAGCACGAGCCGGACCGCTTGGCACACCCACATCGGCACGCCGAGATCTTCGCCCTGCTCAATCGCGAGATCGATATCCTTCATCAGAATTTCGATCGTTGCACCGAACTCAAACGTGCGTGGCACGACGGCATCGGGAAACAGGTGCATCGTTGCGAAATTGCGGCCCGTTCCGTTGTTGAGAACCTGCAGCATGGCGGCGTCGGGTATGCCGGCCTTGCCGGACATGGTCATGGCCTCAGAGGTCGCGACGATCGCGACCGCAAACAGCATGTTGTTGGTGAGCTTCATCGTCTGTGCGGCGCCGGGCTTGTCGCCTGCGATGACAAGCGTTTTGCCCCACGCTTCGAATATCGGCGTCAACGCCGCGACTTCGGCCGCGGCGCCGGAGACCATAACAGCCAGTGTGCCGGCCTTGGCGCCGGCGACGCCACCGCTGATCGGCGCGTCAATGACCGTGACACTTGTCGCAGCACACAGGGCTTCGATCTCGCGAATGAATGGCCCGCCGACCGTGCACGTGTTGATCAGCGTCTTGAGCGCGCCGCCTGCAAGCAGGCCGTCCGGCCCGGCAAGCGCGTCTCGGAAGATGGCAAGCGTTGGCAGAGAGACGACGATGCGGTCGCAGGCCTCGGCTAGCTCACGCGGTGATGCTGCGCGTCGTGCCTGGCGTTCGAGCAAGGGCTGCATCGCATCGTCACGGACGTCGTAGATCCACAGTTCATGACCAGCGTCGAGCAATTTGCCAGCCATGGGCTGGCCCATGTTGCCGACACCAAGGTAGCCGATGCGCATCTCAGGCTCCGGTTTTTCTTGTGCCTTGCTGCGCCGCGCGGAGGCGCGTCGGATCGCAAGTCACAGATGCTTTGCTGTCGATTGCGCAACAAACGCCGCGCGTCGTCAGACGAACTGGTTCACTTCGATCATGTTCGCGGTCGGATCGAGCGCATAGATCTGATGCATGCCGACCATGGCATAGACGCCGGCGTCTGACACCAGCGTGCCCGCCGCGATCAGCCGCTGCTTCACGGCCATAACGTCCTGCACGTAAATGGCGGGGTGCCCGCCAATCGAGGGGTTGTGCGGGAAGTTGTTGCGATGGGCGAACCCTGCGTCGGGGCGGATGATGTGGATGCCGCGGTTGTTGTTGCTGAGCGGCATGATCGCGAGTTCCGTTGGATCGATGCTGAAGTCACCGCGACCGGAAGGCGCCTGCCATTTGCCTTCAGGCAGGCCTGCGATCTCGGTGTAGAAGGCAACTGCTTCTCTGACATTGCCGGCGGACAGATTGACGTGATGCAGGCCCCATCCGAGGGCTTTTTCCCACGGCTGAACGTCCGCCGTCAGTGGCGCTGCGGCCTGGCAGAAGGCCACGACATTCAGTGCCGGGTCCACCGCGTAGATCGCGGGAAGATCAAAGTCGCCCGCTGGTGCTTCAACATGCGAGCAACCCGCCTTGTCGAGGCGACTCGCGACGACATTGAGGTCGGACACCTCGATTGCCACATGCCGCGCCGTGGATGGACCGACGACAGCGTCGCTGTGGCGGTCGATGGCTCTGTACGGTTTGCTGATGCGAACCCCACGACTGCCTGCGCCAAACGCAATCGTATTCGGGTCGATATCTCGCGGGTGCCCGAGCCCAAGCGCGTCGCCGAAAAATGCACGCGCAGCAGCGATATCGTGCGTCGCAAGGGAGACGCGGTGAAGGGCCCAAGCCATAGATCAATCTCTCGGGTTTGCGAGTGGGAGTTCAATGTGAAGACTTGCGCGATGAAACCCTCATCGCGCAAGCCGTTGTCGAAACGCGTTTCGTATCAGTTCTTTTGGTTCCGGAAGCGAACCATGTAGCTGTCCATGGTCAGATCGACGACCTGGTTCCACAGATATTGGTCGTTCCGGAAGGCGACGAACTGATCGTAGATCTTCTTGAAGCGCGGGTTCTTGGCTGAGATGTCGTCATAGACTTCGTTGGCGGACTTCCAGCAGGCTTCCATGATCTCAGGCGAAAACGCTCTGAGCACGGCACCGCTGGCAACCAAACGCTTCAGAGCCGGCGGATTGAGTGCGTCGTACTTGGCCGACATCCACTGGTTCGTCTCAGCCGATGCCGATTGCAGGATCTGTTGATAGACCTTCGGCAGCGCATTGTACTTCTCGATGTTGGCGAACAAGCCAACCGTCGGACCAACTTCCCACCAGCCGGGATAGTAGTAGTACTTGGCAACTTTCACGAAGCCGAGTTTCTCGTCATCGTGCGGGCCGACCCACTCGGCGCCGTCGATGGTGCCTTTTTCCAGCGCGGGGTAGATGTCGCCGCCGCCGATCTGCTGAGGGACTACGCCCAGCTTGGCGAGGATCGTTCCAGCCAAGCCGCCAACGCGAAATTTGATCCCCTTCAGATCTTCGAGCGTGTTGATCTCCTTGCGGAACCAACCGCCCATCTGACCGTTGGTATTGCCTGCCGGCAGAAACGTTACATTGTAGGCTTTGTGGAAGTCGTTCAACAGCTCCAGACCGCCGCCGTGGTACAGCCAAGCATTGCGCATGCGCGGGTTCATGCCGAAGGGAATGTCGGTGCCGAAGGCGAACGTCTGATCTTTACCGAAGTAGTAGAACGGTGACGTGTGGCCGCATTCGACCTGCCCGTTTTGAACAGCATCGAGCACTTGCAAGGCGGGGACGAGTTCGCCCGCCGCGAACACCTGCAGCTGGAACTTGTTGTCGGTCATTTCGGCAACGCGCTTGGCGAGGAAATCGCAGCCGCCGTACAGCGTGTCGAGCGACTTCGGCCAACTCACCGTCATGCGCCATTTTACCTCGGGTGCTGACTGCGCGATGGCGGGTGCAGCGAGCGCGGAGACGGCCATCGCCGTTCCGCCTGCGGCTCCGGTTTTGATCAGAGTTCGTCTTGTCGCTTTCATGGGCGTTGTCCTCGGTTCAGTATTTTGGCCAGTCTGTCGTTGGCACTCAACGCCGTGGCCTTGCGGCGATGCGATTCAGTGAATGTGGCTGCCGCCGTTAACGTCGAGCGTGGCACCGGTGACGTAGGCGGAAAGATCAGACGCCAGGAACAGGGCTGCACCGGCGATATCAGCAGGTTTGCCGGCGCGCTTCAGCGGAATGCCTGCAACGATGGTTTCGAATTGCTCTGGAGTGACGTTGCCGTCGAGCATGCCGGTCTCGATCATCGAGGGGCAGATGACGTTGGCGCGGATGCCCTGCGGTCCGAACTCGCGCGCGATAGACTTCGTCAGGCTGATGACGCCGCCTTTCGACGCGGCGTAGTGGGCGCCACCGACAAGTCCGCCGCCGCGCTGCGCCGCGACTGAGGCGAGATTGACGATCGCGCCACGCTTGCGGTCCGCAAGGACGCGCACAACGCTCTTGCAGATGTTGAACGTGCCCTTGAGGTTCACATCGAGAATGCGGTCATAGGTGACCTCGTCGATGTCGAGCAGCGATTGGGCTTTCACGATGCCGGCGCAGTGGACGAGCACGTCGACGCTGCCGAATGCGGCCACCGTCTCAGCGACCGCACGATCACAATCGATCGCCGATTGGATATCGCACTGAGCCCCGCGAAGGACCGGCGCCACGCCTGTGGCGCGCATAATCGATGCGGAAATGGCCTCGATCGCCTTGGCGTCCATCGCAATGTCGATGAGCATCAGCTTGGCGCCGTTCTTGGCGAACAGTTCGGCGGTGGCGTAACCGATACTTCGCAACGACGCGCCGCCGGTGATGATGCAGACCTTGTCTTTGAGCAGCATGATCACGTCACTCCGTGTCTTTGGATGGCGCGAATTGCCGGGCCGCACCGTTGGCGAACAATGCCTCGGTTTCGGCTGGCGCATAGCCGAGCTCTGAGAGAATGGCGCTCGTTTCCGCGCCACGAGGCTGAGCGGCATCGCGTCGGTCGGGATAAGCGCGATCGACGCGGATCGACGACCGGATCGATGCAATGCGCCCCTCGGTCGGATGGTCATCAGCGCGCACCAAACCGACTGCTTCGAGATGCGGATCACGGCGCAGCGTTTCAAGCGTGTGGCAGGGCATGGCCGCGATGTCGGCGGCTCGGAAGATGTCGAGCCATGCGGACGTCGTGCGGTTGGTCAACGGCGCGCCGCGCACGGCGAACCAGTCGGCGTTGTGTTTGGCGCGCGCGCCGACGGATTTAAAGCGCGAATCGTCGAGCAACGCCGCGCGCTCTGTCGCCATCAGGAAGGCGCGCACCTGCGGGTCCGTGTTGATCGTGAAGGAGATCCAGCCGTCGGCAGTTTTTACGGGTTTGTTGTGCGGGCTGAGCAGCCGCTGATCGCCGATCGGACCGACGGGCGGATCGAAACTGTGCTGCGCCAGATGTTCCTGCAGCACGAACGCGGCCATGGTCTCAAACATCGGAATTTCGATGCTGGCACCGACGCCCGCTGCGCGCTTCTGGATCACGGCGGCAAGGATCGCGCCGGCGGTAATCTCGCCAACGACATGATCGCAGATCAGCATCGGCACATAGCTCGGCGCGCCATCCCGCGCGAGCATGAGGCCGGCCATGCCGGTCGCACCCTGCACGACACTGTCGTAAGTCGGCAGGCCCGCATAGGGCCCGTCGGTGCCGTAGCCTGTGATCAGGCAGTAGATCTTCTCAGGGTGCTTGGTGCGGATTGATGCGGCGTCCAGGCCGAGCCGCTCCAGCGCCTGCGGGCGCATATTCGCAACGATGACATCGGCCGACGCGACAAGGCGATCGACAATATCACGCGCGCCTAGCTTCTTCAGGTCGAGGCAGATGTTGCGCTTGCCACGGTTGAAATGCAGGTACGCGCCGGAGTGCTGTCCGGTCGGCGAGAGGCCGCCGAGGCCGCGCATCAGGTCGCCCTCGGGGCTTTCGAGTTTGATGATCTCGGCACCGTATTGGCTGAGGCGCCATGTTGCGACTGGGCCGACGACGACGCTCGTCAGATCGAGAATGCGGATGCCCTTGAGGGGTGCGAAGCTCATGCGCCGGGCACCTCTGCTTCGAGAGCAACAGCGCCGCGATCGTCGTGCACACGCAGGCGCCAGCCGTTTGGCGCGAGATCCGCGGCGAGCGTCATCTGCCGGCTGCAGTAGAGGGGCGCTGTATGTTTCGTCACAATGCGCGCCGGCGTGAGGCCGAGATCGACGCGCAGAAACTCCGTCAGCAGCAGCGTTGCAAGTCCGCCATTTACGACGAGATCAGGCAAACCTTCGACGTCGCGCGCGTACACGCGATCGATATGGATCTTGTGCGAGTTGAAGCCGAGCGCGGAGTATTGAAACAGCAGTGTGTCGTCTGGTGTCACGACTTTCGTGTGTTCGGCGTTGACGGTCTCGTTCGGTTTGTCCACTCCGCCGCGCGTTTTCGCTGGCCCAAGTAGGATGTACGTCTGCTCTTCGACGATGGCCGGTACCGCATCCGGCGAAGATGTGAGTTCGTGCTGGATCGTGACGAACGCCGTCTCGCCGGACGCTGTCTGCTTCCTAGTCACTTTGGCGAAAGAACTGCGGCGTTCGACGGTGTTGCCGATGACCAGATCACGCCGATAGTCGACACGCCGCCCGGCGAGCATCAGTCGTGGCAAGCCGAGGTCCGGCATCGGCACGCCAAAGCCTGGAAAACCATCCGCACGCATATCTGAACGTCGGGTAGCGCCGCCCAACAGGCAGAAGTGCCAGCCGCGCGGCAAGGGCGCGCCGTCGATAAATGCATCTGGATCGAGATCCAGCATAGCCGCGATACGCCGGACTGCTCCGAGGGCGCAGACATCAGTGCTGACGGCCGGTTCGGTCATCGCATCACCGGATGGTCACGCCGCTGTCGACAGGGATCACTTGACCGGTTGTGCGCGCGGATTCCTCCGACGCGAGATAGACGGCGAGGTCGGCGATGTGTTCCGGTTCGATCAAGCCGAGCAGATGCTGGCGGCCGATTTCGAGCGTCACCGGATTGTCCTGCAACTGCTTTTTGACGCGATCCGTCAGCGTCACCGATGGCGCAATGGCGTTTACCCGAATGCGATCACCACCGTATTCGACCGCCATGGACCGCGTCATCGCGGCAACGCCGCCTTTGGCTGCCGTGTAGCAATCTCGGCCGGGCATCGCCATCAACGCCACAATCGATGACATGTTGATCACCGCGCCGCCGCCGGCCTTTATGATTTCCGGGATCGCCACTTGGGAGCAGAGGAACGTGCCGTAAAGATCGAGCGTGATGACGCGCCAGAACTCATCGTCCGGCGCTTCCGTGACAGGACCGTCGGCGGGCATGGATCCGCCGGCGTTGTTGTGCAGAACGTTGAGTTTGCCGAAGCGGGCAACCGTTTCTGCGATGGCGGCCCTCACGTCAGCGCGCTTGGTGATGTCGCAGCGAATGAAAGCGGCGTCTCCGCCGTGCTGTGCGCTTGCCCGCGCTGCGACGGCCGCGGCCTCCCCGCGTGCGATATCGATATCGGCCACGACAACCTTGGCACCCTCTTCAGTAAAGCGCCGAGCCGTGGCGCGGCCGATGCCGCCGCCCCCGCCGGTGATGAAGGCCACTTTCCCGTCAAGCCTGCCCATGGGGTCGCTCCATATACAGCGGCAATGGGCCTGATCGACGTGTCGTCTGCCCGTCTATTTCAAAGCATATATGAATTGACAAATGCAAGAGCGAAATTATGTTGATGGAACACGCGTCGTTGCTCGCGCGCACGCAACGCCCTGATTAGTCGTATATCGTGCGGAAAAGCGGACGAACTGAAGCAGTCGCGCCGGAAAGGCGCAGATCGCGATGCGATGCTGCATCGCACCAATAAAACATGGAGCGCGTCTATGAAAATGCAGTACCATCACATGAACTTGTGCACCGAAAACGTGCCACGCCTGTCGGAGTTCTATCGCTCCGTGTTCGGCCTGGGTTCGGTCAACTATCAGCGGGTCAACGCCAGCGATGCCACCGGCTTTGGCGGCGCGGTCGACTTCGTCACCGATGGCGCTGTCGAGTTCCACATCGCGCGGCGCGACGTCGGCCTCGGCTTCCGCATGAAGCACATCATCAATCCGCTCGACCGCGGCCACTTCTGCTTCCGCACGGACGACATCGAGGGCTTCAAGCGGCGCCTTGACGAAAAGAAGATTCCGTACTCGGACTACGGCACCTGGGCGATGGCCGGCTGGTATCAGATCTTCTTCCACGATCCCGACGGCAACATCATCGAAGTGCATCAGACCGGCAAATGAGTGACACTGCGCCGGACGGCGCCGGCACGCAGCGACGGAGAGCTTGACGAATGAGCGGCGACACGAAAACGGCGCGACGGAGCGGCGAGCCCGAGGCTCCCGCTTACGCCGCGCCGGCGCTCGAAAAGGGCCTCGACATTCTCGAACTGCTGGCGCGCAGTGACGTGCCGCTTTCGCAAAAGGATATCGCACTCAAGCTGGACCGCACCATTGGCGAACTCTACCGCATGGTCACATGCCTCGTGGAGCGCGGCTATCTGGTCAACCTCGACGATCGCTTCATCGTGTCGACCAAGCTGTTCGAACTCGCGCACATGAACCCGCCGACGCATCGTCTCCTGACCGAGGCGCTGCCCATCATGCAGAAGCTGTCGAGCGATCTCGATCAATCCTGCCACCTCACTGTCTACAGTCAGGGTCGGCAGATCGTTGTCGCCAAGGTCGACTCACCGAGCGGCATGGGCTTCAGCGTACGCGTTGGCGCCGAACTCGATTGTCTCGTCTCCGCCTCAGGCCGCGTGCTGCTGGCGTTTCAGGACCAGGAAACGCAGCGCTTTCGCATCGAGGAAGCCGTGCGGCGGCGGCCTGATCATGCAGACCCACAGATTGCTGTGACGCTTAACACCATCCGGGCGCGCGGCATCGAGTCGATCCCGAGCGTGCAGGTGCGCGGCCTCTATGCCGTGAGCGCGCCGGTTCTCGATACGCGCCGTCACGCATTGGCCGCACTCACGGTGCCCTACGCGGAGCGCATCGATCTTGTGCACCGCAAGCCGATTACGGTTGTCGAGGATCTCTTGGGCGCCGCCTCGCGTGAGCTGTCCAAGCGGCTCGGGGGCTGACCCGCACCGCATCGATCCCTGCCGACAAGGCGGGTGCTCGCCATGCACTACGATCCGCGCCACGAACGCTGCATGTCAACCTGACGCGAAAACCGTTCGATCAGCTGAAGGTCAGACAGGCGCTGATGCACGCCATTGACCGCAGGGCCGTGGCGCAGGCGCTCGCGCCGATGGGTGGTGATCTCCACTGCCTGCAGCCGGCAAGTTTCCCCGGCGGGTTCACCGCCGAGCAGCTGCCGCCGGAATTGCGCTACCCCTCCCCGCGTTGGCGGCCATCGTCGGCACAGCGCTCGGCGTAGCAGCTGGTTTTTTCGGCGGCTGGCTCGACCGGGTCATCGCGCGCCTGGTTGATATGATGATCGCCTTCCCGGAGTTGCTACTCGCCATCATTATCTCGGCGGCGCTCGGCGGCGGGTTCTGGACCATGGCGCGCAATGCGGAGACGCTGACCAATGCAAAGCAAGCATTCGAGCGCCTTGTAGGTGAGCGCGGTCAGATAGAACTCGCCCACCGTATTGCACCACAACTGGTGATTGCCGACAACAGTTGCCGGAGCTTTCACACGCTTGCCCAATCAATCAAGATGGGTTGGTAGACGTCCGTGAGAGATAGTGAAGCCGACAACACTCATCATCTCGACGCGGCGGTGTGGGACGACGTATGTCACCGGATGAGGAACAAGTGAGACAGATTTATGCCTTACAGCACTGCTTGTTTCGCTATGGTCGAAGTGTTCTCTGGAGCCATCCTTCACATTGAACTTTGCTCATGAGGCTCGTCGTCAGTTGCTTGGTCGCAGCGCTTGCCGTCGCGATTGCCGGCGCGTTTCTCACGGCTCACCACTTGACGGCGCCGGCCAACCGTCCCGTCGGCGCGCCGCCATCAGACATCACGGCGGAGACTGTCGCCATTCCCGCGCCCGACCATGTCGTCGCTGGCTGGTTCGTCGACAGGGCTAAGGCTACCGGCGCAGTCCTGCTGCTGCACGGCGTCGGTGGCGACAGGACACAGATGGGGCATCGCATCCGATTGTTTCGCGATGCTGGATATGCCGTGTTGGCCATCGATCTGGCAGCGCACGGCGAGACGCACTTTCAACGCATCACCTTCGGGCATGCCGAAAGCCGTTCTGCTGAAGCCGCAATCACCTGGCTCCGCGGGCGCCTGCCCAAGGCCCGAATTGCGGTTGTTGGCATGTCACTCGGCGGCGCGGCTGCGCTACTCGGCAACGGGCCGGTGAAAGCCGATGCGGTCGTTCTCGAAGCGGTTTACGCCGATATCCGGCATGCGACGGCCGACAGGATCGAGATGGTCGCAGGCGGAGTCGCGCGTCCGCTGCAATGGCCGCTGGTTTTAGCCGCAAGCGTGCTGCTCGGCATCGCGCCGGCCGAATTGCGACCGCTTGCACAGATCGCGCGCTTGCGATCACCGGTGCTCATCATCGCCGGAGGGCGTGATCTGCACACGCCCATCGCCGACAGTCGCGCCATGTTTGCCGCCGCCAAAGAACCAAAAGCGCTCTGGGTCATCGAAGATGCTGCGCACACGGATTTCGAGCAGTTCGCGCCTGCGGACTATCGCCGCCGCGTGCTCGGTTTCTTGTCCGATCACATGCGTGGCATTCCATAAGCCCGACAGCCGCGCGCTGCGCGCAACAACCCTTACACCACCGTCGCGTCGCCGCCGTCGACAAGCACGAGTTCGACCTGACCGGCACCGTCGCGACGGTGACTGGCGGCGGCTTTGTACTCGGGGCTTTCCGCGCACGCCGTTGCGGCGTCGAGCGTCGGGAACTCGATGACGACGAAACGATGGAAGGTCTCGGCGCCTTCGATGATCTTGTACTTGCCACCGCGCGCCAGAACCTTGCCGCCGAACTTGGCAATGATCTCCGGCACGCGATCCGTATAGCGCTTGTACGCGACGGGATCGTTGATCTTGGAGCGGGCCATCCAGTAGGCGGGCATCTCGGTTCTCCTATGGGTGGCTATTTTCCGGGCAGCCACGTTGCGAGCGATGGAAACGCCGCAATGACGATGATGACGGCGAGCAGGCAGATCCAATACGGAATGGCACCACGGAAAATCTCGCCGGTACTGACATTTTCCAGAGGTAGCGCTGATTTGACCGTGAACACGAGCATGCCAAACGGCGGCGTCAGCAGGCCAGTCTCGATGGCGATGATGCCGAGGATCGCGAACGCGATCGGGTCATAACCGAGCGCCAGGGCCACCGGCTGGAACACCGGTACCGTGAGCAAAATGATCGAGATCGAGTCGATCAGACACCCGAGAATGAACCAGATGATGACCATGATGGTCAGCACCTGCCATGGGTCCAAGCCTGAGCCGAGGAACAGGGCTTTGGCGGCCCCAGTGATGCCGGTCATCGACAGGACGCGGCTGTAAAGCTGCGCAAACACCAACAGCAGCAACAGCGGCGCAGAGGTGCGGCCGACATTCAAGATGACGTCGAAGATCTCGCGTGGCTTGATGCCTTTGGCGAGCGCCAACACGAGGGACGCAGCCGCACCAACGCCCGCACCTTCGGTCGGCGTGAACCATCCAAGCCAGATGCCGCCGAGCACGCCGAAGATCAGCGCCATGACAGCTAGCGTGCTGCGCATGATCTCGCCGATGTCGCGCTCGTCGTCATAGCCCTGTTGACCGGCAGTTGGCCCTGGAATTGAGCTGCCGGCCGTCGCCACAGCCGCTGCGCCGACAGTGGCGGCGCGCGGGCCCTCGCCAACGCGATGCGGCTGCGTGATGGCGACGTAGAGGATGTAGATGCAGTAGGCGACCACCACGACGAAGCCCGGAATGATACCGGCAATGAACAACTTGCCGATCGCCATTTCCGTCAGCACACCCCACACGATCATCAAGACCGATGGCGGGATGAGCATGCCGAGACACGCCGAGCCGGCGATGCAGCCGAGGCCGAACTTGCGCTCATAGCCATAGCGCTTCATCTCAGGCCAGGCGATGCGCGAGAAGGCGGCGGCTGCCGCGATGCTGACGCCGGTTACAAACGCAAATATGGCGTTGGCGAGCACGGTCGCAATGGCGAGACGGCCGGGCACGCGTTTTGTCAGCCGGTTGACGAGGGCGAACAGGTCGGTCGCGGCGCCGCATTTGGCGAGGAACTCGCCCATCAGCATGAACAGCGGGATGACGGCGAACACATAGTCCTTGAGCGACTTCTGCGCCGTATTCGCGACGAACGACATGACCTGCCCGAGGTCGCCCTGCATGACATAGAGGCCGTAGATCGATGCGACGCCGAGCGCGACCGCGATATGAACGCCGGCAAAGACCATCCCGAGCAGGACGACCACCAGCATCAACATTTGACCGATATCGAACACGGGCGGCGCCTTAGGTTGCGTGAGAACTGGAGGCGACGACCGGGGGCTCGCCACGGGCAAAAGCTTGCGCCTGCCGCAGGGCGAGCAGCACGTAGCTGACCGCTGCGAGGCCGGTTCCGATGAGCATGACAAAGCGCGCGGGCCAGGCCGGGACGCGCAACGCGCCTTCGCCGTCATACTCGCCTGACGTCCAGGCGAAAATCGCATGATCGACGCTGGCATAGCAGATTAAGGCGAACAGTCCGGCGCCGAGCAGCGAGCCGAAGATGCCGAGCAGCGACTGCGCGCGATAGGGCATGATGCTGGTGAAGGCGTCGACGTTGATCATGCCGCCGGAGCGTATCGCGAACGCCGCCTGCAGCCAGCAGATGATGACGATGGCGCTAGAGACGAGTTCCGGCGTGCCCTTGAGCGGCCTGTTGAACGCGACACGCCCGACCACGTCGATGACGACGATGAAGGACAGCGAAAAGCCGATGATGGCGGCGATCACCAGCATGATCCGCGAGGTGGTCTCAAGAAACCGGTCGAGCATTGATCTTGCTCCGCTTCATGCCGAGGGGCCAAAACACCGCGGCCGGACGTTGCACCCATCACTGGAGGCGGCGCCCGACCGCATCGCAATCATTGGCTCACTTGACCTGATAGCGGACCGGCCACTTGTGGCCGAGCTTCTCAGCCTCTTCCAACGTGATCTTCAGTACCTGCGATGCCGGATGGCCGGCCTTGTCTAACTCGTCGGCCTTGAGCTGCGGCCAGGCGGCGAGCGACTTTGCCCACTCGACCCGGACATCATCCGGCAGGGAACGCACCACCGCGCCGCGCTCTTTGAGAAGCGCAATCTGCTTGGGATAGTTCTCTTCGTTCACGGTGCCCGTCTTGGCCTCATATTCCTTGGCGACCTCGACGATGATGTCCTGCACCTCTTTCGGAAGACGACCGAGACGCGCCTTGTTCATGGTCAGGCCGTGCCACGTGATCGCGCCGAAGCCGATCTCGGTGTAATATTTCGAGACCTCGTTGAGCTTGAAGTTGACGACGCCCGACGGGAACATGATCCAGCCGTTGTAGACGCCCGTCTGCATCGACGTGTAGGCCTCAGGCAGCGATGACTGTACGGGCGTCGCGCCCGCATATTCGAGCCACTTCAAGTTCAGGCCGGCGCCGGCAAGCTTACGCCCTTTGAGGTCGGCAACCGTGTTCCACTCGAACGTGGTGGTCAGGTTGTAGCCATTGTCGGCGATCAGCGCCAACAACACCTGGCCGAACTTGTCCTCGAAGGTTTTGCCCATGGCGGGCACCTTGTCGTACACCGCACGTGCCAGCTTCACGCTCGCATTCGGGCTCATGGTGCCGAACGGCACCATGACCTGGAACGAATGCAGCGGCAGGCGCGACGGCTCGAAGCAGAAGCAATAGCCGCCGATGTCGATAATGCCGGTCTGCACGCCCTCGAGCGTGTCGTTGACCTTGACCATGGCGCCGCCATAGCCCTCGATGAACTCCAGCGTATGCTTCGTGCGCTCCTTAACGCGCTTGGTCACCTCTGGCGCGAAGAACGTCTGCATCTGATTGACGTAGGTGTTTACGGCCGGATGGCCTGACGCCATGCGCAGCTTGAAGTCCTCGGCGTGTGCTGCAGTGGCGCCGAACAGGGCCAACGCGGCTATCGCACTGCCGGATACGATGCGGCGCATGCTCGAATGGAAGATCGGTCGCATATTCCCTCCCTGGGGCTGGCTGTGTTTTTTCTTTGGACTGTCGCGAACGACTGACGTGGAGTCAAATCTTCTGGCATGATGGTCTGCATCAGGTCTCATGATGTAGTTCTCGCGTCGCCCGAGAGATGATAGCCGTTCCGTCATCCGTCAAATCAACGAGATCAGCGACCTGCGAGGCCCCATGCAAGCGACTGTTGTGCGATTTCATTCTCCCGGTGCGCCTGATGTGCTCAAGGCGGAGCATGTGGCGCTGGCGGCGCCCGCTGCTGGCCAAGTTCTGCTACGCCAGACCGCCGTTGGCATCAACTTCCTCGACACCTACCAGCGTTCCGGCGCCTACCCCATGGCGATGCCAAGTGGTGCCGGCAATGAAGCCGCGGGTATCGTTGAGGCCGTTGGGTCCGGCGTCGCCGATTTCAAAGCCGGTGATCGGGTGGCCTATGCCGGCGGTGATCCCGGGGCCTACGCGAGCCATCGCCTCTACCCGGCGGCGCGTCTGGTGAAATTGCCGGCGGCTGTATCAGACGAAGCAGCGGCGGCTCTGATGCTGAAAGGCATGACGACGGAGTATCTGCTGGAGCGCTGCGCGCCCGTGAAATCAGGCCAGTACGCCCTGATGTATGCGGCTGCCGGCGGCGTCGGTCTCGTCGCGGGTCAGTGGGCCCGCGAGCTCGGCATCAAGCTGATCGGCGTCGCGGGTGGCGCTGACAAGTGCAATCTCGCGCGCGAACACGGCTACGCGGCTGTGATTGATCGCAATTCGGAAGACATCCTGGCGCGCGTCAAAGAGATCACAGGCGGCGCTGGCGTTCCAGTCGTGTATGACTCGGTCGGCAAAGCCACCTTCGAGACGACACTGAAGTGCCTTGCCCCGCGCGGCGTGTTCGTCTCCTTCGGCGCCACATCTGGCCTGCCGCCGCCGGTCGAAGCGCCGATGCTTCAAAAGCTTGGCTCGCTCTACTTCACGCGGCCGACTCTGCAGACGTACGCCGCCAGCCGTGCGGACCTTGAACACTCGGCCGGCCGCCTGTTCGCGATGGTCGCCAAGGGCGCTGTCAAGCCACACATCGGGGCGCGCTATAAACTTGCGGACGCCGCGCAGGCCCACACGGATCTCGAGGCCGGCCGCACCAGCGGGTCGTCATTGTTGATCCCCTAAAGCATCTGATAGCAGCGGCCAAAGTTTGTGACTGACAAGCCATCATCGCCATCCCGGAATGCCCGCCACGCTGATGGGCGGCCGGCATATCCGGGATTTACCTATCGCGTTTAGGCACTCTTGCCATGCGGACAGAGGCAAAGATCCCGGAATATGATCACGCGCGACGCGTGATCATATTCCGGTATGACGCCGTTGGAGATGATGGGTCAGAAATTTTGCCCGCTTATATGGCTTGCGGTTCCGCTGCAAAACGACACTCTCGGCGGCAGGCGGCGCAGCGTGTAGGGTGTTTTCGTTCTACATCCGAAGGAGGCCGCGATGAGCCGCGACACGACCCCGCTTGCCCTGACCATCGACGCCGGTATTGCACACATCCGGCTTGATCGGCCGGAGCAGATGAACTCCATGAATCGCGCCTTCTGGAGCGAACTGCCGCGCATCGTCAACGAGATCTCCGACAACGCGACGGCGCGCTGCATCGTGATCTCGTCGACAGGCAAGCACTTCTCGGCCGGTATGGACCTTGCCGTTTTTGCGACCGATCCCGCGCTCAATTCTGGCGCGACCGCCGGACAGCTTGGCGCGGCGCAAGTCGAGCATGAGGCGTTCCAACATCTGGTGCTCGCGTTGCAGGCGAGCTTCAATTGTCTCGACAATGCGCGCATGCCCGTCCTGGCTGCGATCCAAGGCGGATGTATCGGCGGCGCGGTTGATATGACCTCGGCCTGTGACATCCGCTATTGCACGGCAGACGCGTTCTTCCAGATCCATGAGATCAATATCGGCATGACCGCCGACGTTGGCACGTTCCCGCGCCTCTGCAAGCTCATCCCTGAGGGCCACGTGCGCGAGCTCGCCTACACGGGCCGGCGGCTGCCGGCACACAAGGCGCTCGCCATCGGCTTGGTCAACGAGGTGTATCCCGATCACGCCGCCATGATGACGGCCGTCATGGGAACCGCGCGCGAGATCGCCTCCAAGTCGCCGCTCGCCGTCACCGGCTCCAAAGCGATGATCAATTATGCCCGTGATCACAGCGTCGATGCCGGCCTAAAGCAAATCGCGCTCTGGCAAGCCGGTATGCACTCGCGCACGCTCATGGCCGAAGCGTTCAGCGCTCAGAAAGAGAAGCGGCCCGCGCGCTTCCCCGACCTCGCCCCGCTGCGCAAGGGTTTGTGAGCCGGCCGAACTGCGATGCGGCCGAGCGCCTCGGCATGGCCGCCATCCACTTCACCAGCCCCGAGGCAACCAGCGCGGCCCTGCGGCACCTCGGTTTCAGCGTGTGATACCAACACGCAAAAATTCGCGGACCGCCTGCTCGACATCGCCTGCACCCTGCTCACAAAAGGAGATTTCTATGTCACCAACCACGCGAACTAAACGTAAAACCAAGCGCAACAACCACTCAGTCGCCGGATAACGTGGTTTACCTGACGGCGAACACAGGGCAAATGGCGGCGCATACATCGCTCATCGCAGGCCTACCAACATCATGATCCTGACAACCGGCCGACCGGCCACCATCGCACCAAACGGCATTGTGACGTCGCCTCATGCATTGGCTTCAGCTGCCGGAACCGATGTGCTGCGTGCCGGCGGCACAGCCGTCGATGCCGCCATTGCAACCAGTGCCGCCTTGGCAGTCCTGTACCCGCACATGACCAGCATCGGCGGCGACGCCTTCTGGCTCATCCACGAGGGCAAATCCGGCCGCATTCGCTATCTCAACGGCGGTGGCAAGGCGGCGGCCTCGGGAACGCGTGAGGCGTTCGCCGCCAAGGGGCTGAAAGAGGTGCCATTCCGCGGCATTCTGCCGGCCACATTGACGGTGCCGGGCGCGCTTGCCAGCTGGAGCCACGCCCACGGCGCCTATGGACGCCTGCCCATGCCGCGCGTGCTCGAGACCGCCATCGGCTATGCGCGAGACGGCTTTCCGGTGACGGCACGGCTGGCAAACTTTATTGCAGCGACGAAAACCGATATTGCACAGCACACGGAGACGGCCGCCATCTTTTTGCCGGGCGGCGCGGCACCGCGCGCCGGGGCGAAACTGCAAAACCCAAACCTGGCCCGCACCTTGGAGACGTACGCTCTTGGCGGATGGTCTGGGTTCTATGAGGGCGAGACGGCCGCAGAGATGGCCGGCTTTGCACGCGAACAGGGTGGTTTCTTCACCACAGAGGATTTCAAGGCCCAGCGTGCCACCTGGAGCGAGCCCCTCACCGGCACGTATCGTGGCGTAACGATCTACAACACGCCGGCGCCGACGCAGGGCTTCACGGTTCTGTCGATGCTCAACCTGCTGGAGCCGTTCGAGCTTGCGAAGCGCCCGCACCTTGGCGCGGACTATGTGCATCTGATGGTACAGGCCAAGCAACTCGCCTACCACGACCGCGATCGTCATCTCGGCGACCCCGCGTTCGTCAACGTGCCGACGGCACATCTGATATCAAAGGCATACGCCGATACCCGCCGCGGCCTGATGAACCCGAAAGTGGCGCTACCGTGGGATAAGGTGCCGAGCTACGGCAGCCTTGCAGGCGACACCGTCTACATCGCCGTCATCGATAAGGACGGCAACGCCGTGTCGCTGATCCAGAGCCTCTACGGCATCTTCGGCTCGTGCGTCGTGGCCGGCAATACGGGCGTCGTCCTGCAGAACCGCTCTGCATATTTCACGCTCGACCCTGCCCATCCGAACACGCTTGAACCTGGCAAGATTCCCTTGCACACGCTCATCGCCTCGATGGGCAAGCGCGATGGCAAACTGTGGTCGGTGCTCGGTTGCATGGGCGCCGACGGCCAACCGCAGATCCAGATGCAGGCCTACGTTGGCCTCATCGACTACGGCCTTGATATTCAGGAAGCGCTGGAAGCGCCGCGCTTTCTTTCGGGCCGCTTTGGCCTTGGTGAGGCGCGCGACACGCTGCATATCGAGGCTCGATTTTCCGCGGCAACGATCGCCGAACTCGAACGTCGCCAGCACATTCTCGACCTCTGGCCCGACCGCAGCGAGATGGCGGGCCACGCACACGGCATCATCATCGATCCCGAGACGCGCTTGCGTCACGGCGGCTCCGACCCGCGCAGTGATGGGGCAGCGATCGGATATTGAGAGGCGTCGATCAGGGTGCGTGGGCCAACTCGCGCTTGAAGCTGCCGGTCTTCTCAGCAAGCCACTGGGCGAAGTCATAGTTCGGCCGCTCCAGGTGGCTCAAATGGCCCGCGCGCGCGACGCCCGCTGAGACACCGCGAAACACCTTCTCGGTGCAACCGCGGTCCTCGACATTGACCTTGTCGAGCAACGTCTTCAATTGCGCGAAGTGGTCCTTTGCATCCGCGTCGTTGATGAAATCGGGTGACATGCCGCCACCGAAAACGATCGACACCTGCCCGACGCCTTTGGGATGCAGCGAGAGATACCAGAAGTATCCGGGCGTCAGCGTGACGAGCAGGCTCGGATAGACAGCCAACAGGAACGTCGTGCGCCGCCGGTCGCCAACCATACGCGTGTTGCTGGGGTGCGCGAGGGCGATCTTGAGCCGGTCGTCCTTGAGGATGGTGTGGTAGTTGAACGCCGCCAATCCTGGCGGGCAATCCATCTCCTCGAGTTTCGACAGACCGCCGATCGTGCCCGCATGGCAGACCGGCAGATGGTAGCTCTCCATGAAGTTCTCGGCGAGGATCTTCCAGTTCGTGTCCCAGACGTGCGTCTCGCGGAACGTTTCGACGTAGTGCTCCATGCCGTAGTCGTCGATCAGTGCGCCCACATCCTTGAGCGCCTGAGCGACTGGCGCTGCTGCGGGATTTAGCGTCACCATGATCCAGCCGAGCCACTCCTCGCAACGCACGGCCGGCAGCTTGTAGTGCTCCTTGCAGAAGCCTGCGTTCAGGGTCATGGCGGGCGCCGCGCGCAATTGGCCGTCGAGGCCGTAGGTCCACGCATGATACGGGCACACGATCTGCCGTTTGTTGCCGCGTCCTTCGAGCAACGTCGACATGCGATGCAGGCAGACGTTCGACATGGCAGCCAGCGCGCCGTTCTCTCCGCGAACGACGACGATAGGTTGGCCCGCGAGCTCGAAGGTCAGATAGTCGCCCCCCCTTTTCAACGTGTCGGCGCGCCCGACTGAAACCCACTCGCGCGCGAACACATCGTCGATCTCGTGCTTGAGGAAATCCGGCGATGTGTAGACGCTCGGCGGCATAGCCCGCGCCCTCTCGAAGGGCTCAGACACGTTGGCGACCAACTCGGCGACGGCTGATGTCATGACGCAGGACCCTGATCTCGATGCGGGCCGGTGCCGGTTGAGCCCCGCCCGCGCGGCCATGACGGAAGGGTCGGATCAATCCAAACGCACGTTGGCATGAAACGTCGCCACAGTGAAACCTACCCTGCGGCCGGCGAAAGTCGCAGCATTTCTCGCTCAATCTCGCGGGCCGCCATGGCCAGCTGCTCCAGCGGCTGGCCAAAGTCCTGCAGCGTGCCGTCAACAATGAGCGCCATCCGATAATGATGCCCGTCGCCGGCATGGACGTAGCGGATGGCGCCGACGTCCATGCCGCTTGTCGCATCCGCCAGGCGCCAATCGCTGGCACCGCTCCTGCGGATCCTGAGTGCCATCAATTCGGCTTCTGCCCATTGCTCGAGACGAGCACCGGGCCTGTTCCGCGCGGGCGCGGATTTTCCGTCAACACGCCGAGGCGCCGCGCAACCTCCTGGTAGGCTTCAAGAACGCCGCCCATATCCTTGTTGAAGCGATCCTTGTCGAGCTTGTCTCCCGACTGGATGTCCCACAGGCGGCAGCTGTCCGGGCTGATTTCATCCGCCAAGACAATCCGAGCCATCTCGTTTTCCCAAAGCCGCCCGAACTCGACCTTGAAGTCGACCAGGCGGATGCCGATGCCAAGGAACAGGCCGGCCATGAAATCGTTGATGCGCAAGGCAAGGCTCATCACCTCGTCGATCTCCTGCGGGTTGGCCCAGCCGAACGCCGTGATGTGTTCCTCCGACACCATGGGATTATTCAGAGCGTCGTTCTTGTAGTAGAACTCGATGATCGAACGCGGCAGCTGTTGGCCTTCCTCCAGGCCCAGGCGCGTGGTCAGAGAGCCGGCCGCAACGTTGCGCACCACGACTTCGAGCGGGATGATCTCGACCTCGCGGATCAACTGCTCGCGCATATTGAGGCGCTTCATGAAGTGCGTGGGCACGCCGATCTCGTTGAGGCGCTGGAACAAAAACTCCGAAATGCGGTTGTTGAGGACGCCCTTGCCTTCGATCAGTTCGTGCTTTTTGCTGTTGGTAGCGGTCGTGTCATCCTTGAAGTGCTGGATGAGCGTACCCGGCTCCGGACCTTCGTACAGAATCTTGGCCTTGCCCTCGTAAATGCGGCGGCGCTTGTTCATGTCGCGTGTCCCATCTCGTCGTCCACAATCCCGGTGGGACGTCCTGGCAGGACGCCCCGAGGGCTGCGAGGTGACCCGCTTGCGCGAGCTTCTGCCCGGACAGTAGCGGAACGCCCCACGGGATACAATGTAAACGGGGGTGATCCAGCAATTCTCAAAGTGGCGCCTGCGTTGGTGTCTGACCTCGGTCAGACACCCGACACGTGACCTTGCAGCATGTGTTTTGAGCGCAAGTTAGCGTAATTGAGGCTGGGTGTCTGACCGAAGTCAGACACCACCATGAAGTGCATTCGGTCACATTGAGAACTGCTGGGGGTGATCAGAGGGGGCGGGCGGTGCCTCTACAAGTCAGCTCTTTAGCTCCCGAGCGCCTTTTCGTTTCAGCCAGGAGTGGAATTTTTCGCCAAGAAGCTGCTGGCGTGCCCGCTCGTCTCGCAACATGGGCCGGATTTCGTCGATGTAGGTCGAATCAATCGACCGGAAAGCCTGTTTGACGCGTTGGCCGTCTCTTCGAACTTTGATCAACGGTTCGTTGAACAAATCGACAACACGCTGAATGACGAGATAGCGCGGATCTCCTTCGTCGATCACCGGGTTCGTCTCCGCGATGGCCTTGGCCAGATGTGCGTCCGAGTGGGCTGCGATAGCATCCATCGTCGCATCCATGTCGGACAGCGGTGCGATCCGGATCAGAATGATGGGCATGACGAGCGCGACGAGCGTTCCGGTTGCCACACCCGATAGGACGCCGCACAGGATATCCGTGCGGTCATTGCCATCGCGCGTGACGAGCAGCTTGTTGGCCTTGGGGTGGCCGTTGGGCGTTTCGGGCGACGGGGCGACTGGATAGCCGCCGAGTGTGCAACTGAGCACGCCTTCAAGCACATGGAACGTGCCGCGATACACGATCTGAGGCCGCACGTAGGTCGCGCGCGTTGCCCATCGGGTTTTGCCTCGGTCACCGTGGAGCAGCAGCAATTCCTGCTGAAAGGCTTGGTCGCCAGTTTCGTATCGCCATAGGGCATAGGCGCCGCGAATGGCATCGATCTCAAGCTCGGCGGTGGTGTCGTTTTCAAGCGGCTCAGCGTAGATCGCAGCCCGTTCCTGTTCGACCAACGGGCTGATGTTGTCGCGCAGAGACTGCAAGGCGCCATGATCTTTGATCAGGTCAGGGCGGATCTCGCAGTCACCGAGGAACTCAAACAGATGCAGGGCCGAACGCGGGGTCAACCGGGCCTTCGGCGCGGCCGTGCGATATTCGCGCACCGTCTGTCCCTTCAGCGCGCGCTCGCCGAGGCGACGGCGCTCACACCAAAGCGCAAAGGCCTCCAACGCTGCCGCATCGCTTTTGCCGAGTATCATCTGTAGGCGCGTAAGAACGTTGCTCAGCAAGAGTGTCATGTCCGACCACCACGACAGAGGTTGATCGCTCATGACGGAAAATTACATTCTTCACCAGTCCGAGATTTTTTTCTTACTAAACGCTGTTTTCCTATCGATAAATCAGTTTACCGGCTTTTGGCTGTGTCTTCCGTCGGCTAGGCCTGTCACGTGGCTGCGATCTGATGTGGCCGTTGGTGCTCTACGGCGTTGCCTCGACGTTATCTTCGCATGGAGACAGACTTATAGAAGTGTGTCGCTTCCCTTTGCCTCGGGTAACCCGATTGTGAAGTGGTCGATGAGACTGGCTAACACTGCTGTGACCGAATCGGTCGAGCGGTGCGTGCAGCTGCGACTCGAACATATTGGTGCCGACTTTAGCTGCATATTGACACATGCAGTGGCCTAAGGGGTCGGAGAAATTTCACACACCCTGTTCAGATTGTGCTGAGGCGGTAGCCGTACAGGCGTACGCCAAGTTGCGATCAGACGGTCGTGAGAGACACATCCATCCATCGGCTGCCGCCGAGGCAGTGACCGCAGGCATGTTTCAGCCTGCGGCCTTTTCCTCGCGTCGCGTGCGTCGATGCATCCTGGACAGACCGTCGACGCACGCATCTTCCTGCTTGGAAAGGTGTGCGATCATCATGATTTCATGGCCTAAACACGGCGCCGCGGGCATCAATCGCAAGACTGTGATCCCCGATCGACGAGATCAGCGCCTGCGCCGCTGACCGTCTTCCACCTCCACCGCGATGATTTTCAGAGGCCGATTGGCTCCTGCTGAGCCCACGCGCGCCTTGGTTGATCGCGGCCCTATTCACAATGAGCCCACGGGATCACGATAATGTCAAAAGCAAAAACAACTGAGCCAGTGCAGCGCACCTGCCCAACTTGCGGTAACACCGATCCTACAGAGTTCCCGATCGGTTCAAAGCCTGGGGAGCAAAAGTGCGTCTACTGTCTGCTTAAGCTGCTTCATCCGCAAGGCTTGAGCCGAAGCATCAGGAGATGCCCCTCGAAATGAAAGCAGAATGCCGATCGAGCCACGTGTGCTCGATCGGCGAACTCGCCCAGCAGTTTTTGGGGCGGCTCAGCCCTTCGGCTGCAAGCCTTTGGGCTGGCCGACGACAGTAATGAACAGGTCGTCGGCATTGAGGAAGCGCTTGGCGACGCGCCTGACGTCGTCGAGCGTGACCGCCGAAACCTCGGCGTTGCGCTTGTCGACGTAATCAAGGTCGAAGCCCTCCATATGGAAGTACAGGAGTTGGCTGGCAATCTTGCTGTTGGTGTCGAAGCGGAGCGCGAAGGAGCCGGTCAGAAAACTCTTGGCATTGTCGAGTTCGACCTGTGTCGGGCCTTTGTGGGTCAGGCTCTTCATCTGTTCCTTGATGACGTCGAGCGACTGACCCATCTCCTCGTTCTTGGTCGCGACCGAGCCCATGAAGATGGATGTGAATCTGTAGGGCTGGATGTAACTGCCGACACCGTAGGCGAGGCCGCGTTTCTCGCGCACTTCTTCCATCAGGCGAGATGCGAACCCGCCGCCGCCAAGGATGTGATTGAGTACAAACGATGGCATGAAATCCTTGTCGTGACGGCCGACGCCGACGCCGCCAAAGATCGCAACAGCCTGCGGGATCGGCATTTCGACGATCGAGAGCTTGGACTTCACTTTGATGTCCGTCTGGGGCACGGGGCGCAGCGTCGCCTTAGCCGGCAGCGCACCGAAGAGATCGTCAATGAGGATGCTGGCGTCTGCGGCTGTAATGTCGCCGACGAGGACGATGCGCAGCGTATCGCGGGCGAACACAGACTTGCGATACGTCTCAAGATCTGCGGGCGTGATGGCTTTCAGGGTCTCGGCGGTGCCCGCGGCATTGCGGCCGTAAGGGTGGCCGGCGAAGGCCGTCTTGTACCAATGGTCGCTCGCGACTTTATTGGGGTCACGGGCGGCATAGGCGAGGCCAGCCAGCAGCTGGTCACGGACACGGTCGGTCGGCTCAGCGTCGAAGCGCGGCTTGTTGAGCACGAGCTTCATCAACTCGACTGCGGCCTTGCGGTTCTCGGTCAGCGTCTCGAACGAGCCGTATAGATAATCCTTGTCGTCGGAGAACGACATGCGCATGGCGATTTCCTCGACCTTGCGCTGGAAGGTCTGGGCGTCGAGATCGCCTGCGCCCTCATCCATCATGCCGGTGAGGAAGTTTGCGACGCCCTCCTTGCCGTCAGGATCCTGCGCGCTGCCGCCAGCGAACGCAAAACGCATGGCCATGAGCGGCACGGCATGCTCTTCAACAAGCCACGCCTTGATGCCGGCCTTGGTGGTGATTTCTTGCAGTTTCATGGCGTGGGCCTGGCTCGGAACGAGGGCGGCGAAGAAAAGGGCGAAGGCAAAGAGTGCTCCACATAGTCCTGTCATGGCCGGCCTTGTGCCGGCCACCCAACGCGCAGCAGGTGCCGGCGATGGGGATGTGGTGCTTGCAGTACCGCAGTCGGTCGGTTGAACGCGCTGCAGCATGGGTGGCCGGCACGAGCCCGGCCATGACACTATTTTTTTCATGACGAGCACCCTCATGATTTCTTTTGGCCGGCGGGCGCGGCGGAGCGACCACCTGCGGGCGCAGCGCCGGCCGGCGCGTCGGCTGCAACGGGGATCATGGTGCCCGTGACCGAACGGCGTAGCTCGAGATGCTTGATCGCGGCTTGCTTGACCTGGTCGGCCGTTACCTTGGCGAACTCGGCCGGCCACCCGTCGATCTGGGCGATGGTGCGGCCAAGAGTGAGGCCCCAGCCATAGCGGCGAGCAAGCGTCGACTGATTGTCGCTCTCGTAGACGTATTCAGCGAGATAGGCCTTCTTGCCGCGCGCAACCTCTTCTTCCGTCACGCCGTTGGCTTTGATGTCGGCGAGCACCGCATCGATGGCGGCTTCAACCTTTGCGGCGTCGGAGCCATCAGCGACGACGGCCGCAACGGAGATCTTGCCGCTGTCGAGACCACCGCCAGAATAGTAACCGGAGGCTGACGTGGCGACTTTCTGTTCGACGACGAGCTTTTGGTACAAGCGCCCCGTCGAGCCACCGCCGACGATCTTCATCAGCAGGTCGAGTGCCTCGGCTTCGCCTGGAGCGGCTGTGTTGTAGCTTGGGGCCAGATAATAGCGTGTCAGGGACAAACGTCCGGCGCGTGGATCCTTGTACTCCATGCGGCGCGCGGCGCGGTGGTCGGGCTCGGTTGGGCGCACGCGTGGTTTGATGGCCGCATTCGAGGCGACCTTGCCATAGGAGGCTTCAGCCAACGTTTTGACCTCAGCTGCGTTAACGTCGCCGGCGACCACGAGGATGGCGTTGTTGGGGGCATAGTGCAGCTTGTAAAACGACAGCGCGTCTTGCGGCGATAGTTTCGCCATCTCATGCATCCAACCAATCACCGGAATGCCGTAGGAGTGGTTCTGGTACAGGGCCGCCGACATCTGCTCGTCCAGGATCGCCTGCGGGCTGTTTTCGATGCGTGAGCGCCGCTCTTCCAGGATCACATCACGCTCGGTGAGGACTTCTTTTTCGGTGAGACGCAGGTTGACCATGCGGTCGGCCTCCATCTCCATCACCCGCTTGAGGTTATCCTTGGTCACGCGCTGGAAGTAGGCGGTCGCGTCGTGGCCGGTAAAGGCGTTGTCCTGGCCACCGAGGCGCGCCACGATCTTTGAGAACTCTCCGAGCGCAATCTTCTCGGTCGACTTGAACATCAGGTGCTCAAGGAAGTGGGCGATGCCGGAGACGCCCTTCGGCTCATCGGCTGCACCGACGCGATACCACACCATATGGGTGACGACGGGGGCGCGCGTGTCAGGGACGACGACGACCTGCATGCCATTTGCGAGCGTGAACGATGAGACGCGCTCCTGCGCGCGAGCGTCAAGGACGGCGAGCGATTGGGCAAACATCATCAGGCTCATGGTAAGGGCGGACCACCAGCGGCTGCGGCTGGCGCGGCGATGTGAGGACATCAGTTCGGCTCCTCGAGCACTGCACGAAATGCGCAGCACGGGCATAGGGATTTCGGCGCAGGGGACGCGTGATAGGCCGGCGCAGGTTGAACCGCACGCCCCGTGTATGTTGGGGGAGTTGCGCTCGAAGTCAAATGACAAGCAAGACAGGTTTCGGGCCGACAAGTTCCGGCCTTCATCGCTGGCCAGTACAGGCCTATGGAAAAGCAAAAAAAGCCATCCGGCTCAGGATGGCTCTATGCGATGTCAGAGTGACCGCTTAACGGCCGCTGCGTTCCAGCTCGCGGAAGATCTGCGGACCGAAACGGGGACGGTCGCGATAGACTGGTGGCGGCGCGTAGTTGGTGACAAACCGCTGCGGCGGCGGCGGTGATGGCCGCGCGACGACAGGCGATGGTGGAGTTGGCACCGGCCGTGCGCGGGGCTTTTCGGCGGTGTCAATGGCGGCTACAGCGCCAATCGTCGGCGTTGACGGGTCCGCTTTCGGCAGCGCCGCTGTCGCGCCACCGTCTGAGTTGTCGCGGACTGAGGTGTCGCGGACTGCCGCACTGCGCGGCTTCACGGTAATGACGGCGCGTTTCGGTTCGGTTGGTTGAGCAATCGGGGTCGCCTGGGCGACCGACGGCGCTGGGATGGGGGCAGGAACGCCAGTTGCACCCAAGGACGTGCGACCAGGCAGCGGATCGACGCGGTCAGCCTTGACCTCTGCCGTCCGAGGCTCTGGTGCGCGCGGTTCGGAAATCGCCGCAACCCGCGGCTTTTGTGCTGCCTCCGGTGCCGGTATCACCTTCGGCTCCCATGACGACGCTTTTGCCGCCGGGGCAGGCGGCGTCTGAGCCGCGGCTTCGCGGGTGGCGGGAACCGGTGCCGGCATGCGCTTTGGCACGGCAATGATGGCGGTCGGAACGCATTTTCCGTCGCCGGAGATGGCTTGTCCGCTAGGGCACGATTTTCCGCACGCATTGCCAGGGTGGCCCTGCACCAGCGTCTTCAAGACGTGGTCTGCATCATCGACAGGCAAGGAGGCATTCACGCGATCGATAAATTGCTTCATGGCTTGGCGCGTTTCAGACGACCAACTGCCATCGACATTGCCTTCGTAACAACCGACGCGCTTCAACTCCCGCTGGATGTCTCGCGTCAATGTGGCCCTGGCTTCATCATCGGCCCGATTTGGGCGTTTCCCGATGACCGGCTGTGCCATTTCGATCGGCCGTGCGACTGGATTTTCAGAATTTGGCGCAGGCACCACCGCCGCCATGGCCGGCGCCTTTGGAGCTTGCGCTGAGAGAGGCAACCTGCCCGGCGATGTCTCAGCGCTGACAACGCGCTGGGCGTCCTGGCCGGCAGGGCGGACAACAACGGCTGGCGGGCGCGACGGAGACGGTTGACCGGCGGGCATAGCCCCGGTTGTGATCGCGACCACATCCGCAACCTGACGATCGGACGCGTCTCCACCGCCCAACATCGGGTATACGTAAGCCGCAGTTCCAACGCCTGCAGCGATCATAAGCAGTCCGGTCAACTTACCCATAGGGCACTCCCGACTCATCTCGTATTGGCAGATCAACAGACCCGCGAGTGGCGCCCCGATACACTGCTAGGTAGCATTTCATGCTGTCGCGCAGTCAACGATGTCTGCAGCCCAACTTTTGAAGAGCTATACCACCGGTGGCAACGCGCGCACAGGGGGCATACGGGATACTTAGTTACGCCTGACGTCTTAGCGGATCGTTGGCAGGCCAATTGATGGCAGCTGATACAATCACTTACGCCGATGGACGCCTAGTTCGTTCAGGAACAGTGCCAGAAGCCCAGCCACCAGCCCCCAAAACGCAGAACCAATGCCTGCAAACGTCACTCCGGATGCCGTAACAACGACCGTCAGTCCCGAGATAAATTTTTCGTGATCGCCGGAAAACGCCGTGACCAGGGCAGCCGTCATGGGCGCAGCGAGCGCTAATCCGGCGACAGTTTTAACCAATTCGGCGGGCAATGCGGAAAATAGCGCAACCAAAGATGGCGCCACAATCGCAAAGAGAAGGTACATCACCATGTAGGGCGGCCCAGCCCACCAGCGCAGGCCAGGGTTTGGATGGCACTCAGGCCCAGTACATATCGCGGCACTGATGGCTGCAAGGTTTGACGTGTGGGCGCCGCAAGCAGCCGTTGCGAGAGATAGGCCCCCGGTCACCCCGAGAATGGCGCGTGTTGGGATCTCGTTATAGCCCGATGCTCGCAAGACGGCGAAGCCGGCAAGGTTCTGGGACGCCATCGTGACCAGATACAGCGGTACGCCAAGACCGATCGCTACAGTGGGCTCGAAGACCGGGGTGATCCAGGTGAACTCGGCGATCGCCACAGACGGCAGCGGCTTTATCTGTCCAAATGTTGCGGCAAGCCCGATGCCGGCGACCAGTACGGCCATCACAGCCAGGCTCGGAGCGACCAGGCGCAAGACCAGAAAAACGATGATCAGTGGCCCGATCAGCCAAGGCGCCACCGGCAGGCTCTCGAATGGTCCAACGACCAGCCGCAACAGGACCCCAGCAAGCATCGCGGCAGCGATCGGCATCGGCAACCGATCAATCAGCCGTCCCAGTGGCTTGATCAGGGCCGTCAACAGGATGAGCGCGGCCGCTACAACGAACGCGCCGACCGCCGTCTGCATGGTCAGCGCCGGGCTGGCAGACGCCGCAATCAGGGCTGCGCCAGGTGTCGACCAAGCCGCGACGATCGGCATCCGATAGCAGATCGACAGGATGCCGCTTGATAGGCCGATGGCGAGGCAAAGGCCTGCGACCCAGGATGACGTCTCAGCGGGCGAGGCCTGAACGGCGGCTGCGGCTGCGAACACGACGGCGATCGCCCCGCCACAGCCGACGATCGCTGCCGTCACGGCCGCGAGGATGGGCGATATGGGTATCGACAACGGATATCTCCCGAGAACCGTGCAGGCGCGTGCGTAGAGCGCTTGGCCGCCAGCCGCCATGCAACGCGGCGCCGCATCGTGTGCCAACCTGAGGCATGTCCTCACGGCTGCAGCAACACATTCTCCATCTGGAATTCACCAGCCCCGCGCAAAGTGGCCGACGTCGCGTCATGGAACGCGTCATGGAAGCAGACGATGTCAACCGCCACTTCGAGTGTGCCAACCGCCCAGCCTGCGGTGGCCAAAAGACCGCCGAACGGGCCGCGGGCCTGGTCGCGGCGCGTTGCGATCGACATCGTCGGATTTCTTGATATTGCCGGCGTCCTCGGCGGCGGACTGATCCCGGCTGTCATCTATGCAACCGACGGCGGCATTGCCGTTAACTTTCCGATGGTCACGCAGGCGGCGTTGCTGACGTCGTTGTTCTGCTACCTGTGCTTCCGCCACTTCGGTCTTTACGACATCCAAAAGATCCACGACCTGCCGGCGTCCCCACTTAAGATCATCGCGGCGCTCGGCGTCGCCTTCCTGGCGGCCCTCGGTCTCGGTCTGCCGTTCGTGGCGGGTTCGACCGACTTCTGGATGTGGTACAGTGTATGGGCGTTGGCCAGCACGACCTCCGTCCTCGGCACGCGCTTCATCGCACGCTATGTGCTTGCACGCATGACAGCCGCCGGCATGTTTGATGCCCGCGTCGCCGTCTACGGGTTTGGCCGCATCGCAGCTCGCCTTGAAGGGTTTCTGAAGGATCCAGCCTACGCCATTCGCCTCATCGGCGTGTTCGACGATCGCAAGGCGCAGTCGGCTCGCGAGCGGCAAGGTGGGGACGCCACGTCCTCGATCGCCGGAAATTTAGATGACTTGATGCGCCTCGGCCGTGCGGGTGCCATCGACCAGATCATCATTGCGCTGCCGCAAGCTGCAGACAAGCGCACCGCCGAAATCGCCCGTCGGCTTGAGCAATTGCCGGTCAGCTTGCATGTCGTGACGCATATTTCCTCCGATATTCTGGACGAAGGCCCGGCGCACGGCGTGTCACACATCGGCCCGGTCGGCCTCATCGACGTAAAGACCAAGCCGCTCGGCGACTGGGGCCGGTACGTCAAAACCGCCGAGGACTATGTCGTTGGCCTGCTGGCGCTGATCCTGTTGTCGCCCGTCATGGCGCTCATCGCGCTGGCCGTGAAGCTCGACAGCCCCGGCCCAGTGTTCTTCAGGCAGCGGCGCCACGGCCTGAACAAGCGCGTCATCGAGGTGCTGAAGTTCCGCTCCATGAATGTCATGGAGGACGGCGCCGACGTCAAACAAGCGACCATCGGCGACGTGCGGGTGACGCGTCTTGGCCGTTTTCTGCGCTCGACCAGTCTTGATGAATTGCCGCAGCTCATCAACGTGCTGAAAGGCGAGATGTCGCTCATCGGCCCACGACCACACGCGCTCGTCCACGACGATCACTACGACGAGATGCTGGAAGGCTACGCCAACCGCCATCAGGTGAAGCCCGGCATGACCGGATGGGCGCAGGTGCACGGCTTTCGCGGCCCGACCGAGAATGATTTCAAGATGCGCGCCCGCGTCGAACACGACCTTTGGTACATCGACAACTGGTCGCTTTGGCTCGACCTGCGCATTCTAACAATGACCGTGTTCGTCGGCCTACGCCACAAGAATGCGCTGTGAGCTGCGGCCGCTTTTCCGGCCCATCATGACTTGGCTTTTTCCCCACATTGTCTCGGAGACCCGATATGCCAGTTGCCGCAAAGACATCGCTCGCCATCGGTGACACCAGCACGTCGACGCTTGGCGCCATGCGCTGGCTGTCTGCCGCATTGATCGGGCTTGGCGGCCCGATGATCGCCGGTTTGATGTTCTTCCCTGGCATGGCCGTTGGCGCACAGATCGCCGCCTTCACGGGCCTTGGACTTCTCGCCGTTGCCGCGGCATCGATCTATACGATCTCGGTCCTGGTCCCCGGCGATGTCATGGGCGTCGAAGTCGATAGTGCTGCTGGCAGTATCGACCTGATCCATCGAGGCGCTTTCGCAAGCTTACGCCGGACCTATGATGTGGCTGACGTTCGCGACATCAGGCTGACCAAATCCTATGACCGCGACGGCTATGCCTTCGAAGCGCCGGAGCTGGTGCTTCAAGACGGCAAAGTGTTCGCGCTGCCGGGCTCGATCACCACTGCCGAGATTGCCGGGTTGCGCAAAGCGGTCGGTCTGCCGACGGCCAAGCGTTGAGTTTCAGCGCGAGGTGGCTTTGAACACGCGGCCCAGGGGCGTGATGAACACGCCTGTTTTCAGGCAACGCTGATAGGGTCCAGCGCAGTCGGATTTGTCGGATCGCATGGTCCAGCACAGCGCGCGAAGATCGGCGCACGAGCGGGCAGAAGCCGTCTCGACGGTCGCCAGCATGGCGAGTGTCACCAGTGACGTGAGAGTGAGTGCGCGGCGCATGGGCGTTTCCATCCAAAACTTCGTGTGGTGCTTACGAACGGTGCTGACGGTTCGGATGTTACCACCGATCAGAATTTGTGACGGACCAACCCATCATCGTCATTCCGGAATGCCTGTCGCGCCGAGGCGCGGCCGGCATATCCGGAATCCTTAACTCTCGCGCATTGGCACTCTTACCTTACGGACAGAGGTAAAGATCCCGGATCTACGATCACGCGGGACGCGTGATCGCATTCCGGGATGACACTCTTTATTGTGATGGATCAGAAAACTTGCTCGTAGGTCTGACTCCAACTGTCTTGCATGCGCGGCACCTGAGATGGCACGACCGGCCACCATCGCTGACGGAGCCCCCATGCCTGCGACCATTCCATCGAGCGGCGACTATGTCCTTGCACGCGTTCGGCTGCCTGAAATCCTCATCGACGGTACGATGAAGCTGCCCTCCGTCGCGGGCTTTGCCAACGCCGACATTCACGTTGCATCGGGGCGCATCGCCAGCATTTCGACCGCCGGAACATCGCCTGCGCCGGGCGACATTGTTCGCGTCGACATGCGCGATGGCATCGCCCTGCCGCGCTTCGTCGATGTGCACACGCACTTGGACAAGGGACACATCTGGGCCCGCAGTCCCAATCCAGATGGCACATTTCTCGGTGCACGCACGTCGGTTGCGGCGGATCGCGAGGCGCATTGGACGGCGGCGGATGTCACAAAGCGCATGGACTTTGCGCTCCGCTCGGCCTTCGCGCACGGCACAGGTGCCATTCGCACACACATCGACTCGATCTTCAATCAGACCGCCATCTCCTGGCCGGTGTTCGCCGAGATGCGCGAGACATGGAAGGGGCGGGTTGCGATGCAGGCTTCAGCGCTGTTCCCCGTCGAATGGGCGATCGATGATGAGCCGCAATTCAGGTCGATTGTCGCCACCGTTGCACAGCACGGCGGCATCATCGGCGGACTGACATTCATGGGTGAACCGCCGACGGTGAAACTCGAGCGCGCCTTGGATCGCGTGTTGCAGGCGGCGGATGCCCACGGCCTCGATCTCGATTTTCATGTCGACGAGAGCGACAGCGAACACGCCCGCACACTCGAGTTGATTGCCCTTGCGGCGCTACGCACCAAGTTCAAGGGCCGCATTGTTGCAGGGCACTGTTGTTCCCTCTCCTTGCAAAACGATGTGGACCGCGCACGCGTGATCGAGCGCCTCGGCGAAGCGCGCTTGGCCGTCGTGTCATTGCCCATGTGCAACATGCATCTGCAGGATCGCACCAAGGGCCGCACGCCGCGCTGGCGTGGCGTTGCGCCTCTGCATGAGCTCGATGCCGCGGGCATTCCGGTGCTGGTTGCGAGCGACAACACGCGCGACCCGTTTTATGCCTACGGCGATCTCGACATGTTGGAGGTCTACCGCGAGGCGACGCGCATCCTGCAACTCGACCACACCGAGCGGCCCTGGCCGCGTCTGCTGTCGGTTGCGCCGGCCGAGATCATGCGCCTTGATGGCGGCGGCAATATCCGTACTGGCATGTCGGCCGATCTGGTGCTGACGTCGGCGCGCACCTGGAACGAAATGCTCGCGCGGCCGCAGACGGATCGCACTGTCCTGGTCGCCGGTTGCGCCATTGATGGGACGTTGCCGGACTATCGTGAGTTGGATTGAAAGCGCGCTTCAAAAGCGGTGATCGATAGCGGCCTGTTTTCACGCAACATGAGTCTGACATCCGCGCTGTGGCCGACCATTGCGCTGCTCGAGGATTACGGATGCAGATCGTGTGCTCGGCGATGATGTGGATTGGGATCTCTGGGAGCCCGCCACTCCCAGTTTCAAGCTCCAACACCTCGCTCGCCATGATCGGCACCTTCAGGCGCAATGCCTCAAACGTGTCCGCTTACGTGACCAGCCCCGGCAAATCGTCTGAGGTGGCAACCCAAACTGAGGCCTCCTGGTCCCAGGCGGCCCGTACGACGATCATGCGATGAAACGCCATAGAGTAGTGTACCGCGCTTGAGGTGTTTGGCAATGCCGCTTTCCCCATGCCGCTTTCCCCGTCGCGTGGGGGCGTGCGCATGCGGCGCGTCTCATCCGGCACTTGACAGTCCGAAACGTTTTGGGCAGCTTGATCGCAGGATCCTTTTCCGCTTGGCCATGTCATGTCGAGCCTGAAAACTCTGGCGCGATCGTTGAACCTGTCGATCACGACGGTGTCGCGCGCGCTTGACGACAAGAGCGATGTGTCGCCGACGACCAAACTCAAAGTGCGCGATGCCGCCCGGCGCTTCAATTATCAGCCGAACGCCGCCGCCCGCTCGCTGCGCAAACGCAAGGCAGATGCTGTGGCGGTGGTCCTGCCGGCGGGTGCCAGTCAGATCGGTCTTGGGGCCTTGCTCTCGATGCTTTTCGAGGCCTCCCATGCGCTCGCCGCCGACGGCCTCGATCTTATGATGTTCACGCCGCCTGCCGGCGAGGCTGAACTCAATACCTTGCAACGGATCGTGGACGGTCGGCGCGCGGACGCGTTGATCCTTGTTCGGACGGAGCGCCGGGATGCGCGCGTCGACTTCCTCGCAGAGCGCGGTATCCCGTTCGTCACCCACGGGCGCACCGAGTGCGCAACGCCCCACGCGTTCATCGATGGCGACGGCTATTCCGGCTTTTGCGATGCGACCAAAATCCTGGCGGGCCTCGGCCATCGTCGCATCGCCCATATCGGCGCCCCAAGCACCTTCACGTTTGCTGAACATCGCCTGCAAGGTTGGCTCGCCGGAATGCGAGAAGCTGGGCTGCCCACTGAAAACCTGAGCGCCATTTCGACACCCAACGAAACGGGTGCCTTCGCTGCGGCCCAGGCCATGTTTCAACGCGAGTCATGGCCGACAGCGCTGCTCTGTGCATCAGACGCGATGGCCATTGGCGCCATGACGGCCGTCAAGCAAGCGGGCCTCGAGCCGGGCCGCGATGTCTCCATCATCGGGCATGACGGACTGCTGTCCGGCCAGTTCACCGATCCGCCGCTGTCGACCATGGAGATCGATGCTGACACCGTCGGCGCCAAACTCGCCGTCATGCTGTTGCGCCGCCTTGGGGGCACCGATGTTCGCGATCTGCAGACGATCTTACCGGTGCGGCAAGTGCCACGCATGACGCATGGGCCTGCGCCGGCCTGATTCGGAAATACGGTTGCTCGGCCTCAGCCCACGCCGCGCAACTCACCACACCTCAAAAAGGGCCAATGGAGGAGACGATGAGAACAAACACCCCGAGCGCCTTGATTGTCGCGTTGACCGCACTGTGCGGCCAAGCGCCGATCAGTATGGCGCAAGACACCGTGTTCATGTCGACGCAATTGCGTCCAGTGGAAGAAGCCACGAAGCTGCGCACCATTATACTGAAGGGCGCGCCGACTGTGCCTGTGGTGGTGATGGAGGAGCCGCCGCAGTTTGCGTTGCGCATGAAGGCAGAAACCGACGCCAACAAGCGCACGGCAAGTCTGGTCGGCGCACTCCACGGCGAGCTGCAAGCGCACGTGTCCGATAATTCACTCGATACGATCGATGATGTTGCGGCGAAACTGACGAACCTCGGCATCCCCCAATCGCTGATGGATCTCGGCAAACTCGGCACCGGCAAACAGGTCTATATTCCCTGGATGCAGGCGACTTACGTGATGGTCGCGCATAAGTCTGCTCTCGCGCATTTGCCGGCAGGTGCCGATGTGAACGCGCTCACCTACGACCAGCTGAAGGCCTGGGGCAAGACGCTCCAGGAAAAGACCGGCAAACGTGCACTTGGCTTTCCCGCAGGCCCCAAAGGTCTGATGCCGCGTTTCTTTCAGGGCTATTTGTATCCCTCGTTCACCGGCGGTGTGGTGTCGAGCTTCAAGTCGGCTGAGGCAGAGCAAGCTTGGGCGGCGCTGAAAGATCTCTGGCAGTACGTCAACCCGGCCTCGACCAACATCGACTTCATGCAGGAAGCGCTGTTGTCGGGCGACGTGCTGGTCGGCTTCGACCATATCGCGCGCGTGAAAGATGCGTTGGCAACCAAGCCCGACGAGTTCGTGGCTTTCCCGGCGCCCGCAGGTCCAAAGGGGCGCGGATATATGCCCGTGATTGCAGGCCTCGGTATTACTAAGGGTGCGCCAAACCGCGCGGGCGCCGCTGCTCTGATCGAACACCTCACCAAGCCGGAAACCCAGCTCCTCACCGCGGCTGAGGCCGGATTCTTTCCGGTCGTGAAAGCCGAGCTGCCGGCAACACTGCCACCGGCCGTCAAGATGCTGGCCACGGCTATCGCGCTAACGCAGAACGCCAAGGACGCCGTCCCATCGCTGTTGCCCGTGGGGCTCGGAGCGAAGGGCGGCGAGTTCAACAAGGTCTACATGGATGCCTTCCAGCGCATCGTGCTGAAGAACGAAGACATCAAGACGGTGCTCGCCGAGCAAGGCAAGACGCTTGCGGCCTTGATGCAAGAAACCAAGGCGCCGTGCTGGGCGCCCGATAAAGCCTCGGGCGGTCCCTGCCCAGTGAACTAAGCGGCGCTGCTCGCAACTGACGATCGGGCAACACCGATCCCAGGCTGAGACGATGGACTGCCGCCGTCTCAGCCTACAAGACAATACAACTACAGGGCCTAAAAGCTGACACGAGACCTTTGGAACCGCCCCCATGGCGCGCCAGATGTACTACCCCTACATGCTGATTGCGCCGTCGCTGGTGTTCCTGGTGGCGTTCTTCCTGTTCCCTCTGGTGCAAACAATCTGGTTGTCATTTTCCAGCACAGGCGGCGTCAGCTTCGAAAACTACCGCCGCATGATGGGCGATCTGAACTTCAGCACGGCGGTGCGCAACACTTTCGCACTGACGCTGGTTGCAGTCCCGGTGCAGATCGCGCTGGCGCTCATGATGTCTGTGATGGTCCAGAAGCTTGAGCGCGGGCGCGACTTCATCTTGTGGATCTGGACCATCCCGCTCGCGGTGTCGGACCTCGCCGCCGGGCTTGCCTGGCTCGCGATTCTGCAGAACTCGGGGTATCTGAATTCACTGCTGTTCGCCCTCGGTTTGATTCCGAGCCAGACCAACTGGCTGACCTATGAAACTCCGATCGCGCTGTTTTTCGGCATCGCCATTGCAGAAATCTGGCGTGCGACAGCCATTGTCTTTGTCATCCTTCTGGCCGGTCTGCAGCTCATTCCGAAAGAATACAACGAGGCCGCCGAGATTTTTGGGGCAAGCCCCTGGACGCGCTTCAAGCGCATCACACTGCCGTTGTTGAAACCTTCCATCCAGTCGGCGTTGATCCTGCGCACCGTGCTCGCATTCGAAGTGTTTGCGGTCGTTTATGCGCTTGGGGGACGGAACTTCCCGGTCCTCGTCGGCGAGGCCTATACGTGGCAGCGGGACAATCAGAATGATGGCGTCGCGGCCGCCATCGCCGTGCTGATTATGGTCATCTCGCTTCTAGCAACGGCGGCATACCTCAAGATACTGCACGTCAAGCCGGAGCAGCAACCATGAGTGCCGCGCTGGGACATCCGCGCCGGTGGGCGTTGTGGGCTGGCGTCGCGGCGCTTTGCGCCTGGGTGTTGCTGCCAATCTATCTCGTCGCGCTGGGCGCCATGGGCGGACGCCTCGCCGTGTTCAAGTGGCCGAAATCGCTGTCGCCGACGGATGCCTCGTTCACTGCGATGCAGACGTTCCTGTCAGTCGATGGCGTGCTGAAGGCGCTCACCAACTCATTGATCGTCGCCGGATTGACCGTCGCCATGTCGCTCATCCTCGGCATTCCCGCGGCCTATGCCCTCGCGCGCTACACTTTTGCCGGACAGACCCCCTACCGGATTCTGGTTTTGCTGACGCGCGCTTTTCCGCTTGCAATCCTGGCGCTGCCGTTGACCGTCAGCTTTATAAAGCTCGGGCTTTACGACACCCGCCTTGGTGTTGCGTTGATCCACACGGTTCTGGCGCTGCCATTTGCGGTACTTGTGACCCAAAGTGTGTTCATGGGGATTCCGCGTGAGTATGAGGAGGCGGCCTGGATGCTTGGCTGCTCACGCCTTCAGGCCTTCCAGCGTATCGTGCTGCCGCTCGCCGTGCCTGGGATTGCCGCTGTCGCGATTTTCGCGTTCGTGATTTCCTGGAACGAGGTCTTCGCCGCGTCCGTGCTGACCGTGCGTGAGCGCACGCTGACGGCTTATCTGCTCACTGTGCTTTCGGAAAGTCCGCTGCATTATCGGTTTGCCGGCGGGTTCCTGCTGATCGGACCGAGTGTGCTGTTCATCTTCCTGATCCGCAAATACCTGTTCTCTGTCTGGGGCGTCAGCTCGAAGTAACCGCGCCACGAAAGTCCACGGCATGGCAGATATCGTCATCGACAAAATTGCGAAATCGTTCGGCACCCAACGTGCTCTGGACGAGATCTCGATCCGCGTGCCCGACGGCGAGTTCTTGTCGCTGCTGGGCCCGTCGGGGTGTGGCAAGACCACGTTGTTGCGCATCATCGCCGGACTTGAGACGGAATCGTCGGGCGACGTCATCATCGGCGGTCGCAATCTCAGGGGCGTGGCGCCGCGGAACCGCGGCCTCGCTATGGTGTTCCAGAACTATGCCGTGTTCCCGCATATGACGGTGTTCGACAACATCGGCTTCGGCCTCACCATGCAGAAAAAGTCGACAGATGCGATCAAGCGGCAGGTCGAAAAAGTCGCTGAGCTGCTGCACATCACGCAATACCTTGACCGCTATCCGGCAAAATTGTCGGGCGGACAACGCCAACGCGTGGCGGTCGCGCGTGCGCTCGCTGTCGAGCCAGCCGTGCTGTTGATGGATGAGCCGCTCTCGAACCTCGACGCATTGCTGCGCATGGAAATGCGCACCGAATTGCGCAGCGTGCTTCGCGCCGCGGGCACGACGACCGTGTACGTCACGCACGACCAGAGCGAGGCCATGGGGCTCTCCGATCGTATTGCCGTGATGTATGGCGGACGGATCGATCAGCTCGGCACGCCACTGGAGGTCTATGCGAAGCCGGCGACTCGCTTCGTCGGCAGCTTCATGGGCAATCCACCGATGAACTTTCTCACGGCCGAGGCGCGCAATGGCGCCGTATCGATTGGGGGAATGTCGCTGAAATCACCCGTCAACGACGGCGCGGTAGAAATTGGTCTGCGCGGGGAGGATACAACGCTCGCCACGTCGCGTCAGAACGCCATTGCCATGCTCGTTCGCGCCGTCGAGCCGATGGGCTCCCATCTGCTTGTCACTGGAACGATTTCCGGGCAACCGACCCGCGTCGTTGCACCACCCGCGACCATCATGGCAGCTGGCACGGAAATTGGACTTACCGTTGACCCCGCGCGATTGACCTGGATCGACCCGAAAACCGGAAAGGCCATCCATTGATGCCATCGACCGCAACACAGACCCGACGGGCGAAAGACATTCTGCGCATCAATGATCGCGGTGGGTATACTGTGCCGACGGCCAGTCTTTATCCGTTTCAATGGAATTGGGATTCGGCATTCGTGGCCATGGGTTTTGCGAGCTACGACGTGGAGCGTGCCTATCGGGAGCTGGAACGGTTGATCGAAGGTCAGTGGGCCGATGGATTGATCCCGCACATCGTATTCCACACGCCGAGTGACACATATTTTCCCGGTCCCGAGGTGTGGCGCACAGCCGCCAATTCGGTATCGGGTGGCCCGACAACATCCGGCATCACACAGCCGCCCGTGTTCGGCATGGCCTTGAAGCGCGTCCATGAGGCTGCTGTTAAGGCTGGTCTCACGGATCGCGTGACGCGCACGCGCGCGCTGTTCGACGCAGCTGTACGGCATCATCGTTGGTGGCTGCGCGCGCGTGATCCTGATGGCACAGGTCTTGTCGCCGTGTTGCACAACTGGGAAACCGGCAGCGATAATTCGCCCGCCTGGGACGATGCGCTGGCGCGCGTGCCAACCACGACGACGACCAAGATTGTCCGCAAAGACACCGGTCACGTCGACGCTGCGATGCGACCGCGTGATATCGACTATCAGCGCTACATTCACTTGGTCGATACCTACGCCGCTTGCGCATGGGACGCTGAGCGTATGTGGCAGGCGGCGCCCTTCAAGATCGCGGAAGTGCAGATGACCGCTATCCTCGCGCGTTCGACAGAGGATCTGATTGAACTGGCGACTGTGATCGGCGCATCGGATGCCATCCCAGACTTGCGTCGCATGCACGACACACTGACCCGCGGCCTGCAGCGGCAGTGGCGTCCGGCCCTTGGCCGCTTTGTCTCACACAATCTGGTCACGGCCAAAGATATCGACACGCCGACGCAGGCAGGCTTCGTGCCGCTGTTGGCGCTGACGCTTGAGCCAGTCCAATGCCAGGCGATTGTGCGGGAGCTGACCAAATGGCTCGATGCCTGCGTCGTCGGCGTGCCGTCCGTGCCACCGGGCGGACCGGGTTTTGAGGTCAAGCGCTATTGGCGCGGTCCGGTGTGGGCGGTGGTGAATTGGCTGATCATCGACGGCCTTCAGCGCAACGGTTGCGATGCTCTTGCAGCCCGCATCAGAGATGTCACCGTCGCGGCAATCGAGCGCTCGGGGTTCGCCGAGTCCTTCAATCCCCTCACCGGCGAGCCGTGCGGCGGCCTTACCTTCTCGTGGACGGCGGCTGCGTACCTGCACTTCACAGCTGCCACATGAAGCGATGAGCCATGTCGCGGTGCCCAACCGGCATCGGCGGTGTCGTACTCGTGCATTTCACAGCCGTTGGTGCGCCGGTGAGCTCAATCATCGAAAGCTGGCGCAATGACGCACAAAAGTCCGGCGTGCCGGCTTTTTGGACACGTTCGTACGTTCGAAAGTGTTGGGGCTGGCTGCAGCTCGGCTGTGCTGGCGAGCACAGCCCAGGATCTAAATGCGCCCGATAACACGCGCTCACGGCCAACCTAAAATGAGCCAGATCATGAGCGAGACCCTGACCCCATCCGGCGCGGGCGCACGCCAAAACACCTTTCATCTCGCGATGGCGGTGACGTGCCTCGCGATCGCGTTGCTTGGATTTGCACCGACATATTGGCGCGGCCTTGTCAGCGGCACGTTTCGCGGTGGGCCGTTGATCCATCTCCATGCGCTGGCTTTCTACGGATGGATGATCCTCTTCACCGTGCAGGCTGCACTGGTTGCCCAGGGGCGCACCAATCGGCACCGCGCCATTGGATTGTTTGGCATCGCCCTCGCAACGATTTTGGTGATCTCGGGCATGGCCGTTTCGATCAGCGGTGGCGTGCGCGCAGAAGACGCGGGCTTCGGCCGCGCGGCGCGAGCCTTCATGATCGTGTCCTGGTCGTCGATGGCTCTGTTCGGCGCGCTGGTGTGGCTCGCGATTGCCAACGTCACCCAGCCTGACCGGCATCGCAGATTGATGCTCGCCGCCACCATTTCGATGCTCGGCGCTCCCATTGCACGCTGGTTCCTGGTGTTGTTTGCACCGGAGACCCTTCAGTCCGGTGCGATCTTTGCCCCGCCGCCGGTCTTCGTCAGCGTACCACCGGCTATGCTCGGGAACCTCTTGTTTGTCGCCATGTTGCTACATGATCGACGTACGCTCGGGCGGTTTCACCTTATCACTGTCAAGGCCGCACTCGTCGTGACGGCGGTGTCACTGGTCATCGTTCCCATCGCGGCGACCAATGCCTGGGATCAGTTTGCACGAACCGTCCTGCTGCTTGGGCGATAACGAGAGGCGCAGGGGTTCTTGCCACCGGTGATCCGCAGTTGATCGTACTGCGATCCGACGCAATCGACAGTCTGGAATTCGAACAGGCCCAAACGCGGAAGACCGCACGCTCGCCGAGCTGCACGCCTCAATACGTCGCGCGACCGCCGGAAATGTCGAGCACCTGACCGGTCGTGAACGAGCAGTCCGATGACGACGCCCAGGTCACGAGGGCTGCAACTTCTTCGACCATGACAAAGCGCGCGCGGGGAATTTTCGATAGCATGTAGTCGATATGCTGCTGCGTGATCTGATCGAAGATCGCGGTCTTGGCGGCTGCTGGCGTGACGGCGTTGACCGAGATGTCGTAGCCGGCGAGCTCTTTGCCAAGCGACTTGGTCAGGCCGATCAGGGCAGCCTTGGATGCCGAATAGGCGGACGCGTTGGGATTGCCCTCTTTGCCGGCGATGGACGCAATGTTCACAATCCGTCCGTAGTTCTGCGCGATCATGCCCGGCACCACGGCTTGGCAGCAATTGAAGGGACCGTCGAGATTGACGGCCATCGTGTGGCGCAATTGCTCGAGCGGATATTCCCACAGCTTTGCCGTCGGCCCAGCGATGCCGGCATTGTTGACGAGGATGTCGATTGTCTTGAATGCCTTCACAGTCGCATCGCGCGCCGCCGTCGCGCTCTTGGGTTCAGTCACATCGCATTTGAGAGCGAGGATGCTTGAGCCCAAGGCCTTGGCTGTTTTCTCGGCCAGCGCGAGATCATGATCCCAGATGGCGACCTTTGCGCCGGACGCGAGGAAGCGCTCCGTGATGGCGCGGCCGATGCCTTGAGCGCCACCGGTCACGACGGCAACACGGTTCGAAAGATCATAGGTGGTTGGCATGAGCGGCTTCCATCGCGGTGTGGCGGGAGAGTTCGACCTGCCTAACACGGCAAAACGCGCCAGGGCGAGCCCGGCGCGTTGCGAAATCAGCGACATCGAGAGTGATGCGGCGTCAGTGCCGGCTGAACATCTGCTTCAAGATGCCGACGATCATCATCATCGCGCCGCCACCAAGACCGCCACCGGCGACCTGTTGCAGAATGGCGCCGACATCGATGTCGCCGCCCGCTGCTGTTGCCGCAACCGAGGCTGCAGGGCCGAGCATGCCATTGAGCACCTGGCTGCCGATGCCACCGCCGATCAGACCGGCAAGTGAGTTGCCGAGTGTGCCGAGGCTCAGATTTTTAAGCAGCGCGCCGCCAAGATTGCCGCCCGCAGCCCCGCTGATCAGTTGGATGATGAGCGTTGCGATATCCATGTTCGTACCCTCTGTGACGTGTCCGCTACTTTTAGTTCGCGGGCGCCGCCGTCAAACGCAAAACGCGCGCGGTGGTTAATCGCGCGGTGCATAGCTCAGGGCACTCAGCGTCGATCTGTTGCGGACCAACAACAGGACCAGCCCGGCATTTGCACTGCTCCACGAAGGGCTTTTGTTTCGGCCGCCGATGGTGTGCTATGCCGATGTAGGCCATTGAAACGAAACTGTAACGAGCTGAAAACGAGGACGTCATCATGTTGCGCTTGCTGTTCGCCGCTACGGCGCTGTCTGCCCTCACTCTGACCGCAGTCGCGCCCGAGGTCATGGCCCAGGATCGCAAAGCGGCCCCACCGCCAACGGCTGGCGCGGGCGCGCATCAAGCCTCCAGCTACTATCGGCGCGCCCCGCAGGTCCGCAGCTTCGTGCAACGCCGTGGCGGCTATTCCTACTCGGCAACCGACGTCGCGAACACGGCGGGCGACAGCCGGGTTCAATTCGGATCGACCAATTGGTACCGCAATCCGTATCTCGACCGCCAATCCCGCAGCGGCCCCTTCGATCATGGCTTCTTCTGGGATAGCGGCGTATCGCCTCGCGGTGGCAACAGCCCCTACCAGAACTAAGCCACCTGCACTGCGCGCGCGATGGGGGCAGATGTTGCCTCCACGCGCAAAAATTGCCTTTTTCTTGTTTATGTCACTTTTTGTTCCATTTTTGTCTTGACGGCATGAGTTGCGTCAGCTACTTTGCATCCATAAGGTGTACGTGTGGCGTAACTTCCGTCGTGAGCTTTTTCATGCGCGATATGGTCGAGGCAGGCTTTGTCGATACCGGTTCTTTGGAGCTGGGGCGAAGCACACAACTCAATCCCTGCGATGAAGGGGCTTCAAGCGGTACCGATGGCGCCCGCGCCAATCGTCGTGGCGAGGTGCTTTGGCGACGCTTCGGTTTCGATCACGGCGGCAACACTTATGGCTTCGAGACAACCTCTAAAGGGGACAGAGCGCGCGTTGTGATCAATGGTAAGGCCGCGCTTGAGCTGCCACACGCCGTGTGGGGGGCGCTACTTGATGCGCTGGCACTCCAACACCCGACCGCCGTGCCGTTCACCGCCGCTGCCCGCCACGTGCACGTGCGAGAGACTTCGGGCCCGCCTGCATCAAGCGGACGCACGTTGAACGAACCTCAGCGTGGTCACGCCGCGTGGGACGATATCGAGGATGACCAGCTGCAGGTCGCCTGGACATCGGGGGCGCAGGTGCCGGAGCTGGCGGTGCTGCACAGACGGTCACACGGGGCCATTCTGGCTCGTCTTGAAAAGCTCGGACTGAACGGGCCGCAAAGGCACCGAGTGACGGCACCGCAAGAGCGCGCTGCTTCCCCGTGAGGCCAGACGCTCCGACTGGCTCTGAAAGGTCCCGGCGTAGTCATATGCTGGCGACACCGATCTAGCCCGACGCGTTGTGATTATGATCCCCGCCGCAGCCTCATGGAGTTTCCTGTGCCGCTGTCGATTCGAAACGGGGCCGACAGCGGTCTATTGATTTCACCCGACGGTCGACAATCCCCGGCTGCGACCGAAATCGCGCGCGGGGTCGGACGCTGCCTTGCCAATCATGGGTTCTCGGCCGCGTTCGAAGTCACGCTCGCCAGCGCGCGACGTGCCGACGTGTTGGCCGTGTCGGAGACGGGCGAGATATGGATTGTCGAGATCAAGTCTTCGGTCGAGGATTTCCGGGCCGACCAGAAATGGCCGGAGTATCGCGATTTCTGCGACCGTTTTTTCTTTGCCGTGCTGACCAGTTTCCCGCGTGACCTGATACCTGACGGTGTCGGGCTGATCCTGGCGGATCGTTTCGGTGGCGAGGTTGTCCGACCGGCTCCAGGCCATAAGTTGGCGGCGAGCCGCCGCAAAGCGGTTTTGATCCGTTTTGCGCGAACCGCCGCGATGCGACTGCAAGAGACGCTCGACCCCGACCTGAAACGGTATGTGCGCGGTTGGCCAGGCGATGTCTGATGTTTGGGCGCCGAATGCATTGAGCTCTTTGGGACGAAACTCTGCATCCGAAACCGGTGAATCTGATCTAAAGCAACGCCGGCCAGGCGGGAGATTGGCGCAAAACAGCGGGTGGTCGCCCACGAGGCTCGGCGTGGTCATGCCGGCATGATCGAGGAGACCGCGAGAAGATCATGCGCGAGGAGATCATGAGCTAAAGCCCTCGCCGTCCTGCGCATCTCCTCAGTTCAGGGTCGCCGCCCGAACCGCGGGCGGGGCGTTCACCCAGGCACGCACTTCATCGAGCGCGCCGAACTCGAACAGGTTCACATGTCCGCCTTCGGGATATTCGACATAGCGCTTTTGACCGGGGACGGCGGCAGCCAGGCGCCGACCGTAGGTGGCGGGGATGACTGTATCGGCTGTTCCGTGCAGCAACAGGATCGGCGCCGTGACACGTTGCACGTGGCGGGCTGAATCGTAGGGATCCTTGATGGCCGTGTGAACGGGCAGGTACCAGAACCGGCCTGAGGCCACATCGGCCACGGACGAATATGGCGACTCCAGGATAACGCACCGAACCGACCGGTGGGCGGCGACTTGTACGGCGACGCCGGTGCCAAGCGACTCGCCATAGACCACGATATCGGCGGCAGCCACACCCTTGGCTCTCAGGTCGTCATAGGCGGCGAGCGCATCGTCGATATTTTTCGCTTCAGTCGGGCTGCCCGTCGACCCTGAAAAGCCGCGATAGCTCATGGCGTAAATGCCCCAGCCTTCGGCCTGAAGATGGGCAAAGTGATAGGCGCGATGCTGCAAGCCTCCCGCATTGCCATGAAAGTAGAGAATGGTTGGCTTTGCCGGTGCAGCTGGAGTGGTCCAAACGACATTGGATATGCCGTTGCCACGTTCGAGCCGCGCCGCTTGAAAGCCTGGAAAGCCGAGCACTTTGGGATCCGCCTCGCCGCCAAACGGGGCGTAGATGAACTGCCGCTGGAGCACGTACATGATCGCGAAGACGACAACCCAGATGCGCGCACCCCGATAGGTCAGCTGCCAGACGATCTGGCCCCATGTCATCGACGTGAAGGACATCGTCTCGACTGACAGCGCCCTCAATGTGAGGGTCTTGAGTTTTGCGAACACGATGGGTGCCTCAGATCGGGGGATCTGCACCATGCCGTGGCCGGGGCTAACGCTGGGTTAGCGAAGACTGTGAAGAATGCCTAAATCGAATGCCTGGATTTGTAGCCGTTTATTCAACCTCTTGCACGACCGTGAATGCGCCCCTGAGTTCGCCGAGATTGAAGCCGGTGGCTTTGTCTTCAGGATAATTGCGTGCGATTTCGAGCTTGATGTCCTGGGCCATGGCGGGCCCATGACACCCCAGGCAGACTTCACCAGTCAAAATCGGCTTCATGTAGCGAAACAGACGCTGGCCCTCCTTCGTGGTCAGGACGTCGAACGCTTCCATGGTCTTGTGATCGCCACCTGCATTCAGCTGCTTGACGAACAGGTCGAGGTTGGCCATTTCCCAGGCGTCGGGCATGTTGTCAGGGTTGCGCAAGCGCAACGCGGTGCGCGTGATTTCAAGATTGAACTGGTCGCTGACTGTCGAATTCAGCTCCGGCGCCAGCGATTTGCAACTGCCGACCGCGCCCTTCAGGCCGCCTGTTTTGATAGCCTCGTTGATGGTCGCCTTCAGCATCTCGGAATAATTTCGCACGGCATCGCGCGATGCCTGCAACCGTGCCTGAAGATCAGGCAGGGCAAGAGCTTCGCGCCCGGCCGTCGATTGCGACCACGATGGCGCTGCCAGAATGAGCAGTGCCGAGCCTGCCACAAACAGCATGACATGCACACGACCCTCGCGCCGAAGCCGCGCAGGCAACTTTCGCTTCATTTTGGCAGTCCCCTGGAACGCAGCCTTGGCTGTACGTTGCCACCCCTTGGAATTATTATCCGAGTGGGGCGGCCTGGACAAGCACACAGCTACCACGTCAGGCAAATTTTGTCATGAGTTGGACCTTCGCATAGTGCGACAGCCGCGCGCGAAAGCAGCGTGGCCGCTCAGCAAAAACCTTGGCGCCGAGGGCAAAGGCATGATCCCGCAGCTGTCGTTGCCGCTTGCGGATGGCGGACTGCAATGCCGCCGCCGCTCGGTGTTCGCCCTTGGGCAAGTGGCGCGCTTCAAGCCAGACGCCCAACAGATGCAGGTCATGTTCATCACCGAGGCTGCGCGCGATCTCCTTGGTCGTTGTTATGCGCAGCTCCAGATCGGCCGGCCACAGATCAGCCAGCAACTGCATGTGGCGGGCATGCCGTTGGACAGACTTGCGCCAGTCGTGCGCGGCGTCGCTGCCGCCGAGCGTCAAGGCACGCCGGCGCCCTCGGCGCGCCGCGCGATACGATTGACCAGCCGCAGCGATGAGCGACGCCAGGGTGACACGGCTGTAGTCCATGGCCGCAACCTGGGCAGTGATCGCGTCGAATGCGATGTCTATGGTCACTGAAGAGTCTTCGTTTGCGAACTGATCGAGTTCCGCCTTCAAAATTTGGACGAGGGAGCGACGTGTCAGCAATCCTGTCTCAACCAGACGTGACAGCGTATCGCGCAAGGCCGTACCGTCCCGAGCCGGACCAAGGGCGCGGCCCGTGTCACGCAAAAGCCGATCACACTGGCGCGCGGCCTTGGCATTCGAGGGCGTCGTTCCAAGACGGTGCAAGGCGCGGAGCTTTTTGAGGCTCTTGCGTTGCCCAAGGATTGATGGGGCGCTTTGCAGGCGCGCCAACTGGGCCCGTGCCACCTTGACGATGCCACGCTGCGGTTGATCGAGGGGCAGGCGAAACGCCACGACAGAACCACCACGTGTTTTCATTGAGGTTGCAACTCGGCCGGCATGTGCCGCTCGCGCCGGCCGTGAGACGGAAATGCAACATCCGCCGCCGACCTGTCGTGCCCTGCATACACTGTGCCGTCGTTATCTCAGTTCGGCCGCAAAGCTATGGCGAGCATCTGGCGATAGACTATTTCGCAGGCCGATGATGACCCTGGCAACCCGCACGCCAATGCTGCGCGCCGTTCCTCTGCTGGCGCTTGGCGCCTTCATGGTATGCACAACGGCTTTTGCGCAGCAAGACCGCTCATTCTGGCCGCGCCCGAGTGTGCCTGCTGAAAACACCAATCGTCTCGATGTGCGGTCGGAAGACGCCTCTCGGCAAGACCCAACCCGGCAAGACCCATCCCTGCAAGACCCGTCGCGCCTCTATGCCGATGCGCGCGTCGATCTCGATGCCGGTCAATTTGCAGCCGCGCAGCGCAAGCTTGAAGTCTTGGTCGCCCGCTTTCCGGCAAGCCCGCTCGCCGACGTGGCGCGACGTGACCTGCAGCGTCTTTACGCTGGCGCGCTTGGCACGCCGGCGCCGTCTGGTGCCACGCCGACATTACGTACCATTCAAGTTCCAGACTCACAAAGATCGCTTGCCCCCGTTGCTACCCAACCACTAGGCCTGCCCACATCTGGCCCTTTGACGGCGCCCGCGACCGTACCAGCAGCCTCGCCCCTGCGCGAGGCCAGCGACGACTTCCGCCACCTCGCGGGTGATCGCATCTTCTTTGGCGATAGCAGTATGGATCTGGGCGGTCGCGCCAAGTCCGCGCTTGAAGCGCAAGCCGCCTGGCTGATCCGCTACCCCGGCATCGACATCGTGGTCGAGGGGCACAGTGACGATCACGGCAGCCGCGATTTCAACCGCGCAATCGCTGAAAAGCGCGCCTATGCCGTCAAGTTGCGCCTCAACGATCTCGGCGTTTCAGCTGACCGGATCAGTATCGTCGCCTTCGGCCGCGATCGGCCCGTCGCAGATTGTGCCGAGCCCAATTGCACGGCTCAGAACCGCCGGGTCGTCACGACCATCGCGCGCGTGCCGACAGGGTTAACGTTCGACATCACGCGGGGACCGGAACGCCCGGAGCGCAGCGCAGGTGTGCCCCCCCGGTGACGTGCCCGGTGCATCGCCAGATCAAGCGTTGACAAGGCGGGGGCGAACCAGATCATGCCCGGGACCGGTTCGGGCACCGGCGTATCCGACACGTGTCTTGTACGGGACTTGACGACGAGACTTGGGGACAAGGTGATGGCGCGAGAAAAGACAGTTTGGCCCATGACTGCTTGGCCCACGACTGCTTGGCCCATGATTGCTTGGCCCACGACTTCGCGGTCTGCGACGGCGCTACTGGTATTGATCGCTGTTTGCGCCGTCTCGGACGTGTCGGCTCAGCAACCCGGCTCCCCTCAGACCGGCACACAGGCGCGTCCAGCAACAACCAAACAGGCAACGCCCGCGCCGGCCAAGACACCTGCCCTGGACCAGCCGGCGGCGGCTCCTGGTGGCGACGCCGCGGCCCTGCGCCAGCGCGTCGAACAGCTGGAAGAGCAGTTGGTCGACATGCAGGTGACGGTCGGAACCCTTGAGTCGCTTAGCCGCGGCGGTGGCGGAGCCAATACCGGGCGTGCGCCGGCCGGCTTGCCAGCGGGCGGGGGCACCGACACCACCCGTGTCGATGCACTGGAAAACCAGGTGCGCGTGCTCTCCAACATGGTCGAGCAGATGCAGCAGCAACTGCGCCAGTCTCGTTCGGGGGCCCAAGGGGCACAACCGCCAGCAGCTGCGCCCCCGCCGACGATTGGCCCGGGCGGCTTCCAGACCCAGGTCACGCCGGGCAACGGCAACGACCCCATTGGCGCGATCATTGGCCAGCCAGGGGCACCACCTGCGGCCTCGAACCCGTCGTTGCCGCAAGCCGGCGCGGCCGATGGTTCCGCGAAGGATCTCTATGCCACCGCCTACGGCTTGCTGCTGGCGCAGGACTACGCGGCGGCCGAAGCGGCGTTCGACGAATTCCTGAAACGCTTCCCGAACGATGCGTTGGCCGGCAATGCCCAGTATTGGCTCGGCGAAACGTTTTACGTGCGCGGCAACTTCAAGGCAGCAGCGGCGGCGTTCCTGAAAGGCTATCAGACCTACGCCCGTGGCCAGAAGGCCTCGGACAGTCTGTTGAAACTCGCCATGTCGCTGGACCGGCTCGGCCAGCGTGATGCGGCGTGCCAGTCGTTCTCCGAATTGAACACGCGTTTCCCGAATGCGCCTGGTCCCGTACGCTCGCGCGCCGACAACGAGCGCCGCCGGCTTGGGTGTGCGTGACGTGGAAAAGTCTGATCCGGTGACCGCTGTCGAGGCGGATCGGGCGTTTGCAGGGCTTCAGGTCTACGACCGCATCATTGTCGCCGTATCCGGTGGCGCTGACAGCACGGCGTTGATGTCTCTCGTGATCTCATGGGCGCAGCGGCACGATCTCAGCCTCGACCGGTTCCACGCGGTTACGGTCGATCACGGTTTGCGGCCCGGTTCGGCTGATGAGGCGGCAAAAGTAGCCGTCACGGCGGCGTCACTCGGTATCTCGCATACGATCCAGACGTACGACGGCCCAGTGCCCGCCGCACCATTCGCGCAATCCTGGGCGCGCGATCTTCGCTATCGGCTGCTTGTCGAGGCCACAAACAGGGTCTTACCAAGCCACGGCCGCGCGGCCGTGCTGACAGCCCATCACCAAGACGACCAGGCTGAAACGGTCCTGATGCGCCTCGCGCGCGGCAGCGGCATCGATGGCCTTGCCGGTATTCGACGCATCCGGCGCCTCGATGATCGCGTCGATCTCATCCGTCCCTTGCTCGGCAACGGCAAAGACCGGCTGATGGCGTCCTTGCAGGCGGCCGGACTCCCGTGGGTCGATGACCCCTCGAACACAAATCCACGCTTTGAACGGGTTCGACTGCGCACGCGCACGACCGACAGGGACAAGCTCGGCTTCACATCGTCGTCATTGGCGCTGTCGGCCGCCCGGGCTGGCCGCGCGAGCGCTGCATTGAATGCCATGACTGATCGCTTTCTTGCGGGGCCAGCCGTCGATGTCCACCCACTTGGTTTTGTGAGCCTTGATTGGGCGGGACTGCTGGCTGAACCGGAAGACATTCGAGTGCGAGCGCTGGCTTGCATCATCGCGTCGGTCGGCGGCCGCGGTTCCGTGCCGCTCAGTGCGCTAGAGGCATTCAGCGTTGGCGCGCACTGGTCGTTGCCGACAGGCAAGACAATCGGCCATTGCAGTTTTCTCAAGTCGCGGGCAACGGCGCCTGGCACTTGGCTCGACATCGTCCGCGAACCGGGGCGCGGGCCAAAGGTTGCAGTGCCGGTGACTTCTCTAGGTAGGGCCCTTTGGGACGGGCGCTTGCGACTTGAGGTGGGGAGCGGGGTCCCCGATACGGCCGATATCCGCTGGTTGTCGGCAGATGGGCTTGAGCAAGCCATGGCGCTCGGTGGGGTCGCGCCGTCGGTGCCGCGGGCCGTGCTCTTGACGGCGCCGTCGGTGTGGCAAGGCGGGGCACTGCTCAGTGCGCCGGCGCTGGAGATTGAAGTGTCGCAGCTGCGCGTTGCGCCGTTCATTCTGCCGCGCCTTGCCCTGATCACTTGAGCCTGCAGCCTGGCGCGCATTTCGATCGCTCGCCTTTCTCGATTCCCCAACTTGGCAAACATCCTGCAGACGCCTATCTAAGGTGCAGCGGGTGAAAGCCTGCTGTACCGTCTCGTCGTTTTGACCGGACCACTTGGTTAACCCGTCGACAACAGTCTCACCTTAGAACCGGGGCCCGCGCCCGTCTCAGCGGTCGCGAGCACGAAGGGCTACCCATGAACACCAACTTTCGCAATTTCGCGATCTGGGTCATCATCGCGTTGCTACTGGTGGCGCTCTTTAACCTGTTCCAAAACAACAACTCGGGCAGCCGGGGGGCCACGAGCCTGCCGTACTCCGAGCTCTTGACCGCGGTCGAAGCCGGCAACGTCACCGAGATGGAAGTGCGCGGCCACAAGTTCGAGACGCGCCTGCGCGATCGCACAGGCACCTTCCTCACCATCGCCCCCGATGATCCGACGCTCGCCAAGCGCGCCGCAGAAAAAGGCGCCAAGGTTACGGCCAAGCAACCCGACGAAGACGTCGCCTTCTGGTCGTTCCTGTTGAACTGGCTGCCGATCTTGCTCATCGTGGGCGTGTGGATCTTCTTCATGCGCCAGATGCAATCGGGCGGCGGTCGCGCCATGGGCTTCGGCAAATCCAAAGCCAAGTTGCTGACCGAACGTCACGGCCGGGTCACGTTCGAAGACGTCGCCGGTGTCGATGAAGCCAAGACCGACTTGCAGGAAATCGTCGAATTCCTGCGCGATCCCGGCAAGTTCCAGCGCCTCGGCGGCAAGATCCCGCGCGGCGCGCTGCTGGTCGGCCCGCCCGGCACCGGTAAGACGCTGATCGCACGCGCCGTTGCCGGCGAAGCCAACGTGCCGTTCTTCACCATCTCGGGCTCAGACTTCGTGGAAATGTTCGTCGGCGTCGGCGCCAGCCGCGTGCGCGATATGTTCGAGCAGGCCAAGAAGAATGCACCTTGCATCATCTTCATCGATGAAATCGACGCGGTCGGCCGTCATCGCGGCGCCGGCCTTGGTGGTGGCAACGACGAACGCGAACAGACCCTCAACCAGCTGCTCGTTGAAATGGATGGCTTCGAAGCCAACGAGGGTGTCATCATCATTGCCGCGACCAACCGTCCGGACGTGCTGGATCCCGCACTGCTGCGTCCGGGCCGCTTCGATCGCCAGATCGTTGTGCCAAATCCTGATGTCGCCGGTCGCGAGAAAATCCTGCGCGTGCACATGCGCAAAGTGCCGCTCGCGCCGGATGTGGACGCCAAGACTATCGCACGTGCAACGCCAGGGTTCTCCGGCGCAGATCTCGCCAACCTCGTCAACGAAGCTGCCCTGCTCGCTGCGCGGCGCAACAAGCGCCTCGTTACCCACGACGAGTTCGAAGAAGCGCGTGACAAGGTGGTCATGGGAGCCGCCCGTCATTCGATGGTGCTGACCGAGGAAGACAAGCGCAAGACCGCCTATCATGAGGCCGGTCACGCCCTGGTCAACGTCCTGGTTCCGGAAAACGATCCATTGCACAAAGTCACGATCATCCCTCGTGGCCGCGCGCTGGGGGTAACCTGGAGCATGCCAGAGCGTGACAAGCTCTCGACGACGAAGCATTGGTGCGAGGCAAAGCTCGCGATGGCTTTCGGCGGTCGTGTGGCTGAACAGCTGGTCTATGGTGATGATCACCTCGATTCTGGCGCCAGCAGCGATATCCAGAACGCCACCGCCATCGCTCGCGCTATGGTCATGGAATGGGGCATGAGCCCGAAGCTCGGGCCCCTGCGCTATGCTGAAAACCAGCAAGAGGTTTTCCTCGGCCACTCCGTCTCCCAGCGCCAGAACATGAGCGAAGAGACAGCGCGTCTGATCGACGACGAAGTGCGCCGCATCGTCGGCGAGGGCTACACCAAGGCGCGCGAAATCGTGTTCGCCAACCGCGACAAGCTCGAGGCTATCACCAAGGCGCTGATCGAGTTCGAGACGATCTCGGGCGAAGAGGTGCAGCTGGTCATGAACGGCGGTAAGATCGTTCGGAAGTCGGACGATGATGACGCCAAGCCGGCAGGTCCCGCCGTGCCGTCAACTGGTCAGGCCCGGCCTGCCCGCGACGAACCCGGTGGCGCGGCGCCGCAACCCGCGTGATTCACGGCCCCCAAATGCGGGCGCCGTTTCTCAGATCGATTTCAAGGGCCGAGGCACAAGCTTCGGCCCTACTCTATTGCGGGCCCTCTCGTATGGAGCGGAAGCTCAAGTCACCTCGTAAAACGCCACACGCACTTCGTTGGGAAAGCGCGCGCCGGCACATACGAAGATGCGGCGCATCAACCACTGGTACGCTGGCGCTGCCGTCTCAAAGCGTGGCACTGTGCGAAAATAAACGAGGCTTGGGTCAACCCATTCGCCCGCGGCTTGCCGGGCAAGGACATCAACGGGCCCCTCTCGCATGCCCGTGTTTTCCACGTAGATCAGTGCGCCATCCTCGGTCTCAATCACGTAGCGGGCTTGTAGGTCCAGAACCCCGTCCGCGCGGATGATCTGATAGTCGTTGGCACCCGGCAACACGCGCCCGTTGAGCCTTGATCCCGTGATGCGCCCACCCAGGATCGGGATCACGCGCCGCCGTCCGACGGCCGACGTGCCGACTTCGATCGGCGCGGCCACGTCGGCCGAGAGGTCCGCAATGTGCGAGAGGCCCGGCGGTGGGATGGTGTTGGCATTGGTCACAGTGTGGTCCCCGTACTGGTCACTGCTGTTGCGTGACGGCCACGACAGCTTCGGCGCGGCATGATACGCCTGTTCATTCATGAAGCGAAACGGGCGGGGGCTTATGAGCAAGGATGTGGGCGCGGAACTCTCACGGGTCGAGGCGATGGTCGCGGGCCGCCCGAGCCTGAGAGGGGCGAAGATCTTTGCAGCTGTCGTGTTTGCCCTGCTTGGGGCCTCCTTCATCGCGTCGACCGTGCTGCTGTACCTTGAGTTCCAGAATCACGGCTGGGGTACCCTGGCGCTGACGCACAGCCATCTGTTCCTGTTCTTCCCGACATTCGGTTTGTTGGCGTTGGGCGCGTTTCACCTGCCATCGGCTGTGTTTGTGCATCTCTATTGGTACACCGTGCCGAGGGGTAAGCTGCGCTTTTTCCACGGCTTTGCCTGGGCCATCGGACTTGCGGTTTTCGCTTCGTACGTCTTGCTTGGCGAATACACGACGCCACGGCATGTGTGGGAGATTGCCCCGCAAGTGCTGTCGCGCGATCAAGGCGACACGGTGAAGTGTGGCGACAGTCGCTGTCCGCGCGTTCCTATCCTGCAGGCGATCAAGAACCTGCGCGAAAGTTCAACCACCAGCGTGCCCCTCTCAAAGCTTGGTCGCGCCTGCCGGGCCGATGTGCTGATCGAGCCCTCCGAGGATTTCGGCAAGGAGCGCTTCTGCGTACCCGCCGGCAAAAAACTGACTGGCGCGCACTGCTGCGCCGTGCAGGCCGCCACGCAGCAATTCGTGTCCCAGAAATTCGCTGAACGGTCGCCGCGCTCAAAACTGGCTGATATCGAGATGGTGCTGCAGACGTTGAAGGCCTTCTTCATCGTCGTGCTGATGGTGATCGCCATTCTGCTTTTGATCTGGCGCATGCGCATCCAGAGGGTGTATCCGGATCTTGCGCGGCGGATCGACTGGCAGGTGATGATCGGCGCCTTTGCTCTGCTGCTGTGGCCGGTCATGGACTATGCGTTTCAGGACGCCGCCAATGCCTTGTACGGCCGCTTCGACGACGGCATCCAGTTGCGCCTCAGCCTTGTGATCGGGCCGTGGTTGGCCGTGATCCTCTACTACTTCCTGCAGCGGTTCCAGCGCCGCGTTGAAGTGCTTGGCCAGATCTTGGGGGTCGCCGGTGGCCTGCTGGCCTTCTTTGCCCGCGATGAGCTGCGCGATCTCGCGACCAAGATGACGGGCGTCGGAATGCCAGCGTGGATGTTTCCGGTCTTCGCCGTCGCCTTGATTGGTGGCTTTGCAGCCTTGCTTGCGCCGCGCCGCTGGCTGCCGGACGGCTGGCGGCAATAGGTTTGGTATCTGACATCTGGTCAGACACCCGACACGCGTCTATCGAGACCGGTGTCTGACCTCTGGTCAGACACCAACGCACAAGCACCGTCACGTCAGCGCTCGATGGTCCCGGTGCGGCGGATCTTCTTCTGCAAAAGCAAGATCCCATACAACAGCGCCTCGGCCGTCGGAGGGCAACCGGGAATGTAGATGTCGACCGGCACGATGCGATCGCAGCCGCGCACAACGGCATAGCTATAGTGATAATAGCCGCCGCCATTGGCGCACGAGCCCATCGAGATCACGTAGCGCGGCTCTGGCATCTGGTCGTAGACCTTACGCAAGGCCGGCGCCATTTTGTTAGTCAGCGTGCCCGCGACAATCATGACATCCGACTGACGCGGCGAGGCACGCGGGGCAAATCCGAACCGCTCGACGTCGTAGCGCGGCATCGAGGTATGCATCATTTCAACGGCGCAACAGGCCAATCCAAACGTCATCCACATCAACGAGCCCGTGCGCGCCCAGTTGATCAGGTCATCCGTTGTGGTGACAAGAAAACCTTTGTCAGCCAACTGGTTGTTGAGCTCGGTCAGGCCCCGATCGGTGCCGAGGCGGCCCGGCGTGTCATACGTCACCTGCGGTTGACCAAGGCTGGTGAGGATCATGCCCATGCGTCGTATGCCTCTCGCGGCTCGATATGTGCGTCGGTTGCAATGTCGACGCAGTCTCAGCCTGTTAGCGGACCCCTGCTGATGGCGCAACCAATCGGGGCTGCAAGCGACATCATGGCGTGTCACAGCTTGATCAGACAGCCCTCGGTCGAGCGATGGCCCGAAACGTCCGATCGCGCGTCCCGAATTTGGGCAGCGCCGTGCCACAACGATGCAGGCATTGTCCCGAATTTCAGCATGGCAATTCTATTCGAATTTTAGCGAATTGAATTAGGGTCTCGTTAGCAAGCCGTCGGCACTGTGGCGATATCACTGCGGCGCACGGGCGCTGCGCCGGTATTGGGTTCCGACATGACACAGCAAAGCGCTTCAGATCCCAGCGTCCTTCAAAGTTTTGGTCGGGATGATGGCGGCAATGTCGCCCTGGCCTTTGGCCTCATGACAGTGCTGCTCGTTGCCCTCGTCGGCGGCGCTGTCGATTTCTCCAGCCATGCGCGCGTCAAAACCGCCTATCGCGATGCCGTCGATGCGGCCGTGCTCGCTGGCGCGCGCATCAAGCAGACCGGCGGCACAGACGTTGACGCGGTCGCGACCGCTGAAGCTTTCATGGAGAAGGTCAAAGCCAAGAACCCCTTGCCGGGCTCACTCGTGTTCACCATCGTCGACGGTGGCGTTGCCATCCAAGGTGCTGCCGATCTGCAGATGTCGACGTCATTCCTCGGCGTCATCGGCATGTCTGCAATGGCTGTCCAGACGACATCGATCGCGCGCTTCTCCCAGCCGTCAGATCTCGAGATCTCGCTGATGCTCGATGTGACGGGGTCGATGAGCGGCCAGAAACTTCAGGATCTCAAGGATGCTGTCGAAGATCTGACGAACATCGTCATCAGCGACAACCCGAGCACCAATAAGTCTCGCATCGCACTTGCGCCCTTCGCCAACACCGTCAAACTGACGTCCGATCAGTTCAAAACTGCCACCGGCAACACCAACATGAGCGGGTATCGCGGCTGTGTGGTTGAACGCCCCGGCAGCAACACATACACCGACGCCAGCCCCGACACGGGTGGCTATCTGACGTCGCTTGAAGACGTCGCGCCGAGCGCCGATTGCGACAATGACCGCGAGATCTTTCCGCTGACCAACAACAAAACCGATCTCAAGCAGAAGGTGCGCTCGCTGACGGCCGGTGGTTCGACGGCTGGCCACCTCGGCACGGCCTGGGCCTGGTACATGCTGTCGCCGAAGTGGGCGTCCCTGTTCGACACGGACCAGCAGCCCGCATCCTACTCGGAGTTGTCGCAGAAGAATCCGTCAGGCGCTCCCAAACTGCGCAAAATTCTCGTGCTCATGACGGACGGCGAATACAACACCCAGTATGTCGGCGACGACTCGACCACGCAGGCTCGCGCGCTGTGCACTGAAATCAAGAAAACCGGCATCGAAGTGTTTGCCATCGGCTTCGACGTCGCCGGGAACCAGAGCGTGATCGACACCTTGCGCGGTTGCTCCACGACGAACGCACACTTCTATGAGGCCACAAGTGGCGACGCCTTGAAGACGGCGTTTCGTGACATCGCCCTCAAGGCCTCGACCATCCGCTTGACCAAGTAATACCAACGGCCAAAATTAGTGATGGATGCGCCTCCCCCAACTGTCATGGCCGGCCTTGTGCCGGCCACCCATTCCGCAACGCCCGGAGTCGGTTGCCATCACGTTTAGACGGCTCAGCACTACAGATATCGTCGCGCTCGTTTCGCGATGGGTGGCCGGGACAAGCCCGGCCATGACAAAGGGAGCAGACAGTTCGTCAGTCAGAAATTTTGTTCGCCGGTATAA
>JANMGQ010000238.1:0-16538 GCA_031374735.1 Hyphomicrobiaceae bacterium | reverse complement strand
CGTTCCAGGCCGCCGCAGCCAACGCCGATTGGGCCAGCGTTCCAGGCTTCGGCGTCATCCTGACCAACCAGAAGGGCGCTGCAGTGTGGCCGATCACGGGCGCAACGTTCATCCTCATCCACAAGCAGCCGGCCAAGCCAGCCGATGCCATCGCTGCCCTGAAGTTCTTCAAGTGGGCGCTGGCAAAGGGTGACAAGATGGCCGCCGAGCTCGACTACGTGCCGATGCCGGATGCGGTCGTGAAGAAGATCGAGGCCTCGTTTGCCCAGATCGTCGGCGCCGACGGCAAGCCGCTTGTGAACTGAGACTGATCGTTGAAACAGCATGAGCGGATGCGCCACAGGTGCATCCGCTTTCGCTCAGCAAGATTTCACCCATTAAAAATGCTTGGCTGGCGTCGGGGCAGGATCAGATGAGTTCGGGCAATGTCATTCCCAGTGTAGCGGACGCGAACAGCACCCTCTCCAAACTACGGACCGCGTACTTCAAGAGCGCCCGGCGAGACGATGCCATCTTCAGAACTCTGACCTTGCTGTCCGCACTCGCCGTCCTCGCCATCCTCGGCGGTGTCTTCCTGTCCTTGATCGGCGGCGCGTATCCCGCACTCAAGGCATTCGGCCTTTCGTTCTTTTATGTCGATGACTGGGATCCCGTGCGCGAGACGTTCGGTGCCGTGGCACCCATCGCCGGAACCCTGCTCACCGCCACCATTGCTATGGTGATTGCGGTCCCCGTGGGCCTCGGCATTGCGATTTTCTTGACCGAGCTCTGTCCGCCGACGCTGCGCCGCCCGATCGGCATCGCAGTTGAATTGCTCGCCGGTATCCCCAGCATCATCTACGGCATCTGGGGTCTGTTCGTTCTGGCGCCCTGGCTACAGCAGAACCTGCAGCCTCTGTTGATCAAAATGTTCGGCGGCATTCCGGTCCTGTCGACCCTGTTCGCTGGACCGCCGCTCGGCATCGGTGTGCTCACCGCCGGCATCATCCTGGCCATCATGGTGCTGCCGTTCATTACAGCCGTCACGCGTGATGTGTTCGAAACCGTGCCGGCTGTCTTGAAGGAATCGGCCTATGGCCTCGGCAGCACGCGATGGGAAGTGATCAGCAACATCGTGATCCCCTACACGCGGGTGGGTGTCATCGGCGGCATCATGCTGGCGCTCGGGCGGGCGCTCGGTGAGACGATGGCTGTGACATTCGTGGTTGGCAACGCGCAGCGCTTGTCGGCTTCGCTGATGGCGCCGGGCACCACGATTTCGGCGACCATTGCCAACGAATTCGCCGAAGCGACCGGTGGCCTTTACCAGTCGTCGATGATCGCGCTCGGCCTCATCTTGTTTGTACTGACGTTCTTCGTGCTCGCCGGTGCGCGCTTGCTGCTCGCTCGCCTCGAGGCCAAGGCGGGGAACTGATATGACAACCGCACCTCAAACTTTGTACGGCGGCCGCAAGCGGCGCAACGCCATCGTGACGGCGCTGTGCTTCGCGTCCGCCGCGCTCGGTATCTTTGTCCTGGCCTTGATCCTGGGCACCTTAGTTTGGAACGGCCTTAGCGGCCTCAGCCTTGCCGTGTTCACCGAGATGACACCGCCGCCCGGCAGCAAAGGCGGTCTGTTGAATGCTATTGTTGGTAGCCTGATTATGACTGGCATGGGCATCGTGATCGGCACACCGCTCGGCATCCTGGCCGGAACCTACATGGCCGAATACGGCCGGTACGGCCGGCTTGCCTCCATCGTGCGTTTCATCAACGACATCCTGCTCAGCGCTCCATCGATCGTGATCGGCCTGTTCGTCTACACCATCCTCGTCGCCCCATTCGGCGGCTACTCGGCGCTCGCCGGTGGTGTGTCGCTGGCGATCCTGGTCATCCCGATCGTCGTGCGCACGACCGAGGACATGTTGCTGCTGGTACCGACGCCACTGCGCGAGGCAGCGTCCGCCCTCGGCATGCCGCGCTCCCAGGTGGTCCGCAAAGTCTGCTACAAGGCCGCGCGTGCCGGTATCATCACCGGCGTTCTGCTCGCCGTCGCCCGCATCAGCGGCGAGACAGCACCGCTGCTGTTCACGGCGCTCGGCAACCAGTTCTGGAGTGTTGACCCAACGGCGCCAATCGCCAGCTTGCCGGTCGTCATCTTCAAGTTCGCGCTCAGTCCCTACAAGGACTGGCAGGCGCTGGCGTGGACTGGTGCCCTGTTGATCACAACGGCCGTGCTGACTCTGAGCATCATCGCCCGCAGCCTTAGCGCCAAGGAGAGTTGAGCCATGCATGATGCTGCCATCACCCCCGATTCAAATGTCACGGCGGTTTCAGCTGAGATCCCGCCCGGCTTCACTGAAAAAGTGAAGGTGCGTAACCTCGACTTCTTCTATGGCACGTCGAAGGCGCTGAAAGCCGTAAGCTTGCCGCTGTACACCAACAAGGTCACCGCCTTCATCGGACCATCGGGTTGCGGGAAGTCGACGCTGCTGCGTGTCTTGAACCGAATGTACGATCTCTATCCCGGCCAGCGCGCCGAGGGCGAGGTGCTGCTCGATGGACAGAATATCCTGGATAAGACTCAGGATTTGAATTTTTTGCGCGCCCGCGTCGGCATGGTGTTTCAGAAGCCGACGCCGTTCCCGATGACCATCTACGACAACATCGCGTTCGGCATCCGGCTCTACGAGAAGCTACCCAAGTCCGAGCTTGACGGCCGTGTGCAGGCCGCACTCGAACGGTCGGCGCTGTGGAAGGAAGTGAAGGACAAGCTCAACGCCAGCGGCCAGTCGTTGTCAGGCGGCCAGCAGCAGCGCCTGTGCATCGCGCGAACGGTTGCGGCGCGCCCCGAAGTCATCTTGCTCGACGAGCCCTGCTCCGCGCTCGATCCGATCTCGACGGCGCGCATTGAAGAATTGATCGAAGAGCTCAAGGCCGACTACACCATCGCCATCGTCACGCACAACATGCAGCAGGCCTCGCGGACGTCCGACTATACGGCCTTCATGTACCTCGGCGAGCTCATCGAGTACGGCCCGACGGCCCAGACCTTCACCAACCCGCGCAACTCACGCACGCAAGACTACATTACCGGCCGCTTTGGCTGATCGCATGCCGCGGTGCGCGTTTTCGAACCGAGAAGGTCCTATGCCCCACATCGTCACGTCGTTCGACGACGAACTTCAAAAGCTGAGCGCCCTTGTTGTCGATATGGGCGCGACGGTCGGCCAGCAGATCGAGGACGCCGCCGAAGCGTTTCAGGACCGTAACGTGATCCTGGCGGAGAGAGTTGTGGCGGCGGACAAGACGGTCGATGCACTGCAAATGCGCATCGAGGAAAGCGTGATCGCCATGATCGCCAAGCGGCAGCCGCTGGCCATCGACCTGCGCGAGACGATCTCGACCCTGAAGATTGCGACCGACCTTGAACGCATGGGCGATCTGGCCAAGAACAACGCCAAGCGCATCATCGCCATGAAGGAACAGGCGCAGCCGATCGGTGGGAGTATCAATCTCGATGCGCTGAGCCAGCGTGTCCACGAGCAAGTGTCGCGCGTGATGCAGGCCTATGCACGTCGCAACAAGGAGCTGGCACGTGAGGTTTGGGAGAGCGACGGTGCCATCGACACGATGCACACCGCGTTGTTTCGGGAACTGCTCACATACATGATGGAAGACCCGCGCAGCATCCGCTCCTGCACGCACATGCTATTTTGCGCCAAGAATCTTGAGCGCATAGGCGACCACGCCACCAATATCGCAGAAAATATTCACTACGTCGCGACCGGCGAGTTCCTATCCGGTGACCGGCCGAAGGGGCTGAACCCCAGCAATATCCAGCCGAACACACCGGAGGACTGATCATGGCCGACGGACGCCAAGTCTCGTTGAAGGGCGTGCGCGTCGGTGTGGTGGAAGACAGTGAGGATCTGGCGATCCTGCTCGACTACAATCTGAGGGCAGCCGGCTACACTGTTCAGCTCATGAGTCGGGGTGATGAGGCCGAGGCAAGCCTCAACGAGCAACGACCGGACATTCTCATCCTCGATTGGATGCTTCCTGGCTTATCCGGCGTGGAACTGCTGCGGCGGCTTCGGCGCAAGGCTGCGACAAGAGACCTGCCAATTATCGTACTGACGGCGCGAACCGACGAGTGCGACGTCATCCGTGCGTTGGAGACCGGCGCTGACGACTTCGTGCCGAAGCCATTCTCGGTGCACGAGTTGTTGGCACGGGTGGAAGCGCTCCTGCGCCGGCGCGTACCAAGTCGGATTGCCAGCGTCCTCACGGTTGGTGACACCGAGTTCGATCGCGAAGCCATGCGTGTTCGCCGTCGTGGCAGAATCGTCGAACTCGGGCCGACGGACCTGCGGATGCTAGACCTGTTCATGACCCATCCGGGCAAAGTCCTTGGCCGTCAGGCCATTCTCAATGCCGTGTGGGGCCAAGAGGTACTCATCGATGAGCGCACAATCGACGTCCATGTCGGTCGGCTCCGCAAGGCCCTCCTCGCGGCCTGGGGCCGATCCGACCCGATCACGACACTTCGCGGTGCCGGCTACCGCTTCGATCCCAAGTAAATCCCAAGTAACGCAGTGATCGTGATGGCATCGGCTGCAGCGTTAGCGGGCCTGCTCGCCGGCATTCTTCTTGCGCGGCCGATGAGCGGAACGACAGCGCACGCGGAGGGCGCATGCATCGCCATGGACATGGCAACGGCCGACGGATTCCTCGACGAGACCAAGCGCAAGATCGTCACCCGCGCCCTTACACAGGTGAACAATCCCTATGCGCCGCGCTTTCCCGATGGCTATCGCGTGTTGACCTCGGCTTGCTCTGACCTTGCGAAGAAACGCTGGATTCACTGGTGATTGTTATTCTGGTGTCACATCAACGTGCCACTGATTCGGCGTCGGCTCGAAGGCCCCCAATTGCCAGGGAAACGTTCGCCGTCGACGCCTATCGCTGAAACCGGTGCGCGGTCATTTCTCGTATCGCGTCACATGTTGGCACCGGGTCCAGCAACGCAACGGTCGTGATCTGCCAACGCCCTCTTTGGCTGTCATGATCAGGGCGCCAGCCCCTCGGCTCTGAATGCTACCCCGCTGCAGAACCGAGGGGCTGGCTCCATCGCGACAGCGCCATCCCGACACTGTCACACGCGTGAAACACGACTCGTGTTTTCTCGGGCTCATGAAAGACAAACACGACATCGAACCGTTCGAGACGGGACCGCGCCGTCGCTACCGCGCGCTGTTTATTTCTGACGTGCACCTCGGCACGCGCACCGCACAAGCCACCGCACTTCTCGATTTCCTCAAGCACAACGACGCTGACGTCATCTACCTCGTTGGCGACATCGTGGACTTCTGGAAGGTGCGCCGTGGCCCACACTGGCCGCAGTCCCACAACGACGTTGTGCAGAAGCTGCTACGCAAAGCGCGGCACGGTACGCGGATTGCGTTCGTTCCCGGCAATCACGACGAAAGCCTGCGGGATTTCTGCGGCATGCACTTCGGCGGCATCGAGATCCTGCAAAACGTCGTGCACCGTACGGCCGACGACCGACGCTATATCGTCATGCATGGAGACGAGTTCGACGTCGTCATCCGGACGGCCACGTGGTTGGCGTTTCTGGGTGATCGCGGCTACGAATTCGCCCTCTGGCTCAACAATCCCCTGAACTGGGTGCGTCGGCATCTGGGTCTTGGGTATTGGTCCTTGTCCGCGTATCTCAAGTACAGCGTCAAACGGGCCGTCAACTTCATCGGTGCTTTCGAGGAGGCCGTCGCATCTGAAGCGCGGCGGCACAGCGCCCACGGCGTCATCTGTGGACACATCCACCACGCCGCGGACCGCATGATTGATGGCGTTCACTATCTCAACTGTGGCGACTGGGTTGAAAGCTGCACAGCCATCGTGGAGCACGACGATGGCCGACTGGAGGTCGTGCAGTGGCTTGTGAACAGTGCGGGGCGAGCGCCACCGCCTCAAGCCATTCCGGCCAAACGCGAACCGATCCTGGTCCCCTTGGGAGCTATCAGCCTATGACAACAGCGGTATCGGCTGACACGACCGCAGGGCTCTCGCTCTTGGACGCGGCCGTCCACCAGAATGGGGCGTTCTCTGTTGCTGGCCTTTTCGAGCGAGCTTTCACCTTCGCTTTTCGCGATCTTGTCTATGCCCAGATCTGGGAGGACCCGGCCATCGACATGGAGGCGATGGACCTCCGGCCCGACAGCCGTATCGTCGCGATCGCTTCTGGCGGCTGTAACATTATGAGCTACCTGACGGCTAATCCCGCGCGCATCCACGGCGTCGATTTGAATGCCGCGCATGTCGCTCTCAATCGATTGAAACTGACGGCCTTGTCCAATCTGCCGGACTACGAGGCGTTCTTCCGCTTCGTCGGCCGCGCCAACGACCGCGTTAACATCAGGATCTTCGACACAGACTTGAGGCCTCGCCTCGATCACAACTCGCGGGCCTATTGGGACAAGCGTGACGCGCTCGGCCGGCGTCGTATCACCGCCTACGGGCGCAACATCTATCGCGCCGGACTACTCGGTCGTTTCATCGGCCTCGCTCACTTTGTAGCGCGCCGGTACGGCGTGGATCCCACGACGCTCACGTCAGCCACGACACGCGAAGAAATGAGCGAGCGCTTCGACACGAAGCTCGCGCCAATCTTCGATACGTGGCTGGTGCGGCGACTGCTCGACAATCCGATGTCGCTGTATGGCCTCGGCATTCCGCCGGCCCAGTACACCGAACTCGCAGGCGATGCGCCGCGCATGGCAACGGTTGTGCGAGATCGACTGCGTAAACTGCTGTGTGACTTTGACCTCGGCGACAACTATTTCGCGTGGCAAGCGCTGACGCGCGGCTACAAGCCGGAGGGTGACGGCCCACTGCCACCCTATTTGCAGCGCCAGAACTTTGACGCGATTCGCGATCGCGCCGATCGCGTAGATGTTCAGCAGATTTCCATGACGACTTTTCTGTCTGGACAACCGCCCTGCAGCTTGGACCGCTATGTGTTGCTCGACGCCCAGGATTGGATGAATGCTACTCAAGTGACGGAGTTATGGAATGAGATCACGCGCACGGCCCGACCGGGCGCGCGGGTTATCTTCCGCACCGCGGGCGCACCCTCGATCCTGCCGGCCAAGCTGGATGCCGCCTTGCTGCGCCAATGGGACTACCAGGAACGTCAGTCGTTGGACCTCTTCAAACGCGACCGTTCGGCGATCTACGGCGGCTTCCATCTCTACTCCAAGTCCGCTTGATCATGCAGAACGACGCCGGCCACCGCATGGATCGGATGTACCGTTTCCAGCGCCACATCTACGACCTGACGCGCCGTCACTACCTGCTCGGGCGTTCGACACTGATCAACGGCTTGGTCCCGCCGCAGGGTGGGACAGTTCTTGAGATCGGATGTGGCACGGGCTGGAACCTGATAGAGGTCGCTCGGAATTATCCTGATGCACGCCTTTACGGTTTCGATGTTTCGAATGTGATGTTGGCGACGGCGCAACACAAAATCGCACGAGCGGGACTTCAGGGCCGAACGTCGCTTGCAGTCGATGACGCCACGGCGTTCGATAGTGCGCGCGCGTTCGGCGTTCGCGCCTTCGACCGCATCGTTGCATCTTACGTGCTTTCGATGATCCCAGGCTGGACGGCCGTCATGGCGCGCGCCGTCGAGCAACTTGCGCCGGGGGGGTCGTTTCATATTGTCGATTTCGGTCCGGCGAGCGGCCTGCCGACACCAATCAGGGTGGGTTTGCATGCTTGGCTTGAGAACTTTGATGTCACTCCGCGCGTGAGCTTGCAGAACGAGGTCGATCGCCTCGCGCAGCGTGAACGGCTGTCGCAATTCTACACCGAATTGCACCGCGGCTATGCGCAGTACGCGGTCCTCACCCGGCGTTGAGAGCCTGCGGTTCCGTTGTCCGCTCGGCTCGCATGGCGTTTCCGTGCCAGACGAAATCCTTTGACATCCATGCCTGCGTCCACAGCAGCGGCAGCAGTGCATCGCGCGTGACGCTGTAGATCACCGTGCTCGGCCAGCCGAGAAAACGAGCGAGCAGATGCTCAGTGTTGTACCAGACCCCAAACAGGACCAGCAGGATCGGCATCGCCGGGATGCCGGCAGAACTGCACGCGATCGCTGTGAGCAGCAGCGGCAATAGGCTTCCGGAGAGGATCTCAGCGGCGAACGGAACCGGGAACGAGGCCCGGCGGAGTTGGGACCATCGCAACTGCCGCGCCCAAACTTCCTTGAGTGTCCGCTCAGGGATCGGTTGCTCGAAGAAGCGATCGACGAGCCGGACCTGCAAGCCCTGCGCACGGATGATCTTCGTGGCCGCCGCATCTTCTGCCGGCTCCGTCCCGAGTGCCACTATGCCGCCAACCGCTTCGATGACGGCGCGGCGAAAGTACATCACTTTGCCCTGGGCAAAACCGTAGCCGATCGCGTCACCACCCGTCTGCCAGCGAGCCTGATAGCTGTTGAGAAACGCGCACTCGAGCTTCGATGCGAACCCGACGGGCGCGCTGCCGACCGGGGGCGAACAGACCATGCCAGTGTCGCCATCCACTTTTGATGCCAGCTGCACCAACGCGTCGCTCGGCAGCAAGACATTGCTGTCGATGAATGCAATCCAGTTGTATTGGGCCTCGTTCCAACCCTTGGCGAGGTTGTTGAGCTTCGGATTGCCGCTGATGGCGTCGCGGCCGATAAGCAGGCGCGCCCGGACTTTGGGATGATCGGCGATCAGACGTTCGACGATTGGGACGATGGGATCCGCCGCGGTCTCGACGCAAAACAGAATTTCGGCCGCTGCCGGCTGCAAGTCAAACGTCGATTTCAAGGTTGCATGACTGAACGGCTCGATGCCCTTCAATGGTCGAATGACGGTGACATCAGGCATGTTCGCAACGCGCGCCCCGCGCCGTCGAGGGCGCTGACGCACCGCCGTAACAACAGCAGTCCCGATGTGTACCGCCGTCAAGGCCGCCGCAGCAGCGCCGGCCAATAGGGTGACCGTGTCCATGTCCTGCTCCGCAGTGGGCGCAGCTGATGCCGCGACAATCGCATTGTCGTCGAGTCGAACGACAGCCGGATGACACGGCTGAAAACAAGCGGGCTGGGAACACGATGGTGAAGCATTTACACCGTGTCACACGGCCGTCGTCTGCGGCAGCCATGCGCTTGCCTATCGAACACAGGAGAGCAGCCCATGAGCGACAACACGTATTCGAACAAGGCCGAAGCCTTCGAGGCATTCGACGATGTTCCCACACACGACGTTCCCGCAGAAACGATTGGCAACATTGTTGCGCGGCGCTTTACCCGACGGCAGCTGTTCAAGGGCGGTCTCGCCGTCGCAGCCACAACGCATTTGTTCGGAAGCTCAGCCGTCGACGCCGGGCGCGGTCCGGCAAAGTCCGAAGCCGCAGCTTTCGCCTTCCGCGAACTGCAGGCCGGCGTCGATGCCAACCACCACGTGGCAGCTGGCTACGATGTTCAGGTGTTGCTGCGGTGGGGTGATCCGATCCACGCGGGGTTGTCGACCTTTGACCCGACAAGATTGAACGAAGGGGAGCAGGCCAAGCGGTTCGGTTATAACAACGACTATCTCGCCTTCTTCCCGCTTCAGGCTGACGGGCAGCGCGGCCTATTGTGCGTCAATCACGAGTACACCAATCCGGAAGTGATGTTCCCTGGCGTGGGTCGACCCGACATCGAAGACTTTGCCGGCATGACGGCAGAACATGTGGCCGTGGAAATGGCGGCCCACGGTGTGACGGTGATCGAGATGGCGCGCCAGACCAGCCAATGGATGCCGTTGCTGTCGTCGCCACGAAACCGGCGCATCACGGCGTCGACACCGATGTCGATCGACGGACCTGCCGCCGGCCATCCGCGCATGATGACCGGTCGGGACGCCACGGGCCGGCAAGTGATGGGCACACTTAACAATTGCGCTGGTGGCCAAACGCCCTGGGGCACCTATCTCGCCGCTGAAGAGAATTTCCACGGTTACTTCTGGACGGACCAGAAAGGGGCCGACGGCAAACGCCGCAACAACGGGCTCGGCAAAGCATATCAGAAGAGCTACGACCGCTACGGCGTTCCCGGCAACTGGTACAATTGGGGTCGCCATGACGAGCGGTTCAATGTCGACAAGGAACCAAACGAGCCGAACCGCTTCGGCTGGGTCGTCGAAATCGATCCGATGGACGCGACGTCAACGCCGATCAAGCGCACGGCGCTTGGTCGATTCCGGCACGAAGGCGCTGAAATGATCGTCAACCTCGACGGCCGGGTCGTGGTCTACTCCGGCGACGATGCCCAGTTCGAGTTCGTCTATCGGTTCGTGTCGCGCGAGGCTTATCGCCCCGATGATCGCGCTCATAACATTCGCTTGCTATCGGACGGCGTGCTCTCGGTCGCGCGCTACAACGACGACGGAACGGTCGAGTGGTTGCCGTTGGTCCACGGTCAAGGACCGCTGACGGCCGCCAACGGCTTCAACAGCCAAGCCGACGTGGTGATCGACGCGCGGCTGGCCGCATCGTTGCTCGGGGCGACGCCGATGGACCGGCCGGAAGACGTGCAGCCAAACGCGCGCACGAACTCGGTCTATGTCATCCTGACCAACAACGAGAAGCGCCGGCCGGAACAGACCAACGCCCCAAACCCCCGTCCCGAGAACCTCTTCGGGCATATCATCGAAATGACGCCACCGAATGGCGACCATGCGGCTGACCGCTTCACCTGGGATCCTCTGCTTAAATGTGGTGATCCGCGCGTGGCCAGTGTCGGCGCGATGTATAATCCTGCGACCAGTGCCGACGGTTGGTTCGGCTCACCTGACAATGCAGCTATCGACGCCGAGGGGCGGCTCTGGATCGCGACGGACCAAGGCGCGAACTGGAAGCGAACCGGTCACGCCGACGGGCTCTATGCGATCGACACGGAGGGCGCCGAGCGCGGCACGTCGCGCATGTTCTTCCGCGTGCCGGTCGGTGCCGAACTGTGCGGGCCCTGCTTCACCCCGGATGGCGAGACCCTGTTCCTCGCCGTGCAGCACCCAGCCACAGATGGCGTCAAGGACTGGAAACCGTTCGGCCGGGCGTCGACGTTTGAAGATCCCGCAACGCGCTGGCCGGATTTCGATCCGAAGATGCCGCCGCGGCCGGCTGTCATTGCGATCACAAAAACCGGCGGCGGCAAGATCGGTTTATAGGCGCCGCCCAATGTCACACGGCTGTCATGTCCACATTGCATTTCAATGTCGGAATATGACAGCTGTGTGACGAGGCGGGGATGAAACGGACAAAGGGCGTCGCCACGAAGCGGGCGCGTATCGAAGCTGAGATCATTGATGATCTCGACGAAGAGTTTGAGCTTGAACTCGGCGAGGATCGGGTGGCCTCGCTTGTGGACCGTTTGGCTCAAAAGTCCGGCGACGACAACGATTTTCGCGGCACGTATTTTCGCGAGTTGCTGCGGCTGCAAAAGGAGTTGGTGAAGCTTCAAGAATGGGTCGTTCACAAAGCCCTCAAAGTCGTCGTCTTGTTCGAAGGGCGCGATGCCGCCGGCAAGGGCGGAGCCATCAAGCGTGTGGCGCAACGCCTCAATCCCCGTGTTTGTCGCGTGGTCGCGCTGCCGGCACCGTCCGAGCGAGAACGCTCGCAATGGTATTTCCAGCGTTACGTGCCGCACCTGCCAGCCGCCGGCGAAATCGTCCTGTTCGATCGCAGTTGGTACAATCGCGCCGGGGTCGAGCGGGTCATGGGCTTCTGCACAGAGGCGGAAGTCGAGGAGTTTTTTCGCAGCGTCCCTGAGTTCGAGCGTATGCTGGTGCGCTCCGGCACGTTGGTCATTAAGTATTGGTTTTCGATCACTGACGACGAGCAACATCTGCGCTTTCAGATGCGCCTGCTCGATCCACTAAAGCAGTGGAAGCTGAGCGCAATGGATCTCGAATCGCGCCGTCGTTGGGACAGCTATACCAAATCCAAGGTCGATATGTTCGAGCGGACGCACATCGAAGAGGCACCATGGTGGATCGTTGAAGCCGTCGACAAAAAGCGCGCGCGGTTAAACTGCATCCACCACCTGCTGCAGCAGATACCTTATCGCGAAGTGCCGAACAGCACTTTGGCGCTACCCGAGCGCGTGCGTGACAAAAAGGCGAAGCACGAGACAATCTCGCGCTCGCTATACGTGCCAGAGATTTATTGAGCCCTATCTCTCCCCGAACACATACCCGCCACCGCGCACAGTGCGGATCGGATCGGTCTCGTCGTCGCGGACCAGCGCCTTGCGCAGGCGTCCGATGTGCACGTCGACCGTGCGCTCATCGATATCGCCGTCGCGGCCCCACACGCCGTCGATCAATTGCTGGCGGGTCAGCACGCGCCCGCGGTTCTCCATCATATAGAGAACCAGCTTGAACTCCGTAGGACCGAGCCGCAGGTCGCGACTACCCCGTGTGACTCTGTGTGCGGCGCGGTCGAGAGCGATGTCGTCGAATGTAAGCACGTCAGCAATCAGGTCCGGCGTCGCGCGGCGCAGCAACGCTTTCACGCGCGCCAGCACCTCGTTGACCGAGAATGGCTTAACGACGTAATCGTCGGCGCCTGTCGACAATCCGCGAATGCGGTCGGCTTCCTCGCCGCGCGCCGTTAGCATGATAACCGGCAACGTGCGTGTCTCCGGCCGCTGGCGGATGCGCCGACAGAGTTCGATGCCACTGATCTCTGGCAGCATCCAATCCAACAGGACAAGATCGAAGCGTTCCTCGGCCAAGGCATCGTCTGCTGCTGGCCCTGTCATGGCCACGCGCACGCTGTAACCAGCGGCTTCGAGGTTGTAGCGCAGCAACTCGACCAACGCGGTCTCATCCTCGACAATGAGGATCGATGGCATCTTTTATTCGTGCCGACTGCACGCCTTCTGATTTTAGGGTTTGGGCTTGGTGACGAGCGTGCTGGTCTCGTCGCCCTTCGGCCGGTCTCCCTCCGGCAACACGCCGTGAACGAGATAGTGGATGTTCTCGGCGATGTTGGTCGTGTGATCGCCGATGCGTTCTATGTTTTTTGCGCCGAACAGCAGGTGCGTGCACATGCCGATATTGCGCGGGTCTTCCATCATGTAGGTGAGCATCTCGCGGAACAGAGAATTGTATAGAAGATCGATGCGCGCGTCGTCATGCCAGACAGCCATGGCCTTGCCGGCGTCCCGCGCCGCCAAGGCGTCGAGCACATCTTTCAGTTGCCCAAGCGCGTGCTCGGTCATGTGGCTGAGACCGGTGAGCAGCGACTTCGGCGGTGACTCATGGGCAACGGCCATGGCGCGCTTGGCGATGTTCTTGGCGAGATCACCGACGCGCTCAAGATCACTTGCGGTCTTGATCACAGTCATGACGTAGCGGAGGTCGTTGGCCATCGGCTGGCGGCGCGCGATCAGGTGGATCGCCTGATCCTGCAGGATGCGCTCCAGGGCATCGATCGATTTGTCGCTCGCCGCCGCCGCCGCGGCGCGCTTGGGGTCGCGCCGTTCGAGGGCGGCGAAGGCGTTGGTCAGCAATTGTTCGCAATGGCCGCCGATCTCCGCGATCGTGCGATCGAGAGCCGCGAGATCGGCATCGTAGGACGTGACGGTGTGGCCGGGCATGAGGATCGGTCCGGTTGACTTCGATCGCCTGAGTATGACACGGGCATTGCAGTTTTGTGACAGAGAGCCGCGCCAAGCTCATAGGGCCCGTTCAGACACCGGGAACACCAGCGAGAACGTCGAGCCTTGGCCCGGTGTCGACTCGACCTCGACACGCCCGCGATGGCGCGCGGCGATGTGCTTCACGATAGCGAGACCGAGGCCAGTGCCGCCCTTTTCCCGGCTGGTCGCGGTATTCACGCGATAGAACCGTTCCGTCAGTCGCGGCAAGTGCTCCGGAGCAATGCCTGGACCGTCGTCGGTGACGCTGAGGCGCGCGACCGTCACGCCGCTGCGATCCCGCGATCGGTCAGTCTGGACGACGACCCGCTCGCGCTGACAGTCTTCACGGCATTGACAAGTTCGGGTTGCCGGACCGTGCGCCCGATGTGCTCGCCAATGTGGAGTTGACCGAAGACCTCGCTCGCGGCGGCATTGGTCGCAATCAACATGCCCTGCGCATCAAGCAACAGCGCCGCGTCCGGCAACGCATCGAGCATCGAGCGCGGGCCGTCTGTGGCAGAAGCCGACCTCTGATCGAGGGAGCCGCGCTCAGGTCGACTGGCGCCTTCGTGCCCCACGCGCTCCGATTCTGATGGCCGCAAACGCGCCAGCAGGCCGGTGATCGTTGAGAGTGAGAGTCGGTACATACTTGGGCGGTTCCAATGCGTTGGCACGAGGGAGCCGCTTTTGATAACACAAGGCCCGAGCCGAGTGGGCGCAGGCATTCAAATGAAATCAACGACGCTCTGCCGGCATATCGTGCCGTACTCGTCGTCACCTTCAAAGCCGCGAAGTAAGCGCTTTGCGCCGACCGGCCGCCATCCGCGCCGCTTGCTCAATCGCGACCCGCAAACTCGAAGCGTCAGCGACCCCTTGGCCGGCAATGTCGAAGGCCGTGCCGTGGTCGACACTCGTGCGTATGAACGGCAGGCCGAGCGTGACGTTCACGCCCTTGTCGAGGCCGAGATATTTCAACGGGATCAGCCCCTGGTCGTGATACTGCGCCACCACGACGTCGAAGCGACCTTGGCGCGCCTGCATGAAGACGGTATCGCCCGGCCATGGACCGCTGGCATCGATGCCAGCGGCTTGCGCCAGTCGGACGGCTTCGGCGATGATCGTCTTGTCCTCGTCGCCGAACAAGCCGCCCTCGCCCGCATGGGGATTGAGCCCTGTCACGGCCACGCGAGGGCGCGTCACGCCCATGTCGCGCACGGCCTTGTCGGCGAGTCTTATGATCCGCAATTCCCGGTCGATGGTCACGAGGTCGACCGCTTTGCGAAGTGGCACATGGATCGAGACGAGAACCACTTTCAACTCTTCATTGAACAGCATCATGGCGAAGTCGTCGACGCCGCATCGCGCGGCCAGCAGCTCTGTGTGACCGGGATAGGAGATGTCGGCTGCGTGCCAGGCTTCCTTGTTGATCGGGGCCGTCACGATGGCGTCGATCTCGCCTGCGAGCGCGAAATCGATGGCGCGGTCGACATAGCCGAACGAAGCGCGACCGGCGCGGGCGTCGACCCGACCGATCGCGAGATCGGCCGGCAAGGCGCCAACGTCGATGAGATCGATCATTCCAGGCGTGGGCGCAGCATGCCCTGGGGCTGCAATCACGCGCACGCGACAGTCAGACCGCTGCGCCTGAAGTGCACGCCGCAGCGCGTGCACATCTCCAATGACAAGCGCCGACGCGCCCTGCAGCGGCTCGCGCAGACACGATGCCACAATCTCCGGTCCGATGCCGGCGGGATCCCCCATGGTGATCGCGAGACGGGCGTCAGCCACGGCGGGCCTCGTCCATCAAGGCGCGCATGCGCTGGATGGCGGCCGCAAAGCCCATGAAGATGGCTTCGCCCACGAGAAAATGGCCGATGTTGAGTTCGACGATATCGGGCAAAGCGGCTACCGCCTTGACGCAGTCGAACGTCAACCCATGCCCGGCATGCACTTCGATACCAACGGCAGCCGCGTGTTTTGCAGCCGTCGCGACCCGATGCAGCTCGTGACGGGCTTTCTCCACGTGACCGTCGGCGACGGCATGGCAATAGGACCCCGTGTGCAATTCGACAACGGGCGCTCCAAGCGACACGGCTGCATCAATCGCCTTCACATCAGGCTCTATGAACAGCGACACGCGGCTACCGCTGGCGGCCAGCGTCGTGATCATCGGCTTGAGCACGTCGTGCCAGCGCACAACATCCAGACCGCCTTCCGTCGTCCGCTCCTCTCGTTTTTCAGGAACGAGACAACAGGCATGCGGCTTGGTGCGGAGCGCAATGTCAACCATCTCAGCCGTGGCCGCCATTTCGAAGTTGAGCGGCTTCGTAATCGACGCCTTCAGTCGCGCGATGTCGGCATCCGTGATGTGGCGGCGATCCTCACGCAGATGCGCCGTGATGCCGTCGGCACCCGCCTCGATCGCCAGCAGCGCGGCGCGCACGGGATCGGGCACGCGGCCGCCGCGCGCATTGCGCACGGTGGCCACGTGATCGATGTTGACGCCGAGACGGAGTTTCTTAGTCGACATCTGCAGCCCCTCCAGGCGTGTCACCCGAGTGCCTCGTTGCTCGCCTTCACCTTCTCGGCGTCGACGTAAACCTGTCCACCCATGTCGCGGAACTTGTCGCTCATTGCCGCCATGCCGGTATCCTTCTCGTTCTGCTTGGCCGCGTAGTCGCGCACATCCTGCGTGATCTTCATGGAGCAGAACTTTGGCCCGCACATGGAGCAGAAGTGGGCGACCTTGTGGGCCTCCTTCGGCATGGTTTCATCGTGCATGGCGCGCGCCGTATCCGGGTCGAGACCGAGATTGAAC
>JANMGQ010000186.1:0-47324 GCA_031374735.1 Hyphomicrobiaceae bacterium | reverse complement strand
CTGAAGGGGCCTCCCTTGGCCGGGATGACGAAACATTGGGGTATGTTAGCGCCAATGGGGGATAAGTCCTCAGTCAGACATTCGACGTTAGTATAAAACCAACCAGCAAAAATTTGAAATGTCAAATCAAGACGCGTCATCCCGGAATATGATTACGCGTCCCGCGTGATCGTATGTCCGGGATCCTTACCTCTGTCCGCACAGCACGGGTGACAATACGCGAGACGTAAGGATTCCGGATATATCTGCTACGCTTCGGCGCCGCAGATATATCCGGAATGACGATTGATGGCACTGCTCAGTCAAAAATTCTAACCGCTGGTACCGCTGCTATGAAACCGCCAGCACGAAATCCCGATAAGTCTCATATCCGGCGCAGATCGACAGACTCGATTTTGTGATTGGCGCCTTTGCGCAGGATGAGATTGGCGCGCTGGCGCGTGGGGAGAATATTCTCCTCCAGGTTCTTCAAGTTAATTGTCCGCCAGATCGTCAGGGCCCGCTCGTGGGCCTCTGTTTGGGTGAACGACGCATAGCGGTGAAAGTAGGCGCCAGGATCGCGGAACGCCGTGTTGCGCAGCCGCATGAAGCGCGTGATGTACCACTCCTGGATGACAGGGATGTCGGCATCCATGTAGATCGAGAAGTCGAAGAAATCAGACACAAACGGGATGGCTTCGCCGCCCTTCGGCAAACGCGCCGGCTGCAGCACATTCAAGCCCTCGACGATCAACACGTCCGGCCGGTCGACCACCACCTCCTGCCCCGGCACGATGTCGTAGCTGAAGTGGGAATACACCGGCGCTGCTACGGCCTCGCGCCCAGACTTCACCGCATGCATGAAATTCAGGAGAGCCGTCGTATCGAAGCTTTCGGGAAAGCCCTTGCGGTCCATGATGCCGCGCCGCTCCAGCTCGGCATTGGACATCAAAAAGCCGTCCGTCGTCACCAGATCGACGCGCGGATGATCCGCCCACCGCCCGAGCAAAGCACGCAGCACACGCGCCGTCGTGCTCTTGCCAACAGCCACCGATCCGGCAACGCCGATGATGAACGGCACGCGCGCCTCCTTGCGAACAAGGAAGCGGTTGGTGACCAGGTGCAGTTCCTGCGAGGCCGAGACATACAGGTTCAGCAGGCGCGACAGCGGCAGATAGATCTGCTCGATCTCTTCCACATCCAGATGTTCGATAAGGCCGCGCAAGCCATCCAAATCGCGCTCGACCAGCGTCATCGGCGTGTCGGCACGCAGGCGAGCCCACTCAGCCCGGCTGAACTGACGATAAGGTGAGAATTTGAGTGCGCTACGGTTCGTCATGGCATCGAGCGAAGATAATGAATCGGTCATGGTCAGCTGGTCCGCCGCGCTTTTTCGTCAAGGCCGGACGTGCCCATCCGGCCCTCGAGCACATGCGCAACCTCAGCAAGGGGGATGTCCCGCGCTTCAAGCAGCACAAGCAGGTGAAACAAGACGTCGGCCGCCTCCGCCGTCAGGTGCTCGCGCGTTCCAGAAACGCCGGCGATGACGGCTTCAATCGCCTCCTCGCCAAACTTTCGCGCGCATTTTTCAGCGCCCGCATCCAGGAGCTGCTTCGTGTACGATGTATCGGCATCCGCCACCCGCCGGGCATGGATGGTGGCGGCAAGCCGGGCGATAACAGCAGCAGACGTCACATCGGCAGTCATGGATGCACTCGGGGTAGGCGATGTACAGGGCGACATCTCGTCAGGTCATCAGGCCTTTACCACCCTATGTCACGGTCGGCATCGGGAAATCAGCCCGATCGAAATCAGTGGGGTTCGATATGCATGACAGCCGCAAAGTCCGTTTTGGCGCCACCGACGGCATCGAGAGGGCAGACCTGCCACTCGCCAACGAGATCTGGCTCGACGACCTCTACAAGTCATGCTGGGCACCAAAAGAAGCCATGAAACTCGGCTGCCACCTTGTGCGCTACATGGTGAAGCCAGACGCCGCGATGCTGAGCTTCAGCCAGTTCGAGACGGTCTGCCAGCTGACGCCTGAGGAGGCGCGCAAGACCATGCAGATCATGAAAGTGTTTGGCGTGCTCCAAGATTACGTGTGCGAGCGCAGCGACATCCGCGTCACCTTGCATCTCTCGCTGATGCAGCGTCTGCGCGTGCTCGAGGCCAAGCAGCGCTTTCTTGCAGCCCTTAGCAGCGGCATGGACATTCCATGGGCACCGCCGGCCGGCTTTCCGGCGCTGGATGCCGCGGCCTGACGGTCATCAGCGCAGGTCATCCGCGAATCGGCAGTCCCCGTTCGCGGATCTCGTCGTTGCTCCGATATCGACCGAGGCTAAACGTATCAAACGCGTCGAACCCTGGTGCTGCCTCGACGCCGAGGCCGCGCAACACAGCATTGATCGGCCACGTCGCACGCGGCCGACCAGCGCTCTGTTCTTGCGTCATCGTGAGCGGGCGGATGGCCAAGGCGCCGCCCCCCCATAGCGCCGCGGCCTGCAGGCCGCTGCCGCCGAAGTAGTCCGTCTCGATGTAAGCCAGCGCACCCCGCCGGGATGTCTCAGCGGCATACGCCATATCCATCGTTGTCAGCCGCAAGTTCTCGAGCCACTCGCCCGTGCCGATGCGTCGGTGCACATCATCGTGCAGCGCATCGTCCACAGGCATGACAGCCAGTTCCGCACCCGGTGTCAGGCGATACAGCCGCGCCAGCGGACTGAGCTCGCCGTAGCGGCGCAGCACCTCGGGATGCCCAACGAACAGATAGACATTGTGCACCATGAGTAAGCGCGTGTCCTGCGTATCTTGAAACCTGACTGCCAACGCGGCGCATCGGGAGACATGCGCGCACGGCAAAGCGGCACAAATCTCAAGGCTCCCTTAACATCTCGGCACTAAGCCTATCCAGGGTCTGTAGCCGCTGGAGCCGTCCATGAGTGATGCCGCGATGTCCAATGCAACAGCATCTGAGCCCGCCAAACTGGCTGAGCCCGCGCCAAGATTTGCGGCCGTCATGCGCCTGCTCGATCAGCCGAAGGTGCAACTCGCAGCATTCGGCCTGACGCTGTTCACCTCAGCCTTGCTGCTGTTCACGGTGCAGCCGATGTTCGCCAAGATGGCGCTGCCCCAGCTTGGCGGCTCGCCGTCGGTGTGGGCCGTATCGATGTGCTTTTTCCAGGCAGCCCTGCTGGCTGGCTATCTCTATGCGCACGCGTTGAACAAATACCTCGCGCCCCGTCTCGCGGTGTTCGCCCACCTGACGTTGCTCGTGATCACGCTGTCAGCCTTGCCGATCGGCTTACCTTCCAGCCTGGGTGAGCCGCCGACGGGCGACGCGTATCTCTGGCTGATGGGCGTGCTCACGCTCGGCGTTGGTCTGCCGTTCTTCGCCGTCTCGGCCAATGCGCCCTTGCTGCAGGCCTGGTTCGCACGCACCGGCCACCCGCATGCAAAAGACCCCTATTTTCTCTACGGCGCGTCCAATCTCGGCAGCCTCTTGGCGCTGCTTGCCTATCCGCTCCTTGTCGAGCCGTTGATGGGCGCTGCCGCGCAAACGAGCAGCTGGACCATGGCATTCTATGCGCTCGCCGCCATGATCGCCGTCAGCGGCGTTCTCATGCTTTGGCTGATGAACCAGAGTGCGATCGAAACCACCGAGACCGCGAAAGCCGTGACGCCAGTCAAGGCCGTCACCAACGCCGACCGCGTGCTGTGGGTCACATTGGCAGCCTTGCCATCAGGCCTGATGGTCGCCGTCACCACCTACGTCACCACGGACATCGCCTCTGCGCCGTTCCTGTGGGTTGTTCCACTCGCACTGTTCCTGCTGACCTTCATCCTTGTCTTCAAGGACAAGACCCGCATTCCGTTCCCGCTGCTCGCGATCCTGTTGCCGGCCTTGGCTCTGGCGCAGATTGTCGTGCCGACCATGAGCTTGCGCATGGCTTTTGCTACGGCAGCCTTTTTCATCGCAGCGCTGGTCTGTCACCGCCAACTCTATCTCGCCCGCCCGGACGCGCGGAACCTGACAGCCTTTTATCTCTGGATGTCGGCCGGCGGCATGATCGGTGGCGTGTTCTCAGCCCTGATCGCGCCGCAGATTTTCACGTCGGTATTTGAATTCCAGGTGCTGCTGGCCGCCGCCTTGTTTGCCGTCCCCGGCCTGTTTTTCGGCGCCACGCAAGCGCTCGACATGCGCCGCGTCGGCGGCATGGCCTGCCTCGCGTCGGCGATCCTGGTGCTCGGCATGATCCTCGATGACATGTTCGGTCCGTTGGGCCAGAAAGCTGGCATGTTGATGTTGATTGCCGGCATCTGCATCGCCGTTCTCTTCGTGCGCGAGTGGCCAGAGCAACGCGTGATTTTCATGATCGCCGTTGCCGCGATCATGTTGGCGATGCCAGACGCGATGCGCTCCGTCTATGTCGAGCGCTCCTTCTTTGGCACGGTGCGCGTGGTCGATACCGGCGATGGTCGCCACCGCATGATGCTGCACGGTACAACGCTGCATGGCGCTCGCCGCATGGCCAACGAGGACGGAACGCCCGTGGCCGCGTCTCAGCCCATGACCTACTATCACCCGGATGGTGCCATGGGTCGTGGCTTTGCAGCAGCCCGCGTGGCCCAGGCCAAGCCCGGTGAAACGACAGCGCCTCTGCGGGCAGGTCTCGTCGGTCTCGGCACTGGGTCACTCGCCTGCTACGCGCGTCCCGGCGACACGATGCGCTTCTATGAAATCGACCCTGTGGTCGTGAAGGTGGCGCAGAACCCCAAGCTGTTCGACTTCCTGTCGCGCTGCACGCCCAACGCACCGATGATCATTGGCGATGCCCGTCAGACACTCGCCAAAGAAGGCAACGCCAGCTTCGACTATCTGGTCATCGACGCCTTCTCGTCGGATTCGGTGCCGGTGCACATGATGACGGTCGAGGCCATCCGCATGTACCTCGACAAGATCTCAGACAACGGCCTGCTCGCCATGCACATCTCGAACCGGCACATGGACCTGCCGTCGGCGGTATCGAGCACGTTGGCACAGATCCCCAACGTCTCGTCGGCGTTCGTCTACTTCTCACCCAAGCAGGACGCCAAAGGTATCGACGCCGATGCCTCTGCCAGCCAGGTGGTCTTTATCGCCAAGTCGGCCAAGGTACTCGACCCTATCCGGGCCTGGCCAGACGCCGAAGGCCTGCCCCGCGGCCGCGCCAGTGCCTGGACAGACGACTACTCGGATGTCCTATCCGCGATTCTGCGCAAGATGTGGAAGTAGAGGCGCTACCGATTGCGGCGCAGATACAACTTTCGCGCCGCAGAAATGGGCCGGGTCGGATCAGCGTGAGCCGCGCGGGGTTGGTGTTGTGGGCACAGTTTGCCGCCGCAGTGCGGCAAACCGGAAGCGGCTCATAAGTGCGCCGATCCGTCTCACTGCGAATGGTCAAGGCAAGGTCATGCCAGCTTCGGCTGGCCTGGTGGCTCAAGGCCTCCGGTCGCGGACGTCAAACCGCGAACGCCCTGCCAGGGGTTCGACGTTCTCTCCCAAGAGACAACCGCATCCGAACCGCTCCGCAGCACCCCCGACATATTCCGCGACGCTCGAGACATCCCAGCCCAGTCGAGGGCGAGGACGTTATGCACGCAAAGGTTGCGTCACGTCCATGCAATCCCGCCGCCGTGCTTAATGCCGGCTGGCACCGGCTCGACTTTTTTGACTGCCGCCAGCGCTCAACGGTTCGTCTTGATCGGCTCGTATCGTGTCCAATCAAACGTACCCTGATCGCGCTCATCGACCGCCTGCTTCCACCCGACCTCTTCAGAGCGGCGCTTGAAGTTCAGGCCCTCCTGCGTGTGGCGGGTGATACCATCAAACACGGTCGCGAGCATCTGCGTCGTGTGCAGACCCATGTTCGACAGCGCCTGATTGACCATCAGCTTCTGCATCATCAGCTGGTTTTGCGGCACGGACGCGATGCGATGCGCCAGCGCCTCGACCTCTTCGTCAAGCTGCGCATCCGGCACGGCCTTGAGCACGAGGCCAAGCTTCTCCGCCTCCCGCCCGTCGATCTTGTCGCCGGTGAACAACATGCGCTTGGCCTTCTCGGGACCGAGTCGATACAGCCACATCGCCGTCGTCGGGCAACCCCAGACACGCACGGGCATGTACCCGATGCGCGCCGTCTCACCCATCACGATGAGATCCGAGCACAGCGCGATGTCCGAGCCACCGGCCACTGCAAACCCATGCACCTTGCAGATCACCGGCCGCTTCGAGCGGAACAGGCTCATAAACTGCTGCGTGTTGCGCATCATGAAGGTGTAATCCTTCATGGGGTCCCACGGCATGTCCTGCGTGTAGCGATTGGCGCCGTCCTTCTGCGCGTAATGCATCAGATCATAACCGGCGCAAAAAGCGCGACCCGCACCCGACAACACTATGACATGCACCTGCTCATCCATATCCGCCCGCTCGACAGCGTCCTGCAGCTCCCGCGGCACGTCATCGTCGATGGCGTTCATCACCTCCGGCCGGTTCAGCGTAATGCGGGCAATGCGGCCGTCGCGTTCGTAGAGGACTTTGGGCATCGGATGCTCCATCGTAGGTGTCTGACCTCTGGTCAGACACCTAAGCAGAGTTTCATCACCCGAACAACGGCTGCCAGGCCCGGGCGCCATGTCCGCGATTGGCTGCAGCACTGGGGCACTCGAGGCCGACAACGCGATTGGCCCCCTTACAGAAATATCCCGCGCAGCGACCAACCCCACCACTGTCATGGCCGGCCCCTTCGTGCCGGCCACCCATTCCTCCGCAGACGCCGACGCCAACGTTAGCGCGCGGTTGTTGCAACATCGAGGACTTCAGCACTTAATGAAACTCTTGCACAATGGGTGGCCGGAACGGCGTGCATTTTCCGTTTTCATGTTACCCGCCACCTGCAGAAGGAAAGCACGACATTGCCTCAGAAACTCGCGACACCCACCACTTTGCCTCAGCTCGCTGGGCGAGAGGCGCCCATCTCAACCCTCGCCCGCCTCAGCCAACGTTGCCGCAACCGCCCGCTTCCAGCCCGCATAACGCCGCTCGCGCTCCGCGCTTGGCATCGCCGGCATAAAGCGCCGATCCCGTTTCCAATGCTGCGCGAAGCCCGCCTGATCGGGCCACACACCAGCCTGATGACCAGCGAGCCAGGCAGCACCCAGCGCCGTCGTCTCCAGGATCGTCGGCCGATCGACGGGCGCATCCAGAATGTCCGACAGGAACTGCATCGTCCAATCGCTCGCAACCATACCGCCATCAACCCGCAGAACAGTCTCGCCCCCGCTGCCAGCCCAATCGCCCCGCATCGCCTCCAGCAGATCGCGCGTCTGATAGCCGACGCTCTCAAGCGCCGCGCGCGCAATCTCCTTCGGCCCCGTGTTGCGCGTCAGGCCGAACAGCGCGCCGCGCGCGTGCGGGCTCCAATAGGGCGCACCCAAGCCAACAAACGCCGGCACAAGCACCACGTTCTGCTCGGGATCGGCATGCACTGCCAGCACATTGCTTTCCGGCGCCGAGCGGATCATCTGCAGTCCATCCCGCAGCCACTGCACCGCAGCGCCCGCAATAAAGATCGAACCTTCAAGCGCATAAGTGCGCTTGCCGCCGAGCTGATAGGCCACCGTCGTCAGCAGCCGGTTCTTCGACGCAACGGCCTTGCTGCCCGTATTGAGCAGCGCGAAGCAACCTGTGCCATAGGTCGACTTCATCATGCCCGGCGCAAAGCAGGCCTGCCCGATCGTCGCCGCCTGCTGGTCGCCCGCAATGCCTCGGATCGGGATGGCCGCGCCGAGCAGCCCCGCATCCGTGATGCCAAAGTCAGCCGCGCTGTCGCGCACCTCGGGCAAAATCGAACGCGGCACTTGCAACAGCTTCAGCAGATCATCGTCCCACGCGCCCGTATGAATGTCATAGAGCAACGTCCGTGACGCATTCGTCGCGTCCGTCGCATGCACGCGACCGCCCGTGAGGCGCCAGAGCAAAAACGTATCAACTGTGCCAAACGCCAGATGCCCCTGCGCCCCCAGGTCACGCGCGCCAGGCACATGATCGAGCATCCAAGCGATCTTCGTCCCAGAGAAATACGGATCAAGCAGCAGACCCGTCTTCGCCGTCACCATGGGCTCGACGCCGTCAGCCTTGAGCCTCGCGCACATGTCCGCCGTACGGCGGTCCTGCCACACGAGCGCGCGGTGCAACGCCTTGCCCGTGCGCCGATCCCACAGCACACCCGTTTCGCGCTGATTGGTGATGCCGATGGCGGCGACGTCCTTGGCCGTCAGTCCCGCATGGGCCAGAGCCCCGGCGATCGTTGCCAACGTCGTCGCCCAGATATCCTCTGGCTCGTGCTCGACACGGCCAGACGCCGGATAGTGCTGTGCGAATTCCTGCTGGCCGACACCCTTCACCGAGAAGTCCGGCGCGAACACCAAAGCCCGGCTCGACGTTGTGCCCTGATCAATAGCGAGGATATAGGCCGGCATGAGGGTGCTCGTCGGGTTGATACAGGGGCACACGCTACGTGTGCTCGCGGGCACTGTGCAACAGACAGCATTCATCCAGTATCAGGCAAGTTGTTGCACAAGACCTCCAATGCGCCGAAACATGGCGCAGAGAAACTGAGGACTACCATGCTCACCCGTCGAGTCGCACTCACCCTCGCACTGTCAACGCTTGCGCTCCCCGCGCTCGCCGCTGAAGAAGCCGGCAACGTGCGCCAGATCGATGGCACAGCCACGGCGTTGACCGGCACCGCAGCCCGGCCACTCCAGTCGCAAGCCGCCGTGTTCGTCGACGACACCGTCAAAACCGGTCCAAAAACCAGGCTCGCGATGAACCTAGGCAGCCGCACGACGCTGAACCTCGGCGCCGACACAACGATCAAGATTGACCGCTACATCCGCGACGCCGGCGGCGAGATCAATCTCGGCCAAGGCACCGTCGTGTTCGAGCGCAAGGGCAAACCGGCAGCCACCGAGCTGACAGTGCGCAGCCCCTACGGATTGATAGCGGTCCGCGGCACGCGCTTCTACGCCGGCAAGATGGCTGACGGCCGCTTCGGCGTACTGGTTGGAAAGGGCCGCGTGCCGGTGACAGGCGGCGGCTCAACTGTCTCCCTACGCGCCGGCCAAGGCACGTTCATCGCGGCGCCAGGAGCAAAGCCGTCTGAAGCAAAAGCCTGGAGTTGGTCGAAAATCCGCGAAATCAAGTCCGCCGTCGAATGAGGTTCATGCCAGCGAGCAAAAATTCCGACCCATCGAACCACCAAGCGTCATCCCGGAACGCGATCACGCGTCCTGCGTGATCGCATTCCGGAATGACGATGATTGACTTGGGCAGTCAAAGATTCCGCCCGTTGGTGTTACGCCCTCTGCGCCGCCAGAACGCGCGCCAGGATCGCGCTGTTCTTTGCCATCAGCGCCGGGTCGCGTGCCTCTGGCGCCGTGATCAGCGCCACATCGAGAGACCGGTCGGACTTGATCGGACAGGCCAAGTGCTGGCGCGGGAAATCTCGCGCCAGCCGGGCCACCAGCTTTTGCGCACGCGCCGAGTTGTCCATAAGTACACGGATGATCTCGGCCACATCGACATCCGCCGTCTCGCTGCGCCAGCAATCAAAATCCGTGACCATGGCGACGGTCGCGTAACACATCTCGGCTTCGCGGGCGAGTTTGGCCTCGGGCATATTGGTCATGCCGATGACACTGCAACCCCACGACCGGTACATGTGGCTCTCAGCCCGCGTCGAGAACTGCGGGCCCTCCATGACCAAGTAAGTACCGCCGCGCGTGTGCGCGATGCTCTCGGCCTTCGCCGCCTTTTCGATCAAGCCGACCAAGGCTGGGGACACCGGATCAGCCAGTGACACATGAGCCACGAGGCCATTGCCGAAAAACGACTTCTCGCGCGCAAACGTGCGGTCGATGAATTGGTCGACCAGAACGAAGTGACCCGGCGGATACTCCTCTTTCAATGACCCGCACGCCGACACCGACACGAGATCCGTGACGCCGGCCCGCTTCATGGCATCGATGTTGGCGCGATAGTTGATGCCGCTCGGGCTCAGCCGATGCCCGCGTCCATGCCGCGGCAGAAATCGCAGCTGCAATCCATCCAGCTCCGCAAACAAGATCTCGTCCGAAGGCTCGCCCCACGGCGTCTCGATTTTGCGCCATTGTGCGCTCGACAAGCCGGGCAAGTCATAAAGCCCGCTGCCGCCGATGATACCGAGTACGGATTGGGTCATGCGAGATCTCCCCTGATGATGTCCGCTTAGCACGGCCATTGCCGGCAGGAAGGGCACGCACGCACATGTGAGCCGCAGTGATATCCACGCCATCGCCGCCAATGTTCACGAATTGGCCTCAATCCCCTTGCATGACACTTGCACAGTATCGCGTCGAGCCGAGCCTGATGTCTGCTCCGGATGGTTTACCTCAAGTAAGGTAACCAACAGGTGCGGAACGTTAGGACTTCCTTAACCATCGCTTGCGAGTGTAGGAACGTTACACCGCGGGTGAGAAGTTGTTAGCGTCGACCGTAAGGCGTACCGAATGAAAAGCAGTATCAATAAGCCAGACCTGGCACAGGCTGGTGGCGTCACGATCTCTTTCGGCGAGCGCTTCGCGCAATCCGATCAGTTCGACAATATCTTCAAGGAAGGCATGGCGCTCGTCGAGCGCACCGCTGCCTATCTTGATGGCCCCGGGCGGGCCGAGTCAAAGCAGCTGAAAACGCCGCTCACACTCATCTACGCAACAGAGAGCATGCGTCTCACAACGCGCCTTCTGGAGCTGGCCTCGTGGCTGCTGATCCGTCGCGGCGTCAAGGATGGTGAGCTGTCAACCGCCGAGGCAGCCGTTCGTCGCGACCGCGTCAAGCTGCAGCCATTGGGCCGACCAAGCCACATCAAGCAGTTTACCGATCTGCCTGAAGGACTGCGGGCACTGATCGAAGAGAGCTTCGCGCTCAACGATCGCATCCTGCAGCTCGACAAGGCGATCACGATGGAGCCGCGCGCCGCGACCCAACCGGCCAATCCGGTTGATGCGCAGGTGGCTCGTCTCGAAGCGGCCTTCAGCAATGTGCGCAGCATCGCGCGGCACTGATAGCGCCCTACGCAAAATGCCGGGCTCACGAAGCCCGGCACCACCACGCGCGGATTTCGAAAAGCCGTTTACTCGGCTGCATCAAGCATCTCGGCCGGCATGCCAGCCGACATGCGCGATCCGTCGTCCATCATGCCGAGTGCGTGCAGATAGACGTCGAGGATAGAATCCTCTTCCTGGCGCTCGGCCTTGCTCTTTTTGCGCAGCCGCAGCACCTGGCGCATCACCTTGACGTCAAAGCCAGTCGACTTGGCTTCCAGGAACTTGTCGCGGATATCGTCCGACAAGGCCTTCTTCTCTTCTTCAAGCCGTTCAATCTGCTCGATAAACTGGCGAAGCTGGTTCTGTTCGGCGGTTTGCATCGACATGGGCGCCTCTCTGTGCGGTCCGTGTTGGCGTTGTATCGACGCTAGTCGCGTGCTGGCCAAGCCTCAAGCCGGAGAGACCCACTCACGCAACGTTATCCCCGTTGTCCTCGTGCTGTGGAAAACTTAGCTTTACGGAGTCCCGGCCAAATAACAGCGCAGCGGCGCGATACCTTTTCAGTGGCGCAAAAACACACAGCACACAGCGCTTTGTAAACGCTCCTTTCATGCAACTTGCGATAAACGTAAGCCGCCCGATGTTCTTGCCTGCGGTGGCCTAATGATCGTCCTCCGTTATCTGCTGGCGCTGCTGACACCGTCCGGCCGGTTGCCGCGGATGCCCTACATCGCAATGAGCTTCGTGCTGATTTTCGCACACGCCGCAGTGTGGCGGCTTTTGGATGCCCGGGAAGACGGGGACGCCTACGGTTTGCTCGGCGGCAGTCTGTTTTTCATCATGTGGATGCAATTTTGCGTCGTCAGCCGACGCATGCACGACGTCGGCCGTACCAACCAGATGGCGGTCGGATTGTTCATGGTGGCATTTATCACCTACCTCGCGTGCCTCGATCCAAATCTGCTCAGCAAAGACGAAGAAGCCCAAGAATTCTGGGGCGGTATCATCACCATCGTGGCCCAAGTGGCCCGCATCGCATGGATGTTCATCGCCGTCGAACTGTTTCGCCAGGACGGGGAAAGCGGCTCGAACATGTTCGGGCCTGAGTTCGGATCTGCTGGCATCAACGCAGCCAAGGTTGACCGGGCTCACATGGCACTTGCCGAAAGCTACGCCGCGACAAACGGCATCTCAAGATCGACGCCGAAAGCCGCAGCCGCACCAGAGCCGGCGCCCCAGCAATCAGCACCACCGCTGCGCAAGACGCCCACACGCATTGGATACCCATCCTCTGTGCGCGGCGCTGACACATCGATGCGCCAGCCGATGTACCCCGGCGCCCCGCAGGATTTCATCCAGCGTTGAACCTCATTTGCGCATCACTTCAGGCTTCAAAAGCAACAATTGCTTGAGCATATCGTCGACCAAATGACGACGCTGTCGTTATGTCCAAGACAAATCACAATTCTCGTGCTTCACTCTGTCGTCTCTGATCCCTGTCGCAACCGCAGAAGGACGGAACATGACCCCCGACATCCACTTTCATGGGCTCGAAAAGAGCGACACTATCGAGGCGAAAGTTCGAGACAAGGTTGCCAAGCTTCACCGCCATTTTGATCGCATGTCAGCCTGCCGCGTGGTCCTCGAAGCGCCACAGCGCAATGCCGCCAAAGCCAAGCAGTTCCGGGTCAAGATTGAAATTTCGGTGCCCAACAGCGCCGGCATCGTGATTTCGCACGATCGTGAAGGCGCGAGTGCCAACGAAGATCTACCGCTCGCCATTCGGGACGCGTTCGAAGCCGCGACCCGCCGGGTGGACGAGTTGGGCGACCGGCGCGCCAATCGCGGCCGCGCCGAAAGCAGCCGACGCCGGCCAGCACCGGATGTGGCATGACAGCTCCCTCTCCCCGTCTTCACGGGGAGAGGGCCGGGGTAAGGGGCGGCCGCTTGCTCGAACGTCTGCACGGCGGCCGTTTTTCTGCCGCGCGAACTGTGCTATCGCCTGCTTCGTCTCATCGGAGCGCCGCCTTGCCGGTTTTGAACCCACTCTTCGACCTGCGCCGCCTCGCCATTTCGGCGCTGGCACTCGCAGCCGTATGGGCCGCCGACCCAGTGCCAGCGACAGCCCAATCGACCGGTGGCGAACCAGCTGCCACAGGGCTCACGCCGTTTCCTGAGAGCGACGTCTACAAGCTGCAGGTCTATGGCGACGGTTTCGCTGAAGGCTTGACCGTCGGCATCGCTGACGTCTTGAGCGGCACAACCCGTGTGCAGGTGCAAAAGAAGCACAAACCGATCGGTTCCTTGGTCCGCGTCGACTGGGAAGAAGACATCAAACTCGAAGAAGCCTCAAAAGAAGTCGTTCATATCGGCGTCTTGATGTTCGGCCTCATGGACCGGCAGACGATCCGGCCGACGCCCGGCGCAAAGCCCTTTTCCATCGGTTCCGACGAGTGGCGCGAAGAATATGGCCGACGGGTAGACCGCGTGCTGAAAGGCCTCAAGAAGCGCGGCATGGTCATCTACATGGTCGGCCAACCCGTCTTGCGCAATTCGAACGCCAACACGCAGGCCGAGATGATCAACGAGATCATGCGCCAGCGGGCAACCGCCAACGGCGTCAAATTCATCGACATCTTCGACCAGTTTCAGGACGACGGCGGCGGTTTCACGCAGTTCGGACCGGATGTGACCGGCAATCGCGTCAAGCTCCGCGATGGCGACGGCGTGACCTTCACGGGTATCGGCTACAAGCAGCTGGCGTTCTCCATCGAGAAGGACGTTCGCCGCGATATCGAGCAGGCCGCCGTCGATCGAACGGTCCCATTGGCCGGAGACGAGGCCGAGCAGCGTCGCGTCAACCCGGCAAAGCAGGCCGTCGCAGGTGGCGCGGGCGCATGGAAGGGCTCGGTCACCATTGGCGGCCAAACGAAGTCCGCCGTGCAGCCGCAGGTCCCCGTCGCCCCGACGGCAGGTGACGGAAGTGGCGACCAGAAGTCAGACAACGGCCGTGTCACGGTGAAGACCATCGCCGCCAACGGTCGTGAAGAGACCGCCACAATCGAGATTTTGCGCCCTGCCATTCCGGCCGCAGTCATCGCCCTCGTCACACGCCGCGAATCCGGCGTCGACAAGTCAGCTCAACCCGGCGAAGCCGTGGTCGAGGAAATCGGCGGTGGCCTGACAGTCGTCAATTCCGTCTCCGTCCTCGGTGACGGCACGGCCTCGGCCAATCGACGCAAAGCTTCGCCCACGCAGTCACCGTTCTACACAGTGCTCGTCAAAGGCGAGCGTCCCGCCGTCAGAGCCGGGCGCGCCGACGATTTCTCCTGGCCGCGCCAAGACGCCATCGCGCCAGCTGAGCCTGCACCAGCCACCGCCGGGCCACGGGTGGTTCCAGGACCTGGACAGCCAAGCGTCCGTCCCGGACCAGCCGCCGCACCCTCTGTCCGCACCGCACCCGGCGCCACGCCCGCTCCGCCAACAAAGTCCGGGCAAAAGAGCTGATGGTGCAAGTTGCACCAGCGAGCAGAATAATCTGACCCCTCACATCCAGCAACGTCATCCCGGATATTCGATCACGCGTCATGCGTGATCGAATATCCGGGATCTTTATCTCTGTCCGTAAAACACGAGTGCCAATGCGCGAGAGGCATATCCGGAATGACGATGATGGATTGATCAGTCACAAATTCTGGCCGGTGGCATTATGACTTCGCGGTTTTGCCAATCACAACGCCATGCGCCTTCGCGATCTCCATGAGACAAGTTTGGCACGTGACCACGAAGGTCTCTTCGACCAGCTCATCTGGAAAGAATCCGTCATCGTCGCATTCCAATTCGCACTCATCGCAATTGGCAACATAGTCACCGTCCTCGGCGCTCCAGTTGAAGCCGAGCGTTGTGTCGCCATAGTCAGCCTCGACAAGATGCGTGCACACCAAAGCCGACGGCTGACGCCCATGCCCCTCGCAGTCAACGGCCGTATCTTCCGCGACCGCCTCCGGCGTCACCACATCCTGCGCGATAAACTCCGGCGTTGCAGGGTTATCTGCCGGCCAGAATGGGCGTTTGCGGTTTGACCACGCCACGTCCTGCAATCTGAGAGGCGACGCACCTGGCCCGTGCACCACGACAAAAGCCCGACGGAGCCCCAACAGCGTACGGAAGTTCATCAGGTTCTTGCATGCGACAAGCCGCATCTTGCTGATATCGATGCCGCAGGCCGCATAGTGCTCATCGGCATATTCGTAGACGGCATGGGTCGCAGCCAGGATGCGCAGCCCACCCGTTCTGAGAACCGCAGAAGGCCCGAGCAAGCCCCGCGCCCCGCGCACCGGACCACCACGATACACAAACGTGCCCTCGTGCAGGCTTTCGACCGTCACGGTCACAGAGACCGGCGTCGCGTAGCGCGGATCATGCCCCCCACCAACGTTGAGCGCCAGCGTGGCACCAACGCCAGCGTTCTGCGCACGCAACGCGGCTGCCGGATCGACCACGTACACCGCAGCATCGACATCGGGCGCCTCAGCGATAATAGCCGCAATCACGGCGGGGCTGTCGCCCGGCGCACCGGCGCCAATGGCGTCCGGCGCGTCAACGATCAGCACAGTGTCCGCCGAGAGCGATAGCGCCTCGTGCACGGCCTGGCGTGGCGACCACGCCTCGAGTTCGAACGCCCGGCGGCGATCCCACATGGCCATCGCGATATCTTTGGCACAGGTCTCAGCTGCGGCCTTCGTGGTCGCGAGAGCCAGACCCGCTATGCCGACATCGGCATAATCGAGCCACGGCTGCACGGGAAAATAGCTCACGGAGAGGACACCATCACACCCTTCGTGACGGCGAGCCAGCGCCGCCACCTCAGCCATCGGCGCGTTACCAACAGTCGCCCCGCCAAGCACGGGCAACAGCGCATTGATTTTGCACACCGCCATCACAGGCGCGATCTCGCCGGCAAGCGTGCGCACCAGCAGTTTCGCCGCGCGTGCGCCTGTCTCCAGAGCATCTTCATGCGGATAGGTTTCATAACCGACAAGTAGTGTCGCCGCCTCGACCATGCGATGGGTCACGTGCGCATGCAGATCGAGACTGGCCGCCATCGGCACCGATGGCCCGAGGCGCGCGCGCAGCTGGCTCAATAGCACGCCTTCCGGATCAGGCATGGTTTCGGTAATCATAGCGCCATGCAGGGCGAGGTAGACGCCGTCGATCGCACCAGCCGAGGCGATACCCGTCACGATCCGATCGATGCAGTCGCGCGCGAACGCATCGTCCACGCGGCCACCGGATCCACCGCGCGCCGCAAAGATCGGCACAATCTCGTGGCCCGCAGCACGCAGCACGTCGATGGCGCCCGACAGCGCCAATCCCTTGCCATCGACGCGGCGCAGCACGTCCGCCCCCTCGGCCAAGAGCTTGCCTGCAAACTCCGCCCGACCGTCGATCTTGTTCGACAGGCTGTTGCCCTCGTACTCGAAACCGGCGACGGCGATGCGCATAAATGGCTCCACGTGAGGCTGCATCTGCAGGGCTTACCGCATCTCGCGCCGCCAGCAACCGACGGCCCTTTTACATCAGCGGCTGAAATTCTTGACTGACGACTTACACCAGCGGCGAGAATTATTGACGGATGCGCCCCTCCAAACTGTCATGGCCGGCCATTTGTGCCGGCCACCGATCGCGCAGCGCAAGCAGATGGTGCCAGCATGTTGAGACGTCTCAACACGATAAACACAGCCGCGCTCGTTGCGCGATGGGTGGCCGGGACAAGCCCGGCCATGACAGTTTTTGGAGCGAATATACGTCAATTGTGGCCGCCGGTCCTACGCCGCCGGCTGTACTTTGCTCGTCCCGAAAATGGTTTCGTTACCCGGCGCAGGGCGATCCGGCACGAGATACGACAGCGCAAGCGAACACGTCGCGATGACCACGCCGAGCCAGAAGATCAGCGATGGATCTTTCATGCCAATCAACCCGAAGGTGACCGGCAGCACGACCGCGGCAATATGATTGATCGTGAAAGCGACGGAGGCGGTTGAGGCCATATCGGCGGGATCGCCGATCTTCTGAAAGTACGTGCGCTGCGCCAACAGCAACGTCATGAACACGCCGTCGGCAATGAACAGCAGGCCGGCAACTGTGCCGCTCTTGGTGAGCGCATAGCCCGCAAACACCACGATGAGCACGGCATTCTCGATGGCGATGGTCCGCCGCTCGCCGAGCGTCGCTATGAGCGCACCGAGCCGCGTCGCGCACAGCGTCGTCAACGCAGCCGTCACCAGCATCAGCAGCGCCATGTCCGACAGCGTGTAGCCGAACGATTTAACCAGCAGGAACCCACCGAACGCATGGAACAGCTGACGCCGCGCGCCGGAGAAAAACGTGATCACGTAGTAGAGCCAATAGCGCTGCCGCAGCACGATTTCCTTGCGCTGAACCACCGGCCCCTCGAAGCGGCCGAACCGGCTCATGGCGTACAGCGTACCCACGAGGCAGAACAGGCCAAGACCAAGATACATGGCCTTATAGTTGATCGCACCAGCCCAGCCGACGAGCGCGAGGCCACCATAGGCGACGAACTGCGCGACGGCGCTTGCGGTGGTGATACGCGACATCAGCCGCGGCGCATCGGCCTTTGGCAACAGCTGCATCTGCAGCGACGAGTTCATGGTCTCGAAATAGTGGAAGCCGACCGACATGACGAAGGTGGTGACCAGCACGCCCGTCAGGCTTGGGAAATAGCCCGTTATGGCAATACCAACGCTGAGGATCAGCAGCGACGCATAAGCCAGCGTCTGCTCGCGCATCCACACGATCCACACGATGGCGGTGAACGCGAGAAACCCCGGCAACTCGCGCACACTCTGCATCAGCCCGGTGTCCTTCCACGCGAAGGCACCGATCTCGACCGTGAAGTTGTTGATCGACGCCTGCCAGGCGGCAAAGCCCACCCAGTTGATGAACGCCATGGTCATCAAAAACTGCAGCGGCGCGCGCACTTCCGGCGTCACATCGGCAAAGTAGCGATCGGCGAGAGATGTAAAGCTCGGCATACGGGCGGTCCCCAGAGCCGATCCTCTGGGGTCGACCAGTCCCAGACAACGCAGGCTTCGCCAAAAGCGTCAACGCCCACAAACGCCGACCGGCAGTGCGGAATATGCCGCAACGAAATTCCTTTTCCCTGCGAAGAACGAGGAGAGCGAGCATCTCCGAGTTTGCGCCCTGAAACGCCGGCGGCCAAAATTTGTGACTGACTAGCATCGTCATCCCGGAATACGATCATGCGCGACGCGTGATCGTATAACCGGGATGACGTCGTTGGATGTGATAGGTCAGAAATTTTGCTCGCCGGTGTTACGCCGTCAGCAGACCTTGCAGCCACCGCTCTTGCGAATTTCAGCCGCCGTCTGCACGATCAACTCGTTGAGGCCCTGCGGCGCGCCGCCAACCGAGCGCTCGCCGATCAGGAAGTGCGGCGTGCCATTGATGCCGAGCTTTTCAGCCAGCACGCGCGTGCGCGTGATCTCGGCTTTCACCTCGGCGCCGTTCATGTCGGCCTTCAGCTTCGCGATGTTGAGTCCGAGCTTTTCAGCAATCTTCAGCGATGTTTGCTCGTTCGCCTGGCCGGGGCTCTCGAGCATAGCGCGATGGAATTCCCAGTATTTGCCCTGCATCTTGGCAGCCAGCGCCGCGCGGGCCGTCTCGTCGGAGCCCTTGGAGAGAATTGGCAATTCCTTCAGCACAAGCTTGATGTTCTTATCCTTCTCGGCGGCCGCCAAGACGTCGACGAAGGCCTTTTTGCAATAGCCGCAGTTGTAGTCGAAGAACTCAACAACGGTCACGTCGCCCTTGGGGTTGCCAGCCACCGGCGCGGTCGGCGCGCGATAAATCTCGGCGGAGTTTTCCTTCAGCGCCACCGCCATTTTTTCGGCCTGGACCTTCTCCATCTTGGTCTCAAGCGCCTGCTGGACCTCCATGAACACTTCCGGGTTGGCCAACAGATAGTCCTTGATGATCTTGTGCAACTCAGCCTTCTGGGCGTCCGAGAACGAAGACGGACCAGCAGCCTGCGCGAGGACGACCGGTGCTTTCGCAGTCGGCGCCAGAGCCGAAGCCGTTGGCGCCACCGATGTGGCAGCGGCTTGCACGGCGCCCTTCTGGGCCTGCGCCTTCACCACCACGGAGCGACCGATGCCGATGACTGCCCCGGCGATGAGAACCAGGGGAACCGCCACCATAAGCGCCTTCGACGAGGTCAGCGTCTGCAGCAGTGAACGGCGGCTTTGCGGATCAGACATGTACGAGAACTCCAGACGGCGCTTTGGCGAGGTGAGCGGCAGCTGGACGGTCAGTTGCCGGCGGGGATTTTGAACGAGACGATTTCTTCAGCTCTGTTCCACTCTGGCGAGCCTTGTGGCAACTTGGTTTGTGCTCTCTTCGCAAAGATTTGAGCTTGTTTGAAGTTGCCCTCGATGAAATTCGCCTGGGCGGCGGCATATTCCGCCTGCGGCATCTGACCTTTGCGCGCAAGGGCTGTCGCCAGCGTATGGTAAGCGCGCGCGTTGTCGCCGTCGCGCACCACGGACTTGCGCAGCAGCGGCAGTGCCTCTTCGATCATGGCGCTGTCTTCGGTCGCAACCAGCGCCTGCGCCAGATTGGCCTGCATCAACGGTTCCTCGCCGCCAATCAGCTGCAACGCCTTGCGCAAACTCGGGATCGCCTCGCGATACTGCCCGCCGTAGTAAAACAGACTGCCGCGCAACTCGTGAAAATAGGGGTTGTTCGGTTGCTCGCGGATCAAAGCATCCACATCGCCGACCGACTGCGCGCAACGGCCCTGACAGTTCTTGGAGATGGCGCGGGCATACTTGGCCGGCAGCGTCATGTTGCTCGGCGGGTAGTCACCCGTGACCGTCGACGGCTTATCGAGATAGCCTGCGATCTTGGCACGCATCATATCGTGGCGCAGCTGCAACTCCGGCGGATCCTTGGCATCGACAAACGGGCTCGCCATCACCTTGTCGCGCAATTGGGCCAAGCGCTGCGTCGCCACCGGATGGCTGCGCACGAACGGGTCCATGTGCTGCTCGGAGATGAACTCCTGCTGGGCAAAGCGTTCAAACGTGATCAGCATGCCACGGCCAGACTGCTTGGTCGTGTTGAGAAAGTTCAATCCGGCCTGGTCAGCGGCGGCTTCCTGGGAGCGGCGCTCGGCCAGCAGGCCGCGCATCACGACATCTGGCCCGCCAAGCAGCAAGCCCTGCCCCGCCGCGCCAACCTCACGCGATTCGCCCTTTGAGGCCGCGCCAGCGATGATGGCGCCGATACCCAGCAGCGAGACGAGCAGCATCTTGGTCTGGTCGCGCGCGATTCGCGTGCGCAGCGAAGCCAAGTGCCCGCCAGTGATATGACCGGTTTCGTGGGCCAGAACGCCGATCACCTCGTTCGGCGTCTTCGCCATGGCGAGGGCGCCCGAGTTGATGAACACGTTGCGACCGTCGGCGACGAAGGCGTTGAAACTATCGTGGCGCACAATGCGCATGGAGATGTTGTTCTGGCCGAGCCCTGCCGCGCGGAAAATTGGCCGCGCATAGTCGCGCAACACGGCCTCGATCTCGCTGTCGCGGATGAGCGGAATGCCCTGCGCTCGGGTCTCGGCGATTCCGACCACGGAGATCGTGGCCGCAAGACCCAGTGTCAGCAGGCGATTGCAATGGCTGATGGCCGGCACGGCTTGCGTCTCCCCCGTCACGCCCGTCACCCCAGACGCACAGGCGTCGGTCGTAACAGATTGTAACGCCTACAGGCACTATGGCGTTGCCGATTGATTGCGGCAACCGCGTGGCGCAGCCCCAGCGTGATGGATTTGCGCAACTTTGGTCGGGTCCCAAAGATCACACCACCACAGGCTGCCGATCGGCCCACGGCTGCGCCTGCTCGAACAGCGCCGCGGCCCGGCACAGCAGCGCGTCCGCGCCACGTCGCCCGACCAACTGGATCGCCATCGGCAGGCCATCAGGATGCACCCCGCACGGCAGCGTCACGGCCGGATTGCCTGAGAGATTGAACGGATGCGTGTACGGGAACCACGCCTTGCGCACGCTGTTGAATTTCTGCCCGGCCACTTCGATGGGCTCGAACAGGCCCTCTTTCAGCGGCAACGCGGTGCGGGTCAGGGTCGGCATGGCGATGATGTCGTAGCGCTCGAACCAGCCTTGAATCTGCCGATAGATCTCCGTCCGGCGCACATAGGCATGCATGAGGTCTTCGGCGCTATGGTTGGCGCCATCGTCCATCTGGCGTAGCAAAGTTGGCGACATGCGTTCGCGCCACTGCGGCAGAAGATGCGAAAACCGCGCGCGCCAGAGTGCGGTTGAGATCACCAGCCACATGGGCTCGGTCGGCTCCATGTCATCGGCCATCTCCTCGACGTGCGCGCCGAACTGTTCAAGCGAAAGCGCGGCCTTTTGCGTCGCCCCCAGCACGTGCGGATCGATCACCGTGTTCCCTAGGAATGGCCGCCACGCGATACGCAGACCTTTGAGATCTTTCGCGCCCTTTACGGCATCGATGCAGCCCCGCGCGGTCTGCCCGATAGCATGCACATCCCGCGGGTCCGGCCCACTCATCACCTCAAGCATCATGGCGGTGTCGAGTACTGTCCGCGTCGTCGGCGTGATGTAGCTCATGTTGCCGAAGCTCTCCGGCGCCATGTCGTGCGGGATCAGGCCAAGCGACTGCTTGAAGCCGACCACGCCATTGACTGCGGCGGGAATGCGCGTCGAACCGCCAGCGCAGGTCGCAACAGCCAACGGTCCGAGGCCAGCCGCTGTCGCCACGGCCGCACCGCCCGACGATCCACCAGCCGAACGTGTCTTGTCCCAGACATTGGCCGTACGGCCGAAGATCGGCGCCTCCGTCCAGGCCATATGGCCGAACTCAGGCGTCGTGGTTTTGCCGACCAAGACCGCGCCTGCCGCACGCAGACGTCCAACCGAGACGCTATCGACCTTTGGCACGTTGTGCTCGTGGATGTACGAGCAGAACGTGGTGCGAACACCCTTGGTGTTGACGAGATCTTTCACATGCAGCGGCACACCCGCAAGCGGGCCAGCATCTTCACCACGCGCGATTTTGGCATCAACCGCCGCTGCATCCGCGAGCGCTACATCCGATGAGACGGTGATGAAACAATTCAGCGTCGGGTTCAGCGCTTCGATCCGCGCGAGGCAAGCGCGGGTGACCTCGACGGCGGACAACTGCTTGATGCGCACGCGCTGAGCGATCTCAGACGCAGGCAGGTAAGCGAGTTCGGTCGACATGCGCGCGGTTCCGTGACGTCTTGAGGATGAGTGGACGGTCTCAGCCGTTATCGGCGACCGCTTTGATGACGGCTGGCCGCGCCGACATCCGCTTATCCCAGACCTTGAGCGCCGAGAGCCCCGGTGCCGCCTCGATCATGGCCCGGCGGCCGAGCACAATAGGATACAGCGCGATATCAGCGATCGACAGATCGCCGGCCAAATACTCTCGCCCGGTCAACTGTTGGTCGGCAGCACCGAGTGTCTTCATCAGGCGCTGCTCGAAGTGCGCCGTGACGGCGGCACTCTTTTCGGCTGGCTGCGCAGAATAGAACACCGACGACGACGCAGCCTGCACGTCTGTCACGGCCTGCATGCACCACTGCATGACGACCCACCTTTCCGCCGGATCCGCGGGCAAGAGCTTGCCGGATTTCTCAGCGCAGTAGAGCAAAATCGCAGCCGACTGGCTGAGCGCGAGCCGTTTTCCACCCGGCCCGGCCGTGTCGACCAGAACCGGAATGGCGGATGCAGGATTGATCTCGACAAATGACGGCGTGAACTGTTCGCCCTTGGCCAAGTCCACGCGCCGGATGTCATGTGCCAAGCCGCATTCGGCTAGCGCAATAGCGGCGCGACGGCCATTGCCAGTGGATGACGTGTAAAGCGTGATCATTTGAGCCTCGGGTCATGCGATGCAGCCAACTATACGTGGCTCCCAAGCACTCCGATAGCACACACGGCATATCGCAACCCGGCGACTTGCCGACAAATCTCAGGACCTCGGCGATGGGCCGTTAACCGTTTTGGCTTAGGATTCGTGGAGCATTTGTGGCGTCGGAGTCGCATCGTGGGTTTGATAAAGTTGATTGTTGCGGTCGTTATCGGCGGGTTCGTCCTCATCGCCGGTGGCTGCCTGGCACTGGTCGGTGGCGTAACACAAGTCGCTCGAGACGTTTCCAAGGGCGAAAAGCTCGACAACACAGACATCTACTTCGTCACCCAGGCAGGCCCCACAGAGCGCCAGAAGATCGTGACCAGCTGTCAGACCGCCTTCGTTGCGGGCAAGGCCATGAACCGGGTCGTCCGCGCCGATCTGAGAAACAACAAGGCCAAGGCCAACACGTTCTGTGCATGCGTTGTCGAGGGCACAAGTGACTTCTCCACCTTCGATCGTCATGTCCTTGTCGCAAGTCTCGACGAAAAAGTTCTGAGCCAAATGAAACTGAACGTCGGGCTTGAGAAAGCCGGGCTCGACGCCTCGTCAGCCAATGCGCGTTCGGCCGAAGCTATGCGCCGGAATGCAGGCCTCATTAAGCGCTGCGCCGCTTACCTGTGATGCCGCCGTTTCCGCAGCCGCGACGCAGCCCGTAGCCGCGCATCAAACCTCGCACACATGGCAGGCCCTGTACGCCGGCCACCGCCGATGCCTAAGCCTGCGCCAGTCCGCCCCTTGCTCATGGCAGCAACTTACCGCAGTCTCCGCGCCACCGGGGCGAGGGACGGAACCATGCGCAAGCCTGTGATCGGCGTGATCGGCAACGCCACGATGCTTGAGGCCCGCTTCCAGGTGCAGATGTGCGGCGAGCGCAACATGCGCGCCCTTGCTGAAGTTGCAGATGCATTGCCGCTCATGTTCGCTGGCGCCCCAGAGGTAACTGACATCTCGACTTTGCTCGACACAGTCGATGGCATCTTGCTCACGGGAGCGCGCGCCAACGTCCACCCCACGCGCTTCAATGCCACCCCGGACAAACGCTATGAGCCCTACGACGAGCGGCGCGACAGCGTCGCCCTGTCCTTGACGGAAGCCTGCGTCGCGCGTGGCGTGCCGGTGTTCGGCATCTGCCGTGGCTTCCAGGAAATGAACGTCGCTTTCGGCGGCACCTTGCATCCCGAAATCCGCGACATTCCTGGTCGCATGAACCATCGCATGCCGAGACTGGCAACGGGCGAAATCCACCCGGATCCTGCCGTGGTGTTCGCCGACCGGCACGATGTACGGCTGACGCCCGGGGGCACATTCGCGAGCCTCTATGGACGAGACACCATCCGGGTGAACTCACTGCACGGCCAGGGCATCGACGTGCCGGGATCACGGATTGTCATCGAGGGGGTCGCCGAAGACGGCACCATCGAGGCCATTCGCATCGCGGACGCGCCCGGCTTCGCCCTCGGTGTCCAGTGGCACGCCGAATACGACCCGCAAACCAACCCTGTGAACCGCGCACTGTTCGAAGAATTCGGCCGAGCCGCGCGTAAGGCGGCGTAAGCGGCAGTCCCCGGATCAAAAGCGCGCCAGTTACGGGCTTGCGCCCGCCGGAAATCCGCGTATAAGCCGCGCACCCACTCCGGTTGGAGGCTGAAGGGTCCGGCATGCCGTGGCAACATCTCAGTTGCGACAAGCAAGCCGCGCCTGTGTCTTCACCAACGTGACCTGGTAGGCCTTTCCGGCTTGCGAGGGGCTCTGCGCCGGAGGGACATCCGCGGACCGCACACCCGAACCCTGTTCGGGAGAGCGTAACGCATAGCAAAAGGCAACCCTCATGCCGTTGTACGAGCATGTGTTCCTGGCACGCCAGGACATTTCCCAGCAGCAGGTCGAAGTCCTGATCAAGGAGTTCGCTGACGTCGTGTCGGCCGGCAACGGCAAGATCGGCAAGACGGAATACTGGGGTCTCAAGAACCTCGCCTACAAGATCAAGAAGAACCGCAAAGCGCACTACGTGCTCATGAACCTCGACAGCCCTCCGGCAGCGATTGCCGAGATGGAGCGTCGCATGGGCATCTCGACGGACATTCTGCGCTGGATCACCATCAAGGTCGAACAGCACGAAACCGAGATGAGCGTGCAGATGCGCAAGCAGGACCGCGACGAGCGCGATGATCGCGGCGGCGGTCGTGGTGGCTTCGGTGGCCGTGGCGGCGACCGTGGTGGTCGTGGCTTTGGTGGCGGTGGTGGCCGTGGTGGCGATCGCCCGCCGCGTGGTGACCGCCCGCCTTCCGCAGATCGCGGCACGTTCCGCGCTCCCCCCCGTCCCGCTGGCCCCGCACAGGAGTAATCGATGCCTGAAGTTCAACAACTCCCGTCGCGCCGCCCCTTCCAGCGTCGCCGCAAAACCTGCCCGTTCTCTGGCACCGGCGCGCCGAAGATCGACTACAAAGACAGCCGTCTGCTCGGCCGCTACATCTCCGAGCGTGGCAAGATCGTGCCGAGCCGCATCACGGCGGTGTCGGCCAAGAAGCAGCGCGAACTGGCAAACGCCATCAAGCGCTCGCGCTTTCTTGGTCTGCTGCCGTATGTGATCCAGTAAGGTGCTAGGTTTTGGCGGCAAGGTTCTAGAGTCGTCTAGTACCTAGCCACTGGAACCTAAAACCAAACATTCTTGGTTGGGGCCATGTGGCCTCTAACCGCCACTGTGCGGGACAGCTGCATATGCCGTCGGGCATCTTCATCGGTATTGGCTGCGGGCTTGCGTCCGCCGTGCTCGCCTATTCGGCGGCGCTCGGTGGCGTGGGCCTGAAGCTGTTGCTGTTTGTACTGATGCCGTTGCCGCTGCTGATCGGTGGTTTCGGCTGGGGCATCGTCGCGGCGATCGCCGGCGCGCTGGCCGGTACAGCCATCATGCTGACCGCCGGTGGCCCTGGCCTTGGCATCGGCTTCTTCCTTGGTCTCGGCTTGCCATCGATTGGCGCCGCTTGGCTTGCCGAACTTGGCCGCGCAGGCTCGAATGGCACTGTCGATTGGCTTCCAGCTGGGTCTATCCTTGCGGCTGTCGCAACCTATGCCGGCCTGATGCCGCTTTTCCTCGCGCCAGCGATCGGCGGTGATTTCGCAACGCTTAAGCCGCGCCTGCTTCCCGAAGTGACGCGACAGATGCGCGACATGCAAGAGGTGATGAAGTCTGCACCTGTTTCGGCGGAACAGATCGAAGCCCTCGTCGACATGATGATCCGCCTGATGCCCGCGATGATGGCGGCCTATTGGGTGATCCTGTTCGTCATCAACATCTATCTCGCAGGCCGCGTCGCGCGCGCATCGGGCCGGCTCGTGCGGCCCTGGCCGGATCTGCACGCGCTCGTGCCGCCGGCCTGGCTGATGCTGGCGTTTGTCGCTGGCATCCTACTGTCGTTCACCGCTGGCGTCTTGAAACTGCTTGGCGGCGGACTGATGGGCGGCGTCATGGCGGCTTTCGTGCTGTTCGGACTATCGGTGCTGCACGCGCTCGCCAAGGGGCGCGTCCCGTGGCTGCTGTGGTTCACCTACGCCTGCCTCATGAACCCGCTGTTTCCCTATGGGATGACGCTTGTTGCCCTGCTCGGGTTGTCCGAGCCGTTGATCGAATTGCGCCGCCGGTTCGCGAAACCGCCAGCTCAACCGCCTTCCGTCTAATCTTTCAACCTCGCCATCCAAACCTGGAGAACTCACATGCAAGTCATCCTGCTTGAACGCGTCGGCCGCCTTGGCCAGATGGGCGATGTCGTCAACGTCAAAGACGGCTTTGCCCGCAACTTCCTGCTGCCGCAGAAGAAGGCGCTGCGCGCCACCGACGACAACCGCAAGCACTTCGAAAAGAACCGCGCCCAGCTTGAAGCGCGCAACCTCTCGCTCAAGAAGGACGCCGAAGCCATCTTCGCCAAGCTCGACGGCAAGAGCTTCGTCGCCATCCGCACGGCTGGTGACACCGGCCAGCTGTACGGCTCTGTCTCGAACCGCGACATCGCCGATCTGATCACAGCCGGCGGCTATACGATCGACCGCCGCATGGTTGGCGTTGATCAGCCCATCAAGAACCTCGGCCTCCACGGCGCCAAGGTTCAGTTGCACCCCGAAGTGACGGCCAAGGTGTCGGTCAACGTCGCCCGCTCCGACGATGAAGCCGAGCGCCAGGCCCGCGGCGAAGACGTCACCAGCCTGAAGCTCGAGGGCGTCGAACTCGAGACCTACTCCGAGGACGGCTTCGCAGGCGACGACATTCCTGGCACCGGCGAACAGCCGCGCGTTTGATATGATACCAGCGGCCAGAATTAGTAACGGAGCCGTCTACCCCCAATTGTCATGGCCGGCCCTGTGCCGGCCACCCATCGCAAAACGAGCGCGACGGTATCCGGAGTGTTCAGCCGTCTCAACGTGATGGCAACCAGCGGCGTGCGTTGCACGATGGGTGGCCGGCACGAAGGGCCGGACATGACAGTGTGAGGAAGCATATCCGTCAATATTTCTGGCCGCTGGTATGAGGCGTTGATGTGAACGGACGGGCCCTCGTGTTGTTTCCATGGGAAACGGCGCGAGGGCTCTTCCTTTTCTGGCACCACAGAGGCGGTGCTGCTCGTTTGCACTACGTCGGCCCGGCGGCGCCGCGTCCCTTGGCTTGCGGTTTTGTGCGACCTGTGGAGCCTCTACTACGGGCGGGGGTCCCTGAATGTGGCCCAGAAACTGGCCCTGAAACTGGCCCTGAAACCGGTACAATAGCTGGCACAGCGGCCGCAGCCGGTGACGATGGAGGCGCAACCGCCTGCGTCCCTGCGCTGCTCGTCGGCGACGCCGGCTGTCGAACCGGCTTTTCCCCGATCCAACCGCGCTCCATGTAATAGCGCATCGCACCCGGATGCATCGGCGCGGAGAGACCGTCCGCGATCATCCGCTCAGGTACGACGTTCGCGAGCGCAGGCTGCATGGCTTTCAGCTCCGCGAGCCCCTCGAACACAGCCCGCACGAGAGAGTACGCGGCGATCTCCGGCGTATCCGTCGTTGCAACGAGGGTCGCGAGCACGCCAAAGGTTCGGACATCCGACGCCTGCCCCGCATAGACATCCTTGGGGATGAAGACGGGCGTGTAGTACGGCCGATCGGCGACATGCTTGCGGATTTGCGGCGTGTCGAGAGCAACAAGTCTGGCGCCACAGCGGCGTATGGCTCCGGCCAACCCGCCATTGGGAACGCCCGTGGTTTGGCCAAGCACCTCGATATTGCCTTCGCACAGTTCAACGGTGTGCGTGCTCACTGGTATTGTCGCCACTTGGGCAAGCCATGTGTCATCAACCGAATGGATGTCGAACAGTTCACGAAACATGGTGTGCCCGGTCGTGCCGGCAGGGCCGAGGTTGACTTTCTTGCCCTTGAGATCGGCCCAGGTCGAGATATTGCTGCCGCGCCCCGCGAGCACTTGGAAGGCTTCCTGATTGAGCGACAGCAGCGAACGGAGCTGTTCGATGCGGCGCCCTTCAAACCGACGTGAGCCATAGTACGCGTGGAACAGCACGTCCGATTGCATCAGTGCAAAGTCGACGTCGCGATTGCGCAACAGTTCCGCATTCTGAAGCGACCCAGACGTTGCCGACGCGCCGCAGCCGAGCAAGGTCACATCGCCGGACTCAAGATAGAGCCCCTGGCGCTGCAGCAATCGGCACAGCGCATTCCCCGTCGTAAAGTAGTTGCCCGTGGGCGTCGCCGTCGCGATCACGAATTCGCGGCGCACCGGATTGGCTTGTGCAACAGCAGCATCGACACCCGCGACAAGGGCCAAAACAAAAGCGATGCAGGCGGCGTGCAGATTCATGACCGGAACAACTCCTTGATCAATTGCGCGCGATCTCCTGCGGCGACAATCATCCCATGCTCTGCTTTGCTCAACGTGCGTTGCGCCGCATCTTCACGCGCCGACATGATCTGTTCGACCTCCTGCGCCACCTTGATGTCAGCGTCGCAGAAGGCCTTGAAATCGGACACGGGCACCGCAATCACCTCAAGGTCGGACGTCGCCCGGATCGCGTACGGCATAACCGCACGACGCAGCATGGCCTTGGCGACGATGGCCTGGCCGGCATCGAAGTCGTGCAGAACAATATCGCTGCCGGACTGCAACTTCTGCACAGCACGGGCATGGCCCTTGAGGATGATATAAGCAACGGGCGCAACTTGCCCGGCCTCGACCAACACCTGCCCGGGCCGATACTGTTCAACACGTGCTGACTTCGTCAGCAGACCCAGATTGTTGGATCCACGAAAGAAAAAGCTGGGCAATGCGGCGAGCTTCGTTTGCAGATCGCTGGCCATCGGGGTTTTGAGCGGCGGTGACGGGAGCGCGAAGTCCTCGTTCAGCGCACCAGACATCATCATGGTATTGCGTTGGCACATGAACCAGACGTTGATCAGAAACTCGCTGCGAACCGCAAACACCTTGGCAGGGTCTACGGCACGCACGGTCACCGCATAGCGCACGCCGGTGTCCTCGAAGGCCAAAACCCGCGCAGCCGGCACAGGATCGAGATGAAAGCCGGGCGTCTTGGTGGCGGTCTCCACAAGCAGGGCGCAAATGACATCTGGTGAATAGTCGTAGGGAAAGCGCACCTCGGCCGCGGCAGCAACCGAACCCACATGTCCGAGCACAGTCAGCGGCGCGCGCGCGATGACACCGTTTGGAATAACCAAAGCGTCGCCGTTGCGTGTTTTGATCGTCACAGAGCGCCAATTCTGCGCCAGCACGGGCCCCTCGTCGGTGCCGAACCGCACCCAATCGCCGACCCTGAAGGAGCGGGCCGAGACAAGGGCAATGCCCGAAAACAAACTGCCAAGCGTGTCTTGCAGCGCAAGGCCAATAACCACCGAACCGACGCCGAGCGCGGTAACAAGACTGCCGAGGTTCACGCCCCAGATCGTCGAGATGATGATCGCTGCGCCGCAGACCACGAAGAAGAAGCGCAGAATATCAAGCAGCAGTTTTGGAATGCGCACCCGATTGCTGGCATTGTTGAACAGCATCAGGTTCAGGAAGGCGAGTGCCGCGTTGAGAACGATGATCCACAACGCCGTATCGACCAGCTTGACGACCAATTCTTGATTGCCGACGCCTGCCACGTAGCGCAGCAGGATAGCGCCGAAGGCGAGCGGCAGCACGCCATTGCGCACGATCATCACAGGCGTCTCATAGGCCTTCAAGCGAGCGCTGGCGCCCATGTCCTCAGCCACTTCGCCAAGGCCGATGATCAGCACGGGGAACAAGACCAGCAGGGCAACACCCCACATCATCCAATCAGAAAGCCCGAACATGGCTCACTCACTCTCTCTCGCTCAAGCTACTCGGCGGCGTGGGCCATCGGGGCGGCGATCTTGGCCGGCGCAAGACCGGCTGGGCGGCCATAACTGCGGATCGGCCCGAGCGTCAGACCGTGCACGACAGGCTTTTCATCAAAGCCGCTATCGGCGCCAAGCAGCATATGCGTATCAGCCGAAACGCGCAGTTCCTCAGGGCCCGCGTCGTGGATGAGACGACGTGTGACCGACAGCGGCTTACCCCAGATGTCGAACGTATAGCGATTGACGCCAACGATACCGGCGTTGATTTCGCCCGAGGCGAGGGCTGCGCGCACCTGCAAGTGAATGCTCCGCTCACGCGAGATGCGAGCCACCTCACGAGCCAGCGCATCGCAAAACGCCACGCCGCGCTGCGCATGGTCCAGCCGCGGCACAGTCAAACCGCAGACCGCCAGATATTGCTCGCCGAACGTCTTGATGCGCTCGACACCATGTTCGACCGCGATGGCATCCATGGCGTCGAACAGTTCGGCCAACAGGGCTATGCTTGCGGTGCCCTCCATCGCATCGGTCTCTTTCACGAAGCCGATGATGGTGGCGTAGATCACGGTCACGTTTGCAACCCGATCAACGATCTGCGTTTCGCCCTTTTTCAGCCGTTCGGCGATGGACGGCAGGAAGATCTGCTTGAGTAAATTGTCGTTGGCGCGAGACTTCTCGGCGATGACAGCATCTTTCTCTGACATGTTGCGATACATTGCGCTGACGCCCGCGGTCAGACGGCCGAACTCGTCACCACTGCGCTGCACCAGTTTCACATCGCTTGCGCCATCGCGCATCTTCGCAAGACCCGCGAGCAGCTCGTTCACGGGCCGCAGGAACCGCGACGCCAGGCCCATGGCGGCAAGCGTGGTCGCGAGTGCCAAAGCGCAGGCGAGGATCATCAAGTTGCGCTGGAATTCAAGTTGCGGGGCCAGAACCTCGCTTTCGTCAATCTGCGCCACGAGGCCCCAATTGAGGTCCAGGATCCGCAGCGGTGAATAGGCCTGGAGCGACGGGATGCCTCTGGTGTTGAGGGCCGTCACTGTGCCGGTCTCGCCGCGCATGGCGCGCCGCACGCCTTCGATGTTCATGGGCAACCGCAAAATGCCAGTGTTGGCTTCGCGAACATCTTCGATCGTTGCTTCGGGCAAGCCGGTCGCGCGCAGCTGGCCAATGAAAACGTCTTTGTTCTCGACGATACCGCGATGCTCACTGCGCAGCAGCAAGTTCGGTCCCACGACAAACGCGTTGCCGGTCTTACCAAGCCCGTCCTGCGCCCACGACTTTTCGCCGTTCATCGTACGACTGATCTCTTCGACCGAAAGCTGCCCTATCATGACGCCGATGAGCTTGAAGTTCGCGTACACCGGTGTCGCGATAAACATCGACGGATCAAAATTCGAGGCCGTATAGTTTTCGAGATCCGACAGGCGCACAAGCCCCTTTTTGTGCTCGCTCAGAATTTGCCGGAACAAACGGCCCATGTTCGAATTGGCATATGGACCGTCGATCAAGGACGTACCGAAATCAGGTTCCTTGAGTACGCCATAGATAACGGCCCCGCTGTCGGCGTCGACGAGCATCAAGTCATACAGCTTAAGCTTCTGCGCCACTTCGCGGAACCAGGCATGGTAGGCGAAGTGAGCCAGCGTGTAGGGGTTCGACACAGGATGGTCGATCAGCGTCGAGCGATCCGGCGCGCGCGGATTTTCGGCAATAAAGAGCGTCTGCGCTTCAATGCCCTTGTCATTGCGCGGGAACACGGTCTCGAACAGCACCGTCTCCTTCGGCGAGCGTTTCGCAAGCACCGGCAGGTACGACGTCCGGTAATACTCTTCGAGCTTGCGGCGACGGTCATCGGAGAGACGTGTTCGCCCGAGTTGATTGAAGCCGTCCTTGAACAGACTGGTTGCTGAGACGACAGCCACATCATCTCCGAACACGCCGAACGTATCTCGTAGGGTGCGGAAGTGGTTCTCGATCTGTTGTTTTTTCGAGGCGCGGATCGACAACACCTGATCGGTCGCCTGTGCCGTCAGCGCTTTCTTGCCGCTCTGATAGCTGAGCAGCGCCACCGTACCCATGCTGAGCAGGCTGGTTGGCAGGAGCATCAGCAGCAGCTTGGAGCGAAGCGTCAGGCTGCGCAGCTGATACAGGAAGCCGCTCTCACGCGAATTGCCTGCGGAAACCGGTTTAACGGTCTCGACGGAGTCCGGCATTGTGATGCCCCCGAACATAACACACCACGTCGTGGCCAGCGCTGCCACGATTACGAAGTCCGGTGATAGACGAGCGCCCCCGGCATTTGCGTCTGTCACATAACTGACATGATGACCGCGCGTTGCCAAGCATGCAGAACGTTTGCCAAAGGGCAGCGTGGCTCAGATCTTGTTGTATCATAAGGTAAATGGCGACGGCCCCACGTGGCCCCCTGACATGGACCCCTGAACTCTTGAAAGCGCGCTCTGCAACGCGCATGAACGCCCGGCCAACACGGAGCTGAGAGCAATGCCGGTCCCGACGCCCGTATTCGATCCGCCGTTTACGATTGTGCGTGCCAGTCATGTCCGCTTGGCCGTGACGGACTTGGCGCGCAGCCGCGCCTTTTACGAGCAAGCTCTCGGCCTGCATGTCGAAGATGCCGATGCCGACACCCTCTATCTGCGAGGCATGGAAGAGCGGCAGCACCATTCCCTGGTCCTCGTCCGGACCGACAAAGCGCACGCACAAACGATCGGATTCAAGGTCGCAAGCAACGAGGATCTGGATCGGGCCGCACACCTGATGAAATCGCGCGGCCTGAAACACGCGTTCGTGGATCGACCGTATCAGGGGCGGACTTTGATGGTGACCGATCCCTTCGGCATGCCCGTGGAGTTGTATGCCAAGATGGAAAACCGGGAGCGCTTGCTGCAGAGCTATGGCCACTACAAAGGCGTCAATCCCCAGCGCTTGGATCACTTCAACGTCTTTGCGCCCGAACTCCAGAAGACCATCGATTTCTATGCGGGTCTCGGCTTCCGGCTGACGGAGTACACCGAGGAGGAGCCCAGCGACGGCGGTCGCATCACAGCCGCCTGGATGCAACGCAAGGGCAATGTGCACGATCTTGCGTTCACGAATGGTGCCGGTCCGCGCCTGCATCACTGCGCCTATTGGGTGCCGTCAGCGATGCACATCATCCATTTGTGCGATGTCATGGCGACCACGGGATACTTGCCGAATCTTGAGCGTGGCCCAGGCCGTCACGGCATCTCCAACGCCTTCTTTCTCTATGTGCGTTGCCCCGATGGTCACCGGGTCGAGATTTATACCAGCGACTACCAGACCATGGACCCCGATCACGAACCGATCCGCTGGTCGCTGCGCGATCCGCGACGGCAAACGCTGTGGGGCATGCCCGCGCCAAAATCCTGGTTTGAGGAGGGCAGCAGCTTCCCCGACACTCCAGTGCGCGAGCCCTTGTTCAAGGCAAACGTGATCATTGCTGCAGATTGAGCCGATCGCGGCCGTGCGATCACTTTGGCTTTTTCGGCTTCATGGCGTCGAGCTGACCAGTGAAACTGGCCAGCAGCATCTGTCCCACCATCGCCTGGCCCTGCAACATCAGGGCGAGCGGCGAGTAGGCAAAAGCATTTTCAGTGATGTGCAATTGCAGCTTGGTCATCGAGGTCATGGCCTCGACAGCCAGTTTCATGCCCTCAAGTTGCTGCCCCTGCGACGTGCCGGGTTGTGGCGCGGCCTGAGGTTGACGGAACGGCTGCAGAAACGGCGGCATGCCAGGAAAGCTGAACGGCGCCTGTGCCGGCGGCTCCGGCGCAGCTGCCTGTGCTCCCTCTGGTCGCGGCTGCGGCGCCGCCGGCTGAGGCCCCGACTTGGGTCCAAGCGACTTGGGTCCAAGCGCCTCGGGTCCTAGCGCCTCGGGTCCCAGAGACGGCGCGACAGTCTGCTCAGGCTGATGTGGAGCAGGCTCCGGCGCCCGGCGCAGGATCGGCTCGTTCGCATCGGTGGGCGGCGATGCCTTGGACATCGCCTCCAGATAGGCCGCAAGCAGCAGCGCCTCGCGCGTACGCTTTTCAGTTTCGGCGGCCAGCGGCGGATGTTTGCTGGCAGCGAATGAACGCTCCGTCTGCACAGGTTCGGCCGGTGCCAGCTGTTGCGGCAGCTCCGCAGTCACCGTCTCAGGTCGCGGTGCTGCCAAGGCAACAGCCGGCAACCGCCCCCTCTCACCAGCGTCCACGCGTAGCTTCTCACGCAGGCGTCGGATTGCAGAGGGATCAGTCACACCAGCCCGCTTGATCGCCGTCGTTGGTTTCAAGCTGCGGTCTGCGAGAAGCATGCGCTTTATCGCGGCCAGACGCGCGGCATCGTCGATGCCGCTCCCTTTCGGGCGACCACGGGCGCGTGTAGCCTTGGGCGCATTAAGGCGTCGTGTCATGGCTGGCGCATAGTCATGGCGCAAAATCCCTTCGTCCGGGCGCAGGATTGGAACGTGACTCAACCCATAGCGCGGATTTATCATCCGCGCTGTCACTTATTGTCCGCACACAGGGAGAAAAACAGACTAAGCGCTGGAAGTCAAAAGCTTTTCGAGCAGTTACGACGTCCCGGAACGGCATTCCTCGTCGGCCGGCAACGGATCGCAAGCCGTATCAAGCACGCACTTGCCAAGCGCGTCGTAAAGCTCGGGGTTCGGCTTGCCGTCGACTTCGCCCTTGTACAGGCCGTGTTCTTTGAGGCCGCACTGGTACATCTTGGTCATACGTGGGCCGCCGAATGTAACGGCCTTGCGATAGTCCGCCAGCGCCTCGGTCGGCTTGCCCATGGACTGGTTGATGTGCGCGCGCGTGTCCCATGACGCTCCGCTGGAGGCATCAAGTTTCAGGGACTTTTCGATGTCGTCGATGCCCATCGCCCCCTTGCCCCAGCGGAAGTACGCCCAGGCGCGGTTGTTCAGGGCAACGGCCTGATTGCCATCGATCGCCAGCGATTTGTCATAATCCGCGACGGCTTCGGCGTACCACCCCTTGAGCGAGTACCCGAGCGCACGCGAGGCCAACGCTTGCGCCTGTTGCTCCGGCGACAGGCGTCCATTCAACATCTCGGTGCAACCCGCGATCCGCAGATCCGGATTTTCAACGCCAAAGCAGTCGGTCGGGCTCGCCGAAACGGGCGAGACGAGCGCCAAAAGCAGTGCGGCGGCGGCAGCTGAAATCTGAACCAAGCGCATCGGACAACTCCAGGCGAGCAGGTATCGCGGCTTTTACCCCTCGGCAGTTGCCGGATTATGGCAGCGGCGCGGCCACGGCAAGCCTCAAGGCCACCGACATATGGCCCGCCCCTTGCAAAGCCGTGCGCGCATCGTCTGGCTGGGAGGCTCAGGCAACGCAAACCGTCGCAAACCAATCCGTTCAAGGAGACGACGAATGCTGAGCATTCTCACCGCAAGCCTCATCGCAGCCAACGTCACGGCCTACCCGGGCTTCGGCGATCGAGGCCTCGTCACGCCGCGCGCGATCGAGCAGGCCCCTCGCGTCGAGGCAACCACAGACAAAGGGCCGATCCTCGAAATCATCGTGCGCTGCCAAACCGGCACCGCCATCATCAGCTATTCAAAGGTCGAGCGGAAATTCTGCTCGCCAAAGCACGTCTGCGGCACGTCGATGCCCGCCATCGTCGCCAAATCCTGCGGCTAAAATCAATCGAACCTGACACCGCTCATGACTTGCTGATCAGCCGCGCGATCAGAATTACGATCGCGGCCCCGACCGTGCTCTGGATGATCTGGTCGAGCACAGGCGTGCCCGTCAGCTTGACCTTGATCATGCTGAACAACCAGCCGCCGACAAAGCTGCCGAGCACGCCGGCCACGATGTAGCCGATCAATCCCCCGCCGCCGCCAACCACGATGCTTGCGAGATAGCCGGCGATCAGACCCATTAGGGCCATGATGCCATAGCGCTTCATATCAGCTTCGCTCATGCCTGCTCTCCTCGACTGTTCGCGACAGATGATCGGAGATTTCAGGTGATTTGCAGGAATTGTCGAGACCCGGAGCGCAATGCGCTTAAGCGGTTGAACCGACGATCGCCGCCATCGCTTCGCGGCCGCTCACCTGTTTCGGCAGCGCAAGAAAATCGCCGGGGGCGACAAGAGCCTTTTCAAGCAGCTTGTGAAACGCTTTGCGGTCGACTTCAACGGTGCCGAACTGGCGCAGGTGCTCGGTCACAAACTGGCAATCCAGCAGACTGAACCGCCCACGGATGAGCCGCGCAACGAGATGCACAAGCGCCACTTTGCTGGCGTCGGTCTCATACGAAAACATGCTTTCGCCGAAGAACGCGCCCTCCAGCAACACGCCGTAAAGGCCGCCGACCAGCTTACCGTCGCGCCATGTCTCGACCGTATGACAATGCCCGAGATCGTACAGGTCGCCATAGAGCTTGCGAATTTTGCCATTGATCCAGGTCGTGTCCCGTCCGGCCTTCTGCGATCCGCAACCGTCAATGACGCCCTCGAAGTCGCAGTTGACGCGCACCTCGAACACATCCTGCTTCACCGTCCGGACCAGGCGTTTTGGGATATGAACCGCCTCGAGCGGCAAAATTCCACGATGCTGGGGTTCAATCCAGTACAGCGCTGGGTCGTCCGCGGCCTCCGCCATCGGAAAGATGCCGCACTGATAAGCCTTCAGGAGCACCTGCGGCGTGATCTCGACCACCATGTCGTCCCGGGAAGCCATACCAGACTGGTCTCTTCCATTGCGGCGTCACAATGACTGAGACCAGTTGCATACTGGGGTTGAATGTCAATAATCTGTGGCAACTCTGCAAGCTCTTCCCCTCCGATAGATCTGCACTATGGTGTCGATATAGACGCGAGCGGATGACCCCATGCCCGAGACGACAACCGACCGCCCGAACAGGGTTGCCGGCGCCTTCATGAGCGCCGAGGACGAAAAGCGCGTCGGCGCGGCCATCCAGGCCGCTGAACGCAAGACATCAGGTGAGATCGTGGCCGTGGTCGCGGCAGATAGCGACAGCTACTTGTGGGCGCCGATTCTCGTGGCCGCACTGCTTGCACTTGCGGTCGAAGCGCCCTTGATCGTCTTCACGTGGATGACCATTCAATGGATCTACGTGATCCAGGTGCTGACGTTCGTTGGCCTCGCCCTTCTGCTCAGTCGTCCGCCGTTGCGCTACATGCTTGTACCGCCATCGGTGAAACGCGAGCGCGCACACCGCCGCGCAGTCGAGCAGTTTCTCGCCCAGAACCTGCACACCACCAGCGGCCGCACCGGCGTATTGATTTTCGTATCAGTCGCAGAGCGCTATGCCGAAATCCTGGCCGACTCGGGCATCCACACCAAAGTGAAAGCAGCCGAGTGGCAGGAGATCGTGACCCTGCTGACATCCGCCATCGGCGACGACCGCACCGGCGATGGTTTCGTCGCAGCGATCGAGCGCTGCGGCACAATCCTCGCCAAGCACTTTCCCCCAGGAACGCATGATCCGAACGCCTTGCCTGACCACCTGATTGTGCTCGGCTGAAACACGCCGTGCTGGCATCTGGATAAGCCCCGAAAGGTCTCATTCCCGCGAACAAAATTTCTGACCAACTGACCACTTGCCTCCCCACTGTCATGGCCGGGCCTGTCCCGGCCACCCATCGCGCAATAATCGCAGAGGTGTCCGTGGGGTGAGTTGTTTTGATTTACTGGCAAAGAGCTGTGTGCGTTGCGAAATGGGTGGCCGGCACAAGGCCGGCCATGACAGTTTGGGGAGGCACATCCATTCATAATTCTGACCGTTGGTCTCACTCGATAATGCAGCCAAGCCGCTTCAAGGAGGCGTCGATCCAACCTCGGTCGCTGGTTCCGGCCTTGATCTCAGCCATTTGCTTTTCCTCGGCAGCGTTCTTGGCTTCTGTCGCCCGCAACACGTCGGCCATGGCAGCGAAGGGCACGGCAACAAATCCGTCATCATCCCCAACGACAACGTCGCCCGCCTCGATGACCATACCGTCGATGGCGATCGGCACATTGATCTCGCCCGGACCATCCTTGTAAGGGCCGCGGTGCGTGACGCCGGCGGCAAACACCGGGAATCGACCAGCGCGAATGGCACTGGCATCGCGGATGGCGCCATTGATCACCATGCCGCCGAGACCTCGCTTCATGGCGTGCGCCACCATCAGTTCACCAATCAGCGCATTCGAGAGATCGCCGCCAGCATCACAGACGATAACGTCGCCGGGCTCCGCGAGATCGAGGGCCTTGTGCAACATGAGATTGTCGCCAGGGCGTGCGCGCACCGTGAAAGCAGCGCCAGCCATCACGCCGCCCCCGTGCATGGGGCGCAAGCGTGCGCCGCCTGCCACCATACGGCTCATGCAATCACTAATGTTGGCAACCGGCAGGACGCTAAACCGGGCAACCATGTCCGCTGACGCCTTGCGCGAGCGCTTTGCAATACGAAAGCCGATCATGTCGTTTCCCTCGGGGTCGGATCAAGTGTCAAACGTGCTTTTGCGCACGTGCGCCCAGTCTTGTCGACGACTGATACCTACGAGCAAAAATTCTGACCCATCGTAAAGAGCCGCGTCATCCCCGATCTAACTTTGTCTGCAGAGCACGAGTGACAATACGCGAGAGGTAAGACTTGTGCGAATTTGCCCTTTGTCGGCGCAGGCTTTCGATGGCATCCTACCAGTGGCCAAAAATCTCTGACTGACGACGTATACCACCCACTGTCATGGCCGGGCTTGTCCCGGCCACCCATCGCGCAAAGAGTGCGGCGGTGCTCGGGGTGTTCAGTCGTCTCAACGTACTGACTACCAGCCGCGTGCGCTGCGTCATGGGTGGCCGGCACAAGGCCGGCCATGACACTGGGTAGGAGACAAATCCGTCAATAATTCCGGCCGCCGGCATCAGATCTGCTTTAAAAACCGTGAGAAGCGTCCTTGAACAAGCTCAATCAGTTCTATGGTCTGAAAGGTGAGGCGCGGCTGCGCTATCTCGACAACGAATTTGAGATTCTGACACCGGGAGACTTCGTGCGCTGCTCTGTCACCGGAGATCTGATTGCGCTCGCCGAACTCAAATACTGGAGTGTCGAACGGCAGGAAGCCTATCGCGATGCGGCGGCATCCCTCAATCGGCACATGTCGCTTCGCGCCAAGACCTGAGGCCACGAGGCGCTAGGCCGCCGGAACAGATGTCGTCGGCCGGCCAGTCACCGGCGACCCGTTGGCCAGATCCTGCAATCGCTTCTGGGTCTTGGGATTAACCAGACCCGCCGAGATGATGATCTTGGCCGCATCCTCGACCGACATTTCAATCGGAATGACACTGGCGCGCGGCACAAACACGACAAAGCCCGACGGCGGCAGCAGGTGCGTCGGCATGAACACGCTGACCAGATCCTTATCCGGCGCGATGGTCTGGATTTCAGCGGCTGCCTCGCCAGTAATGAAAACGATGGCCCAGATGCCCTTGGACGGAAACTCCATCAAGGCGACCTTTTGAAACGCCTGCTGGTTCGGCGCGGACGCCGTCACGACGCTCTCAAAAATCTGTTTGGTGCCGCGATAAACATTGCGCACCACCGGCATGCGGTTGAGCATCACTTCGCCAGCCGAGATGACCGTGCGGCCGATCAGGTTGGCGGCCAGCGCGCCGATCAACATGATGGCGACAATCGCAAACAACAAGCCAAACCCAGGCACGGCAAACGGCAAATACGTGTCTGGGTTGTAGAGCGAAGGGATATAGGGCTTCACCCACTGATCGACCGACTGAATGACAGAGCGGGCGATGTAAAGGGTGATCGTAATCGGCCCGACGACGACCAGACCCGTGAGGAAATAATTGCGCAGCCGAGCTCCGAGCCGCACCCTGGCAATTGGATCGCTCTCGGCGAGCTTGACCAGCCCCTCCGTGACCTCTGCCCGCGGCTTCCCACCCGGTTTCTGATCCTTACGCTTCGGCATGTTCCTCGCGGCGCCGCGTCTGGCGAACAACAGTCTTGTCCAGCCGAGTGTAGCACGCTGCACTGGCGTGCCCCAGACCCCAAGTTCTCAGGTATGGTTGGCTCAAGTCGCGCCACGTTGCCACATAGCGATACCGGGTCCAGGGCCAGATCACTGCCGTTCAGTCGTGCAGTCGGCTTTCGATCTCGTTCGCCCGGCGCAGCTGCTCGCGGGCCCTTCGGCGTTCACGGGCAACGAACACAAACACAATCGCCAGCACCACCACGAAGAGAGGTACAAACAGCGGTTCATACATCACCGCAAGTATCTGTTCGAATGTCGGCATGGGTTCGCTCGAAAATCACCATGGCCATAGGGCGCCGAGCAAACAAGGATCAATACAGATTAGGATTGCCGCAACGTTGCACGTTGTGTTCTGTTGCGACGCAGACACGCTTGGATTGTTTATACATACGCTGCGCGCTAGCCGTCACCAGCAGAGATGTCTTCGAGAACGTCCACGTTGCATGTGATCCGCATGCCGTCGCGCACGATACCGTGCCGCTCTTCAAGTACGGTCAGCGCGATGTTCACCTTTGGCCGACTGGCCCCGACCAGCAAGGCCAGATCACCTTGCGACATGGCAAGATCAATGACGGCCTTGCCGTCTTTCACTGGCACCTTCTGAAGCTTGACTGCGGTCAGAAGAAAACGTGCAATCCGCACCTCGATTGGATGCAACGCGATCGCCTCGAGCTTGTCGTTGGTCTCACGAATACGCTGACACAAGAAATGAATGGCAGCCGCTGCGATCCGTGGATTCGTCTCCAGCAGGACCTTGATGGCGCTTTGCGGCAGGTTGAAAGCCTTCACCGCCCCGATCGCCGTAGCATCAGCCGAGCGCGGTGCAGCGTCGAGCGCTGCAATCTCGCCAAAGAAGTCACCGGCTGCGGCATGCGTCAGCGACAACTCGCGCCCATCGCCAGACAAGATCGACAGCCGAACGCGCCCCTCCGAGACAAAATAGATGTCTCGACCCTCGTCTCCGCGTGAAAAAATGAGCTGATTGGCGTTGAAAGAGACCGGCCGCAAGTGCTGGACGATAACCGCCAAATCTGATGCCGCCAAGCGGCCGAACAAGTCGGTCCCGGCGAGGAGTTTCATGCGGGGATCGTCGGGAGACGGTTGCATGGGACACCCTTCGAATTGAGGATGTCGCCCGGTAGCACGGTTTACCGGCCGGCGTCAGGACGCGCCGAGTGTCATGCCCGGCTCTGCCCATGCCACGAGCGCCGCCTTGCCGTGATCGGTCAACGTGTAAACACCGCGCTCGACCTTGGTGAACCAACCATAAACATTGCCTTGCAGAATCTTTGGTGCATCGGGAATAGTGACCTTCAAATCCCGCGGACGCAGCGGTGCAGTGGCAAGGGCTGAGGCGCACGCCAGCGCTTGCTGGCGATAGGCCGTCATGATCGGGCGCCGCGTGCTGCCACCGGCCGTTGGATCGCCTTTGCGCCGCCGATGTTCACTCACGATCCGGGACTGGCGCTTGGCGTTATGCCGCGGTTTCCAGGCCACCGGCTCGACGATCACTTCAACGCGCCCCGTCGAAAACACGACCAACAGGCCGAAACCCAGGAATCGGCACAGCTTCTTGACGCGCGCATCGCCCTCGCGCCCGCGTCCGCTCTTGGAGGCGGCAACGGCCAGCCAGACCTCATCGCACACAGCCGTGCGCTCAACCGCCTGCAACACCAACTCAAGCGTGAACGCGAGCTTCAGTTCGGCGATGACAACGGCCACAGGGCCACCATCCCGGACGGCCACGATATCGCAGCCGCACACTTCACCCTTGGCCTCGAAGCCGAGGTCTTCGAGGAAGCTCTTCACGGGCAGATAGAGGCTGGTTTCCACGGCGTGCCCTCGCATCGGGTGTGTGCGAGGGCTTATCGATGATTCGTGCGAGCTGCGATATCTTGGAAGCGACTCAGGCGCAGTCCCCTCAGAGCACTGCCGGCCGCGTCCGGGGCCCAGCGCGAGCCGAACGTCGGCTGTTCATGCACCACCGCTCTTGTTCTGGAAAAGAGAACGGAAAAGGATCGGGCCAGGTGCTGACGCGGCCACGCCATCCAAATTCAACGGTGTCCCGGAATTTGGCGTGCGAAGGGCACGCCAAATTCCGGGACACCGACGTTGGGAGTGAATGTCTCCTAAGGGTCAATCTCACTCTGTCCAGGCCTTCCCCGCCACGCACGCTCGACCTCAGCAAGCGGAAGCCTGGGGCATTCGAAATTGATGGATCGTGAACGAATCCAGATTTGCGCATTAAGGCGGCGACACGTTACGCGCAAATTGGCTTCCGCCCTCACACCACCCGCGAGATGCGCACGAACCGATCCGTGATCAGCATCGCCGCGCCGATGAACAGGATCTGCAGCACCGACACGGCCGCGATCGTCGGGTCTATCTTCCATTCGAGGTATTGCAGGATCGCGATCGGCAATGTCGTGCGCCCTGGCCCAACCAGAAACAGGCTCATTTCCAGATTGCCGAACGATGAGATGAACCCAAAAAGCGCCGCCGCCACGATGCCCGGCAGAATCGCCGGCAAGGTCACGCGTCGGAAGGTCGTAAAACGATTGGCGCCAAGACTCTGGGCGGCTTCTTCGATCGAGCGATCCATGCCCGCGAGGCTCGCCGTCACCAGCCGCACGGTCCAGGGGATAACAATCAAGATGTGCCCCGAAACCAGACCTGCGAAGGAGCCGAGGATATCCCAATCGGTCGCGATCGCCGCTTCGACGTGAAACACATACAGCGCGATACCGAGCACGATGCCGGGCACGACCAGCGGCAACAACAGGATCGAATTGACCGCCTCGCGGCCGAAAAAGTGATAGCGCGAGAGGCACAGCGCCGCCGGTACGCCGATAGCGAGGCCGATAGCCGTCGCCAGGATCGAGACCTTCAAGCTGAGGATAAAACCAGACACGAAGCGATCATTGCCCGGCACTGTGCGGAACCACTTGAGTGAGTATCCCTCAGGCGGGAACGAGGGGATCTCCTGGCTGAAGAACGAGAGCCAAGTGACAAAAAACAGCGGCACCAGAATATACACGAGGCTGATGCCTGCCGCGCATTGAAGGGCGATACGCCCAAGCCGTCTTGTATTGAGCGCAGATGCCACGTGCCGCTAGTCCTCCACTCGCAGCGAGAGCTTGGACCATGGCAGACCGAGTTTGCAAGCGCATCAAACCTGATGTGACCTGATGTGGGTCAGGAGGCCAATTCCGTGTTTTCGCCGTGCCTGTAGAACTCAAGATCCGGCGCAGCCCGCTCGCGTGCGCGGCGTTTGACAATCACCACGGCAGCTTCCGAGACCTCCGTTGGTGCGTCGAGCGCAGGTTCCGCCAGCGTCAGTTTGCGCTTCGGCCGCAGTGGCAACTCGGACATGGGCTGCAGGACAGGCGCCGATCGGCTGGAGCGGGTCCTGATCGTAACGTCTGCCTCTTCCGCCGAAATCGACAGCGGCGGCGTCCGCAACATGGATGTTGACGGTGCCATGCGGCCACGCGCAACCGCGTCTGCTGCCGCAGTTGGTTGGTCATCGGCATCTTGCGCCGCGTCAACCACCGGATCGCAAGCCACTGGATCGGCGAGAGACAAGCCAACTTCGGGCCGCGATCCAAAGGCGGTGATTTCGGCGTCGAGCGCAGCAATGCGATCGAGAGTCACAACATGAACCGGCTTTTCGGCCAGCGGTTCCTCAGCGACTGTCAGCACTTCAGCCGACGGCGCTGCCACCACGTGCAGCACAGGCTCTGTTACGCCTTCGGCTGCGAGCGGCGCCTCGGCAAGCGGCACATCCACCACGACAGGTGTCGCAGTGTCTAACAAGGGTGACGGCCGCCAGGGTGCCTCGTCAGCGAAATCTTGGAACTGGATTGAAATGTCGACGGCGCGCGCGACCTGTGGAACAAGAGTCGCAAAATTGCTCAACTCAGCTTTGCCAGGCCCACGACGCAGCACGGCATGAACGGCGGCCATTTGTTCGACACTCAAAGGCTCAGGCACTAGAATCGCTTCTGACGTCAACTGAGCCGCATGCGGTCGCCAACCCGCGACGCCGCCTTCATTGGCGAAATTGGCCATGTCAGGCGGCACGAGTAGCATTTTCGCCTGGTCGATGACGCCGTTGTTTTGAAAGCTGCGGCCGAGGTCTAGCGCTTGTCCGATGGTGCGGACGTCTTCTGGCTCCCAAGCCGCAATCTGCTCAAAGCGCGTGATGCCGAGCGCGTTGAGCCGCTCTACGGCCTTGGCATCAATGCCCCGGATGCGGGTCAGGTCATGCGGCTCATCCAAAGACTGCTGTGACGGTACACGTTCAACGCGTGCCAAGATAGTTTTGTGTCTTGGGTCGCGCGCAAGCAGGCGGAGGGCCCGGGCCAGTTGCGCCTGTGCATGCGCCAGCGGCTCGCTGACCGTGGGCGAGTTCGCATCGCGAACATACCGATCCACGACAGCTAGCGCAGCCTTGATGGCATACGCAACCGCTTCGGTTCTCGTCCGAACACTCACGTCGGCGGGTCTCACGCTTACACTCTCCCGGCCACGGTTCACGCCCGCAGCACGCGCACATGATAGTGTCACTCAGCAGTCGTCAACAAATTGCAAAAACCAAACGGCTCCCCAGTCTGCCCCAATGGCCTCAACTGGACGACTCCAGAACGCTCGCGTGTGTGTATGCAGGTCGCGTGCCGCAACCTGCCTGCCGCAACTTCATTGCAATCGCGGCTGATCCGGGCGAGAGAGCCGCCATGTCACGCGCCCTGCTCACACTCGAAAATGTTCACCTGACGTTCGGTTCGACGCCCTTGCTCGACGGGGCCAGTCTGACCGTGGCGGAGCGCGACCGCATCTGCCTGGTCGGGCGGAACGGATCAGGAAAATCGACGCTCATGCGCATTGCCGCTGGCTCCGTTCAGGCAGACAGCGCACAGGTGTTCAAGCATCCGCAGGCGCGCATTTCGTATCTGCCGCAGGAGCCAGACTTCGGCGCCTTTGAAACGGTCGAGGACTACGTGCTTGCTGGCCTCGGCCCCCTCGACCAGCCGTCGCAAGCCATGCGCGTGATCGCCGACGTCGGTCTGACCGGCGCAGAACATCCCGGCCATCTCTCGGGCGGCGAAGCCCGCCGCGCGGCACTTGCCCGCATTCTCGCGCCAAAGCCCGACGTGCTGCTTCTCGATGAGCCAACCAACCACCTCGATCTGCCGGCCATCGAGTGGTTGGAAAAGACGCTCGCCAACGTTCGCGCCGCCATCGTGCTGATCAGCCACGACCGTCGTTTTCTCGAAACGCTGTCGTCGCGCACGGTCTGGCTCGACCGCGGCGTGACCCGAACGCTCGATCGCGGCTTTGCCCACTTCGAGGATTGGCGCGACGCCGTGCTCGAAGAGGAAGAGGCTGATCGCCACAAGCTCGATCGAAAAATCGCGCGCGAGCAGCAGTGGATGCACGGCGGCGTCACGGGCCGTCGCAAACGCAACGTCCGCCGCGTGCGCGAACTGGCCGATATGCGCCGCCAAAAGCGCGAGGCCCGCGCCGTCACCGGCAACGTCGTCATGGCAGCCGCCGAAACCGAGCAGGCCTCTGGCAAGCGCCTGATCGAAGCCGTCAACATCTCGAAGGCGTTCGATGGCAACGAGATCATCAAGCCGCTGTCCGTGCGCATCGCCCGTGGCGACCGCATCGGCATCATCGGCCCCAACGGCGCCGGCAAAACGACCTTGCTGAAAATGCTGATCGGCGAACTGCCGCCCGATACGGGCACGATCACGCTTGGCACCAACATCGAAATGGTCACTCTCGATCAGCGGCGCGACGACCTCGACCCCAACTGGACGCTGGCCGACGCACTCACCGGCGGCAAAAGCGACCAGGTCTCCGTCAACGGTCAGGTCCGTCATGTGACCAGCTACATGAAGGATTTCCTGTTCTCAGCCGAGCAGGCACGCACGCCGGTGCGCGTCTTGTCTGGTGGCGAACGCGCGCGCCTTTTGCTCGCCCGCTCGCTCGCCAAGCCGTCCAATCTGCTCGTTCTCGACGAGCCGACCAACGACCTCGATCTTGAAACGCTGGACCTGCTGCAAGAGATGCTCGACGCCTATCAGGGCACCGTTCTGCTGATCAGCCACGATCGCGATTTTCTGGATCGGGTGGCGGCGTCGGTGATCGCGTCCGAAGGCGACGGCCTCTGGCAGGAGTACGCCGGTGGCTACTCCGACATGCTGGCCCAGCGCGCGGCGACAGCAAAGCCAACGACAGCGGCCAAGCCGGGCGCGAAATCAAAGCCAGACGACAGCGCCACCAAGTCCGCCGGCCAAAAGCGCAAGCTGTCATTCAAGGAAAAGCACGCTCTCGATACGCTGCCGTCAACGATCGAAAAGCTGGCCCACGAAGCCGACGCCCTGCAATCCAAATTGGCCGCGCCCGGTCTCTACGCCCGCGACCGCGCCGGCTTCGAATCCCTGACGGCCACCCTCGGCGACGTACGCAGCAAAATCGCCGCGGCCGAAGACCAATGGGTCGAGCTCGAAATGCTGCGCACGGAGCTCGAGGGGTAGGCGGGCGCATCGACGCGATGGGCCAGGTGTGGACGTCGCCCAGTGAGGCCAGCACACCCCGAACTGTCATGGCCGGGCGTATCCCGGCCACCCATCGTGCGGCAAATGACGTAGTTCGGTTTTTGACCCGTTGGAGACATTCACTCCCAACGTCGGTGTCCCCGAAAATTGCGTGCCCTTAACACGACAAAAATAAGGGACACCGATGAATTTGTATTTCGTGGCCCCGTCAGCAAC
>JANMGQ010000098.1:0-25775 GCA_031374735.1 Hyphomicrobiaceae bacterium | reverse complement strand
CGGCAAATGACGTAGTTCGGTTTTTGACCCTTAGGAGACATTCACTCCCAACGTCGGTGTCCCGGAATTTGGCGTGCCCTTCGCACGACAAATATCCGGGACACCGTTGAATTTGGATGACGTGGCCGCGTCAGCACGTGTCCCATCACGTCGAGCACACTCCGTCAGCTTTCTGCGGTGCTTCTTCCGTGGACCGGAAATCAACATGGGGCTGCGGACGGACATGCTGCGCGCAAAATAAAGCGTAGCTCCCAAGAGTGGCAGCTCCACAGCCCTCAGTTCGGCGCCCCACCACCAGCGGCACCTGTCTTGGCATCCACTTGCTCCGGTGTCTGCAACTTAGTCCCGCAGAACGGGCAGAAGAACACGGGATGATCGGCCGTGCCGAGCTCGTCGGGGTCGGAGACATCCAGATGGATGGCCATATACAGCACGCCGTCGTCGCCGACGCTGATCAGCGGCTCCAAGCCGTCTTCGTCGTCTTCAGCGGGTTGCGCCATCGCCTCCTTGAGGCGTTGGCAGCAGGAGCCGAAGGTGTGAGATGCGTCGGCCATGGGGCTCTGTCCGTATGTTCGGAGTCAGACACGTGGTTTTGACATCAGCGGGCAAAATTTCTGACTGACGACTTTTTCTACCCACACTGTCATGGCTGGGATAGTCCCGGCCACCCATCGCGCAACGTGCGCAGCGGTGATGGTGGTGTTAAGCCGTCTCAACGTACTGTCACCAGCTGCGCACTGCCCCAGCTGCGTGCGCTGGACAATGTGAGGCCTGCACAAGGCCGACCATGACACTGTGGGGAGGCGCATCCGTCAATAATTCCAGCTGTTGGCCTGCCCCTTGATGCCGATCACGCCGCTTCAGCCAGCTTCTCAGCCTTGGCTATGGCCTCTTCGATCGAGCCGACCATGTAGAAGGCCGGTTCCGGCAAGTGGTCGTAGTCGCCGTTGCAGATGCCCTTGAAGCCCTTGATGGTGTCCTTGAGCGGGACCTGCTTGCCGTCCGAACCCGTGAACACCTTGGCGACGTCGAACGGCTGCGACATGAAGCGCTCGATCTTGCGTGCGCGGGCCACCGTCATCTTGTCGTCTTCGGACAGCTCGTCCATGCCGAGAATGGCGATGATGTCCTGCAGCGACTTGTACTTCTGCAGCACGGCCTGCACCTGACGGGCAACGTCGTAGTGCTCCTGGCCGACAACGCGGGGGTCGAGCATGCGCGAGGTCGAATCGAGCGGATCGACGGCCGGGTAGATGCCCTTTTCAGCGATCGAGCGCGACAACACCGTGGTCGCGTCCAAATGGGCGAACGAAGTTGCCGGCGCCGGGTCGGTCAGATCGTCGGCCGGCACGTAAATGGCCTGCACCGAGGTGATGGAGCCCTTCTGCGTCGAGGTGATGCGCTCTTGCAGGGCGCCCATGTCGGTGGCCAGCGTCGGCTGATAGCCCACGGCCGAGGGGATACGGCCAAGCAGCGCCGACACTTCGGAGCCGGCTTGCGTGAAGCGGAAGATGTTGTCGACGAAGAACAACACGTCCTGGCCCTTATCGCGGAAATCTTCAGCGATGGTGAGGCCCGAGAGCGCGACGCGCATGCGTGCGCCCGGGGGCTCGTTCATCTGGCCGTACACGAGGGCACACTTGGAGCCCTTGGTCGAGCCGCCATTTTCCTTCGGGTCGACGTTGACCTTGGACTCGATCATCTCGTGATAGAGGTCGTTGCCCTCGCGTGTGCGCTCGCCGACGCCGGCAAACACCGAGTAGCCGCCGTGCACCTTGGCGATGTTGTTGATCAATTCCATGATCAGAACGGTCTTGCCGACGCCGGCGCCGCCGAACAGGCCGATCTTGCCGCCCTTGGCATACGGTGCCAGGAGGTCGACGACCTTGATGCCGGTGACGAGAATTTCAGCCGCGGTCGACTGATCTTCGAACAATGGCGCCTGCTGGTGAATGGCGCGGCGGTGCGTGGTCTTGACCGGGCCGACTTCGTCGACGGGCTCGCCGATCACGTTCATGATCCGGCCGAGAGTTTCCTCGCCGACGGGCACCGAGATCGGCGCACCCGTATCCGTCACGGTCTGGCCGCGCGTCAGGCCTTCCGACGAGTCCATGGCGATGGTGCGGACAGTGTTCTCGCCCAAGTGCTGAGCCACTTCGAGCACAAGGCGCTGGCCCTGGTTCTGGGTCTCAAGCGCGTTCAAGATGGCCGGCAATGCGCCGTCAAATTGAACGTCCACAACGGCGCCCATCACCTGGCGGATTTTGCCGATAGAATTTGCCATGTCGTTTCTTGTCCGTCTCTCAGGTGTCGGTCGGTGGAAGCGTCAGGAAGTTGTCGTCGCGGCGCGCGCCTTGCGGTTCGAAACAGGTCCCCAAACCAAAGGTGCTGCGAGCGCAACGCGCCGCAGTGAAAGCTGCCCTCTACCGCCATCCCGAGCGGCCACAGTCAAGGGCCTAGATGTCGCTGACACCAGGGATCTGCGCTTTTTCCGGTGAGACGTGATGGCGCTGGGCGATAGAGGAGGTTGCCGCGAGGCCAGAGGCACCAAACTCAGCCGCGAGCAGCCCCATCATGACGTCATCGTGCCATGTGTCGCCAACGCGCGCGGACTGTCGCTCGACGCCCTCACGGACGAAGCCGACTGTCTCGTAGGCGCGGATCGCGCGCACATTGAAAGACAGCACCCGTAGGGAGACGCGATGAAGCTTGAGCGCGCCGAAGGCGTAGCAAAGAATGAGCCGCATCGCCTCCGGGCCAAGTCCTTGGCCGAGCCGTGTCGCATCGTCCAACCCGATGGCAAGCGACGCGCGGCGGTCCACCTCCTGCAGGTCGTGCAAGCGCACATGCCCCAGGTAGCCGCCGGCATCGATGACCCATAACAGCGGCTGCGCGCGCATCCAGGCGACGGTTTGCGCCGCCCCCTCGCGTGTTCGTGCGGTTGAGCCGGTGTGCACGGCGCCATACATCCTCACGATCTCAGGATCGATGGGTAGGCGCACAAGCGGGTCGACGTCCGTGTCAAGCGGCAGCCGCAGCGTAACCCGATTGCCGCGAAAATCCGGCAGGTCAGCGCTTTTCGGCACCGGCGTCACTTCACCCCCTCACAATCGGCGTAAAATCCGACCAATCCTCCGCCTTGAACCCGCGGATATCGCGGGCGCATTGCGGGAACCACGGCCGCGCCTTCAGTGCCAGGATTGCCGCCAGCAGATTGGCCAAATCCGCCCGTGGTGAAATGTAAACGCTGCCCTGCGCCCGCTCAAACCCGAAGGGGGCGAGCACACGGGCGATCTCCGAGTATGCGGCCGAAATGCCCTTGGGGTAGTGCTGGCGAATATCGGCGACCGTCATGTCGAAGGTGATGGCAAACATGGCGCGCCCTCACGGAACCGTTTCAGCCATGGGATCGGCGAGAAACGCCGACAGTGCGTAGTCCAACTGCTCGCCGGATTGGATCACCGTAATCGCGACATCGCCTGTGCGCCGAACCGCCGTCACTTCGTAGGCAGGCCCGTGCGGGCCAAAGCGGCGGACCTGCCCGACGAAATTAACGGCGTCTGCGTGCTGAAACTGCGCCTGCGCTTCCTGAAAGCCACCGTTCGACATCGGAACCTCCTTGGTTGATCAAGTGTTCCGTTTCAACGCAACTTCTATGGGATGTCAAGCGAGTTGTGCGCTCGCATTTGAAAACGCAACCTGAGAGTGAAGCCGTCAAAGCGCCTCAGCACCCGAGATGATCTCGATCAGCTCTCTGGTGATGTTCGCCTGCCGCTGACGGTTGTACTTGATGGTCAGCTTGGTCACCATGTCGCCCGCGTTGCGCGTGGCGTTGTCCATGGCAGACATGCGTGCGCCCTGCTCAGATGCGCCGTTCTCAAGCAACCCGCGGAACACCTGCGTGGTGATGTTGCGCTTCAGGAGCACGCCGAGGACTTCTTCCTCGCTAGGTTCATATTCGGTCACCGCGCCGGCTTTAGCTACAACTTTGTCGCCAACAGCTTTTTCCTCAGGCAACTTCGCCGGGATCAACTGCAGCGCCGTTGGCTTCTGCGAAATGACCGATTTGAACTCCGAGAAATACAACGTGCAGACGTCGAATTCCCCGGCCTCGAACATCGACAGGATCTTGGTGCCGACTTCTTCAGCCTGGGCAAAACCGATCTGCTTTAGGCCACGGAATTCGATGCGCTCGGTGATGTTCTTCGCGAGGTCACGACGCAGGTTGTCCGCGCCCTTTTTGCCGACAGTCAAGATCTTCACTGTCTTACTATCGCGGATCAGCCGGTTGGCATCGGCGCGCGCGAGCTTGGCGATGTTGGAGTTGAAGCCGCCGCACAGGCCGCGTTCGGCCGTCATCACGACCAGCAGATGCACCTGGTCCTTACCGTTGCCGACCAGCAGCGGCGACGCGGTCTCTTTGTTGGTGATGCCCGCGCCGAGGTTGGCCAGCACCTTGTCCATGCGCTGGGCATAGGGACGACCGGCCGCTGCCGCTTCCTGGGCGCGACGCAACTTGGCCGCGGCAACCATTTGCATGGCCTTGGTGATCTTTCGCGTCGACTTCACCGACGCGATGCGGTTCCGCATATCTTTGAGAGAGGCCATGGTCAGTCGTCTTTCGTCTCAATCGGAAGCGTCGACGTGAAGATGTGCGTGAAGTCCGCGCCCTGTTCCATGCGGAAGACGCGGAGGTTTTTCAAGCTCAGAGCGAGCCATTGGAGGCGGTGAAGTGCCGCAAGGGCGAGGTCTCCACTACGTCGGACGCTTCATGATTTGGGTGAAGTCTGTCCCTTGATCGAGCCGGAAGACTCGGATGTCTTGAACACAGCGCCCAAACCAATCCAACTCGCGCAATGCCGTTAGGGCGAGGAACATCTGGCCATGATCCTCATGCGGAGCCGCATACGTGCTGCCTTGGATGCGTGAGAAACCATAGCGACCGACTATGGTCATGATGTCCGTATACGCTTGTCGCGAGCCCTTTGGGTGATACAAGAGCGCCTTCTCTGTATCGAGATCAAACGCGATCACGAACATCAGCGGTTTTTCCACGCGGCATCTGGGCCTGGATCCAGAAGAATTTCCTCGATGGGATATCGGACTTCACGCTCGGATTCGAGAATGCAAATCAAGGCATGCTCTCGATCGAGCATCTTCAAGATGAGGTATGTCGGACCGTCTGGGCCGATCGAGCGGTGCTGACCAATCAAAGGTTCGAAGCGGGCCATACTTTCCGTTGGCTCCGCATCAAGAGCAATGTCGTCTATGCGATAAGCAAGGCGATCGTCGGTCCGGTGTGTGTGGATCAGGGCAAAGACGTCGTCGATGATCCCGACAACGTCGTAGCCTTGGCCGAGGCCGCCGATCTTCCCGCGTTGGCCGATGTCGATAGGTCTTCGTATAGGGACCGATACGTCGCCAGCCGAATACGGCACTCTTGTTTCACTGAACCCGGTCATTCGGTTGCATCCATCAGTTGACGACTTAAGGTAGCAACGAAAAACACCGCCGTCAATTTGGCGCGCACCAATGTAAATGGGCCGAGCGCATCATTTGCGCCCGGCCCACCTCGGCAAACTAGGTTAACTCCCCGGCGCTAGGCCAGTTCGTTACTCGACTCCACTTTGGGCCAATTCTTGAAGGCGATCATCCAAAGATAAACCAGCGAACCGAATGGTATCACCGGGAAGCACACAAGGTAAGGCACCCATTGCGCATGCCCTGTCCGCTTAGCCAATCTAGATAACGGAACAGCAAAGCCGAGCCATAGCACCGCAAACACGATCCAATGCCAGATACTCAGGCTGCCCATTTCAAACTCCTGGAACGCAAGCGCAACCCTCTCACATAAACGTCTTCTGCGTCGCGATGACCACGTCCTTGAGCTTGCCCTCGGTCGCAGCCGAGAGATCCTTGGTCGTTCGGATATCATCGAGGATAGCGATGTTGGGACCGCGCAGCGAGGTCAGCAAAGCGCTCTCGAAATCCTTGACCTTGTTCAGCGGCAGCGGGTCCAAGTAGCCGTTGGTGCCGGACCAGATCACGCACACCTGTTCCTCCATTTTGAGCGGCGCGAACTGCGCCTGCTTCAACAGTTCGGTCAAGCGCGAGCCACGGTTGAGCATCTTCTGCGTGGCGGCATCGAGGTCCGAGCCGAACTGCGCGAAGGCCGCCATTTCGCGGTACTGCGCCAGCTCGCCCTTGATCTTGCCTGCGACCTTTTTCATCGCCTTGGTCTGCGCCGACGATCCCACGCGCGACACGGACAGACCAACGTTCACGGCCGGGCGGATGCCCTGATAGAACAGGTCGGTTTCCAAGAAGATCTGGCCGTCGGTGATCGAGATCACGTTGGTCGGAATAAACGCCGACACGTCGTTGCCCTGTGTCTCGATGACCGGGAGAGCGGTCAGCGAGCCCTTGCCTGCGGCGTCGCCCATCTTGGCCGCGCGCTCAAGCAGGCGCGAGTGGAGATAAAACACGTGGCCCGGATAGGCTTCGCGGCCGGGCGGGCGGCGCAGCAACAGCGACATCTGGCGGTAAGCGACGGCCTGCTTGGACAAGTCGTCATAGATGATGACGGCGTGCATTTTGTTGTCGCGGAAATATTCGCCCATCGCGCAGCCCGTGAACGGCGCCAGGAACTGCATCGGCGCCGGGTCGGACGCCGTGGCTGCGACAACGATCGAGTATTCCATCGCGCCGTTGTCTTCGAGCACCTTCACGAACTGGGCAACGGTCGAGCGCTTCTGGCCGATCGCAACGTAGACGCAATACAACTTGGAGCCTTCGTCGGTGCCCTTGTTGATCGCCTTCTGGTTCAGGATCGTGTCGAGGGCGACGGCGGTCTTGCCGGTTTGGCGGTCGCCGATGATCAACTCGCGCTGGCCGCGGCCGATCGGGATCAACGCGTCGACGGACTTGAGGCCAGTGGCCATCGGCTCATGCACGGATTTGCGCGGGATGATGCCGGGCGCCTTGACGTCGACGCGCGACTTCTGGTCCGACTTGATCGGGCCTTTGCCATCGATCGGGTTGCCAAGGCCATCGACCACGCGGCCGAGCAGGCCTTTGCCGACGGGCACTTCCACGATCGCGCCGGTGCGCTTGACGGTGTCGCCTTCCTTGATCGAGCGGTCGTCGCCGAAGATCACAACGCCGACGTTGTCGGCTTCAAGGTTGAGAGCCATGCCACGGATGTTGCCGGGGAATTCGACCATCTCACCGGCTTGCACCTTGTCGAGGCCGTAGACGCGGGCGATACCGTCACCGACGGACAGCACGGTGCCGATTTCCGAGACCTGGGCTTCCTGGCCGAAATTTTTGATCTGATCCTTGAGGATCGAGGAGATTTCTGCGGCGCGGATATCCATCAGGCCGTTCCTTTCATGGCAACTTTGAGCATCGAGAGTTTGGTCTTGAGCGAGCTGTCGATCATGCGGCTGCCGATCTTGACGACCAGTCCGCCGAGCAGGCTCGGATCCACTTTAGCTGCAATCGTCACGTCCTTGCCGACGGTGGCTTTGAGCGTGTCGCGCAGCGCATTCATTTGTTCAGCCGAAAGCGGCTGGGCCGATGTCACGTCGGCCGTGACTTCGCCGCGGTCCTTGGCGGCGATGGCCCGAAACGTCTTGACCATCTCGCCGACGGCAAACAGGCGGCGGTTGCGGGCCAGCAGTTTCAGAAAATTGCCCGCGAGGCCGCCGATGCTCGCCTTGGCGAGCACCGCCGAGAGGGCCCTGCTCTGGTCATCGGCCGAGAAAGCCGGGCTGCGCACCAAGCGCTGCAGATCCGCGCTGCCATCCAGCATGGCCGCAAACCGGTTCAGGTCACCTTCGACGACCGGCACCTGCTTTTGCTCTTTCGCGAGGTCGAACAGGGCCGAGGCATAGCGCCCGGGCACACTTTGTGTGTTTGTTTCGTCCGATGCCACGTCGTGATCTCGATTGGCTTCATGGACACATCGATAAGGCCGACGCGCCGTGGTGGAACGGGAAATGGAACGCGGTCAGCGTCCCGAGGGCAAACGCAAGAATGGAGCGCTGCCCCCGCTTGCGCTCCCCCGAAGTTGGGCTGCCGTTAGCATGGTGTCCCAGGGGCGGCAACGGTGCAGCGGCCGCTCCACCCCGCGTAACCGTGGGGCGGGAGGTCGCAGCTCCAGCGTTCTCTCGCGCAAGCGTGGCTGCGCCTGCTATCCATGCTCACAACGGGCTATTGCTCGCGCTCAAAACCCGCCGTATTTGCCCGCCCATGACCATCCGACCGCTCGTTTATCTGCCCGACACACGCTTGCGTGAGCCCTCAAAGCCCATCGAGCGGGTCGACGACGAGGTGCGCAAGCTCGTGGCCGATATGTTTGAGACCATGCACGATGCCGATGGCCTCGGCTTGGCTGCGGTGCAGGTGGGCGTGCATCGGCGGCTTGTCGTGCTCGATGTACCAGCTCCGGGTGATCCTGAAACGAAGGACGATGAGGCACGCAAATCCAACCCGCTGGTGCTCATCAACCCAAAAATCCTCACCCTTGGCGATGATCGGCGCACCCACGAGGAGGGATGTCTCTCCATCCCAGAGTTTCGCGTGGATATCGAGCGACCCGCCTCGCTGCGGCTGGCCTACACCGATGAGAGCGGCCAGGCGCGCGAACTGAACGCAAGCGGGCTGCTCGCAACTGCCATACAACACGAGATCGACCATCTGGACGGCAAGCTGATCGTCGATTTTCTGTCGAAGTTGCGGCGCGACATTGTCATCCGCAAGTACCGCAAGATGGCCAAGAACGGCGAGTTCGACTGATCGGGGATGCCAACGAGGCCAGACCAGAGGGTGTCGGGTCGCCCACCGAGCCGTGATGGCGCGTGATCGGCTTTTGCATTCACGTCGCAACATCGCTCGCGTATATGGGTATCGTGCACGATTGATCCCGCGAGCCCCACATGAACCGCCGCACCGCCCTCACCAGCCTCACCGCCCTGGCCGCCTCGACCGGACTGTTCCGATCAGCCCGCGCCGCCAGCGGCACATTCGAAATCACCAAGACGGACGCCGAATGGCAAAAGCTGCTCTCGCCGGCGGCCTTCGACGTGCTGCGCAAACACGGCACGGAACGGCCGTTCACGTCCCCGCTCGACAAGCTCTACAGCGCCGGCATGTACAATTGCGCGGGCTGCGATTTGCCACTGTTCTCGTCTGAGACGAAGTTCGACAGCCGCACCGGCTGGCCAAGCTTTTATGATCCGCTCCCCAGCGCACTCGGCACGACCATCGACAAGAGCTTCTTTACGACCCGCACGGAGGTGCATTGCCGCCGCTGCGGAGGTCACCAAGGTCACGTGTTCGACGACGGCCCTAAACCGACAGGCTTGCGCTATTGCATCAACGGTGTAGCTCTGAAATTTGTGCCCAAAGATGACAAGAAGCCGGCTTGAGCGAAGTAGGGTGTCTGACCTCGGTCAGACACCGAGACCGATCTCACCGCGTGCGGATGACGAAGTCCTGCGCCTCCGTCCCAGCGCCCGGCAGGTCGAAGTGCCACCACTCCTTTGCGTAGTTGCGGAATCCCTGCGCCTGCATGCGTGAAACGAGCAAGTCACGATTCCGCCGCGCGTCACCTGTCACGGCCGGGTTCGCTGTGTGTGACAGCGTGCTGAAGCAATCATAGCCGGTGCCGAAGTCGAGGCTGTTGTCGACGCTGCGTTCTGCTGCGGGCAAGACGCATGGGCGCAGCGCCGCCGCGGCATCGCGCAGCGGCACCGTCGAACCGAGCAGCACGATGGCCAGGTCAACGGTGTTGCCCTTCGAATGCGTCGAGTTGCGCGAGATATAGCCGAGCGAGAACAGGTTGCGCTTGTCGAGATCGGGGTAGAACTCGGTGCGCATCTTGGTGTCGGAGACATTCTCAGCCCACGCCTCGAACGCACGGACCGCGCGCACTGGACGGTAGCAATCGTAGACCTTGAGCGAGAGTTTTTCGTGCGCCAGTCCCTGCTGCACCACGCGCAGCGCGTCTGCGGTCCGGCGGGTTAAGACGCACTCCGGCGTCTCATATCCCGGCACCGGGCGGCCGAGAAAATTGTACGCCCCCGCATAGCGCATGTCCTGCTGGATCGAGGAATCGACGTGGCGGAGATTGACATAAGGCGCCGGCAGCGGTTCGGCCGCAGTCGACGTCGTCAGGGCAAAAACTGCAAGACCAAGACATGCGTCACGGATCGGGGCCATGGCAGCGGTCACTCTGTCCCATACTTCGCCGCCAACATGGGCAGGGCATCGCCCAACATGTGCATCACAGCGATCGGCCAGATCCGTCCCCACCGCAGGAACAGCCAGCAACAGAACACGCCAAAGGCGAGATGCGAGAACACGACAGGCGGGCCTTGATAGAAATGATAAGTGACGCGAACGAGGCAGCTCACGACCACGGCCATGTGCACACCGTACCTAGGCGCGAGCGCGCGCAACATAAAGGCGCAGACGAAAATCTCCTCCGTCTGGCCGTTGACGATGGAGAACGCCACGATCTCCACATCGCTCATCGTGATGGACCATCGCGCGGGCGCAGTTGCTCCGGCCGCGTTGGAGCCGAACATGATGGGTAGGACGCCAACGTCGACCAGTACCGATTGCACCATGGCGACCGAAGCAAAAATGAACAGGGCAGCGATGTAGTACAGGACCCATGGCCGACGCCGACGATGTCAGCATGAAAACCAAGGGTCGGCATCGTCCAGCCGCGCACTCGCAGCAGCGGGTACACGACGGCAAGCCCGCCCGCGTAGCACGCCATGATCGCCAAGCCGTCATAGGGCGCAAGCGTGAGTTCCCCGGCCTGTCCGGCCCGACCGTCAACAAGTGACAAGATCGAACTGTACAGAAAAACCCCGAACATGGCGGTTATCACGACTGCCACTTCGACCGCGACGGACCAGCCACGGACCCAGCCCGTCAAGCGTTCCCGTACCGGCCGATCATCTCTCGGCATCTGGCCCTGCCTATGACTTTGCTGCATGACGTCCTGCTGCCTTGCCACTGGCACGAGTCGTCACCATCTCGTGAGCGGCAGAACGGAAACCCGATTCCGCCACGTTTGCGTATGAAAGCGCACGACGCTACTGCAACTCCCCGATTCGAGGCCCCTTTTGCCAGCCCCAATCATTGCCCTTTCGAACGTCGGCCTGAAGCTCGACAGCCGCGCCGGGCCCGTCGAGATCCTGCGCGAAGTGACACTCGAAATTCCCATGGGGCAGTCCGTTGCCATCGTCGGCCCGAGCGGCTCCGGCAAGAGTTCACTGCTCATGATCATGGCTGGCCTCGAAAAGGCGACCACGGGCAAGGTCACGGTCGCGGGCCATGATTTCAGCCGGCTTGATGAGGATGGTTTGGCTCTGGCACGGGGGCGGGACATCGGCATCGTCTTCCAATCGTTCCATCTCGTGCCGACCATGACGGCGCTCGAAAACGTGGCGTTGCCGCTGGAGCTGCAGGGCGCCGCGGATGCCTTCGAGCGCGCTCGCGCTCTGTTGGCCGAAGTCGGCCTCGCCCACCGCCACGAACATTTCCCCTCGCAGCTCTCGGGCGGCGAGCAACAGCGCGTGGCACTTGCCCGCGCTCTGGCGCCCAAGCCGAAGATCCTGTTTGCCGATGAGCCGACCGGCAACCTGGATGCCAAGACCGGCACATCCGTAACGGACCTGCTGTTCGGCCTGCACGAAAAGCGACAGACGACGCTTGTGCTCGTGACGCACGACCCCGTGCTCGCCCAGCGCTGCAAGCGCATCGTCACGATGCGCGACGGGCGTCTTGAAGAAACCGCAGCCGAAAAGCACGCAGCATGACCGTTGACGCGCTCACCAAGACTGAGGCGGCGCCGTCCGTGCTCTCGAAGCTGCCATTGCCGCTGCGCCTCGCGCTGCGCGAGTTCCGCGCTGGCCTCAGCGGTTTCTATGTCTTCATCGCCTGCATCGCGCTGGGCGTGGCCGTCATCGCAGGCGTCGGCGCACTTGGCGATGCGCTGCGCTCAAGCTTCGAGCGGCAAGGTGCGACGCTGCTGGGCGGAGACGCGACACTTGCACGCCCGCATCAGCGTGCGTCGACAGCGGAGAGGGCCTGGATCGATGCGCAAGGTCGGGTCAGCGAGACGGCGACCGTGCGCTCCATGGCGCGGCGCACCGACGGCGAAGATCAAATTCTGGTCGAGATCAAGGGCGTCGATGCCGGATACCCACTCGTTGGGTCGCTACAACTCTCAGGTGGCTTGAGCGCAGCAGATGTGCTGCTGTCTGGCAGCGGCGTTGCGGTCGAGCCGATCGTGCTGGAACGACTCGGCTTGAAGGTCGGCGATACATTGCAACTCGGCAAAACCGATCACGTCATCCGCGCGACGATCATGGCTGAGCCCGACAAGATCGCCGATCGTTTGTCGGTCGGGCCGCGCTTGCTGATTTCCACCGCGGCGCTCGACAAGACCAGCCTCATTGATCCCGGCAGTCTCGTGGCCTGGCGCTATGCCGTGCAGATCAAGGATCCGGCGCTGGCTGCCTCTGAAGGGCTGCCGAAATTTGCTGACCAGGTGCGCAAGAACGTACCCGAAGGCGGCTTTACGATTCGCGATCGCCGCGACCCCTCGCCGTCGGTGACGCGAACACTGGAACGTCTGCGTCAGTTCCTCACCCTGCTTGGCTTAACGGCCTTGCTCGTCGGCGGTGTCGGCGTCGCCAACGCCGTTACAACCTATATCGACCGTCGCCGCCCCGTGATTGCGATCCTGAAAGCAGTTGGCGCGACCACTCGGACAATCTTCGCGCTACATCTCGCGCAGGTCATGATAATCGCCGGTATCGGCGTCGGCATCGGCTTGTTGTTCGGGCTGACCATCCCGCTGCTGATCGGGGCTGCCTTCGGCAGTTCGCTGCCCATTCAGGCCGACATATCCGTGCAACCGCTGAGCCTGCTGACGGCCGGTGCGTATGGTCTGCTGGTCGCGCTGGTGTTCACGCTGTGGCCGCTTGGTCGAGCGGAGCAGGTGCGCGCCACCGCCCTGTTCCGCGATGAGGTGGCGCCTGAAAAAGTCTGGCCGCGCACGGGCATTCTCGTGCTGCTCGCGCTTTGCATAGCGGCCTTGTTCGCGATGGCAGTCCTCGGCTCGGACGCCAAGAAACTCGCCGCCGGATTTACCGCCGCTGTCGTCGGCGTGCTCGGCCTATTCCTGGCGCTGGGCACACTCGCTGGCGTGATCGCCCGCAAGATCCCGCGCCCGCGTCGGCCGGAGTTCTCGCTCGCCATCGGCAACATCGGCGCACCCGGTGGCCTCGCGCGCTCCGTCGTGCTCTCGCTCGGCACGGGCTTGTCGCTGCTCGTCGCCGTGGCCCTGGTCGACCGCTCCATCGTCGGCGAACTCTCAGGGCGCATTCCGCAGACCAGTCCCAACTACTTCGTGCTCGACGTGAAAAAGGCCGAAGTGGCCGGCTTCGAAGAGGTCATCCGCCGCCGCGAGCCGAAAGCCGAAATCCACACGGCGCCCATGCTCCGTGGCCGCATCATGCAGGTCAATGGCGTGCCGGCTGAGCAACTCAAGCTCAAGCCGGAGCATCAATGGGTGCTCAACGGCGATCGCGGCTTGTCCTATGCTGAGACCGTGCCGGAGGGCTCCAAAGTTACGGCCGGCCAATGGTGGAGCGCCGACTACAGTGGCGAACCGCTGGTCTCGTTCGAGGGAGAGCTGGCCAAAGGTCTCAACTTGAAAGTCGGCGACAGCGTCGTGGTGAACGTGCTTGGCCGCAATGTCACGGCGCGCGTCTCGAACCTGCGCGAGGTCAAGTGGGAGAGCCTCGCCATCAACTTCGTCATGGTGTTCAGCCCCAACACGCTGCGCGCGGCCCCACATAATGTGCTTGCAACCGTCACGCTTCCCAAGGACGCACCCTTGTCCCAGGAGGCAGCCATCGCGCGCGATATCGGCAAGGCCTATCCAGGCGCCTCTGCTATCCGGGTGAAGGATGCCATCAACCAGTTCAACGCCATCTTCGGTCGCGTCATGACGGCCATCCGTGCTGCCGGCTCCATCACGCTGGCGGCTGGTGCGCTCGTGCTCGCCGGCGCTCTCGCCACGGCTCAGCGTAAGCGCATCAAGCAAGCCGTGATCCTGAAGGCACTGGGCGCAACGCGGCGCAAGATCCTCACCAGCCATCTCGTTGAGTATGGCTTGTTGGCCGGTTTCACAGCCCTGGTGGCTGTGCTCGTCGGCAGCATCGCCGCCTGGATCACCGTGCGTCGCGTGATGGACCTCGAGTTCGTGTTCTCGGCCTCGGCTGTCATGCAGGCGCTGGGTCTGGCACTGCTGTTGGTTGGCCTCTTTGGCGGCTACGGCACATGGCGGGTATTGCAGGCGCGCCCGGTGCCCTATCTGCGCTCGGAATAGGGTAAACGGAGCTTTGATCGAGCAAACCTATCGGCTTCGTTTGTGGCAACCGGTGCGGCACCGCTCACAGTTCATTGAAATGCCTGATGTTCAGACCGCTTGTCGGCCGTCGCGGATTGATGCATCATGTTTCCCAAGCTGTCGCGTGTGGTCTTGATTTGGGCGTATCCATCCCCAATTGTATGCAGCGAAATAGGCCGTCATTCGGCCTTGGCATGTGGCCTCATCCGAGGCCTGCGAACGAGGAAGGTGTTGCAGATGGCAGACAACAACTGGCTGGCACAGGGCGCACCTGGCGCACGCGCCGGCACCGAGGCAGGTGCAGTCGTCGATCAAGGCCTTCGCTCTTACATGGGCCGGGTCTACAACTACATGTCCGCCGGTATCGCGTTGACCGGCCTTGCGGCCTATCTGCTGTTCACGCTGACCGTCACGACCGATCCGGCGCTGGCCGCCAAGGGCGCGTCGATGCTGCGCCGTGGCATGTACCTGACCGATCTCGGCAAGTTCCTCTACAGCTCGCCGATGATCTTCGTGCTCATGTTTGCGCCGCTCGCGATGTCGTTCTTCCTGGCGTTCCGCATCTACAAGATGAGCGTCGCTGGCGCGCAGATCGCGTTCTGGGCGTTCGCGGCTGTGATGGGCGTCTCGTTGTCGACCATCTTTATCCGCTACACCGGTCAGTCCATCGTGCAGGTGTTCGCCATCACGGCGGCCACGTTCGGCGCGCTGTCCTTGTTCGGCTACACCACCAAGCGTGATCTGTCGGGTTGGGGCACGTTCCTGATGATGGGCATGTGGGGCTTGCTGTTCGCGTCGCTCGGCCACTTCGCCTACGCTATGTTCACGGGCACCTCAATTGCCGGCCTGTCATTCGCGATCTCGTGCATTGGCGTGCTGATCTTCGCTGGCCTCACCGCCTACGACACGCAGCAGATCAAAGACTCCTACTACGAAATCGCCCATGACTCGACGATGGTCTCCAAAGGCGCGATCATGGGAGCGTTGAACTTGTACATCAACTTCATCGCCATTTTCCAATACCTCCTCTCGCTGCTCGGCAACCGCGAGTAAGGCTGGAATTGGCGAAGTCGAAATAGCAGCGCCCCGATCGACAGATCGGGGCGTTTGCGTTTGGGTGGCCGCCGTGGTCCGCGATGTTCAGCGCGCGTCTAACCGGGCGAGGATCGCGGCAAAACCCGCATCGACCCGCTTCTCGAACGCCTCCTGTCTCGTCTCTGCCGCCTCTTGCCTCGTCTCTGACACCTCCTGGCGCCTCTCGAACGCTTCTTGGCGCCTCTCGAACGCTTCCTGGCGCCTCTCGAACGCGTCCTGGCGCTTTTCGAATGCCTCCTGCCGTTTCTCAAGAGAGGCCAGCCGTGCCTCAACGGCGACAATATGCTTCATGATCTCTGAAATGCGCTCGTCCTGCGCCAGCAACTGACGGGTCACGCCCGCCCGCAGGTCGCGCACGTCGCGCGTCAGCGTCGCGAGTTGGCGATCCATGAGACCCAGACGGTCGTTGGTCTCGTCGGCGCGGCGGTTGAGATTGTCGAGGCGTGTGTTCAGGATCTCCGGCAGATCCGTATAGAAGGCCTCCAGGGCCAGGACGCGCTCATCCAACGTTTTGTCCACCATCGGGCCGATCCTCGCTGACACCTAGATAAAGAATAAAGCAGGAACAATCAAGAACAAAAATGCTCATGCAACACGATGTCGATCGAAGGGGCCAGAACGCGAAAAGGCACGATATCGGCGATCTCACGCCGCTATCGCGCCAATTCTTGTGTCGCCGGGTACGCACAAACAAATCCCGTCGCTCACGTGATCAGACTTAACCACAGGCAGGTGAATTTTGCTCAAATAGAAAGTAACCGAGACGTGAATTTTTCGATCCATTTTGGCCATGCCGATCATACGGATAGATCAGCAGGCTCAGATCGTACCGCCATTGCCCGATGAGCCAGGACGCACCGTCAGCTCGCGCCGATCTAGCGCCCAACGCGAAAAGGCACGGCGTCGGCGATATCTCGCCGCTTACCGCGCCTTTTCTCGTGTCGCCCGGGTACGCACAAACAAGATCCCGTCGGTCACGAGAAGACAATCGCATGGTTGAGTGAATTTTGATCAAAGGCAAAGTAAACATCGCCTCAATTTTGTGCGTCAAAATGAGAAGCCAAATCAACGGTGTGCAAGACTTTGTTCACGTCGCGATGTGGATTGCACGAGCCTTCGCGGTTGCGAGCTGCCGGGGCTGCGAGCCGTGCAGTCGATCCAACCTGGGCCACCTCACGTATTGATGGCCAACAGAGAGCAGGTTGATTATGATGGCGTCCTCGACAATCAATGGGGCGGGCAACGGGACAGACAGAGACCGCGCTCGCTCCGCTCCGCGATTAGAGCGTCAAGTTCGCATGGCCGACCTCTTACAGAGGATTGCAACAGGTGGCGACGTCAGCGCATTCGGACAGCTGTACGAAGCGTTCGGGCCGCGGGTGAAGTCGTACATGATGCGTCAGGGTGCTGACGCGGATACGGCCGAGGAGCTGGCACAGGAAACGCTACTGGCGGTGTGGCGCAAGGCCCCGCTTTACGTGGCCGAGAAGGGCAGCGCGACAACCTGGATCTATACGATAGCGCGCAATTTGCGGATTGACCGTCTCCGCCGTGAGTTTGCATGGCAAGAACTCCCCGAGGGGCACGACGAGACGGCGTCCGAAGACCCCGCGCCGGACGAAATCCTTAGCGACTCGGAGCGCCAAGTCCGTGTCAGGGCGGCGCTTGCCACCTTGCCCTCAGACCAGCATGCGGTCGTGTCGCTGTCTTATCTCGAGGGGCTCTCTCACAGCGAAATCGCCGATCGCTTGGCGTTGCCGCTTGGCACCGTGAAGTCACGTATGCGGCTCGCTTACCAAAAAATTCGCGAGACGGTGGAAGATCTAAGATAGAGAAAAATACGAACACGAATCCATAAAGCTTGTTGGGTGGGACCGGCCAGCACATCTAACGGACGACTTGGAAATGACGACGATCACACATCACCTCGACCCTGCGACACTGATGAGCTTTTCGGCGGGCAGTCTGCCAGAGGCGCTGTCGGCAGTTGTTGCAACGCACCTTGCTGTTTGTCCCGCCTGCGCGCGGGAACTGCATGGAATGGCGGCCATCGGTACCGCGCTCTTCTCCGGTCTGGCTGGCGTACGGCTGGAAAAACCCGCACCCGTGATGGCGCTGCGCCGTAGCGAAGCGGATGTCGCTGCGACCGAGACCACAGCTGGCTCGCGCGAAGTGCCGGCCCCACTGGCACGGTTGATCGGTGGCAGTTTGGACAATGTTCCTTGGCGGCGTCTGGGCCTCGGCGTGTGGCATCACAAGTTGTCCAGCTTCGACGGCGATCTGCGCCTTTTGAAAGTGGCTGCCGGCCGGCGGATGCCGGAGCATGGCCACGGTGGCTCCGAGCTCACGTTGATGCTGCGCGGCTCCTACAGTGACGTGACCGGCACATACTTGCCCGGCGACGTTGCCGATCTCGACGACACTATCGAGCACGCGCCGATCGCCGACCCGGATGTGGGCTGCATCTGCCTGATCGCAAGTGAACGGCCGGCGCAATTCAAGGGCCTGCTGCCTCGACTGGTCCAACCCCTGACCGGCATGTGAAGCAGCTTTATGCGACGTCTTGAATAGGTTATCCCCGGGCCCTAAGCTGATCGGGGATTTTCCATGCGCGCGATCGTCATCCATGCCGCCAAGGATCTGCGCCTCGACCCCATCGAGGTCGCAGCCCCCACCGCCAGCCAGGTTCTCGTGCGGCTGGAACGGGGCGGCATCTGCGGCTCTGACCTTCATTACTACCACGAGGGCCGCATCGGTACGATCGTGCTGAAGCAGCCTATGACGCTCGGCCACGAGGTCGCCGGCCGCGTCGAGGCGCTGGGCGCGGGCATTACAACTTTAAAGCCCGGCGATCTCGTCGCGCTCAATCCGAGCCGCCCGTGCAACGGTTGCAAGTTTTGCCTCGCGGGCGCCCAGCAGCATTGTCTGCACATGCGCTTCTACGGCAGCGCGATGCCGTTCCCCCACATCCAGGGCGCCTTCCAGGAAAAGATCATTGCCGAAGCCGTGCACTGCGTACGCCTGCCCGACACGGCGACGGCCGGCGAAGCGGCGATGTGCGAGCCGTTTGCCGTCTGCCTGCATGCCGTGCGGCGCGCCGGCAACATCTTCGGCAAGCGCGTGCTGGTCACCGGTTGCGGCCCCATCGGCGCGCTGGCCGTTGTCGCCGCGCGGCAAGCCGGTGCCGCCGAGATCGTCGCCACCGACGTGACCGACACGCCGTTTGCACTCGTGCGCAGCTTCGGCGCCGACCGCTGTATCGACGTCGCCCGCAACGCAGCGGAACTGGCGGCCTATTCGATTGACAAGGGTCATTTCGACGTCTTGCTCGAGTGCTCCGGCAATGAACGTGCGTTGGTCGCCGCCTTCGACGTGCTGAAGCCCGGTGGCATCATTGTGCAGGTTGGCCTTGGCGGTTCCTTCATGCTGCCGATCAACGTCATCGTTGCCCGCGAGTTCGAGTTGCGCGGCACATTCCGCTTCCACGAGGAATTCGCGCTTGCAGCCGACCTGATCGGCACACGCCGCGTCGACGTCCGCCCGCTGATCAGCGCGACCTTGCCGTTCACGCAGGCCGTCGAGGCGTTCGAACTCGCCAGCGACCGCAAGAAGGCCATGAAGGTGCAGTTGGCGTTCTGAACTCAGCTCATTTCACTGCACGGCAGGTCTACGTGGCTCAATCCGACGAGAGATCAGTCGCAACTGCCGTCCTGGTCGGCCTTGCCGCTGCGATCGCTGGCTATATCCCCTCGGCCATGGCGTGGGGAACCGCCCGGCGTTGGCTCACCCCCATAACGATTGGCGAAGACGTGATGGGCCGCGGTCTCGAAGCGATCTTCATCGGCGGCCCCGTCGGCGGCCTGCTGCTCGGCGCGCTCGCGGGCTGCCTGACCTATCGCGCCGGCTCGCGCGTGACCACGGGTGCCGCGGTTGCCGTCTTGCTCGCGGTCGCCGCCGTCGCGCTCACGGCTGCCAGAGTGTTGCAGCTGATGTGACGGACAACAGGGGCGATGCGCATTGGCGCTAACATACCCCAATTTTTCGTCATCCCGGCCAAGGGAGGCCCGTTCAGGCCGACCGCCGAGCCGAGATCCAGCGCAGGGCGTGTGCGAAGCACGCGATGTATCGACCGCTTCGCGGACAGATCCGGAATGACGCGGAAAATTTGTTGGTTTAGCGCGTATGGGGGCGACGCGGCCTCCCTCGACTGTATCGACGATACAGGAATTCCTACCTATGAAGTCAAGGAGCGTCATCCCGGAGTACGATCACGCGTACTGCGTGATCGTACTCCGGGATCTACCTCTGTCCGTAAAGCACGAGTGCCAATGTGCAGGAGGTAAGGATTCCGGATATGTCTGCCGCGCCTCCGCGCAACAGACATTCCGGAATGACGGTGATCGGTCGGTCAGTCAAAAATCCTGAGCGCTTGAATACCCCCCTGAATCTCAAGTGAACGCTGGGTTCGTCTGACATTCATCGGAGGGGGTCCATCCTCCTGACATCGCCGGGATCTGAAAGACCCCCACTTGAATATCCCTGTCCTGCAAAGGAGTACGATCATGACGAAGTATCTCTCAGCTTCCCTTCTCGCCCTGCTGCTGACCGTTGGTGGCTCAGCATTCGCACAGACCCCGTCTGCTGCGCCGGGCGGCGCCGCTCCGGCCGCGACGGCCCCCGTCCAGATGGACCCGGCCGCTGAAGCGAAGTTCAAGGCCGCTGACCCCAAGGGCACCGGCTTCATCGAGGGCGCGGCCCTCAAGCCGTTCGAGCCTGTCATGAAAGAGATCGACACCGACGGTGACGGCAAAATCTCCCGCGCCGAGTTCGCCTCGGCTGTCAAAGCTGGGATCGTGAAGTAACGGTTCCATCGCGCTGACAAGGAGCCACGTCCCGCAAGGGGCGTGGCTTTGTGCTATCTCGGGGACGGACGCTGGCCGATGGTTTGCAGACAGGGCGCGATCAAGTCGCTAAGCAGAGGCTGACCCGGAGTGGAAGTGGTCCGCGCAGCGGACACCACCACCACTGTCATGGCCGGCCCTTCGTGCCGGCCACCCATTCCTCCGTACACGCCGATGCCGAAATTAGCTCGCATTTGCTGCAACAATGAGGACTTCCGCATCTCATGAGACTGTTGCCTGATGGGTGGCCGGGACAAGCCCGGCCATGACAGCTGGAGGTGTGGCGGCCGCAACGGGCGACTTCTGCTCCTGTGCAGGCCCTGACCGCTTTTGTTCTCCGCCGATCCTTTCAACTGCTGCTGAAATCACGGCCACCTCCACCCCCTCACCCCTTCTGCGACGCCTTCAACGCCTGATCGAGATCCTCCATCAGGTCCGCCTGATCCTCCAGGCCGATTGACAGCCGCACCAGTTCCTCGCCGATGCCTGCCGACTTCAGCTCCGCCGCACTCATCTGCTGGTGCGTGGTCGACGCCGGATGGATGACCAGCGACTTGGCGTCGCCGACGTTGGCGAGATGTGAGAACACGCCGAGCCGCTCAATCAGCTTCGCCCCCGCCGCACGGCCCGTCGAGCCAGCCGGTGCCTTGATGCCAAAGCTCATCATCGCGCCGCAGCCTTTGGGCATTAGTTTCGCCGCCAGCGCATAATCCGGATGGCTCTCCAACCCGGGATACTTGACCCACGCCACCGCCGCATGACGCGACAGGAACTCCGCCACGGCCCGTGCATTCCTGACATGCCGCTCCATGCGCACGGGCAATGTCTCAAGCCCCTGCAACAGATAGAACGCCGTCTGCGGCGCCATGCACGCCCCGAAGTCGCGCAGCGCCTCCGCCCGCACTCGGGTAATGAACGCCGCCACCCCGTATTCCTCGCCGAACGTCAGCCCGTGATAGCCGGCGTACGGCTTCGACAGCGTCGGGAACGTGTCCGAGGCCATCCAGTCGAACTTGCCGCCGTCGACCAGCACGCCGCCGATGGCAACGCCATGCCCTCCTATGAACTTGGTCGCCGAGTGCATGACGATATCCGCCCCGTGTTCGACAGGCCGGCACAGGAACGGCGACGTGAACGTGCTGTCGATCATCAGCGGCAGGCCGTGCCCGTGGGCGACGTCGGCCACCGCCGACAGGTCCAGCACCTCAAGCCCCGGATTGCCCAGTGTCTCCGCATAGACGAGCCGCGTCTGCGGCGTGATGGCTGTGCTGAAATTCACGGGGTTGCGCGGATCGACCAGCGTCGTCTCGATGCCAAAGCGCGGCAGCGTGTGCACAAACATGTTGTGAGATCCGCCATACAACCTGGACGACGCCACGATGTGCCCGCCCGTGCCCATCAGCGTCGAGATGGCCGCAAACAGGGCGGCCTGACCACTCGAAAAGCCGACGGCGCCGACGCCACCCTCCAGCGCTGCCATGCGCTCCTCGAAGACAGCCACCGTCGGGTTCGAGATGCGCGAATAGATATGGCCGGGCCGCTCCAGATTGAACAACCCTGCCGCATGTTCCGTGCTCTCGAACACGTACGACGTTGTCTGATAGATCGGCACCGCGCGCGCCCCGGTGGTCGGATCCGGCACCTGCCCCGCATGCAGCGACAGCGTATCAAAGCGGGGACCGCGCGAACTCATGGGGATTGCCTTGTTGGGCCCGGGTGCCGGGCTCGTAACCGGACTGTTATAGCGGAGGGCAGAATTGGGGACACCCACCAATTTCACGCACTGGTGTGTCCAGAATTACTCCGGAATTACTCCGAATTACTCCCGAATTACTGTTGGCGCGTTGACCTCCGAGCGAGCCGCAGGGACGTTCAAGCTCGCACCGCGCGTGCTGCTCGCCTATGTCATCGTGACGCTTTTGTGCGTCGCCGTTGCTCATGTCATACACCGGGTGGTCGAGGAGCCGGCACGGATCGCGCTCCGGCACTGGATCAAGGGTTGATGTTTCCCTGTGTTGCTGCCCGACTGGCGCGCGGCAGGCCCAGATGACTTGAACTCGCGGCGCTTCAGGCCTGCGTCGCGCCAACAGACGCCCAACAAATAGGCGCATATTGCCTGCCCCCTGAGCACCAGCGGTTAACATCCCCCCTTCCCCTCGGCTCTGCAACTGCCTATGACCGAGCTAAATTGAACGTCCCGCCTTCCCCCGGCGTGGAGCACGTGAGCCCTATGAAAAAGATCGAAGCCATCATCAAGCCGTTCAAGCTGGACGAGGTGAAGGAGGCGCTGCAGGAAATCGGCCTGCAGGGCATCACCGTGATCGAGGCCAAGGGCTTCGGCCGCCAGAAGGGCCACACGGAGCTTTACCGCGGTGCCGAGTATGTCGTTGATTTCCTGCCGAAAGTGAAAATTGAAGTCGTGTTGGCCGACGACATGTTGCCCAAGGCCATCGAAGCCATCCAGCGCGCCGCCAAGACCGGCCGGATCGGGGACGGCAAGATCTTCATTTCCAATGTCGAAGACGCCATCCGCATCCGCACCGGTGAGACGGGCAACGACGCCGTCTGAGCGCGCTCGGCCTAAACTTTTGCACCCAATCCCCCCGCAACTGGCTTTACGCTGGCGGCGGGCTATGTCTTGTACGGGGACCTAAAGGAAAATCAGGGAGTGCCCATGCCTGCCGATAAGCCCAAAACAGCCGCTGACGTTTTGAAGATGATGAAGGACAAGGACGTCAAGTTCTTGGACCTGCGCTTCACCGACACCAAGGGCAAGATGCAGCACGTGACGGCTGACGCCTCGTGCGTCGACGCCGACATGTTTGCCGACGGCTACGCCTTCGACGGCTCATCGATTGCCGGCTGGAAGAGCATCGAAGCCTCCGACATGACCTTGATGCTCGATCCGACGTCGGCGCACATGGACCCGTTCTACGCCCAGACCACCATGGCGATCTTCTGCGACGTGCTCGAGCCGTCGACGGGCGAAGCCTATGACCGCGATCCGCGCTCGATCGCCAAGAAGGCCGAGACGTACATGAAGTCGCTCGGCATCGGCGACAAGATCTATTTCGGCCCGGAAGCCGAGTTCTTCATTTTCGACGACGTCAAGTTCTCGACCGACCCTTACAACACAGGTTTCAAATTGGATTCGGCCGAACTGCCGTCTAACATGGGCACCGACTATGAGATGGGCAACCTTGGCCACCGTCCGCGCACCAAGGGCGGCTATTTCCCCGTGCCGCCGATCGACAGCGCCCAGGACATCCGCTCGGAAATGCTCTCGGTCATGGCCGAAATGGGCGTGGTCGTTGAAAAGCACCACCACGAAGTGGCGGCCGCCCAGCACGAACTCGGCGTCAAGTTTGGTGACATGCTCACCATGGCCGACCACATGCAGATCTACAAATACGTGATCCATCAGGTCGCCCAGGCCTATGGCAAGTCGGCCTGCTTCATGCCGAAGCCGATCTTCGGCGACAACGGCTCGGGCATGCACGTGCACCAGTCGATCTGGAAAGAGGGCAAGCCGATGTTTGCCGGCAACAAGTATGCCGACCTCTCGGACATGTGCCTGCACTACATCGGCGGTATCCTGAAGCACGCCAAGTCGATCAATGCCTTCACAAATCCGACCACGAACAGCTACAAGCGCCTCGTGCCGGGCTATGAAGCGCCCGTGCTGTTGGCCTACTCCGCCCGCAACCGCTCGGCCTCGTGCCGTATCCCGCACGTGACCAACCCGAAGGCCAAGCGCATCGAGATCCGCTTCCCGGATCCGGCTGCCAACCCGTACCTGGCCTTCGCCGCCATGCTGATGGCCGGGTTGGACGGTATCGCCAACAAGACCAATCCCGGCGATCCCATGGACAAGAACCTGTACGATCTGCCGCCGGCCGAACTGGCCAAGATCCCAACAGTATGCGGTAGCTTGCGCGAAGCGCTCGAGAGCCTCGACAAGGACCGCGAGTACCTCAAGAAGGGCGGCGTGTTCTCCGACGAGATGATCGACGCCTACATCGAACTCAAGATGGCCGAAGTGGCCCGCACGGATATGACCCCGCACCCGGTCGAGTTCGATATGTATTACTCGTGTTGATGAGCGGGCTTGGTGTCTGACCTTTGGTTAGACACCTGATCACCGACCTCGAAAATGCGAAACCCCGGAGCGCGAGTTTCGGGGTTTTCTGATCGCTCAAGTCGAATGACCTGGGCCTGGGCACTATCGTTTAGAAGGCATCCCGCCTCTGAAGTAGCCCGAAGCTTTGGATGGTAGCACCGTCGATTGGGAGCAGTCGGCGTTCCTCTTCGCTTCTAACTGTGTGCTCGCGAATGTGAACCGGGGAGCCTCACGTCTTCTGAAACGGCAGTAACCTCACCCGCGACTTCTCCGGCTCGACCGTTATCAACGCACCCACCGCGATCTCCGCTGCTGACTGTGCCAGGGCCCGCACAACAGCCGACCCAATCGCCTCAGGGCTCGTGTCGTCGGCCCTGATGTGCACGACGCTAGGCCGATCCCAGTTCGTTAGCGCCAGGATGGTTCCGAAGTCGAGATCGTGCGTAAGCACACAGAAATCGTGGTCGCGCCCATAGGCCATGATAGTTGGATAGACGCATTGCCCGGGCCAACTGTCGACCCATGAACGGCGTTGTGACCTGCCTCGGACAGAAAAGTCACCCAACGCGGCGTCAGGTTCATGTCGACCAGGAACTTCAAGCGGCCTCGATCACCAGATCACGTGCCTCCGTCAGGCGAGCCGCATAGCGAAGAGCCTGAAGGATGTCCTCGCGCTCAAGGTAGGGAAAATCAGCAAGTACCTGTTCAACGCTGCGCCCAGCTCCAATCTGCCCGACGACCATTCCGACGGTCACGCGCAAGCCGCGGATGCAGGCTTTGCCGCCCATGACGTTGGGTTGATATGTAATTCGGTCAAAAGTCATGACGGGGCCCACGGTCAGTTCGCGTCGCAACACTATTCTCTATTGTAAGAATATCACGTCTGGCGAAGACGTCAAAATCCTGAGCAACGCGATTGGCATGACGAAAATCGTCAGAGCAGCGATTGAAGCAGCCGACCTATGCAACTTTAATGCGCGCGTTTGAACCGCTGTGCGCGACGGCCGTCGCCCCCCGGCAGCGTCGCGCGCTCGCGACGTCGAGAGCAAGAGACGTTCGTGTTGGCAGTGTCAATCACGGTCGCGCTCATGCAAGATGAAACGCAACTCGGCCCGTTCTTACGAACGGGCCGAGCGCATGAAACAGCAATCAAATGAGCGCGTTAGCGCATCTGGATGTTGTTGACGGCCATTTTGCCGGAGCGGCGGTCTTCAGCGGT
>JANMGQ010000095.1:0-51246 GCA_031374735.1 Hyphomicrobiaceae bacterium | reverse complement strand
CATGATACAACCCAACCCGGCACCGCGATCCCGGCCCGTGCTTCTTTCAGAGTAGGATCCCGGATATTTGTCGTGCGAAGGGCACGCCAAATTCCGGGACACCGTTGAATTTGGATGGCGTGGCCGCGTCAGCACCTGGCCAAGACCTTCCTGTTGCTCGCAGTGAGATCATGGCCGCTGTACACCAGTTAGCTGCCGGAGGCGCCGGGACGTGCGGCCAACCTGGGGGCGAGAAGGGTGTCGAAGTTCTCGCTCGGCCTATCGGGATGCAAATTCAGGGCGTGGGGCGCGCCCCCACGCGGACATGAAGGCACTACCTGTAACGGTAGCGAGCGTGTGAGCTGGGGTGTCGTAGAGCGAAGGCTCATCGCCCAGGAATGATCATCGCAGCCGCCGCGACGAGCGCAGCCATGATCGTGAAGACGGTGATATTGGCGTCGAAGCCGATGCGTTTGCCGAGGATTGTTCTGTAGACTGGTCGAATGCCGTTCACGTCGGTGTTCGCCCCGCCGTAGAGCGCCTTCGAGAACAGCGCGGCATAGAAACCACCATAAACCGCCACGCTGACGGCGAGAGCGAGCCACAGCCGCTCGATGGCGAGCGGACCAGGCCACCAGATCAGCAGCAGGGATATAGCCCCGATGCCGAGATAGCTCGACACCTGCCACACGACGTGAAAGCGCGCGTGCGGCGTCCAGAACGGGTTTGTCGCATGCGTCGGATTGAAATCGGCGAGCGCCGGCACGGCGCTGAAGCCGAGCGTCGTCAATGTCAGGAGCACTTGTGCCAGGAGCAGCTTGTCCATTGAAACCTCCATTTTTGTCGCGCGCGTGGCTTTTCGGCAATAATCCGCGTCTGGTCCCGGCCGCTCAGGGAGCCACACAGGCAACGCCGCAATAGACCGAGGCGGCGCCAAGACTGCCCTCGAACATGGGTGAGGTCGGCTCAGTGCCAAGCCACAGCGTTGCCTGGGTGGCCGCCTGCGCGGCCGGAAGACACGGGATCAGCGGCGCCGGTAGACCATGGTCGCTTCGAATGGCTGTCCGGCGGCGTTGATGCCCTTCTGGTTGAACGTCATTGTCTTGCCGTCGGCCGAGATGACCCGTGTGCCGCTGAGGACGATTTTACCGCCGAGTTTGGTCTCAAAGCTCATCGTCAGCGGCCCAGCCGGCGTCAGGGCGACCGCGTCGAAGCCGGGCGCCTTGTACGGAGTGTCCTTGCCGTCGAGAGTGGCCGTGAAGCCGATGGGGATCTGCTTGCCGTCCAAGGTGGTGATGGTGCCGGTCAATTTCTCGGACGTGGCAGTCACTTCGTAGGTGCGTTCGATGGCCTTCGGCATGGGGTCGGTGGATTTCGACGCGGCGATGTCGAGATCCCAGGTGCCGGCACTCGTCGGAGTTGTCTGCGCCTGCGGGTGCGCTGCGAAAGAGGCGGCGCCGAAGGCTGCGGCGGTGGCGAATGTGAAAAAGGTGCGGCGGTTCATGGGCTTTGTCCTATGCAGGGGTGCTATGATATAAAGATCGATGCGAAGTCGGGCTTGAGGGGCATCAGGCGGGGCTATTTCAATTTCTTCCATTCGTTGACCGGAACCATCGGTCCCTCCGGCGTTTTGACTTCGGGCGAAGTCATCGTCAGGACATCGCTCTTGAGGCTGATTTTGATCTGCCGGGCCGCACCGTCGAATTGCGGGGTGACGCCGGAGTCGATCTTGAGATTGATGACGCCCGCGGCTTCGTCGATCGTGTACGTGCCGTAGTAGCCAACGGCCGGACCGACAGGATTGCGCACGCTGTCACTGGTCTTGGCGCGCTCCTTGCCGATCAGGAATTGAGAAAAGTGGCCGGTTGGGGCGAGGATCAAACTTCCGGTTGCCCAAAAGCTCAATTTCTTGCCGTCGGCAAAGTTCTCGGTTCCCGCCTGGAGTACATAGGCGCCGATCACTTGATCCTTGAGGCCCTGTGCTGACGCGGGAGAGACGGCTGCGATGCCCATCAGAGCCAGCGTTCCGAAGGCGAGTGTTGTGCGGCGGTTCATGGGTGTTTCCATTCTTTGTGAGGGGATGTTCGGGCAGCGTGCAATAGCGCGCGGCGCGTCGTCACTTCGTGCGCGTTCCGCCCCTCAAGCCAGGGGCAACTGCGTGGCGATCGCGAGCCCTGCGATCACGGGCACCGCTGCCATCAGTACGATGGCGCGAAAAACGGACCGCGCGATCAACGGCTCTTGTTTTATGAGATCGGTGTCCGGCGCGCCTGCAATCGCAGCCGCGAGCGCAAGCACTGAATGGCAAGTCATGGCGTGTCCTTTCGCGATGCCGGCGATCAGCTCACTTCTGCACGGCTGCGAGCGTGGTGCCGGTCTTCACGTCGGAGAACACGATGTCGCCGGAGGCGCGGTTGAGGCAGAGGCCATTGACCAGGAACTCGTAGCCGCCGCGGCAGCTGGCGGCAGCGAAGGTCGGGCGCTCGTTGGCGAACACGACATCGCCCCACTTCGGGTGAATGCAAAGGTTGCCAGACATGTGCTCATAGCCCTTGCGGCAGTCGGCACTCGTGTACGTGGTCGCTGCAGGGACTGCGGCGACCACGACGTCGCCGCTGGCTGGCTGGATGCAGAGGTTGCCGGACATCATTTCGTTCTTTGCAGGGCAGATCGATGATGCGGTCGAAGACTGGGCAGACGCCGAGGTCGCGAGACCGATGGTTGCCAGTGCTGCGATAGACAGGGCGATGGACTTGAGCATGGGACGTCTCCTTGGGCGCGAGCCGGGGTTGATCGTTCAGTCACGTGGGTCCTTGGAGCGCGAAACGGGTCGTCTCGCGCTATTGAGGCCGGCGTGCTATCGAGTGGGGCGACCAGTTCGGCGGCATCTGGTCGCCAACTCATGACGGGGAGTAAACGCGACGCGGGGGCTCAAGTCACAAACGGCTTCCGAAAAACTTCCGAAATCTCTGCAGGGCGCTGGATGTGACGTGAAATCAATAGATTACGTGATTGGCTCATTCCGCCTCCACAGCGAGGCACGTGCTCTGTTTCGGAACTCCGAACCTATGGCCTTGAGTCAGCGCGCCGTCGTGCTGCTGCGCCTCATGGCCGAGCGACCCGGGCAATTGGTCACAAAGGACGAGCTTATCGCGGCGGCCTGGGACGGCCAGATTGTCGAAGAGAGCAACCTGACGGTCCAGATCGCCTCGCTCCGTCGCATCCTTGAGTTGGAGCCGGGCGGCGATCGTTGGATCGAGACCTTTCCGCGTCGCGGCTACCGCTATGTGGGACCGGTTGCCGTGAAGGATCCCGTTTTCCAGGGGCCGGGGCTGATGTTACCGGTCTCGTTGCCAGTGACCTTGCCGGCGCCCATCGCGCCGACTGAAAAACCATCAATCATCGTTCTGCCATTCCAGAACCTGAGCGGCGATCCTGCACAGGGCTATCTGGGCGAGGGCATTGCCGAAGACATCACAACCGCAATGTCGCGACTGAAGTGGTTGGCCGTGGTCGCGCGCGATTCGGCCGACGCTTCGACAGGAGGTACCATACATCTGCAGCGCATCGCTGGTGCTCGCAGCATTCAGTACGTATTGACGGGCAGTACCCGGCTCGTGGGCGACCGTCTGCGCGTCAGCTGTCAGGTCATCGATGCTAAGAAATGGCAGACGATCTTCTCCGAGAAGTACGATCGTAGCCTCGGCGACATCTTTGCAGTTCAGGACGAGATCACCGAGAGGCTCGTCGCTGTCATCGAGCCGTCGTTACTGAACGCCGAGGCGTTACGTGCAACGGAGCGACCGATCGAACGCCTCGACTGCTGGGGTCTTGTCGCGCGGGCCGTCGGAATGATTCATCGCTTCGAGCGCGAGGCCAACGCCATCGCGCAGCAGCACTTGCTCAAGGCCATTGAATTGGATCCAAGCAGTGCAAGGGCGCACGCGACGCTAGGTTGGGCTCTGTATTGGGCGACCCATTGTTCCTGGGTCGATGATCGTCCCGAATGCGCGAAACGTGCGATGACTCACGCTCAAGCGGCCTTGCATCTGGATCCGCAGGAGCCTTGGGCCCGCGCCGTTTACGGATTCAACTTGAGTTCAAACGGTCGCCACGAGCAAGCCGTGGACGAACTTCGGCGCGTCATCGCGATGCAGCCGAGCTTTGCTCTCGGCCGCATGCTGCTCGGCTGGTCGCTTCTGCGCAAAGGAGATTTCACGGAAGCGATCGAAGAAACCGAGAAGGCGTTGCTGCTCAGTCCCGGCGACCGCTTTACGGCGGTCTATCAACATACCCACGGACTGGCTTTGCTGGCCGATCATCGCTTCACCGAAGCACTGCCGTTTCTCAGGGCTGCAGCGGCGACGTTCGTTGAGTACATGGGGCACGTCAACGGGCTGATCTCGTGCTGCGGTCACCTCGGTCTCAGAGACGAGGCACTTAGCCTCATCGAGTTCCGCAAAGCGCGCACCGGCATCAACTTCACTGTGTCCTATGCGCGTGCGAGACTTGGCGCGTTCGCGCACTGCGAGGTGTTCTTGGATGGCTTGGCCAAGGCGGGCCTGCCGGAATGAACGTACCGGAAGCCCTGAGGGAGATCGGTCCGTCGGCCAGCCTTTCGAAACCGCTCGGCCTCTGAGTCACGGATCTCTCGATTGACACTCGAAAGAGCGGTTATGCCGGACATTGGGCAACGCCGTTCGCTACCCGCTACCTCGACTTCACCGCTCACCAGTCGGACGTTTGGACTTCACTTCATTGCCGCGCAAGCGTCCATTTACGGTGTTCATCGCATCGCGGACATGCGACACTCGGAAGAACAAAGGTGCTTGGGGTCATTTGCTGAGATCAAAGTGCCTCTCCAGGCAAGGGCGGTCAACACCAACAAGCAGAAGCCCTTGGGCAGTCGTGGCGCAAGTGGCCGCCCCTTGCCCTAACCCTCTCCCCGTGAAGAACGGGGCGAGGGGATTTGCGCGGCGCGCCCCTCGGCGCCGCCGCCCGATGTGACGGGCGGCGGCGAGCCGTGGCTGGATTACTGCACCACCTCGAACAACCCAGCGGCGCCCATGCCGCCGCCGATGCACATGGTGACCACCACGTGCTTGGCTTTGCGGCGACGGCCCTCGATGAGGGCATGACCGACCAAGCGAGCGCCCGAGACGCCATAGGGATGGCCGACGGCGATGGCGCCGCCGTTGACGTTCAGTTTGGCATTGTCGATGCCGAGCTTGTCGCGCGAGTACATGACTTGGCAGGCGAAGGCTTCATTGAGTTCCCACAGGTCAATGTCGGACACTTTCAGGCCCGCGCGCTTCAGCAACTTCGGCACAGCATACACGGGGCCGATGCCCATTTCGTCGGGCTCGCAACCGGCGACCGCAAAGCCCTTGAAGATGCCGAGCGGCTTCAAGCCGCGCTTGGCGGCTTCCGTGCCGCTCATGACGATCGCGCACGAGGCGCCGTCTGAGAACTGGCTGGCGTTGCCGGCCGAGATGACGCCGCCCTCGATGGCCGGACGGATCTTGGCGACGCCCTCATAGGTCGTGTCGCCACGGATGCCTTCGTCGCTCTTCAGCGTGACGGTTTCTTCCCAGGTGCGAACGACCTCTTTCTTGTCGTTCATTTCGGCCTTCAGCATCTGCACGGTGATGGGCACGATCTCGTCGTTGAACTTGCCGCCTTGGTGAGCGGCAGCTGCGCGCAACTGGCTTTCGACGCCATAGCGGTCCTGGGCTTCGCGTGGGATGTTGTAGCGCTTGGCGACCATTTCGGCGGTTTGAAGCATGTTCCAATAGATTTCGGGCTTCTTCGCTTTCAAAGCCGCGTCAACGCCGTTCTTGCGGTTCATCGTGTTCTGGACCAGCGAGATGCTCTCGACGCCGCCGGCCGCGAAAATGTCGGCTTCGCCGGCCTGGATGCGTTGAGCCGCGAGCGCGATCGTCTGCAGGCCCGACGAGCAGAAGCGGTTGACGGTCATGCCCGATACGCCGACTGGGCAGCCGGCCATCATGGCGATCTGGCGCGCGATGTTGCCGCCGGTCGCGCCTTCAGGGTTGGCGCAGCCCATGATCACGTCTTCGACTTCGCCAGCTTCGACTTTGGCGCGTTCCATTGCATGCTTGACCACATGGCCGCCGAGGGTAGCGCCATGGGTGTTGTTGAGGGCGCCCTTGAAGGACTTGGCGAGGCCCGTGCGGGCGGTGGAGACGATGACGGCGTCGACCATGGGGGTTCTCCTTTGCGTTAATCTCGGGTGCATATGAGACAGATCCGGGGTGGTGCGCAATGCCTCCGGGTGCGGCAGCTCTGGGGGCGAGTCTGATGGCGAGTCTGGGGTGCGAGTCTGGGGGGCGCGTTGAATCGCAGCCCTTACGCCGTCGCCATGAGAAAGCGCGCGGCGGCGTGGCCGGGTTCGCGCCGTGCCCATCTGTGGATCCGCCAACGCCCCAAAACGTCGGTGCGAGAGAGCAAAAGCTCAATGGCAACGTCCCTCCGGCAGGCGTTGCGCAGGACATCGTTGATGCCGTTCGGGAACACGAACTCGCGCATGCCGCGGGCGATCAACTCGCGGATGACCAGCGATCGGTGCATCAGGCCGAGGTTTGCCGCCGCATGGTCGACATGGTTGGCTTGGTAAACAAGGTAAGCGCGTTCCGCCGAGATGAATCCCGTAGCGAGACTGACGAGGGTGCCGTCGCTGGTGCGCACCAGGCTATGGAACGGGTGCTGGCGTGCGGCCAGGAAAGCGTCGAGTTCAGCGAGACGTCCGGGCTGTTTTGGCCTCGGATGTGTGTTGCGGCCGAGCGCTTCTCGCTGGTGACGGGGGATGGCGTCCGCACTCGGACTATTTTCAGCGAAAGAGAACATGAGGCCACCTTCAGCGCCCCGGCGCTGATAGAGGCGGATATTGCGACGCGTGTGTTTGCCAAGGCCCATGAGGAAGGCATCGTAGTCGTGTTGCAGCGGCAGCACGTAGCGATACGACGTTCGTCGCGACCGGGCCGCATAGCCCGATGGTGCAAGCCCATCGGTGATCGGTGGTGCTGCCGATGGGTCCGTCACATCTATGAACAGGTGAACGAGGTCGGCGCGCGTTGTCGCGGCAATTGCTGCGAGCCGCCGGAGATAGTCGTCGTCGGGAGTATCGAGAACCGCACCGCCTGTGACGAACCGGCCGCCGTAATACGTTTCGGTCCACAAGTATGTGCCGACACCCGCCGCCAAGCCGACGTGCGCCAGTGGCGTGCTCGTTGATCGCGCTGCGCCATGAATGGCGGCGCCTGCCATCAGGCAACCACGCGTGCCCAGCACCGCCAATGCTGTTTCCAGGCTGTCGCGCGAGGCTTGGGTCATGACTCCAGGTGACCTTCCGTTGCACGCTCAGCTAACACCCCAGATCCGCAGCTCGTGTACGCAATCGACGGATTTTGAACGCGATTTTTTAACCACATGGCGGGTAGGGTTGGGATCAGAGGTGGAATCTGTTCACACCCATCCCGATAGTATCACCGCGTCCCAGGCCAGTAACATGCGTCATGCACGGCCACTTTTTTCAGCCCTCACTGCCCACGTTTGGCGGGCGACGGGTTTTGCTGCCTTGTTTACGGCCGGTGCGGGCGTCTTGTCCCTTGCCCTGCCGCTTCTCGTTGTGCACGCGATCGAAGCTGCTGAGCGGCGGCAGAGCCTGGATGGGCTTTTGCTCGTCGCAGCCGTAGGTCTTGCGGCAGCGCTTCTGCGATCGGTCCTGCTGGCTGCCCGCGATCGAATCCTGCTGCAAGCAGCGCTTTGGCTTGATCACACGGCCGGCGCCGCCGTTCTAAGTGACCGGCTGGAGCGCGGCGTCATGCCGGACGCACTCGATCGCGACCGCGCGGCACTCGATCGCTGCGTTCATGCCATCGCCGGCCCTGCTGTGGCGGCCCTGCTTGATGCGCTTGCGGCCAGTGTTCCTCTGGTGCTGGTGTTTATGATTCATCCAGCCCTTGGTGCTGTGTCTCTTCTGGTCGCGGCTGGCCTTGTTGCCTCTGCGGTGGTGCGGGCGCGCGCGTGTGCACACGGGCTGAGGACGGCCGGGGGCGCACGTGACATTGCCGACAAGGCCTGGGCGGACAAGGCCTGGCGTACCGCTGCTGCCAATGCGCCGATGATTGCCGCGCGCCGGATGTCGGCCGGCATTGTCGCGGATTGGGAGACGCTCAACCGCGCCGCTGTTGTCAGCGCCTATACTCTCGCAGGCCATGGTCGTCGGGTTGCGGCCCTGCTGCGCGTCGCCGATCTCACGTCGAGCGCCGTGCTCGCCATCGTCGGTGTCTTGCTGGTTCTGTCTGACAGTCTGACACTCGCGGCCCTCGCGGGTGTGGTGGTGCTGCATACGATGCTGGTGCGTTCTGTGCTTTCGGCACTCGACCACGTGCCGGAGCTGGCAGCACTGGAAGCTGGTCTGCAGCATCTTGGCACGTCGCCGGCCGCGATGGTTGATCGGGCGCTGCCGAGCCAGCCGATGGCGCAGTCAACGACGCCTGCGCAGATGCAGCCGCTGGCCGTTGCATCAGCGACACCCGCATCTGTCTCAAACAAGAATCCAACCCACCCAGCCCGGCCGACGTTCGAGCCGGCAGCTTTTGAGCCTGCGACCCCCTTGCCGACAGCTCGCCTGCCTGCCGCATACGGCGCAACGGGTGCTTATGCGAGCGGCGCTCAACGAGGAGGCGTGTGAGATGTCGATGCCCGCTAAGCCTGATCCAAAGACCAGCACCCCGACACTCAACGTGGCGGCGGCGCTCCGCGTTGGCCTGATGGCGCTCGGCTGCAGCCTTGCCCTCGGCGCCGCCGTGTTCGCAATCGACGTCCAACAAGGGCCGGTCGCGGTAGCTGCCGCGGTCAAACGGGCCGAGCCGGTCGTCGTCCGCCACGAAAGCTCTGGCACCCTCGCACAGTTGCATGTGTCGGTTGGCGTGGACGTCGCGGCGGGCGCGCTGATCGCCCAATTCGATCGCCGCCACATCGAGAGCGAACTGGCAGCCCTGCGCAAGCGGATCGATGCGCGCCGCATGGAAATCGACGGACTGAAACAGGAAGCGGCGGCATTGGCTGGCGCTGGCGACAAGACCGCGGCACGCGCGCGTATCGCAGCTCTCGAAGCTGAAGCGGTCGAGGCGGACCGGGTGATCGTTGGACACTCTGCGCGCGTTGCTTTGCTCGAGGGCCAGCTGGATCGGCTGGAGATCAGGTCGCCGGTGGCGGGTCGCGTGGTCGAGGTTGCGCAAGTCAGCCCTGGTACGTCGATCGCTGCCAAAACGGCGCTGGCGCTGATACGTCCGAGCGTCAACCGGTTGCAGGTCGACGTCGCCTGGCCCGCGTCGGCGGGTGCCGTGCCGTCGGCTGGCCAGACGGCCCGTATCTGGCTGGTTGGAACACTTGGCATCGGCAACGCACTCACCGGCAAAGTCGAGAGTGTCGGCAGTGAAGGAACGGACGGTACCGAAACGCGCGGCCCAGATACACGGCACGAGACGCGCGCCCGCATCGCCCTGGACGTGACTGGCACCGCCCTCGCGGAGCAGCCGAGCCAAGCGCCCATTCTCAACGTTCAACTTGTGACCGGCTCCAAGAGCCTGGCCGCACACATTTTTGCGCCGCTGATCGTGCCGCGCGGATCTGAAAAAGCTGTCAGCGAAGGTACAACCCGATGAGCCTCCCCAGCGTCAAAGCCCTCGCCATCAATGGCGCAATCCTGGCCTTCATCGCCACGGGCGCTGTCGTGTTGGTCAAACACGTGCTGTTCACACCCAAAATTTCAGCCTGCTCGGCGCGCTACAAGCGGGTCGTTGTCATGAATGTCGTGCGGGACGGGAACCTGATGACGGCGAGCGACATTCAGGCGGTGTCGGCCGGTCGCGATATGATGGTCATGGAAAATCTGAAGATCGTGTCGTTCAAGGACGCACCAGCACCCGCCGGCTTTGCCGTCGCGCTGAAGGCTGGCACCTCGCAGCCAGATAACGAGCGGGCTGTGCCGGGTGGGATCCGATTCCCCTGGCAACCGCGCGCGCTGCCGCAAAACCTGTCGGCTGCCTGCCTGTCCTACAACGTGTTTTTGCCGGCCAATTTTGAATTCGACTATGCCGGCACGTTGCCAGGCGTGTTCGGGGTGTCACCGCAGCTCGGCGCCAAAGATGGCGAACGCTTCGCGACGCATGTGTCATGGACAGACAATGGCGCATTCGGCAGCCACGTGGCCATGACAACGAAGGCCAACTTCCTGACCGAGACGACCGAACACGACCGCCGCGCCGCATTGCCACGCGGGCAGTGGTTTCGCGTTGACCAAGAAATCATCCTCAACACGCCAGGCCGTTTCGATGGACGGGTCAACCTGTGGATCGACGGCGCCTTGCGTTCGCAGACGGAAGCGGCTGGCATGCGCAAGAGCGCGGACATGTTTATCCAGGGCGTTGCCGCCGATGTGTTTTTCGGCGGGGTCATGGACGAGGCGCGGCCTGCTGGCGGCAGCGCTCGCAAGGACGAGATCATGCGCCTGACCCCGTTCGAACTGCGCTGGAACTGAGGCACAGCAATGTTGCCCCGATGCTGCCGCGCGCTCGTTAAGAGTTCGCCAACATCCTACTGTCAGACTACGATTCAATATTGCAGCTCGCCCGTGCTGGAGCAGGGACGTGACCGTTCGCACTGCGCCATTGACCTGGGAAGTTTCGCCGGCGGAGCGCACCCCAGGGCTCGGCGCCGTGCTGCGCCTTGGGGCACGTGCCGTTCCGGTCAGCGAGATCCGGGGCTTCATCGGCTCGGCCGATCTGGAAATCGACCGCAAGCCGGCGCTCGCGACTTTGGCGGTGTTTGGCCTTGCCGCGCTGTTCTTTTTGCTCGGCGTGCTGGATGTGGGCTGGCGCGCGCGCTTTCTTGCGGCCGCCGTCCTGTTTGCATTGATCGCACTTTCGGCCATGCATGACTTGCTGTGGATGACCACCTCGGGCCTGTACCGGGTCGAGATCCTGACCGTGAGTGGCGAGACGCTGCGCTACACCACCATCGACCCGGTCGAGCAACAACGCCTGATGACCGCGCTCGACCGCGCCATGATCCGGCCGCGCGCGGCTAACGACGACGAGCCTGAGGTGGTTGCGCCGCCGCCTCGTGACGAAGCTCCTCGCCACGTCGCGCAGATGGTTCGCGTCTGAGAGCGGCTTGCATAAGATTGGCTGGCATCTCGCGATAAAGCCACCGCATTTTCGCGCCAATCCGATGTCATTGACAGGCGATCACGCATCATCGAGGTCCCGATGAAACACGCACTCGTCCTGGCTGCCGCGCTTCTCGTTGCTTCATCTGCTGCGGCCCAACAGCCCACGCCATTGGCCCCGCCGCCCGTGGCGCCCGCCAAGGCTGCGACAGCCAAGGCCGGCCCGACCATGGAGCGCCAGTCTGGCCTCTGGGTCGAAGGGCCCGGCTTCAACATCACCTATGGTGGCACCTACGACGCCTGTGCCGCCAAGTGCCTTGCCACGGCCAAGTGCGTGATGATCGAATACTACCGGCCAGAAAAGAAGTGCAACATGTACGACGCCGAGCGCCCGCGCCTCAAAGGCGGCTCGTCGGATGTTGCCCTCAAGCGATCGTAACGCTGTCGCCGGTCGCGATGCTGCCGCCCGTCGAGACCTTGGCGTAAATCCCAACGTCGGTGTGCCCCCATGTGCGCGTGAGCAAAGCCGGGATGGCCATGTCGCGTTTGGCTGTCACGGGATCGACGTTGGTGGCGTTGCAGCGTTCGGTGCGGGTAAACACATCGAACTTCGCCGATCCGATCGCGATCGTCTTGTCGAGCCACCCGAACTCGACCCAGGGTGCCAGACCGTCGACATAGAGGTTGGCGCGAAAGCGCAAGGGGTCAACGTGCTGACCCGCAACCCGTGCGATATCACGGACTGTTGCCAGATTGACAATGTGAACGCACTTGGCGGCGACATCAGAGAAGCTGTGCCCCAGCGCCGAGACGACACGGGGGGCCCCGCGCAACTCGTCTTTCATGTAGGCGGCGACGAACTGCTCGATCATCTGCCGGCCGATGGGCGTATCGAGCTTGCCGCGCGCAACCTGCTTACCATCGCGCAGCACGGTCAGAATCTCGGTGGCATCGTCGAAGCTTGTGCGCAGCGACGCCAGCCGCTCGTCCCGCATCAGCATCAGAAATGTGATTTTCGGCAGATGACGTGGCGCGGCCGGGTCAAAACGGCCCGGGCCATTCTCGATGGCATACTTGCGGTCGGCCGGCAGCGTTTCGCCCGGCGTCAGCGCGACGCTGTCGATTGGCTCGGGGGTCAAGCCTTTGACCGGGTAGCGGTAGATCGACTGGAGGATGGTGGTCACGGCTGCCTCGTGCGGGGACGATGTCTTTGAGGCTGATCTCAAGCTCGGCGTCTCGTTACCAGCCCAGCCCGGGCTCCGGAAGCACCCGTCGTCGAGGCAATCATAAATTGCCCGGTCCCCCACCTTCGAAGCAGACGGCTTCGGCGGAACATCCCTTGGAACAATCACAGGCCTTGGCTATAAGTCACCGTAAGGGCAGGTCGTGGTTGCATTCGGCCGGCCAATATCGTTTGGAACTATTGTCCGCCCGTCGTGATCGTCTCGACGTGGGTCCGCCGGGCGAAGGAGTTGATTGCGTATGAGATGCAATCCGTTGCGTTGGGTGTGGGGCCTGCTGCCTATCGCTGCACTTGGTTATGCCGTGACCCAGTACGAGCACGCGCGGATCGAATCCGATCTCACGCAGCGCGTTCAAAATGAATTACAAACCAAAGGCTTACGCTGGGCTAAGGTAAAATTCGACGGTCGCGACGGCGAGCTGACCGGGCGGGCCATCGACGAGACCGATCCGCAAACTGCACTGCGCGAGACGTCTAACGTGTGGGGCGTCCGCGTGGTCGAGAACCGCTCGGAACTGATCGAAAAGGCCGACGCCTACACCTGGTGGGCCGATCATGATGGCCGGCGGGTCATCCTAAAGGGCTTGGTGCCGAATGAAAATACCCGTACATCGATCGTCGGTGTCGCCCGCCAGACATTCCCCGGCGTGAACGTAGTCGACGAGATGCGGCTGGCACGCGGCGTACCGTCTCAAGATACGTGGCTGACCGGCGTCGATTTCGGACTCAAGCAGCTTCGGGCGCTCAAGAGCGGCGAAGTGCGCCTTGACGGTCTCGGCTTGTCGCTGTCGGGCGAGGCTGCATCGCAAGCGCAATACACTTCCGTGAAAACAGCCTTGGCCAGTGGCCTGCCGAACAACATCCGATTGACCGACGACCGCGTTACGCCACCCGTCATCAAGCCTTACACGTGGGCTGCGCGGGCTGCGAACAGGCAGGTCACGCTGTCTGGATACGTGCCAAACGTCCGCGCCCGCACCGATGTGCAAAACGTTGCTCGAGACGTGTTCAAGCGCGACGCCGGAGGGCGGCTGGACTTCGGTGATGGCGCCCCGACAGGGTTTGCAGCTGTAGTTGCCGCGGCGTTGAGAGAACTCGGCCGGCTCGAAGATGGTTCGGCCAGCCTCAGCGACACGACATTGACGGTCGACGGCATGGCGGCAGACGAAGCAACTGCACAAGCGGTTCGCCGAGGCCTGCGTGCAGCACTGCCGGCAAGCTACAGGTTGAACGATCAAATCAGGTTCCGCGAAGCCACGCCGCCTGCCGCGCCGTCGCCACCCGTGGCTGTTTCGCCTTACACCGGCGGGGTCGAGGCCGAGCAGAACCGCATCGTGCTGACCGGTTTTGCACCCTCTGAGACGGCGCGTGCGCAAATCGAGCAATCTGCACGGTCGCGCTTTCCCGGCCGCACCATCGACAATCGCATCGTCATCGGGCCGGGCGCGCCTGAGGGGTGGCAGCGCTGTTTCGACGGCGGCATGCTCGGTCTAGCCCGCGTCGGCACCGGCCGCATGGCGATGTCGGATCGCCGATTGGACGTCATCGCGCGTACGGACGATGAAGATCTGGTCGGCGCGGTGCCTTTGGATGTGCGCAGTGCCGTAGGAGGTGCCTGCGATGCCAATGCGCGTATCGACTACGCCGCCCCACCTGAACCAGAGCTGCGCTGGAGCGCAAAGCGCGACGGCGACGTCGTTGTCCTATCCGGCGACGTGGCGAGTGCAGCGGCGCGGACAACACTGCTCGCCCAGGCACGCCGTCAGTTCCCGCGCGCCGATGTTCGCGACAACATGCGCGTGGTCGACAGCAAATCCAAGAACTGGCCACGCGCAGCTGAGATCGCGCTTGCGTCCCTCGCCGATGTCGACGTTGGCGAAGCGGTGCTCGATCGCCAGTCTGTGACGGTGATGGGCGAAATGCGCTACGAGCCGAGCGCGCTTGAGCGCGTCAGGGAGCGCATCCGTCGCGATATGCCACGGGGCTATAGCGGTCGCGAGCAGATCACCATGCTGCGCCCGGCTCAATCGGTGCCCGCGCAGCCATCGCCCTCTCCACAAGTTGCGCCGCCGGCAGTCCCGGTGGTGCAACAGCCGCAGCCACCGCAGGCGGCTCAACCGCCGCGCGGCCCATCGACCGCTGCGGGGGCTGTCTGTCAGGCGCGGCTCAAGGAAACCGCTCGTAGCGGTATCATCAACTTCGATCGTGCGCGTGCTCTGTTGACGGGCGAAAGCACGCTGACACTCGATCGCATCGCCGGGATCGCGCGTAACTGCCCAGGGGTGCGCATCGAAATCGAAGGCCATACGGACTCGGAAGGAACGCCCGAACGCAATAAGAACCTGTCGGAACGGCGCGCACAGGCCGTGCTGAGTTATCTCAGCCGTCAGGGCGGCGTGGATGCGGCTGTCCTGTCTGCGATCGGTTATGGTGAAACACGGCCTGTGGCACCGAATGACACGCCGGCCAATCGTGCACGCAACCGGCGGATCGACTTCACGGTATCTGATTGACGCAATACGCCGCGCGGGGGCGCGGCTCGCGGGCCCAAACTCGGGCCCAAACGCAAAGGGGACACGCTATGGTCTATCTGCTTTCGACGCTCTGGTACTGGGTCCTGCTGGCACTCGCTATCGGCTTTCTGACGGGCTGGTTGGCCTGCACGCCGGACGAAGACAGCAGCCGTTGACCCATGGCGCTTCTGCGCCTCCTGCTTTTGAGTCCGGCCTTGCTGGCTCAAGTTTTCCGGTACCGTCTCTCAGGCCCGCGCGGCGGAGATCCCGACCATGAACGCTCTTCTGCTTCAGATCCTGTTGCTGTTTACAGCAGCCTTCTTCATCGGCGCAGCGATTGCCTGCCTGCTGCGTAAACTTGTGGCACCGGCCCGCCAGACCGCTGAGAGCGCCGTGCGTAGCGGCGGCACAGTCAACCCGTTGCCGGGCGTCCGTGTACCGGCCCACGAGAACGTCGCCCGGTTCGAAAAGGCGATCGAGCGAGAGCCGCCGCGCCCAGCCCCCGCGCCTGCCGCACCTGTGCAAGCGCCCATCCCCGCAGCTGCCCTTGCCCCTGCACCCCCGCCTCCTAAGGCTCCACCCCCTACGCCGGCCCCGATCGCACCTGTGCCCGTGGTCGCGGCAGAGCCTGTGGTGATCGCGCCGCCACCGCCAGTTGCCGCCCCGAAACCTGTGGCTCAGCCAGCGCCTTCCAAACCCCAGGCGCCGGTGGTTGCCCCCGCGTCGCAAGCTTTGCCAGAATTGGTGGTACCGCCGCCGCCTCGCATCGTGCCCGGCTTGCCGCAGGCACCGGTTGCCGCCGCTGTTGCCAGCACGGTGGTCGCAGCCGCCGCCGCCGCAGTGGCCCAGTCGACGGCACGCCAGCCGTCACAGGCCCTACCGCCGTCGACGGCACCGTCAGCACCGGTCCAGGTCGCCGCGGCGCCAGTCCAGGCTGCAAAAGTGGTTGCGGAAAAAGTGGTGGCTGAGCCCGCGACTGCGGTGCGCCCTGAAGTCGTCAGCATGCCGGTTGCGGCGCCTGCCGTGTCCCCCGCTGTTGTGCCAGCGCAAGACCTCACCCGCATTCGCGGCATCGACAAGACTGTAGCCGTGAGCCTGAATGGGCTCGGCGTCACACGCTACGAGCAAATCGCGGGCTGGATGCGCCCCGACGTCACCCGGGTGAACGAGGCCCTCGGCTTCAAGGGCCGTGTTGAGCGGGAGAACTGGATCGAGCAGGCACAAATCCTGTCCAGTGGCGGCCAGACGCTGTTCTCGCGTCGCCTGTCGACTATGCCGGCGGCGACTGTGCCTGCAACTGTGAGCGCGGCAAAGCCTCCTGCGCCCGTCGAAGCGCCGAAACCCCCGGCACCGGCCGCGGTGGCTGCCGCCGTTGCTGCCCCGGTTGTTGCCGCTGTTATTGCCCCAACCTCGGTCGCCGCACCCGCGGCTCCGCAAACGGATCTCCGACCTGCTGCACCGGCCAAGCCGGCTGAGATTGCGACAAGCGCCGTTACAGCCGCGGCGGCTGCAGCAGCGGCCGCTGCCGCGGCGGCAGCTTTGGCTGGGCGGTCCAGTATGGCAAAGGCCACACCAGTGGCCGAGGCGCGTCCTGTCGCGCCTCAGGCTCCGGCGCCGGCCGCTCCGGTTGCTGTAAGCCCGCCCGAGGTCGAGGTGCGCGCGGCGTTCGCGAACCAGTCGCCAAGCCCGAAGATCGTTGCTGAAGCGCGCATCGCATTAGCAGCGCCGGTCGCGACCCCAGCGCCTGCAGCACCGGCTGCGCCGCCACCTCAGACCGTGATACCCGTTGCTGCCAGCGTGCCATCGCCAGCGCCGGCGCCACGCCCGATCGCGGCCGCGCTGCCAACAGGCGCAAGCCGTCCGACGATGAACGCGTCGCGTGATCCTCTGCAGCGCATCAGCGGCATCAATCCAGAGATCGAGCGCCTTCTGAATGTCCAGGGCGTCAGCCGTTTCGGCCAAATCGCCGCCTGGGGCAGCGGTGAGATCGAGCGCTTCGACCGGTTGCTTGGGTCGCCGGGGCGCGTGCGCCGCGAAAACTGGGTTGAACAGGCGCAGGTGCTGTCACGCGGAGATCAGGCGACGCCCGTTGCTGCTCCTGTGACTGCAACGCCCGTGGCTGCAACTCCCGCGACCACGTCGCCGGTCACAGCCATGCCGTCACCGGCAGCCAAAGTGTCACCACCAGTGCCAGCCTCACCGCTACCCGTCGCAGCCACTGTGCCGGCGCCGGCCGCCGACATTGCAGCGCGACCGGCGAAGCTTGCCGACGCTCTGTCGGCGCAGCAGACACCGCCAACTCCGGCAGCTGTCATCGCGCCCATCGCCTCAGTTGAGCCTGCAGCCGCACCGGTTGCCCCGGCTCGGTCAGACATCTCGGGTCTACGCTCGGTCAAATCCGAAGCGTTCCAGTCGCGCAGCGGCGGCGGAGCGGACCAGGTCAATGACCTGAAGCGTATCCGCGGCGTTGGCGTGCTCATTGAAAAGCGGCTGAATTCGCTCGGCATCACTAGCTACGAGCAGATCGCCAATTGGACGGCTGATGACATCGCGCGCTTCAGCCAGCAGCTCGACTTCAAGGGCCGCATCGAGCGTGAAAACTGGGTCGAGCAGGCCCGCATCCTGGCGACCGGCGGATTCACGGAGTTCTCGCGCCGTGTTGATCGGGGCGAAGTGGAATCGTCGCGTCCGCGCAGCTAACGGGCGGGGCTGCTCAGTCGCACCCGGCAACGCATTTCAGCAGGCCGTTTGCATCGCCGTTCGAGGCCTCAGCGGGGCTCGGCAACTCACCGTTCTCGGCGAGCATCCGGTCGGCATGGGCGCGCATGGCGGCTGCTCGGGCGGTTGCTTCGGCTGTCGAAAGCACGCGCACGGGCTCTGGCACCTCGGCGGCTTTGATCGGCTCGGGCTGGGAGATCGCGGTGATGCGGACTGGGGGCACGTCCTGAAGAATGGCGGGCACAATGAAGTTCGTGGTCGCCAGCGAAACGACAATGATGCCGGCAGCCAGCAGTTTGACTTCGCGGAGTTTCATGCGTGCCTCCTCAAGCGAAATGGTCGAGCTTCAGCATGGGCGAGAGGTGCTAACGCCCGGTAAACATCTGTGCTGAAACGGAACGGGTGTGCTGCGCGCAAGATCGCGAGCGGCGGCGTTGGAGTCATGCGCGTCCGGTCATGCGCGCACCGTAGAGCTGCCACCAGGCCCCATAGGCCTTTGCTGCATCGGCCATCGTTGTTTGCGCCCGCCAGCCCGCATCCTGCGCGACACGCTCGGCCGACAGTGGCGCACGATCAGATGGCGCATGCGGATCGATGGTTGGCGCTTCGCTAGGGGCAGCAAGTCGGCATTCGAAACCCGGAAACGTCGCGCCTAAGGCACGACCGAAGTCCAGGATGCTCCACGTCTTGCCGGGCGAAACGTTGTAGAGCCGATGTGGCAGCTTAGGCGCGTCCAGGACTGCGAGAACGCCCTCGGCCATGTCAGGCGCAAACAGCCAATCGCGATTGATCGGTCGCGGCAGCAGCGCCGGTCGCCCCTGCGCCGCCGCCAGCATGACTTGCAGATGCGGCGAGAGCGTATCGCGCGCGCCCGTCGCATATTCCCACGGGCCAAACACCGAGCACAACCGCACACTGACGGCATCCATGCCCCACAGCGCCGACAGGCGATCAGCCACGCGTTCGGTCGCGAACTTCGAGATGGCATAGAGCGACTGCGGATCGACCGGCGATGTTTCTTCAAGCACGGGCAGCCGGTCGCCGGTCGCCCCATAGGCCGCCACCGACGACAGGTTTACGACCCGGCGCACGCCGACAGCGCGGGCGCGCTCCAATACCGGCACCAGCGACATCAGGTTCGTGTCCAGCACAAGCGCGGGCACGGTGGCGTCCCGTTCTGCATTGGCGGTGATGGCCGTGCCGAACACGATGCTGTCGGTGCCGGGCGCAATCGCGGCGTCAACCATCGCGCGATCACGGACGTCGGCGCTGACCACCTCGAGGCTGCCAGGAAGCTTTGCGAACGCCTCGCGCGCAGCGGCTGGCACATCGGATCGGTCGAACACCCAGACGTCGCGCCCGCGCTTCAACAGCGCCTCGACAATGTTCAGTCCAGCGAACCCAGCGCCGCCGAAAACCACCGTGCACTGGGTCATGTCGCGTCTCTCGTCTGCGTGTAGATAGCGCCGCCGCTCAGCCGCCCGTGACACTCATATGCCGGCCGACAGCGGGCTTTTTCGAGCGCCGGTCGATGACGAAGTCGTGGCCTTTGGGCTTGCGCAAGATGGCGTCGTCGATCGCCTTGCCGAGCTGTGCATCGTCGGCTGTCGTGCGCATGACGGAGCGCAGGTCGGCCGCGTCCTCCTGGCCGAGGCACAAGTACAGCGTGCCCGTACACGTCAGTCGGACGCGGTTGCAGCTTTCGCAGAAATTATGCGTCATCGGCGTGATGAAGCCGAGGCGGCCACCGGTTTCCCTGACGCGGACATAACGCGCCGGGCCGCCTGTTTTGTAGTCGATCTCGTCCAGCGTGAACGTTTCCGCGAGACGCGCGCGCACCAGCGAGAGCGGCAGATATTGATCCGTGCGATCGCCGTCGATGTCGCCCAGCGGCATGGTCTCGATCAGCGTCAGGTCCATGTTGCGGCCGTGGGCGAAACGGACGAGCTTTTCGACCTCGTCTTCGTTCGTGCCTTTGAGCGCGACGGCATTGATCTTCACCTTAAGGCCCGCCTCTTGCGCGGCATCGATGCCAGCCATGACGCCGGAGAAGTCGCCCCAGCGGGTGATGTCCTTGAAGCGCGCGGGATCGAGCGTATCGAGCGAGATGTTAATGCGCTCCACGCCCGCAGCTTTCAGCCCACGCGCATACTTCGGCAACTGGCTGCCGTTGGTCGTCAGCGTCAGCTCTTCGAGCGCGCCGGAATTGAGGTGCCGCGACAGGCTCTCGAACAGCCACAGGATATTCTTGCGCACGAGCGGTTCGCCGCCGGTGATGCGCAGTTTCCTGACGCCGCGGGTCACGAAAACCGAGCACAGCCGGTCGAGTTCTTCGAGCGTCAGCAGATCGCGCTTGGGCAGGAACGTCATGTGTTCCGACATGCAATACACGCAGCGAAAATCGCACCGGTCGGTCACGGAGACACGCAGGTACGAGATCGATCGGCCGAAGGGGTCGATGAGTGGGGACACGACGGTGGCAAACTCCAGATGACGGCCTCTGAAGTTCGTAACATCGAACCCGCGTGGCGTCACGCTTGCTCTTCAGGAATTGCACGTCGCGCGTCATCTGCAACGGCCTGTTGCACCCGCGCTTCAAGGCATGATTCGGTTGAAGCTTCTGCCCGCCAATCGATATCAGTTGACATATTCGTTGGCGATAACACGCGCAGTGAGACGCTTGGCGTTAGCGCTTCGAACCGGGTGGTCGTGAATCTGGGCTGCGAACATCTGGTCGATCCAGATCGGGTTCTTGAACAAGCGGCGCGCTCTCAGCACCGGGAACGGTGCGATCTTGCGCATGATGTGCGCGTCGTTGAACTCATCAACGGCCAGCAACTCGCCACAGAAGCGGCTGGTCGTCTTCAGAGTGACGTCGTCAAGGTAAACCGGGAGCCATGGCAAATAGTGATCGGGCGAACTCGTCAGCACTTTCAGGCACGCGACCGCCGACGAATAGTAGTCGACGTCAACGGCAATGAAACCGAGCGGACGATCAGCGGTCATCTGGCGAACGAAATCTGGGATCGTCTGCTCGATCGCCCCGATGATAAGGCGGGCGTTTGACGGCAGAGCGGCCCGCAGCTTCTCGAACTCCATCGGGAAATCGCCGGCTTGGAACGCCTCGGGATGGTCTCGAAAATCGATCGCGGGCGGCATACCTTGACCGGAGTCGAAGCCGACCACGTCGATCACCACCCCAGTCGATGCCGTGACGCGCCTTACGATCTCGCACATATTGAGAAGCCCAGCGCCGCTCGCAACGCCGAACTCGGCAATGGTGATGTGCTTGATGCCATATTCGCGTGCCGTATCTGCGGCATGCAGAATGGGCCACGCATATTGCGGCCTGACGACGAGGTCGAATGCGACCTTGGCCCGAAAGCTTCCGAACAACGCGACCGCCACCGAAGCCAGATTAAGATGCAGCGGCTCGGACAGTCGCTCAATCGCAACCTTCTTGAGCTTGCCGCTGCTGAACAAGCGGCGCAACGCGTACGTGGACATGATTGAGTCTCGGATCGGAAGGCGTCAACGCGCTATTGGTCGGAAAAACTCGACTAGGCGAGATTTGGATCAGTTCATGCTGAACGCGCAGGCCCGGACAAAGCATGAGATCTGTGTTGTTTTGATACGCCAGTCGCAGGCTCAGAGGGGATTGACCGCTGCTCGCCGGGATTGGGACACGTGTCTAAAGGGGCCCATGGCAGCGGCAACATGTTTGGATACCCGCCTGTCTCGACCTTACGGCACATGCTAGGCGCCACTTATGCTCATCGTCGCCAAGATCGTTGCAACGCTTGCCGCTGTTGCTTTCGCAGTGCTGCTCGCGGCCTACTTCGGCCAGCGGCGGCTGATGTATTTTCCAGATCGCACGCGTACACTCCCGGCCGATGTGGGCCTGCCGTCCGTGAGCGAGCATATCCTGACAGCGCCAGATGGCGCGCGCATCGTCACGTGGCGGGGCAAGGCCAAGTCGGGCAAGCCGACGCTGCTGTATTTCCACGGCAACGGCGGCGCCCTCGCTGCCCGCCAACCCCGCTTCGAGCGCTTCATGGGCGAGGGGTGGGGCGTCCACATGATGGCCTATCGAGGCTATTCCGGTTCGACCGGTTCGCCGACGGAAGCCGATAACATCGCAGACGCACTGCGCGCTTACGATTGGCTCGCGGGGCAGGGCGTGACGCAGATCATTCTCTATGGCGAAAGCCTCGGCACCGGCGTCGCGACCCAGGTGGCCACGCAACGCCCGTCGATCGGACTGATCCTGGATGCGCCGTACACGTCGACGTGGGAGGTTGGCGCGCTGCGCTACCCGTTCCTGCCGGTGCGGATGGCCATGTGGGACCGCTATGAGACGCGGGCACATATCCGCCGTGTGCAGGTGCCGGTGCTGGTTATCCACGGCGTGCTCGATCCCGTCATTCCCGTTGAGATGGGGCGCGAGGTCGCGCGCCTTGCCAATGAGCCGAAAACACTTGTCGAGTTTCCACGTGGCGGCCAAATCGATCTCTACATCAATGGCAATGAGGCCTTGGCGCACGTCCGCCGCTTCATCGACGCGCTGGCGCGCTGAAGCGGCGGCACCATTGCGTGCGAACGTTATGCCGTGCGTTGGGCGAGACTGTCGCTCGAAAGCACGCCGGATTTCACGATCGGGATCAAAAACGTTGCGAGAAAACCGGCGTTGCTCAGCACGTTGACGCCCGCGCCGGCGAGCCAGGAAGCGACGCTGTCGACCACGAACCACGTGACCATGGCATAGGTCATGAGGTGCCACACACGCGGGTCGCGACTGAGTTTCGCGTCCTGGGCGAGGCCGAGCATGAGCACGCCCCAGCCAACCATCACGGCGCCCGTGAGAGACACGCCGAGCACGGCTTCGCGCGAGAGCGCGGCTGGCTGACCATCGATCGGCCAGAAGATGATGTCGAGAAACAGCATGGTCGGCCAACGCAGTGACGCGAAAGCGGATATGGCGAAAACCGCGCCGATGCCGACGACCGCCCAGCACCAGATGACCATCCAGCGATGCCAAAAACCTGTCATATCTGATCTCCTTCAGAGGATACGTGCAGTCTCGCGAGCATCGATACGGCGTGGACGCGAAGCGTCGCAATGACGTCGGAGGTAATGGTCGCGCTTACGCGGATGGGCTTCTTTGTGACAAGCGCGTTGCACAACAGGAACTGCCGATGACCGAGCCGCAATTGTCCGCTTTCGGGGAAACCCTCAAAGCCTGGCGCACCCGCCGGCATCTGAGCCAACTCGACCTGGCGCTGGATGCCAATGTTTCAGCGCGCCACATCTCGTTTCTCGAGACAGGCCGCTCGAAACCCTCGCGCGAGATGGTGCTGCAATTGGCCGAGACGATGAGCCTGCCGCTGCGCGCGCGGAATGATCTGTTGGAGCAGGCGGGCTATGTGCGCGCGTTCGCCGAGGTGGGGCTTGATGCGGAAACGCTCGGCCCCGTGCGCATGGCGTTGAACCACATGCTCGCGAGCCACATGCCCTATCCGGCACTGATCTGTGATCGCCATTGGTCGCTGATTGACGCCAATCCTGCTGCCCGGGCACTGCTGTCGCCTTTGCTCCGTGACGGCGAAGTCCCGAACATGGTGCGCATGGTTGTCGCCAACCCGGTCGCCAAGACGATGATCGTGAACTGGCAAGAGGTCGTGCGCGATTTCGCCGGTCGCCTGCGCCTCGAAGTCACGCGCAGCGGCGGCGATCCGATCTTGCGCGAGCTGCTGGATCTCGTGCGCGTCGCGGCAGATGCATCGGAGGAAGAGCGCGCGACATCGCGGCCGTTTATTCCGGTGCTGTTGCGCCATGGCGAGACGACACTCTCGCTGATGTCGATGCTGGCCGAATTTGGGACAGCGCGTGACATCACGATCAGCGATCTGCGCATCGAGCTGTTCTTCCCAGGCGACACGCTGACGGAGCAGGCCTTGCGGATGGCTATCTGATCCGCCTGCAGATGAGCATCGGCCATCGGCCCGCGCGCACCGTTACGCCGTAAGCTGCAGGATCTCGACAATGTCAGCCGGGCCGCGGATCGGGCGTGGATTTTTCGGCACCCAGGGGGTCTTCATGGCGCCCTCGGCGATCACGCCGAAATGCTCCGGCTTCACCCCAACCTCGGCGAGCGAGCGCGGCAGGCCAAGGCTGCGGATCAGCGCATCCAGCACATCGCCCGCCTCTTTGCCGGTGTGCCCCATGGCTGTGGCCACCAGCGTTTGCCGCTCCGCGTTGGCAGATTTGTTCCAGCGCATGACACTTGGCAGCATCAGGCAGCTCGTGATGCCGTGCGGCACATCATGCAGTGTCCCGAGCACGTAGCCGATGCCGTGGCTGGCCCCCATCGGCACGCCGGTTGAGAGCGGCCCCATGGACAGCCAGCAGCCGAGTTGGCAGTCGAGCCGCGCATCGAGATCTTTCGGGTTCGCCTTCACCCGCGGCAGGCCGTGGGCGAGAAGCGCCAAGCCCTTCAAGGCCTGCGCGTCGCCGTAGGGGTGCGCCTCGTTTGAGCAGATGCCTTCGACGCAATGATCGATGGCGCGCAGCCCCGTCGACAGCCACAGCCATTCCGGCGTGTGCACCGTCGGCGCGGGATCAAGAATGGTTGCCCGTGGAACAACAAGTGGATGGCGGAACAGCTCTTTCGTTTTCGTGCGCTCGTCCGTCACGCCGGCCAGCGCCGAGAACTCGCCGGCCGAGAGTGTGGTTGGCACACTGATCTGTCGCACAACGGGCGGCTTGATGTCGGGCATCACACCGCCGATCACGCGCAGCGCGTCCATAGCCTCGATTGTGCGGATGTCATTGGCGAGACACAGCTGCACGGCCTTCGCCGCATCGGTGATGGAGCCGCCGCCGAAGGTCGCGATGAGATCGGCGCCAACGCTGCGCGCCTGCTCGGTGGCCTTGATGACGACCGAGCGCGGCGAGTGTGCGGGCATGGCATTGAACGTGCCGGCATGACGGCTGCCGAGCGCGCGACGAACGGCTTCGATCTCGCCTGTGGTGCGGTCAAGCGTGCCCGACGCCATGAGCAGCACGCGCTTGGCGCCGACGCGCTCGGCCTGAGCCGCGATTGCTGCGGCGGCCGGCACACCGAACACGACCTCTTCCATCGCGCCGAACGCGACTTTTCCCGTGCGCATGCTGATGCCACCCCTGATTGCGTTATGATCTGAAGCTGCGCCAGGGCCGCAGAAAGGTAAAGTCCTCAGGCGAACATATCGCCGAGATAGACACGGCGCACATCGGGATTGGCGACGACTTCGTCGGGCGAGCCGTGCGTTAGCACTTGGCCATCGGCGATGACGTAGGCGCGGTCGACGAGCGACAGCGTTTCGCGCACGTTATGGTCGGTGATGAGCACGCCGATGCCGCGCCGCGTCAGATGGCGGACGAGTTCCTGGATGTCGCCGACGGCGAGCGGATCGATGCCAGCGAAGGGCTCATCGAGCAGCATAAATGATGGGTTTGAAGCCAGCGCGCGCGCAATCTCGCAGCGCCGCCGCTCACCGCCTGAGAGCGCCATCGAGGGCGACTTGCGCAGGCGCGTGATCTTGAACTCTTCCAGCAGCTGATCGAGCCGCTCCTTGCGCACCTTGCGTTTCGGCTCGCTCAATTCGAGCACGGCCATGATGTTCTGCTCAACCGACAGGCCGCGAAAGATCGAGGCCTCCTGCGGCAGGTAGCCGATGCCAAGACGTGCGCGGCGGTACATGGGCAGGCGCGTCACGTCGCGGCCATCGATGGTGATGCGGCCAGCGTCGGCCCCGACGAGGCCAGTGATCATATAGAACGTCGTCGTTTTGCCGGCACCATTGGGGCCGAGCAGGCCAACAGACTCGCCGCGTGCCACCGCAAGGCTGACGCCCTTCACGACCTTGCGCTTCTTGTAGGCTTTATGCACGGCGTGGGCCGTCAGGTAGCCGTCACCGGCGATGGGCTCGGCGTTTGGATCGTGTGCTGCGTAAGGGTCGGGTTCGTAGGATTGTGGCGGCGGGTCGGCGAACGTGCTGCCGGCGTACGTGTCGGCCTCGGCCATCGCGGCCGCGCGCTCGTCGAAATGGGCCGGCTGCGCATAGCCGCCGGGCAAAGCGGGCGGCATCGAACGCGCTGTAGCGCCTGGTCCCGCGGTCGCGACCTCTGGCGTCTTCTTTGGTCCGAACGGAAACAAGGCCATTGTGTCTGAGGTCCGTTACGGAGTGGGCGCGCGATAGGTCGGGCTGGCAGTTCCACTCGGAGCCCAGCCATCTGTTTTGGGCTTTGTCGGGGCGGGCGTTGCCTGTGCCGATGGAGCGGCTGGTGTTGCAGCTTTGGGCGCGGATTTTGGCACTGCGGCTTTGGCCGCATCTTGTTTTTGCTTCTGCATCGCTTTCACATCGTCTGGATAGACGGTCAGGCAGGCTCGGCCGCCGGGCGGACAGCCAGCTGATACAGCTGCCGCCGGCGCAGCACCGATAGCTGGCAATCCACCCGGTCCCGGCGCCGACTTTGGCGCGGTGCTCGGCGCTATCGCCGGGGCAAGTTTCGGTTGACCTGCAACGGCGTCGAACCTGGCTTCACCCGTGGTCAGGTCGATGCGCAGTTGCGGACCCGTCACTTCGTTGGGGCCCTGCTTGACGAACACGGGGCCACCGACCACGACGGTGTTGGCTTTCACGTCGAATATCGCCCACTCGCCGCGCAAGGATTGCCCCTCGCTGTTGGTGATCAGCACTTTGCTCTTGGCCTCGACCTTCGACATTTGCGCGGGCGCGCTCTTGGCGGCGGCTGTTCCCTCAGCCGGTGCCATGAGGCCAGTGTCGCCGGTATAGGTGGCAACCAGCTCATTCGTCTCCATGATGAAATCGCCCTGCTGCGCGCGCACAGCACCGCGATAGATGGCCTGTTTCGCCGGATCATTCACGTCGAGCCGTTCAGCGGCCACATCCATCGGCGCATTCGGGTCGGTTTTGAAGTTCATGACGCCGCCGCCAGTCTCCGTCTGCGGTGCAGCCTTTGGTTTCGGCGCAGCCTTGCCGTCCTGCACCTGATAGAACGTGGTCTGAATGCGGCCCGGGGGCGTCCTGCCCTCGGCAGGCGCATCGAGCGCAGTTTTGCCGGTTTTGCGATCGACGATCAAGCGGCGACCAAGCAGGCGGTTTTTGCCCTGCTGCACTTCCACCGTCGTGCCGATGAACGTCGCGAGATCGCCGGGCACGTCAAAGTCGACGCTGTCGGCCTGCACGCGGCGATCAACGCCGGATGTGATGATGACACCGCCGGTGGCAACCAGCTTTTGCACCTTCGTGCCACCCGATTCAGCCATCAGGTCGATGGGCGGCGGGGCGCCGGGGGTGGCTGTGCGCCCCTCATAGGTGATGCGCAGATCCGTCGATCTGAGCACGCTCTCACCTTGTGCCGCAGTGACGCCGCCGGTGAAGCTCGCAAAGCGCTTGCCATCGTCGATGTCGAGCCGCGGCGCTTTCACCTCGACGGGCGCGCGTGTTTCCTTGCCGAGAGCCAGCATCGGTTTGGCTGTGACCTGATCCTGCGCCAAACGCACCGTGACATTGCCTTGGAACGTGCCCTTTTTCGACTTCGTCTCCAGGTCCATCTTGTCGGCCGTGATGCGGCCCGTCGGCATATCGGCCTTCACGCCTTCGTTGGCGATGATGCGGTTCTCTTTGTTGAACACTTTGGCGCTCTTCATGGTGGCGCGTAGACCGTTGGTCGAGACGATGTCGACGCCATCGGTCAGGTCCATCTCGCCCTTCTTGTTGTCGACGACACCAGCTCTGGACTTGAGCTTGGTGACGACGCCGTTGGACTGCACCAGATCTCCGTCAATGAAGTTCAGTTTCACCGGGCCTGTCTGAGCAAAATCGACGGCGGCATCGCGGGCACGCACATCGTAGCGGCTGCCGTCCTTGGCTTGGCCGGTGTATTTTACACCCGACATCTTCAGATCGTCGGCGGTCACTCTCACGCCTTCGACGGTGGCTTTGCCGTCGCCGATTTTCAGTCCGGTCTTGGCATAGACGAGGGCACCATAGGCGGCCATGATGCCGCACATGCCAAGCGGCAGCAAAAACCGCAGTGATTTCACATAGATGGTGTGGCGACGGGCCGCGCGAAACGCCTTCGCACGCAGCTTGGCTACACGGGCCAATCGACGCGTCGGCGCATCGGTTGCCCGAGCGCCTGCTTCGTCGATGTTGTGCGCCATCGCCATGTGTGCCGCAAATCTCGCTCCTCGGCCTGCGACTGCTTCAAAAGCATCCTCAGGCTACTGGGCTTCCTATGCCGATGCAATTTCGGTCGAAATGCGACTGTGACGCAAGAGGCGCAGAAGGTGTGCATAAGGGCCACAGCGTGTTGGGCCACATCTACGTCCCGTTTGGACCTACGTCGAAGGTTTTGCAGTGTTCAGGTGTGCTACAGTCAAGGCCGGGGACGTGCCCGCTGACATTGCGGCCGAATCGGCGCCGCGTTATCATCAATGCACAGTCCCGAAGGACGCAGGTCTATGCCCGATACCCTCGAACAAGCCATCGAGAAGCTTAGGTCGTTGCCGGCCGGGCGGCGTCGCGCTGCGGCGGCGGTCATCGAAGACTTTATCGCCAATGACGAAGGGCCAGTCTACGTGCTTTCCGATGACGAGCGCGCGCTCGTCGAAGAGGGGCTGGCGGAACTCGATCGGGGTGAGTACGCGACAGCCGCAGAACACGACGCCAGGATCGCAGACATTTTGAAGCGATGGATGAAGTCCGATATGCGCCGCGGGCTTCGCGCGAAGAAGCCGAGTTGATAGGTACATCTAGCGGCATGATCTTCAGGTTGCCATCTTGGTGGCTGAGGCAATTACCAAAGCGGTGAACCGGCTTGCGGCTGATCCGCGACTCGCCGCTGCGACAGACATGCCAGGGGTACGACGATATCCAATCCGCAAGTACGGCGTCACTCTGTTCGTCCGTCATCGATCCCGAAAAAAGGTGCTCGAAGTCGTACGAGTCGTGCGCGCAAACGCGTCAAGTCGTTGGCCAAGATGCCGTGAGGCGCGGGCGCTCTCACGCCTCGCACCTGTCACGACGACCCAGCTCCTGATGCTCACCCCTCCCGCGCCACATCCGGCGGCGTGGCTTCTGACTTCATCATGGCGATGGCTTCGTCCAAGGTCATGACCGTGTTCTTGTCCGAGCCGAAGCGGCGGACGGCGACTTTGCCTTCCTCCGCTTCGCGGCGGCCGACGACCAGTATGAGCGGCGTTTTGGTGAGAGAGTGCTCGCGCACCTTGAAGCCGATCTTCTCGTTGCGCAGATCGAGTTCGCCGCGCAGGCCAGCCTTCTTGAGGCGCTTCTGCACGTCGCGCGCATAGTCGTCCGCATCCGAGACAATCGTTGCCACGACGGCCTGCACCGGTGCCATCCACAGCGGCAACTGGCCCGCGCAGTTCTCCAGCAGGATGCCGAGGAAACGCTCAAGCGAGCCGCAGATGGCACGGTGCACCATCACGGGCTGCTTCTTCTCGCCATCGGCGTCGATGTAGAAGGCGCCGAAGCGTTCGGGCAGGTTGAAGTCGACCTGCGTCGTGCCGCACTGCCACTCGCGGCCGATGGCGTCGCGCAAGGTGTATTCGAATTTCGGGCCGTAGAACGTGCCTTCGCCCTCGTTGATGCCCGTCTTGATGCGCCCGCCGCTGTCGGCTGCGATTTTCACCAGCACCTTCTTCAGAATGTCTTCGGCGTGGTCCCACATGGCGTCCGTGCCTACGCGTTTCGCTGGGCGGGTCGCGAGCTTCACGACCACCTCTTTGAAGCCGAAGTCCTCGTACACCGACATCATGAGGTCGTTGATCATGATGCATTCGGCTTCGAGCTGCGCCTCCGTGCAGAACACGTGCGCATCGTCCTGCGTGAAGCCGCGCACGCGCATCAACCCGTGCAAGGCGCCCGAGGCTTCATAGCGGTGGACGCAACCGAATTCAGCCAAGCGCATCGGCAGATCGCGATAACTCTTGAGGCCGTGCTTGAAGATCTGCACGTGACCCGGGCAGTTCATCGGCTTCAAGGCGAACACGCGCTGTTCGGCGGCTTCGTCCTGCGGGTTCATGAAGGCGGTCGCGGATTTCACGGCAAACATGTTGTCGGAATACCAGCCCCAGTGGCCCGAGGTTTCCCACAACGACTTGTCGAGCAGCTGCGGCCCCTGCACCTCCTGATAGTCATCAGACAGGCGGCGGCGCATGTACGACACCAGCGATTGGAACGTCGTCCAGCCCTTGGCGTGCCAGAACACGACGCCCGGACCCTCCTCCTGGAAGTGAAACAGATCCATCTCGCGGCCGAGTTTACGGTGGTCGCGCTTTTCCGCTTCCTCGCGCTGCTTCAGGTGCGCGTCAAGTTGCGTCTGGTCGGCGAAGGCAAGGCCGTAGATGCGCTGCAGCTTCGGGCCTTCCGAATTGCCGCGCCAATAGCTGCCCGAGAAGCGGTCGACCTTGAAGGCTTTGCCGATATGGCCGGTCGAGGGCATGTGCGGGCCGCGGCACAGATCCAGCCACTGTCCCTGGCTGTAGATCTTGCAGTCTTCGTTGCCGGGGATCGCGTCGACCAGCTCAATCTTGTAATTCTCGCCCTTGGCCTTGAAATGCGCCTTGGCCTTGTCGCGCGACCAGACTTCCTTGCGGAACTGTGCGTTGCGGCCGATGATTTCGTGCATCTTCTTCTCGATCTTCGCGAGATCGTCAGGCGTGAACGGCTCCGCCTTGTCGAAGTCGTAGAACCAGCCGTTCTCGATCACGGGGCCGATGGTAACCTGCGTGCCGGGCCAGATCTCCTGCACGGCTTCCGCACACACGTGGGCCGCGTCGTGCCGGATCAGCTCAAGCGCTTCGGGGTCTGTGCGGGCGATAAATTTGATCGCCGCATCCGCGGTAATGGGGTCGGCGAGGTCCATCAGCACGCCATCCAGCGTCATCGCGACGGTGCGCTTGGCAAGCGAGGGGGAAATGCCCTTGGCGACATCGAGGCCGGTCGTGCCAGCGGGCACGGGGCGTTTGTTGCCGTCGGGGAACGTGAGGGTGATATCGGCCATGTGTGATCCAGGTCTTGCCTGGCTCCCTTTGCTCATTCCTGCTGACGAGGGCAGGTAAGACGGGTTGAACCCGGGCGACGAAGCACGCCCGGCGCGTGGCGGTTAGCACACCTGAGGGCGGTGGCAAGAGCTTCACGCTGGCGCGTGATATTGAAGGGCTGTCAGCCCTTCAAGCATCCCCGACCAGGGCTGCGCCCTGGACCCCACTGCTGGGAGCGCCTCAGCCGACCTGTGGATAACTGGGACAGCCGCAAGACGCCCACACTGCTATGTCAGGGAATCTCGTATTCGCTAACAGCATGAGCGGTAAATGGCCCCCTTCGCTGTTGGACGACATCCGCGCCCGGCTGCCTGCGAGCCAGGTTGTGGGGCGGAAAGTTGCGCTCAAAAAGGCGGGGCGCGAGTGGCGAGGTCTGTCGCCGTTCAAGAGCGAAAAATCGCCGTCCTTCTTCGTCAACGACCAGAAGGGCTTTTATCACTGCTTCGCCTCGGGCGAGCACGGTGACATTTTCAAGTTCCTGATGCGCACGGAGGGGTTGACGTTCCCCGAAGCCGTCGAGCGACTGGCCGAGGAAGCCGGCGTTCCCCTGCCCAAGGGACCGGAGCGCAATCCCGAGCGCGAGGACGAGCGCAAGCGCCTCTATGACATCATGGAGGCCTCAGCCGCGTTCTTTGAAGCCGCTATTCGCGCGCCTTCGGGTGCGCACGCCAAGACCTATGTCGGCGAAAAGCGCGGCCTGACCAAGGGCACCGTCGAGCGCTTCCGCATCGGCTATGGGCCAGACAGCAAGAACGCGCTGAAGGGCCATCTCGCCAAGCTCGGCTTCTCGACCGAGGATATGGTGCTGTCGGGCATGCTGATCGGCGGCGCGGATATCCCCGTCGCCTATGACCGGTTCCGCAATCGCGTGATGTTTCCCATCACCGACCAGAAGGGCCGCGTGATCGCATTCGGCGGCCGCGCACTGGATGCCGAGGCGCCGGCCAAGTATCTGAATTCGCCGGAAACGCCGCTGTTCCATAAGGGGCACGTGCTGTTCAACGCCGCCAAGGCGCGCGCCGCAGCTTATGACAAGAGCCGCGTGATCGCCGTTGAGGGGTATATGGACGTCGTGGCGCTGGCCGCCGCTGGCTTCGATGAGAGCGTGGCCCCGCTCGGGACGGCGCTGACGGAAGAACAGATGAAGCTGCTCTGGCGCATGGCGGCGGAGCCGATCCTGTGTTTTGACGGCGACAAGGCGGGCCAGAAGGCGGCCTTCCGTGCCATCGACACAGCCCTGCCGCATCTTGTGCCCGGCAAGACCATCCGGTTTGCGCTTTTGCCCGATGGACTCGATCCCGACGAAATCATCCGCCAGCGCGGGCGCGACGCCATGGAAGCGGCCCTCTCGCAGACGCGGTCGTTTGCCGACATGCTGTTCGAGCGCGAATGGACATCGGGGGACTGGACGTCGCCGGAACGTCGCGCGAGCCTAGAAAAGCAGCTGTTCGGGCTGGTTGGGCGCATCCAGGATGCGCAGGTGCGCGGCTACTACGCCGACGATATGCGCCAGCGGCTGGCCGAAAAGTTCGGCCAATCCGCCGGCACCAGCCTGACCGTTTACCGAGCGCCAAGCGCACCTGCGGTCTTCGATAGCGGCTGTGATGCCGGATCAATGCTGGATTTCGGCCAAGCTGGCCCCGACTTCGACCCCGCCGACTTCGGCTTTGATCCGACCGACAGCGGCTCCCAGGGCGACGCAGCGGCACCCGGCAAGAAGCCGTTCGCCAAGGGCAAACTCCGCGATTTCGAACAGCGCCCCAAGCCATCCAATTTCGGCCCTGGCCGCACCGGCGTTAAAGCGAAGGGCAAATGGCAACCGCCGGGTCTGCTCGATGCGCCGCTTGCGGCGAGTGACAGCCTCAAGCAATCCCTGATTGACGGCGCCGATATCACCCCTCGCGAGGTGCTGCTGCTGCGCGCCATACTGAACCATCCCTGGCTGATCGAGGCGCAATGGGAGGAGATCGGCAATCTCGACTTTGGCTCGCCCGCAGCAAAGCGGCTACGTGACACACTTTTGGCTTTGCCCTCGGAAGGTGTTCCCCTTGACACCGGGGAGCTCCGCGCCCAAGTCACGCGATTGGGGCTTGACAAGGTTTTGGACCGTCTCGACCGGGCGACAACCCACAAGAGCGACCGATTTGCCGAGCCTGGGGCTGAGCAACATGTGGTTTCGCGCGGCTGGCGTCACGCGCTTGCGATGCACCGGTTGGACAATCTGCGCAGGGCATTGGCCGCCGCCAACGCCGCCTGGGATGAGGAGCAGTCGGACGACACTTTAGCTCGCATTCTGGAGATCAAGCGGGCTTTGGCCGAGCCCATCGACATCGACGATGAGGCCGCATGACGTAAGCGTTCTGGAGTCGAGACGGGTGGCGCAAGGGAGCAGTGGAATAACTGGCTGGAATTTTGCGTTGTCGTGGTGGGTGGCATTGCGGCGGCTTGGGACTCACACCAGATAGTTGCAGATAGAATCGTGTAGAGTTTTGCAGAGACGACCCGAGGCCTCGAGCGGACTGCGTGGCAATAGCCAGCGTCCCCGTGTTCGCCCGGGTGGGCTTTGCCGGACTGGACTGAGACAGGAAATAGAACGGGCTGCGCGCCAGAGTGGAGTTACCACTCGGGCGGACGCGGCCGAACTCGTGTTGCACGCCCCATGGCCGTCGACATGGCATAAACGCATTTGGAGTGACCCGGCATGGCGAAATCCGCAGCAAAAGCAGCCGTCAAGCAGGAAGAGCCCGTCGCCGACAAGGCCGAGGCACCAGACAAGGATTCACCACTTCTTGACCTATCGGATGCCGACGTCAAACGGATGATCAAGGCCGCAAAATTGCGCGGTCACGTGACCTACGACGAGCTTAACGCTGTTCTTCCGTCCGAGCAGGTGTCGTCGGAGCAGATCGAAGACGTTATGGCGATGCTGTCCGATATGGGCATTGCCGTGGTTGAAAGCGAGGAAGCCGAGGAGACCGAAGCCAAACCGGCTGATGCTGAAGCCGATGAGGAGGACGGCGAGAGCCGTGCCGTGGCAAAGCCAGGTGGCGGCGCTGTCGCCGAAACCAAGGGCAACGCCACAGGCGGAGACCGCACGGACGATCCCGTGCGCATGTACCTGCGCGACATGGGCTCAGTCGAGTTGCTGTCGCGCGAGGGCGAAATCGCCATCGCCAAGCGCATCGAAGCCGGCCGCGAAGCCATGATCGCCGGTCTGTGCGAGAGCCCGCTGACTTTCCAGGCCATCATCATCTGGCGCGACGAGTTGATGGAGAACAAGCTTCTCCTGCGCGACATCATTGACCTTGAGGCGACCTACGAAGGTCCGGACGCCAAGAACATTCCAAACCCGCTCGGCCCCGACGGCCTTCCTGTCCCGGGCACCATTGCGGGCGTCGCGCCGGGGCCGCGGCCTGCATCAGCGGGTGGCCCACGTCCGCCGCCACCGCCGCCCGCGCCGCCGGCTACCATGATCAACGAGGACGGCGAGGAAGTGCCCGCGCCGTTCCAGGCCGAGCCCGAGGAAGACGACGACTTCGAGAACCAGCTCTCGCTTGCGGCAATGGAAGCCGAGCTGAAGCCAAAGGTGCTCGAGACCTTCCAGCGCATCGCCGACACCTATAAGAAGCTGCGCAAGCTGCAAGAGAAGCGCGTCGAAGCGCAGGTGCAGAGCGAGCAGGTCACGCGCACACAGCAGAAGGCCTACGAGAAGGTGCGCGACGAGGTCATCGTCGACGTCAAGTCACTCGCGCTCAACAACACGCGTATCGAACTGCTGGTCGAGCAGCTGTATGCCATCAACAAAAAGCTCGTGATGCAGGAAGGCCGCCTGATGCGGTTGGCTGATAGCTTCGGGGTGCCACGCACGGAGTTCATCGAAGAGTACTACGGCAACGAACTCGACCAGGGCTGGGTAGAGCGCATCGAGAAGGCCGGCCGCAAGGGCTGGGTCAACTTCATCAAGCATGAGCGCGGCACCATCGTCGGCATCCGTGGCGACATCCACACGCTTGCGACCGAAACTGGCCTCGAAATCCCCGAGTTCCGCCGCATTGTGAAGGCCGTGCAGAAGGGCGAGCGCGAAGCCCGTCAGGCCAAGAAGGAGATGGTGGAAGCCAACCTCCGCTTGGTCATCTCGATCGCCAAGAAATACACCAACCGCGGCCTGCAGTTCCTGGATCTCATCCAGGAGGGCAACATCGGCTTGATGAAGGCCGTCGACAAGTTCGAATACCGCCGCGGCTACAAGTTCTCGACCTACGCCACGTGGTGGATCCGTCAGGCCATCACGCGCTCGATCGCGGACCAGGCGCGCACCATCCGCATCCCCGTGCACATGATCGAGACGATCAACAAGATCGTGCGCACGTCACGTCAGATGCTGCACGAGATCGGCCGCGAGCCGACGCCCGAGGAGCTGGCCGAAAAGCTCGCCATGCCCTTGGAGAAAGTGCGCAAGGTGCTCAAAATCGCCAAGGAACCGATCTCCTTGGAAACCCCCGTCGGCGACGACGGCGACGAGAGCCACCTCGGAGACTTTATTGAAGATAAGGGCGCACTGCTGCCGATCGACGCCGCCATCCAGTCGAACCTGCGCGAGACCACCACGCGCGTGCTTGCTTCTCTCACCCCGCGCGAGGAACGCGTGCTGCGCATGCGCTTCGGCATCGGCATGAACACCGACCACACCTTGGAAGAAGTCGGCCAGCAGTTCTCCGTCACCCGCGAACGCATCCGTCAAATCGAGGCGAAGGCGCTGCGCAAGCTCAAGCACCCGAGCCGGAGCAAGAAGCTGCGCTCGTTCCTCGACAGCTGATCACACACGAAAGCCCACCAGAAGGTGGGCTTTTTACTTTGACGACAGTTCCTCAAACATCATGCCGGCCTTCTCCAAATCGACCCCCAACTTTGTTGCTAGGAGCCTCATGTCTTTGCCGGCTTTGACATCGACCTGAAGCACCGGCACCAAGAATACGGGTTCTCCGCATTCGAAACCGCCATCATTCTGCTTCGCCGCAAATTTCATGGCCGCCAAGCCAAAAGCAGGTGTCAATACTTCAACCAAAGGAAGAACCACTGTTTTAATCGCTTTGAGGGCCAATTCGCATTGAGCAGAAGACAGCTTCTCAGCATCGGCACTCCGCGCGAACACCGTCAATGCGAGGCTCGCAAGGCACACTCGGGCGAATGGACGTGCAAACATTGAAGCCCTCACGCCTCCACCTCTGCCGCAACCGTCGTCGGCTCGGGCACAGGCAGACCATCCTCACGCAGGCCGTCGATGTGAAACCGGATGGCTTCGCGCATCTCGGCCTCGACTTCCGCGACCGTATCGCCGGTCGCAATGCAGCCCGGCAGATCTGGCACGTAGGCGGAATAATTGCCCTCGGCCTTCTCGATGATCACGGCGTAGCGCATCAGTCGTCCTCCAGGCCAGCTTGACGCAAGATACTGCGTTCCGTGCCGCGCGCCAAATCATCTGATGGTTTGCCAGCAATCGTCACGCGGCCGGTCTTGGTAGGGTGCGTAAATTGTCGGTGGCTACCGCGTGTCGCGACGTGCACCCAGCCGTCATCCTCGATTTTCCGGATCATGTCGCGGACTTTCAATCTCGCAGCCTCCCAATCTGCTCAACCTTTGGCACGCACATCGGCTGGTCGCAATCCGATCCTCGTCATCTCGATCGCCAAGAAGTACACCAACCGCGGCCTGCAGTTCCTGGACCTCATCCAGGAGGGTAACATCGGCCTGATGAAGGCCGTCGACAAGTTCGAATACCGCCGTGGCTACAAGTTTTCGATCCTCACGCCACGTGGTGGATCCGTCAGGCCATCACGCGCTCGATCGCGGATCAGGCGCGCACCATCCGTATCCCCGTGCACATGATCGAGACGATCAACAAGATCGTGCGCACGAGCCGTCAAATGCTGCACGAGATCGGCCGCGAACCGACGCCGGAAGAACTCGCCGAAAAGCTCGCCATGCCGCTTGAGAAGGTGCGCAAGGTTCTCAAAATCGCCAAGGAGCCGATCTCGCTTGAAACGCCCGTTGGCGACGACGGCGACGAGAGCCATCTCGGCGACTTTATCGAGGACAAAGGCGCGCTGTTGCCGATCGACGCTGCCATCCAGTCGAACCTGCGCGAGACCACCACGCGCGTGCTCGCCTCACTGACGCCACGCGAGGAACGCGTGCTGCGCATGCGCTTCGGCATCGGCATGAACACCGACCACACGCTGGAAGAAGTCGGCCAGCAGTTCAGCGTGACGCGCGAACGCATCCGTCAAATTGAGGCGAAAGCGCTGCGCAAGCTCAAGCATCCGAGCCGGAGCAAGAAGCTGCGGAGCTTCCTGGATAGTTGAGGGTAGCCGTATGCTGATCCGCCGACCCAACCGACGAGAAGCGATCAATCTGACCGCTGCCGGGGTTGCGGCCGGCCTAACTATGGCGCACGTACCGAAGGCTCCAGCTTACGTACGCCTGCGCCGAGTCTGGGACGAGCAGCAGGGCTCCGGATCGATTATCGGGCTTGCAAGGGGGCACTCCGAAGACCAACTCAAAGCCCTCGAACAACGCTACCGAATATCGCTACCGTCGGATTTCCGCGACTACTTGCGTGTCGATGCTGTAGTGGATGACAACGACTGGAACTGGGACTGTTGGGGCACGTATTGGTGGCCCTTGACGCGACTTCGGAACATCGTGGAGGAATTTCCAAAAGAAGCTCCGCACCTGGTTGTTGCGCCGGTGGCACAGTCGACGTTGTTTTTTTGTGATTGGCTTGTTTGGTGTGGAGCCTGGGCTATCTCGTGTGGGGACGGACCCGAGCGCGGCAAGATTTGGTGCTACTGGTCCGAAACGCCCTGCATTGTCGCCGCCGATTTCAGCGAGTTCATTGACAAGTACGTCGAAAACTATGGACTGGTAGTGCCATGACTCGTGATAACTTCCTCAAAGTCCTGCGCACCCACCGCCCCGCTATCACGACCGAAGGCGCAACGGCGCTCGAGGCGCATGTGACGACCCGTGACAGCCTGCATCCAACTTTGCGCACCAACATCGAGCGACAGTCGGTGAGGGTGTTCTGATGCGCAACACCGCCTCCGCAACGGTATCGCCGGTCGCGATGAATCCAGGCAAGTCGGGCACATTGGCCAAACAGTTCCTGGCAGCCTTTTCGATGATCACAGCGTAGCGCATCTCATCTTTTCGTTGGCCATGAGCCCTTTTCCCGCTGGACATCCTGGACTATCTTGCATTGGCAAGCTGCCGCCGAGCAACGACCCATGACCGACCAAATCACCATCTCTCTGGATGCAGAGCACATCGCGCTGGCGCGCGACGAAGCCGGCCGGCTCGGCATCACGTTGGAGGCGTATGTGTCTCGTCTCGTGGACGGCAATCTGCCCGTACCATCCGCCGTCAAGCCTCATATCTCCGCGATCTTCGGCATCGGTGCGTCGGCGGAAGCAACCGATATTGCACGCGACAAGAGGCAGATGATCGGCGACGCCGTGTCGGAGGAGGAACTTGCGATCCTTCGTCCTGCCTTGGCCGAAGCGCGCGTTGGGCTCGGATTATCGGAAGCTGACACGGACGATATCCTCAACACGCCTTGGTCATGAAGGTCCGGCTTCATCCTCGCAAAGGGCGATCAGCCACCGCGCGCGACCGCCCCCAAGACGAGCAAGACGCCTGCGATTGCGTCCCACCCGGAGGTCGCCCCGATGGTGCTCATGGTCGGCAGCAACGCGGCAATGCGCGCCGCGTTGCCCTCAATCACAGCACCGATCATCTCATGCATCGCTTGCGCGCCGAGGCCGTCTGCGGCGGCCGACAGATGCATCGCGCTGATCGGCACGGTGAGTTCATCCAGCTCCGCGCCGATCGCGTGCCAGAGCGCGTCGCGCATCTCGTCGCGACCGAGGGCCGACAGCGCCAACATCATGCCGCCAAGCAGATCATCGCCCGACGGCGTCAGGCCCGGTCCGAGGCCGACAAGCAGCGTCGCGGCGCGCAATGCATCGTTGCTCCACGCGCCGCGCTTCAGATCAACGGTCAACACACGCGTCAATTCCGCCACCAGACCCGAGGCAGCTTCGCCTGTGGCCGTTCGCGTCGCCCGATGCGCAGGCGCGAGGACGAGCGCCGCCAGTCCATCGTCCGGGACCATCGTCGGCGCGAGCCGCATCACCTCGGCAACGCCCCGCGCTATCGCTTCGCCCGTAACGGCGGTCCAGGCGGGCGGCGCCCAAGGCTGCGCCGTCACAAGGTCGATGGTGAATGCCGAAGCGATCGTCAGCCGCCCCGCACTTGTCACAGCTTTGCTTTCGGCCGGCAGACCGCCCGTCCACGGCTGCACCCCTGCATGCTGCGTGATCAGAACGTTGATCGGCCCTGGCCCGAGCGAGTCCAACGCGACGCACACGATGCCATTCGGTGCCATCAGATAGAACGAGCGCTCAAACACGGCGATGACGTCGAGCTGCGCCGCGTTGCGCAACACCTCGGCCGCGATTGGCCCGATGCTGACCGCGCGCAACTCGGCGAGCTTACGCATGATCGGCCTCGATGTGCGTCCCCGTCTCGCCGCGCAGGGCGGCCACGGCCTCGTCGAGCTTGGCGATGATCACGCGCTTGCCGCCCTTCTCGAGGAACCGAATGGCGGCCTCGATCTTCGGGCCCATGCTGCCCGCCGGAAACTGCCCATCCGCTGCGTGTTGCTTCAATTCGGCAAGCGAGATGCGATCGAGCCACAGCTGTGTCGGTTTGCCGAAATCAACGGCCACTTTTGGCACAGCCGTCAGCAACATGATCGTGTCGATGCCGAGCACGCGTGCCATATGCTGCGTGGTCAGATCTTTGTCGATGACGGCCTCGATCCCGTGCCGCACGCCCTTCGGCCCGCGCACGACAGGAATACCGCCGCCACCACCCGCAATGACGATCGTGCCGCGTTTCGACAGCGCCTCGATCAGCGAAATATCGCAGACGTGTCGTGGCAGCGGCGATGGCACAACGTGCCGCCAGCCGCGCTGTCCGTCCTGCTTCATCAGCCAGCCGAGTTCTTTTTCGACGGCGACGGCCTGTTCCTTGGTGAAAAACGCGCCGACGAACTTGGTCGGGTTCTGAAAGGCAGGATCGTTCGCCTCGACTTCGACCTGCGTCAGCAGGCAGGCGACGTGACGCTGGTTGTCGCGCTCGCGCAGCGCATTCTCCAACGCCTGCATCAGCAGATATGCAATGCCGCCCTGGCTGTGCGCCACGCAGATATCGAGCGACATGGGCGGAATGCGGTCGCGCGTCAGCGCCTGCCGCATCAGAATCTTGCCGACCACCGGTCCATTTCCGTGCGTGATGATTAATTCCATCGACGGCAGCGCGGCCAGCGGCAACAGCGCCTCCGCCGTCAACTTGGCGATATGCTTTTGCTCCTCGGAGGTGCCGCTGATGTTTTCCGGATGCGTCGCATTCCCGCCGATGGCGATGACGAGCCGCTTCGGCAGTTTGGGGGGCGCGGCGACGGTGGTGAGGCGGTTGGGCATGGGGGACGTTAGCGCAGCGTGTCGAGGTCGGGAACATCCCGGGACGGGTGACGGATGTGCAGGATCGTGACGTGGTCGATCGCAACTAAATAGTAGATCCGATAGGGGTACGTCGTTGGAAACAAGATTCTCAGGCGTGGCACTTTCGTCGGAGAGCCGGTCAGGGGCAAAAGCCGTAGATGTTCAATCCGTCCAAGTAGATGTCGTCTCACCCTCTCCGCCGCCGCAGGATCGTCTGCTTTAGCTTCGATGTAGGCTCGTATCCGATCAAGATCGCGAAGCGCTATGCGCCTGTACTTGATCTCCGTCATGCCCAAGGCCGCAGGATGCTGCGCGCGACCTCTTCATCTGAAGCAAAATCCCCCGCGTCGGCTCCGGCGATCTCAGGTTCCAATACTCCGAGTTCCTCATCGCTCAACGCATAAACATTCGGCTCGTTCGCCAGCTCGCGGATCAACTCGGCCGCCGCTGCCTGCTTGTCAGCGGGCAGCTTGCGCAGCTTTGCGGTCGTGTCTTCGAGCGTGTCAGCGACATGGGTCATGTGGCAGCTTGTCGGATGCAGATAAGGAGCGCCAAACTAGCGCAACTCGTGCCTGTTGTCAGCCTTCAGCCACCTTCAGCCACGAAACCAGCTTGGCGACCAAAACAGGTCACTTGACCAATCCAACCACCTTCGCCGCCAGTTCAGCCGCATCTGACATGCAGCCCGCGACGAGGAAGCCGGCGGCTTGCAGCGCGCTTGTCTGCGCCACCAGATGTTGCGGATCGCCGTTCGTCCCGGTCACGGAGGCAACCAGTCGCTTGTTGCTGTCTCGGAAGCTGTGAGCCACGCGCGCGATCTCTGTCACAGGTTCCATATGCCCGCCAAAGCCGAGGACGACGTCGAGCAGGATAACGCCGACGCCATCGTCTCTGAAAGCGGACTCAAGCGGTGCCGCGCGGACGGCCGGCTCAATCATCGGGTGCGGGCGACCTTGTGTGTATTCGTCGTCGCCGAGGTCGAGCATCAGGCTTGTATGAGCAGTGCCAATTTCAAGCGCGCCTTTCACCGGCGCATTCGATGCCACGCGCGCGCCAAACTGCATCAAGACCACCTGCGCCTCCGCACACAGTGTTCCGCCGGCGAAAAGGCCACGAATGAGTTTGCCCTGCGCGGTGGATGCGCTGCTGCTCGGCTGGAACCGAGGCAGCACCTTCCCCATCGCAATATCCGCAGCCCCACGCAGTGTTGTCGTCGCCGTCGCATTGGCCGGCATCGGATGATCCGTGCCGCCGATGAAGCAGATGGCAAACGTCTTCTTCGACCGCCCAACCCGCTCCAGCACTTTTGCCGCGACCCCATCCGCGGGTGGCTTCGAGATGATCACGATGTGGCGCGTGGCGGGATCCGCATCGAGCAGGTCGATGGCCATCAGCGTGGTGATGCCGCCGACGTCGGCCTTGAGGTCGCGCCCGCCGGTGCCGATGGCGTGCGAGATGCCGCCACCGTTGTTGGCGATCAGGCACGACACCTCCTGAATGCCCGTGCCCGACGCGCCGATGATGCCGATGTCGCCACGCGGCACCACGTTGGCAAAGCCGAGCGGCGTGCCGTTGATGATCGCCGTCCCGCAATCCGGCCCCATCATCAGCAGGCCCTTGTCGCGCGCGAGCTGCTTCAGTGCGACCTCGTCGGCAATGGGTACGTTGTCGGAAAACATCATCACATTGAGCCCGCGTGACAAAGCCTTGCGCCCCTCGGCCGCGGCGAACGTGCCGGGAACGGAGATGAGCGCCAGGTTCGCTGCTGGATCAGCCTGCACCGCGGCCCGGATCGTGCGTGGCGCCCATGCGGCAGCACCGGCTCCGGCCGTTTTCGGTGCATCGATCTGGGCTTTTGCGGCGGCAAGCGCGGCATCAGCTGCGGCAGGCGTGCGCGCCGACACGGCAATGACAAGATCACCCGGTCCGGCAGCCTCTCCCTCAATCCCGAGCACACCGGCATCCGCCATGATGCGCTTGTTGGCGGGCGTCGCCATCATCATGCCGCACTCGATGACGCCGTCCATCGCCGCAACCGTGCGTGACATGCGCATCAGTGCCACAGAGTCGAGATATGTGCCGCGGCGCACGTCGTTGCGTATGGTTGTCATATGCGGGTCCAGGTCGTTGCTCCCGAGCGCATATACCACCACCCGCCGGTCGTCACGGGCAGGTCGTCACGGGGCACGCGGAAAAAGGCGCTGCCCCTTTGCACGTGGCGCTGCTAGACTTGCAGCAAATCAATTGCCGAAGGACCAATATGGCCGACAAACACCAAGCTGGGCACCCTGGAATCGGGCACGCACATACCGATGCGGTCGAGGTCATCATTGCGCCCGAGCAGATTGCGAGCCGCATCGATGAGATAGCCAAGGCCATCGCGGCTGCCAAACTCGCGAACCTGGTCGTCGTGGCGATCCTCAAGGGGAGCTTCGTCTTCGCAGCCGACCTCATTCGCGCCTTGCACCACGCGGGCATCTCGCCGGAGGTCGATTTCATGACCCTGTCGAGCTACAAGAAGGGCACCATTTCATCTGGTGATGTGACCATCGTGCGCGACATGGAAACCGACGTGACAGGGCGCAACGTTCTCATAGTCGACGACATCCTCGAGTCTGGGCGCACCCTTGCGTTCGCCAAGGATCTGATCGCCGCCCGTGGGGCAAAAACGGTTGCCACCTGCGTGCTCCTGGAAAAGCCTGGCATGCGCGCCGTGACGGTCGAGGCCGACTTCAAGGCCTTCGATTGTCCGCGCGTGTTTGTCGTCGGCTATGGCATGGACGTCGCAAATCGATATCGTGAGTTGCCTTTCGTCGGACGGCTGGTGAAGAGTTGAGTTGAAACCCGGGAGAGCGTCATGGCCCGCATACTTCTCGCCGACGACGACAGTGCAATGCGCTCAGCCCTCGAGGCCTCGCTGAGTGCCGATGGCCATCAGGTCGTCAGTGCCGACAATGGCGCCGATGCATTGATGATCCTGAGCGCAGCACCGCAAAAGTTTCAAGCCCTGATCTCTGACGTGCAGATGCCGGAGCTGGACGGGTTTGCCTTGGCCGAGAGGGCGTTTGCGCTCAGCCCAACACTGCGCGTCGTGCTGATGTCCGGCTTTGCCGATGGCTTCAAGCAGGCCGAGGCGCTCAAGCCACGCCTGGCGGCGATGCTGGCGAAACCCGTCTCGCGGGACGCCTTGCGGGCAGCGCTCGCAGGGCTTTAGCTCAGCCTACATGCGTCATGCCACCCAGGCCACCCGGTCAGATGCAAGCAGCGCCGCCGTGGCGTCGAACTGGGTCAGCCCGGCGCGAATGCGCGCTTGTAACTCGGCCTCCATGCGGCGGATCTCGTCGAGCGCCGCGGCAATGTCGGCAAGCTGCGACTGCGGGAATGCCACCACGCCGTCTCGGTCGCCGATGACGACATCGCCTGCAGAAATCGCGACGCCGCCGCACACCACAGGCAGACCGACGCGGCCAGGGCCATTGCGCACGCAGCTGTTGGGCGTGATGCCACGGCAGTGCACGGGCAATCCTGCTGCAAGGATGCCGTCGAGATCGCGCGCCATGCCATCGAGCACGATCGCGACGATGCCGGCGTTCTTGGCCATCATCGCAACGTTGTCGCCGACCACGGCCGTGCGCATGAAGGCGTCGGCTTGAACAATCAGCACGTCACCCGGCTTCGCCAGCGCAACGGCCGCCATGATGGCGAGGTTGTCGTCGGCAAAACTCTCGCACGTGATAGCCGGGCCAACGAATGCCGCTTTGGTGGCATCGAGTGGCTTGATGGCGGCGTCGAGCGCGCCGCGGCCTTGCAAGGCGTCGACGATATGCCCGCTCTGCGCGCCTGAGAGTTTTGCGATCAACGCGGCATCGGGGCGTGTCCAAGTGCGCTTGATTGTCAGCAGAGGCGGATCTTTGATCATCGATGCGATCTCTCAAGCAGCGTCGGGCGTGCCATTGGCGGACCACCATAGATCCGGGCGGGCGCGTCGTAAAACGGCCGCCAGTTCCAATGGCCGCCAGCGGGATCGGCTCAGCCCTCTATGCGGCGCACGTGCTTGAGTGTCTTGGTCATCAACTCGCTTGAGACCTCATAGCCGAGACTACGATACAGCGCCTTGGCGCGCGCGTTCGCGCCGACGACGGACAATTGCACGATCTCGGCGTCGCAGGCGCGCGCTTCGTCCTCGATTGCGCCAAGCAACGCGCGGCCGACGCCCCTGCCGCGCTCGGCTTCGGCGACCGCGAGCACGTAGACAAACAGACTGCGGCGCATGAAGAGATAGATACCGGTGTTGCCCTCGCCGCGCCCGGCCCACAGATAGCCGACAACACGCCCATCGATTTCAGCGACGCGATGATAGTCGCCCGGCTCATCGAGCCACGTCTGAAAGATCGCTTCGGTGAAGCCGAGCCAGCGCGTCCGGAACACCGGGTCCATGCGATGGTGCAGCAGGGCGAAGTCGTCGATAACAGGCACAAGCTGCGCGTGATCGGTCCAGCGGGCGGGGCGTACGAGGGTCATGAGGGCTCACATGTGTGCGTCAGACTGGTACACTATGGGGCGGTTCGCGAGCCTCGCGTCCGCCCCATACGTGCCTTACGCCGTGAGCACGATCGAGCCCGTCGTCTTGCGGCCTTCGAGGTCGCGGTGGCACTGCACGGCGTCCTTCAACGGGTAGGTGTGGTTGACGGCGATTTTGACCTTGCCGGTCTTCACCACATCGAACAGATCGTTTGCCGTCTCGATGAGATCCGCACGCGAGGCCGTGTAGGTGCCGAGCGTCGGACGCGTCATGTAGAGCGAGCCCTTGGCCGCGAGAATGCCCGGGTTGAAGGCCTCGATGGCGCCCGATGCGTTGCCAAACGATACGAACAGGCCGTGCGGCTTCAGGCAATCGAGCGACTTCGGGAACGTGTCCTTACCAATCGAATCGTACACGACATCGCACTTGGCGCCCTTGGTGATCTCGCCGACGCGCGCGACGAAGTCTTCCTTCGAATAGTCGATGCAAAAGGTCGCGCCGTTGTCGAGTGCGAGTTTGCACTTTTCGGGACCGCCAGCGGTCGCGATCAGTGTGCCGCCCAGCGCCTTCACCCACTGGCAGGCGATGAGACCAACGCCACCAGCGCCAGCGTGCCAGAGCGATGTCGTGCCAGGGCCAACCTTGTAGGTCTTTTTGATCAGGTAGCGGACGGTCATGCCCTGCAGCATCATGGCGGCCGCCGTCTTGTAGTCGATGCCGTCAGGGATCTTGACCAGGCGGTCAGCTGCGAAAAGCCGTTCGGTGGCATAGCCGCCGCCAGAACCCGCGTAGGCGACGCGATCGCCGACCTTCAGGTCAGTTACGCCAGCGCCAACCTCGATGACTTCGCCAGCGCCTTCGCTACCGGGGATAAATGGCAACGGTTGGGGGTAAAGTCCGGAACGATGGTACGTATCAATATAATTTACACCAATTGCATGCTGTTTGAGCTTCACTTGACCAGCGCCGGGCGCGCCGACCTGGATCTCTTCGTACTTCATCACGTCAGGCCCGCCGTGGGACTGGATGCGGATGGCATAGGCCATGGGGAGGACTCCGGAGTGTTGGTTCGTGAAGGTGGAAATCGGAAGTCGGAATGTCGGAAGTCGGAAAAGCGGCTTCCGATTTCTGATTTCCGATTTCCGACGTCCATCGCGCTTGGACGTACGACTTTCGCCACACCCTTGCCACGGCTTGCGTCTAGCGGCTGGGGCGATGCGTCTCAAGAGGGAAGCCATGCAGGCCACACTGTCGATCTCCGCACGGGTCCGTGCTGGCTTGGTGCTGGCCGCCGCCGCGACCGGCCTTGCCGGCTGCTCGGCCGAAATCTCAAAGCCCGAGACGCAAGTCCAAAACTTCGGCTGTGTTGACGACAGTCCGAGCTGCATCACGCAGCGGCAGACTGCGCTGCGTCAGCTCCAGACCGACCAGGGTCGCACATGGGTGCGCCAGCCGGCCAGCATCAACAGCTATGCGACGGGCGTGCGCCTATTCGCCTTCAAGACCGAAAAACAGCGCCTGACTTGCGATGAACTCGCCGTCGGTCGTCGCGAAGCCGCCGCCGCGCCTGGCGTCTTGCGCAGTCCGCAGGCCATGGCCATTCAGCCGCAGATCCGCAACCGCAGCCTGATGCTGGCAGACGAGGTGTCGAAGGAGCTCGGCCGCGAGTCGCAGCGGAAGGCGTGCCGGGTGTGAGGTGATGTGTGCTGGCGTCTGACCGGAGGTCAGAATCATTGACGGATGTGCCTGCCCACAAACTGTCATGGCCGGCCTTTTGTGCCGGCCACCCATTCTGCAGCGCTCGGAGCTGGTTGCCATCATGTTGAGACGGCTCAACACCCGAGCAATGCTGCGCTCTTTGCGGAATGGGTGGCCGGGACAAGCTCGGCCATGACAGTGGGTGGGATAAGTCGTCAGTCAGAAATTTTGGCCGCTGATATGAGCAGCGGTCAGACACCGCTGAGCAGCCGATACCGGCCCGTGATCGTGAGCACCTCAAGAATATCGTCGTTCTGGGTGCCAAAGCCGATGTTGTGAATGATTTTTGGCCGCTCAGTGCCGGCCGCAAATGTACTGCTGACGATGCCGATGTGCGGGCGTCCGCCCGGGACGAGCATCGTGACGATGTCGCCCGCTTGCCAGCCGCTCGACGTCACGGGTCGCGGCAGTTCAGCCTTTCGGCGGGCGAAGAACACCTGCAGGTTTGGCACGCGCCGGTGGTCGATGTTGGTGTCGGGGCCGGAGAGGCCCCAGCGCTTCGGATAAGCGCCAAAGTTCGCCTTCATGTCAGCGTTCAGTCTGGCCTGCAGATCGTAGCCGAAGGCCTGCCGGTAAGCGCGCACAACCACGTCCGTGCACACGCCGCGCTCCATCGGCACGTCGCCGCCCGGAAACGCGATGCGCACGTAAGCCGCGTCGTAGATGCGCGTCACACCGATCTGACTTTCGGCCGCCTGGATGAGCTTTTGCGCGGCAGGTTCAACACCTCGTGCGGACGCACCCCGCACGCCTAGCGGCGCGAGGGCAAAGCCGGCGAGCAGTGAGCGGCGAGACAGCGATGTTTGGGTCATGGCGTGTTGGGTCGTGGCGATGCCGGGCAGGATGAGATGTCGTGGCCTCGCAACCGCGTCTGTCGAATTGATGGCGGGGCACCTCGTGACGGCACGGCTCTTCACGGGGGATTAACCCTGTTGCGGCAGTCTTGGCGCAGGGTTCGGCCTGTCGTGCCGGGCCGCGTATCCCCGTTGTGTCCCTGTCGCGTTGTGGTGTCCCATGTGTAGAGACGAGCCGTTCGCATTTTTTGCGACCTGCGCAGCCGCGCTGTATCTGGTCGCCATCGTGATCTTTGCCCCCAATATCGCCGGTGCTGCCGAACCCACGCCCGTGACGCGTGTGACACCGGATCTTGCGCCACCCGATCTCCGCGCGACCCTCGACGACAACGACGAAATGGCAACCCTCGACGCCATCAGCATCGCATTGAGCCAAGTGGGTGACGGCGGCACATATGTTTGGCAGCGCCTGCACGGCCGCTTGTCCGGCGTGTTCCAGCCCACCCAGTCGTTCAAGGACCGCGGCGGCAATGTCTGCCGGCACTTGGTCATCATGCTCACATCGGGCCGGCACACGCAGCGCACCGAAGGCATCGCCTGCCGGCTCGCGAATGGCCGCTGGCAGCTGGACGGCTGATCAGGCGACCTGCCGCAGCGGATCTACGATGCGCGCGCGGCCTCGTACGAGATCAGCGCCGCGCTCGCCGATCATGATGGCGGCCGCATTCGTGTTGCCCGAGATCAACGTCGGCATGATCGAGGCGTCTGCCACGCGCAGTCCCGTGATGCCGTGGACCCTGAGTTCGGGATCGACCACGGCCATGGTATCGACGCCCATCTTACAGGTGCCAACGGGATGATAACTCGTCTCGGCACGAGCGCGAATCATGGCGGCGATGGCGCCGTCTGAGTAGCCGCGCAGCGGATAAACCTCCGCGCCGCGATAGGGTGCCAGCGGTTCGGCCGATAAAATCTCCCTGACATGTTTGGCACCCGACACCAGCAGCGGCATGTCGCGCGCGTCCGACAGATAACGGGGGTCAATGCTCGGCGGCGCCAGCGGGTCAGCGCTCGCCAAGCCCACCGCGCCCCGCGAATGCGGCCGCGTCGCGCTGACATGACACGAGTAGCCATAGCCTTTGTGCATTTTTCGGCCGTGATCGTCATCGATGGCGATGACGAACTGCAGCTGCAAATCGGGCAGGTCAACGGCGGGGCCCGAGCGCATGAACGCCCCGGCTTCAGCGTAGGGCGTGGCAATCAGGCCGCCGCCATCCCAGATCCATCTGGCCGCTGAGGCCGCAATGTGCATCGCGCCCCGTGGTCCGAGGCCGGCGAGGGTGTGGTCCGCCGAGCGGTGATGGACCGTGAAATTCAAGTGATCCTGCAAGTTTTGGCCAACGCCTGGCAAATGGCGGACCACGTCGATGCCATACCGCTCCAGTTCGCGTCGCGGTCCGATGCCAGACAACATCAGCAGGTGCGGCGAGCCGAATGCGCCTGCGCACAAAATCACGTCCCGGCGCGCCAGAGCGATCTCGTCTCGGCCGTTTTGGCGATAGTGCATGCCAACGGCTCGACGCCCCTCAAACGCGATCCTCGTCCCATGGGCACCGGTGACGATGGTCAGGTTCTTCGCCACATCGGTGAAATAAGCCGCGCGCGCCGAGCAGCGTCGCCCTCGGTTGCCCCGGGTCCAGAACTGCGTGACCTGGAACATGCCGGCGCCGTGCTGGGCTCGGCCGTTGAAGTCGTCGGTGGCAGGGATGCCGTGCGCGACACAGGCATCGACAAATCCCTTTGCGGCGGGATGCGGATCGCGTTGATCGGTCACCTGCAGCGGACCCGCTCCGCCATGGTGGATACTGGCGCCGCGTTGGTTGTTCTCGGCGCGGAGGAAAAATGGTTTGACGTCGTCGAAGGACCAGCCGGAGCAACCGTCGGCCGCCCAGCTGTCGTAGTCGGCGGCGTCGCCCCGGACGTAGACCATGGCATTGATGGCGCTCGATCCGCCAAGACATTTGCCGCGAGGTTGATAGAGCACGCGGCCGTCGAGGCCCGCCTGAGGCACGGTCTGGAATTGCCAATTGTTGAGGTGGCTGGTCACCATCGCGACGCCCAGAAAGGGCACGCGGACCAGAATCCCATTGCCATGGCCGCCAGCTTCGAGAAGACACACGGACACATCCGGGTCTTCCGCCAGCCGCGCGGCCATGGCCGCGCCAGCGGATCCGCCGCCAACCACGATGTAGTCAAAAATCATGTCGTGTTTGATGCCCAGCTGCCGCACGTGTCGTGGCGGTTCACATATCGATGTGGGTGAGGCCAGTTGCACCTCCCTACAAGGTTAATGGTGGTCGATAGACAAATCCGACTTGCTCCCTGCAGGTCTAATCGGCAAGTGGGTCAAAACAGCGTGCGTTGGATTGAAACCAGCGATTGGAGACAGACATGACCCACTTCCCTGAAAAGCTGGCGGATCGGTTCAAGCGTTTCCATTTCCGCCATTTCTCGCCCAACCAGGCCCACTACGAAGACTTGGCTGTGAACGGGCAAAGCCCTGATATCATGGTGGTTTCATGCTGCGACAGCCGCGTCGATCCAGAGACGATCTTCTCGGCCATGCCCGGCGAGCTGTTCGTGATGCGCAACGTGGCAAACTTGGTGCCGCCGTTTGAGACCACAGGCAAGTATCACGGCGTTTCGGCCGCGCTCGAGTTTGCCGTGCTGAACCTGCGCGTCAAACACATCATTGTGATGGGGCACTCAGGATGTGGCGGCGTGCGCGCGTGCCTCGAAAAGACCGCAGCCCGCCAGACGGAAGCGCAGTTCATCACCAACTGGATGTCCATGTTGGACGAGGCGCGCGATGACGTCATCGCCACGCATGGCAAAAAGCCCACCGTCGAACAGTGTGCGGCGCTCGAGCGTCGCGCCGTGCAGACGTCGCTCGCCAATCTGCGCACGTTTCCCTGCATCCAGATTCTGGAAGGCCGCGGCAAGATCCAGCTCCACGGCGCCCACTTCGACATCGCCAGCGGCCAGCTCGAAGTGCTCAATCCGGCGACCGGAGTTTATGTGACCCTGTGACCACGCAACGCCACCACAAGTGACGCTGGACCAAGACAGCAGCGACGCACACATTCTCGATTTGGCGCTGTCGAACCTGCTGTCGCCGATGGTCTTGTTCGTTGCTTTTGGTGCACACGCGGCTTGTATCTGCCGAGCAACACGCCTTGAGTGTTTGCCGCGCACATGCGCGCGACGCAGTTTTTCAATTGCCGGGTATGCGGCAAGCTTGCTTCACTTAGGTTCAGGTCATTCAGCCAAATCATTGGGTAGGCGGGAGAGTAAAATGCGTGGGCAAGCGTTGATGGGTTCGATGGTGCTGAGTTTTGCCGGGCTCATCGCAACGACGTCAGTCGCAGCCGCACAAACCGGCACCGTCTACGTCAACCGGGAGAGCGGCTTCGTCAACGCCTTGTCCGCAGTCGATATTGCCATCGACGGCAAGGTGGTGGGTGCCGTCGGCGATGGGGCGTGTATCGCGTTGAAGGTTCCGGCTGGTCGCCGCGTGATCGGCGGCCCGAGCTTCTTCTTCGGCTTCATCCGCGAGCCCGCCACGATCAAGGTGCCAGCCGGCGGCGTCGTGTACGTCATAGCCGTGCCGAAAGTTGAGTTTCCCGGCCCCGTCCATTGGACCGCCATGGTGCCAACGGCGAAGGGGCGGCGCTGCTGACGCGTGCGGCCAACAAGCGTTGGCGACGCGGTTTGGCTGTCGCTATGATCAACTACGCTCTTGGTCCGGTGCATTGCCGCCT